>CAVXRT010000034.1:0-48137 GCA_963764115.1 uncultured Alphaproteobacteria bacterium
GAAACGAGACTTTCAAGGTTTTTGAACTTAAGCCAGCTTATGCCTTATAAGCAGTCAAACGCAACCAAGTAAAATCTCAGATATCTATTGACGGAAGTTTAATCAGCCCTGCTTAATATCAATTTATAACCAGAGCTCAGGCTGTCATCATTTGACACATCGCTCGTAAACTTCGTTCCGTCTCCGTGAATTGTCAACGGCAAGGTTTCCGGACTTTCATTGCCTGGTTTGTGAAGCTTGTCATCGCGAGGAAAGTTCTTTATGTCAATTTCGATTTTATCCTGCTGGTTACGCCAAGTTATATGTGTGATGGCTTGGATACCATACTCGTTGCTGTTGTTGATTCCTTCCTGCCCAAGTGAATAACCAGTGTAAGCTTTCACATCTCGATTGTATGCAACTATCATCGAACCTTGAAATACTCCGCGCGAAAACCTTCCAGTAGCTGGATCTTTTCCTACAACACGCACTTCCCACCGTCCTTGTAGAGGGAAGGGATTTGGATCCGAGGTAAATTTTTGTTTATAAATAACAGCGGACGTTGCGAGGATAGAACCGATAGCTGCACCAAAAATAGCCTTACTTACCCAGGGTTCTCGCAATGTAATCACAGATATTGAATGTAATACCCAGAGATACATAACCGAAGAAAATAGAGAGATACTGCATGCAACCAAGACATCATCAGCTGACGAGTTGTAGCTAAGGTGTGTAGAATACCATATTGATGGAAATAGAACACCGCATCCCAAAATAACCGTTAGCAGGGCGGGCATAATTAATTGCTTTAGCGCTTCGTAACTCAAAGCACTATCGTTTTGATGGCCGTCGCCTTTACCGTCATTGCTGCTCATGCATACGATCCTAGAAAATTTTCTTTATCCTTGCGGATTAAGCATTAACCTTCCCGGACTCCCTTTTTCGCCAACTTCTCCTGACGGACCAAAATCACCAGGAGGGCCATCAGGTCCCTTTGGGCCACCTCCGCAGAAGGTTGAGCCACCTCCCCCCTCTCCACCAAGGCCGCCAAGCCCTCCAGCACCACCGAGACCACCCCACCCCGGTGCGCCAGGATTGCCAGAAAAATCAATTTGATGATCGGCTTGCGATGCGATTGGGCCATTAAGCACCAGGATCCCACCATCGCCAGCAGCTCCGCCTCGAGCTCCTCTTTCGCCAGTCTGCCCCTTTCCGCCTCTCCCGCCGGTTCCACCACCATGAGCGCAATCAAATAGGTGATCAGCCGCCCTATTGCCTGGGACCCCGGGCTCTCCTCTCTGTCCAGCCCGTCCTTGCCCCCCCTGTCCTCCGTCTTGGCCATCCAGCTTTATGACGAGGTGGCTTCCCCTTTCCAAACGGCCGGATAGCGTCAACTTGCCACCAGGGAAGCCCGAAACACCCGGAAGACCCAATCTTTCCTGAACTGGCGAAGTAACTTTATTTTCGAAAGCTATGATTTCACCGTTCTCGGATACAAAGCTTACTGCCGAAATTTCTAAATCTGCTCCATTCGTGATGATGCGTGCGGCGTTACGTAGCTCAAGACGGCTTACACGCATAGTCAGCGATACTCCCATCCCGGGGCGGCCTATCCGCAACGTGCCGCCGTTCAATATCAATGCTGGTTGGTTTGCTAACCACTGGGAGTATTGTTTGTCGTCGAGACCATTCGGTGAACGTCGAAAGATTTCTTGTGGCAGATCTGAGAGCGAGACTTCCGAACCATTCAACATCGCGTCGTTGGTGACGGGCTGTGCTTTGATCGTGGCAACGCAACTTAAGAACAGAGTGCCCCATACAATAGTGATGAACCTTATTCGCTGCAGCATCTAAGCCTCGAATCAAATAATATTCGCCTATCTACGAGCGCGCATCCCACCTGCCCATGTCTCGCTTTTAAAATAAGAACGGGCGATGTGCCATCAAATTGTTGGTAAGTTATAAAGATTGTTGCCCAACTCTTTACCGATGCGCCTCTCTGCCGATGTGCAACGCTCGGGTAGATATATCATTGAATAAGTCGCTACGTCCGTTTCGCTCCCGACTACTAGGGTGGCAAAACTCTGTCGATGTCTCTTTTCGGCCTTGGGCGGAAGATGAAGCGGCTTAATAAGTCGCGACCTTTTTCCCAGAGCCGATACTGATGGCATAAAGAATACCACACAGACCTGAAACAAGGATCTGACCTCCATTCTATCCTTGATTGCAGTTAGCGCTACCTTAGATTGCAGAAAGCGGCATTTTTTGCGAAACGAAGCCAATAGAGTTAATCGACCGTTTCGCCGGATATGGGTCGATGATTCTGACGATCGGCATTAGTCAGACCTGCTTCTTGAGCCCTTCGAAGGCAGCAAGCGCGCGCGTTCTTGCCGCGGCGTGGGGTACCATCGGAAGGGGATAATCCACGCCAAGTTTCACTCCGCAGCGTTCAAGCAGATCCGATCCCGCCTCCCACGGCTTGTGGATGAAGGAGGCGGGCAGTTTTGCCAGCTCCGGGCAGAACGTACGCACATAATCGCCATCGGGATCGAACTTTTCGCCCTGCAGGACGGGATTGAAGATGCGGAAGTAAGGGGCCGCATCCGCGCCGGAGCCCGCGACCCACTGCCAACTCGCGGAGTTGTTCGCGAGGTCGGCATCGACGAGCGTATCCCAGAACCACGCTTCCCCCGACTGCCACGGCTGGAGCAGATGCTTGATCAGGAACGACGCTACGATCATGCGTACCCGGTTGTGCATCCAGCCCGTCCGCCAGAGCTGGCGCATGCCGGCGTCGACGATGGGATAGCCTGTCTGACCCTTTTGCCAGGCGCGCAGAGCCAGTTCGTCTTCGCGGAAGGGAAAGTTTTCGAACTCGGGCCTGAAGGCCTTCTCCGGCAGCTCCGGGAAATGAAAGAGCAGGTGATAGGAGAATTCCCGCCACGCGATCTCCCTGAGATAGGCTTCGCCCATGTCGGATTGCCCGGCGGCTTCGGCGGCGGTCAGCACCGCGTGCCAGACTTGGCGCGGGCTGATTTCGCCGAAGGCGAGGTAAGGAGAAAGCCTCGAGGTGGAGTCGCCGGCGGGATTGTTTCGCTGGTCGCGATATTTGCTCACAGCACGGTCGACGAACAGCCGCAACCGGGCATAGGCGGCGATCTCGCCCGGCTTCCACGCTGCCCTTATGCCGCCCGCCCAATCCGGCTTTGTCGGTTCAAGGCCCCAACTCTCGAGGTTCTCCGATTGCGGCCAGGAGGAAGGCGAGGGCAGGGCTGGCGGAGCGGCGAA
The DNA here is from genome assembly GCA_963764115.1 of uncultured Alphaproteobacteria bacterium. Taxonomy (GTDB): domain Bacteria; phylum Pseudomonadota; class Alphaproteobacteria; order Rhizobiales; family Rhodomicrobiaceae; genus Rhodomicrobium. Next base: position 3,268 of record CAVXRT010000034.1, read on the forward strand.
CGGAGCGCCGGGCGGCTCTCGCCGGGTCAGCGCTCTATAGAAAGGCGAATAAACACGGAACGGCTCGCCCGACGAATTGGCGATTTTCTCGGGCTCGAACAGGACTTGGCCGCCCAAGCGGCGCAGCTGCACTCCCGAGCGCGCGAGAGCCCATTTCAGCCGCTCTTCGAGCGTGCGCTGATGGGGCTCGTAGCCGCGGGTGAAGTAAATCGCAGTCGCGCGGGTTTCCGTGATCAAATCGCGCAGCGCGCGCTCGGTTTGCCCGCGCCGAAGGATCAGGCGCGATCCCAGGCGTGCAAGGCTTTTCTCGAGCGCCTGCAGCGACTGGGCCAGCCACCAGCGGCTCGCGCCGCCCATGCGCCATTTTCCGGGTGTTTCATCGTCGAGGATGTAGACGGGGATGACAGGAAAGCCGGAGCCAGCGGCCGCCGTGAGCGCAGCGTGGTCCGCGAGCCTTAGGTCGCGCCGGAACCAGACAAGGACGGCGGGATTGTAAGAAGCCGTTTTCATCATGACATCGCTGCTGTTTTTTGCTTTCTGGACGGGAGGAGTCCGCCCTTCAATCGTAAACGTGAGACTGACGCCTATAGATCGCAATTGCGCGAACGCGCGGTTTTTGAGACAGTACGGGTGCAAATCGTTTCCGGCCGGATGGCCCTCGACACTCTCTAATGTCCCACGAAGAAGCTCAGTGCATTGCGGCGGAGCTCAATCCGCCGTTCTCGATCATCGGCGCGCAGAATCAGCGCGTTCCGATCGTTTTCAATTCGCCGCATAGCGGACGAATTTACCCCTCCGTTTTCGTGGAGTCCTCCCGGCTGTCGGCCCAGGCGCTGCGCAAATCAGAGGATGCCTACGTCGATGAGCTTCTGGCCACGGCGCCCGCCCAAGGCGCCGTGCTCATGCACGCGCATTTCCCCCGCGCCTATATCGACATCAACCGCGAGCCCTACGAACTCGATCCTGTTCTGTTCAACGGCCGGCTGCCGGACTTCGTCAACAGCCAGTCGCTGCGGGCCATAGGCGGCCTTGGAACCATCGCGCGCATCGTCAACGAAAAGGAAGAGATTTACCACGGGCCGCTTACGCTGGAGACGGCGTTCGTTCGCATCGAGCAGCTTTACAAGCCCTATCACGCCGCCCTTCACGAACTCACGCAATCGACCCGCGCTCAATTCGGGACGGCGTTCCTGCTTGACTGCCATTCCATGCCTACGCAGCAGGGAGACCGGGGCGGCTGGCCGGATTTTGTGCTGGGCGACCGCTTCGGCACGTCCTGCGCTCCCGAGATCACAAAGCTCGCGCAGGGACTCTTGCGAAGCCTCGGTTACCGGGTCGCGCTGAACAAGCCCTATGCCGGGGGCTACATTACGGAACACTATGGCAAACCGCATCAAGGCGTCCACGCGCTTCAGATCGAGGTCGACCGCAGCCTTTACATGAACGAGGACACGTTCGAGAAGTCGTCTGCTTTTTCCGGCTTGCAGTGGGATATGGAGCGCCTTATCGGCATGCTCGTCCAGGAATTGCCGCGCTGGACCGGCGGGTACAAGGTGGCCGCGGAATAGACAAGGGCAAAAAAAAGAGGCCATTCAAATGATGAACGGCCCCAAGTCTAGGGAGGAAACGCCCAAGGAGGGCAGCGATACGCATCAGATGCATATCGCATCGCAGTAATATCGCATCGCACCGCACAAAACACAAGCCACTCTATCGTGAATGGGGCGTGTAGCGACAATTGGTTCCGAAAGGCGACAGATCGCCCAATGCCTGGAAACGAATAAGTTTGAGATCTTTTTTCAAGGGCGTTCGTGCCGCATTTGGAACGATCACGGGGGACACGGTGACCGCATCATTGGAAATGCTGCTCGATACGGCTCACAAACTTGCCAATGCAGCGAGTCGCGTGACCTTGTCGCATTTTCGGACCAACGCCGCAGCCGACCACAAGGGCGGCGGGTTGTTCGATCCCGTGACCGCGGCGGACAAAGGCGCCGAAATGGTTATGCGCGACATGCTGGCGCGCGAATGTCCCGATCATGGCATCGTCGGAGAAGAATTCGGCGCCGTGAACGCCGGCGCCGACTACGTCTGGACGCTCGATCCCATTGATGGAACCCGCGCTTTCATCATCGGCACGCCTCTTTGGGGCACGCTCATTGGCGTGCAGCACAAGGGCAAGCCTATTCTCGGCCTCATGGACCAGCCTTTCATCGGCGAGCGGTTCTGGAACGACGACCGCGCGGCCTGGTATCGCGGACCGAAAGGTTTGACGCGCTGTGAAGCGCGGCGATGCGGGGCGATTGATCAGGCCCTCCTTACCGCAACCACGCCGGATATGTTCGAAGGGGAGGACGAGGCTCGCTTCGGCCGGCTGGCGAAAGCCGTCCGCATGCGGCGGTTTGGCGGCGATTGTTATTCTTACTGCATGCTGGCGTTGGGGCAGATCGACATCGTGGCGGAAGCCAAGCTTAAGCCGTACGACATAGTGCCGCTCATTCCGATCGTCGAGAAGGCTGGCGGCGTGGTTCGCAGTTGGAATGGCGGCCCCGCCGAGGCATCCGACCGTTGCATTGCCTGCGGCGACCCGGCGCTGCTCGAACCGGCGCTCGCGCTGTTGAAGTAACTCGCGAAACGCGCGCCAGCATCCGGCCTCTTCCCTTGGTTTACCGCGCGTCGAAATTGTTCGGAATCGCCTTGTTGTCATGGCCGCACTTGATGCGGCCATCCAGGGGAACACACTCAATCCTTTTGGATTTTGGGACTGGATGGCCAAGTCAAGCCTGGCCATGACTTCGGTTTCAGCTAATCGCAACCCGCTTTAACGCAGCGATGCAAGCTCAACTCAACCGCGTGCCCGCGTCCGATTGACTGCCGGAGTGCGTCTCGCTCCACTGGCGGCCGACATCTCCGACGGCGCGCGCTTTATGCATCGGGGTTAACGGTTCGTTTGCAGCGCTGAGTGTTAATCTGAAACCGGTTAACGCGAGCGCGGCCGATTTATTTCCGGTCCAATTTACGCTTCATTAAGGTTGATGTGGCGTGAAACCGAGGCCTCTCGCGCCTATGGGCCGGCTAGGAATGAGCGGTTCAACTCATTGAAAATGAACGAGTTTCTGTCTTCGCTAAGCCCCATTAAATAGAATTTAATGCCGGAATTTTGGCATTAAGTTGGCTCTGAAAAGTCCGTTAAATATAATCTTAGTTTCCCTTGTTAACCAAGATCGCGCCGAAGTCAGCACGGCGCGTGCGCCGCTTCTGGAATTTTCTTAGCAAAATCAAAGGTTTATCCATTAACTTCCCAGCAAGGCGCTTTTTCGTACAATCCTCACTCAGGAAAATCCGTGACGCAAACGCAAGCGGAAAGCTGATCCAAACATGAAGTGAGGTCCAGTGGGCATGCAGAAAAGCGTACCGAGGCCCGCGTCACGATCAAGCGCACGAGGCTTTAGATTAGCCCCTGACGTGCACGTGCACGGTTTGGAAGGCGCCGGAAGTTGCTCCGCTATCGTCGGCGACGACAATATCGAAGCTCGCGGTGCTGCTGTCTCCGCCATCGTGGACGAACAGCACGCGGCCAGCCTCGATATCAGCCTGGGTGAAGTTCACAATTGGCGTTCCGGCTTGGCTCGTAAGCGCAACGAAGCCGCTGGCCAGGTTGGATACCGTATAGGTGAGGTGATCGGGCGTGTCGTCGGGATCGACGGCAGTGATATCGTCGGTGGTGATGATGACCGACTTCCCCCGCCTGACGGTGATATCGAAATCGCCTGTAAGTCTCGGCGGCACATTGCGGAGTTCCGCGCTGAGATCGGCGCCCATCTCCATGGCGAGTTGCCCGTAGCGGACATGGCCGTTCACGGAACCCGAACTGCGAATGCTGATCAGGTTTTTGACGAAAACTTCGCCCTGAACCGACCCGGCGACGTCAGCCTGATCGGATTTCAGTGTCCCGTAAAAGGAGCCTCCCTGGTGGACCAGCACCGACTCTGCGACAAGCTCGCCCTCAACGAAGCCATGAATTTCCATCTGGCGGCAATTGCGGATCTTGCCCTTGATGATTGTATCTTCCTGGATAATCGCTTCGCGTGCCACTTGCCTTGCCCCATTACAAGCTGTTGATCGCGGTGCGGGCGGCGCTAGCCCTCCGGTTGCGCGCACCATAGGCGGTGCAGGCGGAGTGCTGCAATCGAAATCCGGCCTGTGGAGAAAATGAGGATCGCGTGGTTCGGCAATGCGCCGCGAATGACGACGCGAGAGTAAACCGGAGCACCAAGCGCTAGCGCTGGCGGAACCGTTTTACCGCCCGCGGTTTATGCTGCATCATGGCCATCAAGCAGCATTCATCGGCAATGCGCCAGTTTAGCGATCGCATCGCGAGTTGAGATCACGAACTCTCTCTAGAACTCTTGAGACTTCCAAAGATCGACCAATTTGAGGGGAAACCATGTCCATGCAACACCGCCGGTTCACCCTGGAAAAAGAAAAACCGGTTTCCGTAAATTGGCGGCGCGGGATGTTCCGTCTTTGGATCCTTGTTTCATCCGCATGGATCATGGGATGGGGGATCTATTTCGCAATCAAGTTCATGTCTGGAGAGTTTGCATCCCCCCAAATCCCGGTTGTGCCTGTGGTGCTGCTTGGACCCCCGCTCGCTCTTTTGCTTTTCGGCATCGCCACAAGGTGGGCGATTCGCGGTTTCGATGCGAATGATCGTCCTTCGGCGCACGAGTAAAGTCCCCGTCAGGCGTCACTTTCCAGGCGCGTTCCGCACTAACCTTACGATCTCACAGCGCTGGCGAAGGTTGGGCATCATGCGAGAGCCTCAGGGGCGAGTCGATTAATTTTACAATTAAAGGTTGAAATTTGCTATGAGTTAGTTATACAACTCCGTTGCCTGAAAGAGCAGGCGGCGCGCCTATGACCGCGAACCGAGTCTCGCGTAGCAAATCGGTTCGCGGTCATACTTCGTGTAACCTTCAGAAGATGTGCGGCCGGCTTTCCTCCGGTGCGCGAGATCGCCGTTCGCGCAAGACGGCGGGAGTTCTCTGTGCGTTTTGAAGCACGGGCTGCAAGCTTCCCTCCAGGGAAGGAGTCTATAGGCCGGCCTTTCTTTTCAAGAGGCCACACATGGGCGGTTTCCCGTCTCCTTCCACACCGCAACAGGATTCCCCAGCAGAGCCTGACGATCCCCTGGAAGAGCCGCCGTTTGGGCCGGGGAAGTACGGGCTTTGGGGAGGGCGCCGGTGTTGGCTTAAACCGAAGTTCTGGCGGCAAATGACGATGTCCCCGGCCTTTCAAGCCGGAGGATTTGGGCGTTGCGGATGCGCATGAAGACGAGCTTTATGCGGCGGGGGACTGGCTGATCGAACGCCAGGACAAGATCGAGAAGCGGATGGCAGCGGCTGACGCTGCTATACGCCTCTCATGACGAGCCGGTTCAGTCTTGAGACAAAGGCCGCAGGGTCATCCGGCGACTCGCCATCGAGGATTTGCGCCTGTTCGAGCAAGAGCGCCGAGAGATCGTTCACATCGTCCTGGTGTGACGCCTTCAGCGCATTGGCGATCGCTTTCACCAGCGCATGGCGAATATTGAGCTCAAGGATCGGCTTGGCTCCCAAGCCGCGCCCCTGGCGCGCCAGCAGACGCTCGATTTCCAGATCCGGCCCATGTTTTGCGGCGACAAGGCAGGCGGGACTGTCCGCAAGCCGCTGCGAGGCGCGCACGTCGGAAACGCGTTCTCCGAGCGCCGTTTTCACTGCGCCGATGACAGCCTCCGTATCTGGCTCATCGAGCTTCGCCTCTTCTTTCGCCGGCTCTTCGAGCAACGGCACGAGCCCAAAATCGACGTCGCCTTTGCTCAGCGATTTGAAGGGCTTGCCGCCGAAATCGACGGGCATGGCGGTCCAGAAGGAATCGACCGGATCGCTCAGCAGCAGCACCTCGATGCCGCGCTTGCTGGCCGCTTCGAGCTTCGGATTGGACTTCAGGCGCTCCGTGCTTTCGCCGGCGAGATAGTAAATCTCGGTCTGATTGGGCTTGAGATCGGCGGCATACTGTTCCAGCGTCCGTGCATCGCCCGCTGTTGTCGTGAAGCGTGCGAGTTTGAGCAGCGCGTCGCGCCTTTCGTGATCCTCGTAAAGGCCCTCCTTGATTACCCCGCCGAATGCGTCCCAGATCTTCTGGAAGGCGTCGGCGTCCTTCGCGGCGAGGCTCTCCAGTTCCGAGATGACGCGGCCCGTCAGCGCCTTGCGTATCTGCGCGACTTGCGGATTGTTCTGCAGCATCTCGCGCGAGATGTTCAGCGGCAGGTCCTCGCTGTCGACGACGCCGCGCATGAAGCGCAAGTAGGAGGGCAGGAGATCCGCGCCCTCCGTGATGAACACACGCCTCACGTAAAGCTTCACATGCGAGTGCCGCGCCGGATCGAACAGATCGTAAGGCCGGGTCGAGGGCGCGAACAGGAGCACGGCGTAGGATTGCCGACCTTCCGCCCGATAGTGCAGCGTCATGGCCGGCTCATCGAAGGCATGGGCGATGGAGCGGTAGGCCTCGGCGTATTCTTCGGGCTTCAGCTCCGACTTTGGCCGCTGCCACAAGGCGCTTGCGGAGTTGACCTGTTCGGACTTGCCTTCGGCATCGACGAGTTCGATCGGGAACAGGATGTGATCCGAATAGGTCGAGATGACGCGCCTGATCTCGTACGCTTCGAGATACTTCTTCGCGTCCTCCTTCAAATGCAGCACGATCTCAGTGCCGCGCGTCGCCCTGGCCGCCTGTTCTTCGCTTGCGGGCGCGATTTCGAAGCCGCCGCCTCCCAAGGAGGTCCAGGCCCAGGCCTCCTTTGTTCCTGCGCGCCGGCTCACAACCTCGATGCGGTCCGCCACCATGAACGCCGAATAGAACCCGACCCCGAATTGCCCGATCAGCCCGGCGCCATCTTTCGCCTCTGCAAGCTTGTCCATGAAGGCGCGGGTGCCCGAGCGGGCGACGGTGCCAAGATTATCGATGAGTTCCTGCCGGCTCATGCCGATGCCGTTATCGGCGATGGTCAGCGTGCCCTTGTCTTTGTCGGGCGTGATGCGAATGACAAAGGGAGCGTCGCCCGGGGTCAACTCGGGGCTGGCAATCGCCTCGTAACGCAACCGGTCGCAAGCGTCCGAGGCGTTGGAAACGAGCTCGCGCAAAAATATATCGGTTTCGGTGTAGACGGAGTGCACCATCAGTCGAAGCAGTTCGGCCACCTCGGCCTGGAACGAATGCGTCTCCGCGGCGGCTTCTTTCACCTGGGAATCTGCGTCTGCCATATGTCTGCTCGAAGTTGGAATAGTTGCATGACTGGAACGGCACCGGATATAGCACCCTGTGAAGGCCGCGCAAGATGCTTGGCATAAAACGCCCTGCACGAGATGAAACGGCGCTCGCGGCCGCGATTGGAGCTTGAGCGATGCCCATAGTCCGAGGCAGAAACATAGAGGTGCTTTTTCCGGCGGATATGATTGCGCAGCGCAATCTTGAGCTTGCGAAGGAAATCGCCGCGCAGGAGTTCCACAATCTTCTTGTCATTGCGATCCTCAAGGGATCGTTCATCTTCGCTGCGGATCTCATTCGCTGCATGCATGACGCGGGTCTGGCGCCGGAGGTGGAGTTCATCCTCGTCTCGAGCTATGGCGCGGGAACGAAAAGCGGCGGCGTCAGAATCCTCAGGGATATCGACGCCGCTGTAAACGGCCGGGATGTCCTTCTCATCGACGACATTCTCGAATCCGGCAACACACTGGCATACACGCGCTATCTGGTTCTGAACCGGGGGGCGAGAAGCGTTTCGATAGCCGTGCTTCTGGACAAACGCGGCAGCCGCGAACTGGATATTGAAGCTCAGTTCGTGGGGTTCCCGTGTCCTGATCGTTTCGTTGTCGGCTATGGAATGGATATCGCTCACACTTTCCGGGAGCTTCCGTTCGTCGGCGTGGTCAGCGAAGATGCCCCGTAGCGGCACTCTGCTTTAATTAGCCCTAACGCCTTATACCCTTATCGCCGGCTCTTCAGGCTCGACAGGCGGACCAGCGCGAGATTTGCTTTCGCGTGGCGTTGCTGACGCTTGATTGAGCGTCAGAAAGTTCCGGCCAAGTCATCTGCGGCCACTGTTGCTGAAGCAGCAATCTCGGGTCACAGCCTGTTGCCAAAGCAACAGGAGACCGTAGGGATCTAGGTAAATATCATTAACTATCAATGACTTAGGGTTTGGCATCGGGTTTGCGTCTTCCCAGGCAGATTAAAAGAGGTGATCTCATGCTCAGCCCGACGAACTCCTCCCCGAACGGGGCGATGCCAAACAAAAAATGGATCGATATCGCGTCGAGCGTCCCTGCTCGCTCACCGCAGGGCGCCATCCGGCAGATTTCCGTCCGTGAGGGCAACGACATCGAATGCTTGCCCGATGCGGATACTCCCACCAGCCGGCTTTATGCTTTCAAACTCGGTTTCGCGCGGCACATGGTCAAGACGCATGGTTGTTTTTGCGATTACCAGCGCCTTCGCAAGGTGGAAGAGGAGGCTCGCGCTGTACTGGCCTGAGCCGGAAAAAGCCGGTGTAAGCTGAGCGCCTTTTTATGAGAGCACTCCATCTTCCGTCTTCACGGCCGCGTCCCCACGGATGAGCAGATGACCATCTCCCTCACCTCGGCCGCCGTCTTTCCGGCCGCTCGCAGCTCTCGCAGCGTCACGTCCCTGTCCCTCTTTGCAAGGCGCCGCCCCGTGGCGTCCGTCAGAAGTTCGTGGTGGTGATAATCCGGCGTGGAAAGGCCCAGGAGCGCCTGCAATAGCCTGTGAATGTCTGTGGCGCGGAAGAGGTCCTTGCCCCGCGTAACCAAGGTGACGCGTTGGAGATGATCGTCCACGGTCACGCTGAGATGATAGCTGGCCGCGGCATCCTTGCGGGCCAGCACCACATCCCCGAAATCGAGCGGGGCCGCCTTGGCCAGCCCGGCGGCGCGGTCGTTCCAGTGTAGAGGCCCGGTCATAGCAAGCGCCTTGGCGACATCCAGCCGCCAGCTCGCCGCCTGGTTCTGACGCAGCCGCAGCGCGCGCTCGTCTTGATCGAGATTGCGGCATGCGCCCGGATACACCGGTCCGTCCGGCCCTCGCGGAGCGAGATGAGGCGCGGCTGCGGACGCCATCACCTCATTCTCGATTTCGCGTCGAGTGCAAAAGCAGGGGTAGAGCAAACCCAAAGCCCGGAGCTTTGAGAGCGCCGCCGCATAATCCTCCATGTGCTCGGATTGCCGCCGCACCGGTTCCTCCCATTCGAGGCCGAGCCAGCGCAAATCCTCAAGCAGCGCCTCGGCAAATTCCGGTTTGCACCGCGTGGGATCGATGTCCTCGACCCTCAGCAAGAACCTTCCCCCTTCGGCCTGCGCCGCCTCATACGCAAAGAGCGCAGAATAAGCATGGCCGAGATGTAAATAGCCGGTAGGGCTCGGAGCGAAGCGGGTGGTGAGAAGCATGGATTCGATCGTACTTACTAGCAGTAAACGCACCTGCGAAGCGCGAAAGTGGCTCGGGGACTAGGGCGTGTCGTCAGTTGATCCAGAACACTATGCAAACCATGGTGACGGCGGCAAGAAATGTGTTAGCGAGTTTGTCGTAACGGGTTGCGATAGCCCGGTATTGCTTGAGTTTGCAGAAGAAGCGTTCGACGAGATTGCGCTCGCGATATAAGGCGAAGTCAGTCTCGCGCGGCTCACGGCGGTTTGCCTTCGGAGGAATGACTGGGGTGATGCCGCGTTTTTGAAGCGTCTCGACCAATGCGTCGCTGTCATAGCCTTTGTCGGCAAGGAGCGCATCGGGCGCGACCTGATCGAGCAAGGGTTCGGCCTGCGTGATATCGGCGGCCTGACCGGCTGTGAGCGATAGCGCCACGGGGTTGCCGAGCGCATCGACAATGGCGTGGATTTTGGTCGTCAAGCCGCCACGGGATCGTCCGATGGCTTGGTCCGCGCCGTGTTTTTTTGGGCGCCGGCGCTATGTTGGTGGGCGCGGATGCTGGTTAAATTGATCGACATGTACTCCGCGTCGGCCTCCAACGCCAAAGCCTCGAGAATGCGCGCGAACACTCCGCTTTCACACCAGCGGCGGTAACGCTTGTGGGTCGGCTTCCAAGCCCCGTATCGCTCCGGCAGGTCGCGCCAGGGGATGCCGGTGCGGTAGCGATAAAGGAGGGCATCGACAAACAAACGATTGTCGGCCGCCGTGCCGCCCACGTGGCCTTCGCGGCCCGGCAGGAAATCCTTGATCTTGGTCCACTGGTCGTCGCGTAAGGCGTAGCGCTGCATCCGTCGGCCTCTCCATTGCCGACGACCTATAAGTCAGACAAAATCTGATTTGGGAATCTCCCGACTGACGACTGCAACGATGGCCGTACGCGATTTTCGCTCCGTTGTGGCTCGGAGGACTCACATCAACTGACGACACGCCCTAGAGTGAAACGCCCATTTTTTGCAACTGCGTTTCGCACCTGCGGCAAAATCGCATAAAGCTTACACCAAGCTTGACCGGCGCCGGTTTCTGGGAAAAGACTAGAATTAACGATAGGTTTACCTGCATCTAAGCTTCTAGCTCTGGCCACTATGCTAGAGATTGTACAAAGAGCTTGCTTCGAGCAGAAGTAAGAAGCCCCTGGTCGTGTCAGACTGGGGGTTCTTTGTTTGTAATTCATCCCTCTTTCGCAAGTAGAATGTAGTGGAGCGTGCTGGACAAGGATGTCGGCCTCCCCGGGCGCTATCCGTCGTGCAGTTCTTGATTATACGCTTGCATCTTCCAGCGTGTCATCCGGGATGTGTGTATTTGGGGAACGGGGTACTGGGGTTAGCTGCGCACTGGAGGAGCGAGCATCCATCTCTCTAAGCTGTGTCGCGATTGCCTTCACCTCTTTGTATAAGGCCCTTCTTTCTTCGAAGGAAAAGGCATGAAAGCGCTCTACCGCTTCCGCCGCAGCGCGAAGTCGATCCATAAGGTCCATCTTGGGACCAGTGATCGAGGCCATGCCATTGACCCCATTTTATTAAAATCAAGTAGTTTGTATGGCGATTCCTACGCTGCTTTCAATTTAATAGTGTATCTGAATGTAACTTGATGTGCTCGCGGTAAGGCCGCCAAACGCGAGGTTAGCTGGCCCGAACGGATTGGACGCAATCAGCGAGTTGCGTCTCAACTCCCGGCCAGCCAGCCCTTTTCGACTGCATACCCCACCAGTTCGACGCGGCTGTGGAAACCGAGCTTATCCATCGCGCGGGCCTTATAAGTCTCGATGCTCTTGACGCTGATCTGCAATATGTTCGCGATCGCCTTGTTGCTGTGTCCGACCGCGGTCAGCCGCATGACCTCAACCTCTCGCTCGCTAAGCTCCGCGCCGCTCGCAGCCGCCTCGGATGGTTTGTTGGGCGTCCTATCGATTGCGTGTGCGGCGATTGACGGATCCAGATAGATGCCGCCTGCGGCGACGGCGTGGATCGCGCGAAGCAGGTCCTCCCCCACCGACCGCTTGAGCACGTAGCCGGATGCGCCTTCCTCCATCAGCTTGCGCAAGTATGCGCGATCTTCATGCACGGTCAGAACAACCACCTTGCAGTCGGGAAGCTGAGCGAGGAGCTGGCGCGTGACATCCACGCCATTGAGCCGTGGCATGGAAAGGTCGAGCACCATGATGGCGGGTTTAAGCTCAAGAGCCATTTGAAGAGCGTTTTCGCCGTCTCGCGCCTCGCCGATGATTTCCACCTCCGGATGGCCATCGAGCAGCGAACGAATCCCAGCGAGAACCACGGGGTGATCGTCGGCGATAAAAACGCGCAGGCGGGCGGCAGGAAACTCGGTCATAGCGGAACCCGAATGTAAAGGGTGCAGCCCAGGCCCGGAACGGACTCCACTTCCAGAGTGCCAGAGACAAGGAATAGGCGCTCGCGCATGCCGAGCAAGCCGAGCCGCTTGGTGGGCGTGTCGACCGGCGCAGCCTCGGCAGGGAAAAATCCTCGTCCGTTGTCCTCCACGATCATGCTCACCTCCTTTTCGCGCGCCTCGAGAAGCACGGCGACCCGCGTCGCGTCCGCATGCCTCGCGATATTGTTGATTGCTTCCTGCAGCACGCGGTAGAGCGTGGTCTCTACCGCCGGGTTCAGCCGGCGGTCGTTCATCGCCAGCCGCAGGTCGAACTGCAGGTTCAATCGCTCGCTCCATGTCTCGATGAGGTGACGAATGGCGGTTTCCAGACCGAGATCATCGAGCGCTGTGGGCCGGATTTCCCAGGCCAGCCGGTTCACCTCGGAGCCAACTCCACTGGCAAGCCCCTTCAGAGCCGCAAGCCGTTCCCTCATCCTGTCGCTGTCCGGCAAGGCGTGGCCAAGTTCATCGAGGCCAAGCTTGAGCAGAGTGAGCGTTTGCCCGAGGCTATCATGCAGTTCGCGCGCGATCCGATGGCGCTCGGCCTCTTGATCCTCCACCGTCGAGCGGAGCACCTGCGAAAGCTCGGTCTCGACCAATGTCCGGCGCTGCGCCTCTTCCTTGAGTTCGGCGGCGACCGCCTGCCATTGTTCAAGCCGCCGGTCCAGCTCGGCAGTAAGCGCCGCCTGCTTGATGCGCGCTTCCTCACGCTCGCGGGCGACCAGGTCGATGCGCCGTAAAATCACCTCCATCAGGGAGAGGCGCAGCGTCCTTGCCGCTTGCACATCGACGCTCCGCCAGGGGTGGGAATGCAACCTCACCGACTCACGCCACGCGGCGAAGCTCTTGCGAGGGGAGAGGCGTTGGCCGCCGTCGCTGGACTCGACGGGCTTGTTCGGATCGCCCGCCCAAGTGACCGTGCGGATCACTTCCGGCCGAAACCACAGCACATAATCGCGCGGCGTCTTTGAGACCGAGAGCGCTATAAGTCCGCTCGCGACATCCGCAAACCCGGCGGCAGGTGGATAGAGCAAGGGTAATCTGTCTGTGTGAAAGACACCGTCGGCCGCTGTTTCGTTCAACCAGGCGACCAGATCAGCCACCTGCTCGGCTCGTGGCGTCTGGCCCAGCCCCGTAAATCGGCTATCCAGCCATAATCCCACGCCTTCCGCGGGAATATAATCGACCAGGTTCGGCTTATGGCGGGTGAGTCCCTGGGCCAGATCGGCCTCGCCGCTCATGCGCGTGACGAGTTCCTCGTGGATGCGCTTGCTGCGCAGTTGCGCCTCGAACTCATCGGCGCCGACCCTCGTTTCAAGTTTCGCGGACGCCATCTGCGCAAACAGTTCGCACGCCATCCGGAGGCGGTGTGAGAGAAAGCGCGGCGTCCCGTGATGACACGCGATGAGGCCCCAGAGCTTGCCGCCCATGATGATCGAAAGCGACATCGAGGCAGTGACGCCCATGTTCGCCAGATACTCCAGGTGCATGGGCGAGACGCTACGGATCAGGCTGTGGCTCAGGTCAAGCGGCGCGCCGGAGCAGGGATCGTCCGCAGGGAGAATGGGCGCAGGCGTGTAGCGAGCGTTCGGGATCAGGCGAATCCAACTCGTGAGATAGAGTTCGCGGGCCTGCCGCGGAATGTCGGAGGCTGGGTAGTGAAGGCCGAGAAAGGATTCCACGCCGTCTCCGCGCGCCTCCGCGTCGACAACGCCGCTGTCATCCGGCAGGAACCGGTAGACCATGACGCGATCGAAGCCCGACACGCGTCGAACCTCGTCGGCTAGTCCCTGACAGAATGCTTGCGTAGTATCCGCCCGCTGGACACGGGCAAGCATGGTCTGCACGAGGGCGAGTGCGTCTTCGGGATGGTTTTCGCCCGTAGGCTCCAGTTCCAGCACGATGAGCTCGCCGCTCCGGTATACGAATGTATCAACAGTCGCCCAATCCTGTTTGCTGACAATACTGAAGGCGTGCACCGGCCGAATCAAAAAGCTCTCGGTGCTGAGCATCGCTTGCAGTCGCGCCACCCGGTCCGGTGGAAACAGGCAGTCGATACTCTCGCCGATCAGCTCAAAAGGCTCCGGACCCAGGAGACGGCTTGTATCGCCACCCGCCTGAGCAACTCTTAGCGTCTTCGGATCGACTGCAAGCAGGGCGCCGTGGGGTTGCACGGAACCTGGAATGTGAATGGGCTCGCGGTCGCAATTGGTGAGGTCGACAATGAAGGGTTGAGCCTCGTTCGCCATGCCATCGCGCGAGCCGGGAGCGCGGGCGTCGCTCATCGCGCTTTTGCCTCGTTTCTGGAACGCATTTTTGATTTTAGAGGCGAAGCGTCCACACACTGGCTACGCATGCCGCCGCCTCCGCAATCGTCGGGAATTTAGAGGACACTATCGCCTTTTCCCGCGCAGGTCATGAACATTTCTCGCCCGGCATGCGCGGCTGCGCTTCATAGGCAAGCCGCCAGAGATGCGTTAAAACCTTACGCCATGTAAGGGTATGCGTATGCGCCTGTAGCAAATATCCCCACATTCGTACGGATAGTCCCTACGAGTAAGCATCGATAATACCTGACGAATATTATGTTATACCCTGGATAACTGACAGGGAAACCATGATTGTGTCGCCTTGACACAGAGAATACTATGTCAATACGAATTGACACATACAATAGTATGCCTATGCTGACACTGCTAAAGGCGTAGCTTCCGCTTTTGGGCTTTTAGCACAGCAGACCAACGTGCGGGTTCAGCACGACAATTCTTACGAGGAGGTATCTATGGCAGATCCAAATAAGGTCTATCCGACGGGTCTAACGTTGGCAGAAGCCGAGGAACTGCATGCTCATGTGATTAACGGAACACGGACATTTGGCGCTGCCGCGGTTGTCGCGCACGTGCTCTCCTTCGTCCTCACCCCCTGGCTGCATTAAAGCATTAAAGAGGAGAACTACCCATGGCAGAAACTGATGGACAACACGGAATCTGGTTGGTTGTGCCCCCCCAGACCGGCTTGATGTGGCTTCTTGGCAGCGTCGCTCTCATCGCGGTGATTGTGCATGCACTCTTGATTGGCCACACGAAGTGGTATCCCGCCTACTGGGAAGGCGGCAAGGCCAAGACGGCGATTGAACACGTCGTTCCGTACGCATAGCCAATTGATATTGTCATGTCGCCGTAAGAGGAGGTGGGGGTCCATCTCCTTAGGCGGCGGCTGCAGGACACCTTCGTGCAGGTTAAGCACGGAATCTTTTTGGAGGTACGATTATGGCGGATCCAAACAAAGTATATCCGACTGGTTTGACCTTGGCTGAGGCCGAGGAACTTCATGGCCACGTGATCAACGGCACGCGCGTCTTCGGCGCCGTCGCTGTCGTCGCTCACGTTCTTTCATATGTCTATAGCCCCTGGCTCCACTAACCACCGTAAGAAGGAGAAAGATTAATGGCCGATATAGATGGACAAGCCGCGATCTGGCTGTATGTGAAACCCTCGCTCGGGCTTCCGCATTTCCTTGGCGCCGTCGCCGGGATCGCGATTCTCGTGCATTTGGGCCTGATTGGTCACACGACCTGGTACAACAAGTACTGGGAAGGCGGCAAGGCTAAGGTTTCGATCAGCCACGTTCTGCCGGGCAACAACGCGTAATTGCGGGCCTAAAGTTTGTGCCTTGGAGATACCCTCCAAGGCAACCTTCCCGCGTGCAGCCGCCTATCAGGCGCCGTTTGTGCGCGGGATTTTGGTTTGGCGTCTGGTTGGCAGACATCCTGGCCGAGTTCCTTTTTGCGATGTTTCTCCTGGCATTTCGCCTTACGTTTCGTGTGCTTGTGTTTGTGGCATCGGGCGTTCGACGGTGAAGGTAAACAAGCGCCTTCGCGTGAAGAGTGGGTAGAATTCCCGACAAACGCCGCCAGCCTGATAAGTGTATAAACTGCAATCAATATAGAAACTATAAAATTTAAATTAGGCTATATACGCGATATCGATTCATTTCTTGACGATTATCCTTACATGGTATCAGGGTTTTTCCGGGTTGTGTCGTATTTACACATGATATAAGCTTCAATTGCATTTGACACACGGTTTGTTGATAATATTCTAGACTTGCTTACGCAGTATACCGCTTGTTTAGGTGTAAGCGCCCGACGTGCGGGTTCAGCACGATGACTTACGACATCCGTCGAGGAGCTGAAGATTATGGCAGACCCAAAGAAAGTTTATCCGAGTGGTCTCTCGATTGCAGAAGCCGAGGAGCTGCACAGCCACGTTATCAATGGTACGCGGGCTTTTGGCGCTATCGCGGTGCTCGCGCACTTCCTTTCTTACGCGCTTACACCCTGGCTTCACTAAAGCATCTTAGAGAGGAGAACCCCTTATGGCCGATACCGATGGAGAACACGGAATCTGGTTGGTAGTGCCCCC
This sequence comes from uncultured Alphaproteobacteria bacterium, assembly GCA_963764115.1. Classification (GTDB taxonomy): domain Bacteria; phylum Pseudomonadota; class Alphaproteobacteria; order Rhizobiales; family Rhodomicrobiaceae; genus Rhodomicrobium. The sequence goes on from CAVXRT010000034.1 coordinate 19,626, forward strand.
AGAGACCGGTTTGATGTGGCTTCTTGGCAGCGTCGCTCTCATAGCGGTGCTTGTGCATGCACTCTTAATTGGCCACACCAAGTGGTACCCCGCCTACTGGGAAGGCGGAAAAGCGAAGGTCACAGTTACGCAGCCAGCGCCTGCAGCCCAAGTCAGGTAGCAGTCGCCTTTGCGCCTGGAGACATCCTCCAAGGTTATACCGTACGTAGTCGCTCAGCCATCGCCTACGTGCTCCTAGCCCGATCTCCTAGCGGGCCTTTACCTGCGCGCAGCCGAAATCAGCCACGTCTGCGCGCAGGTTTTTTTCTTTAGCATGATCTGTCCCGTCATCGAATAGAAAATGCATGGCCAGTCTATTTGGCCGCAACAGCAAAACATCAGGACGAAGGTCCTGGTGCGACAGGGTGTCGTGTTTTGACGCTGTGATGGGTGATAATAAGATGGACAGCGAGCTTTCACATCCACGCCTTTGGCCGTTGAGATAGCGCCAGGACGCTTATCAGCTGCGCCCTTGAGCAATTCGCCGACAGCCGCAACGCGGTTTCGGGACTCAGGGGATCGCAGGAGAGGTAAGGCCTATGTAAACGATGCCTCGCGCAGCCCGGAACATAATGCCTCAGGTTAGGCTCAAGCTTCCGTCTTGACACTTTCCAGGAGCCCAATAGTACTTAAGGCGTCGCCTCGTGCGTCTCCTCGGACAGTTCTTATTGGGTCATCTTTGTGATAGGGAAGCGCGCCGCCTCAATCTCCGCTGAAAGAATGGCAGCGGCTTTGGAGGGAATTTCTCCCGAAATCGCGATCTTGGATGAGGCTGGGTTTATTGTCTACGTCAACTCGGCGTGGACGAAATTCGCGATTGAAAACGCCTCACTCGATCCCAAAGCCTATCTTGGCCAGAATTACGTCGACGCCTGTCTCAAGGCGGGTTCCGCCGGCGACGTGCTCGGGCGGCAGGCCGCAGAAGGGATCAAGGCTGTAATCGCTGGAGCGCTTCCAAGCTTCGGGCAAAAATACCCCTGCCACTCACGCGAGCAGGAACGCTGGTTCAAAATGACCGTCACCCGCGCGTCAGTTGGCAGCGACATCGTCATCGCTCACAGTGACATAACGCAGCTCGTCCTTGCGGAACGCGGGAACGCGGAGGCGGAGCGGCGCCTGGTGCTCGCTCACGAGCGGTTCGAAGCGAGGAGGGCTTTGGCCGAAAGCGAGGAGCGGTTCGGAAAGATCGCCGATACGATCAACGAGGCTATCGTTATCGTCGACGGCGAGGGAAAAATTCAGTCTATCAATCGCGCCGCAGAGCGTATTTTTGGCTACCATCGCGATGAAGCGGTAGGCACCAGCGTCTCGATTTTCATGGACGAGTCTCATGAGATGTTTCAGGAGGCTTCTGGAGGAAACGGGCAGCGCATGATGACCCGCAAGGTCGAAGCTAACCGAAGAGATGGCTCGAAGTTCCTTCTCGAACTTTGCGTCGCTGCTTGGCGTGCCGCAGGGAAGCGTTACTTTGCCGGCATCATGCGTGACATCACAGAGCCTTAGCGCGGCGTGCGCAAAATTCGGAGCCGTAGCGGCGCGCGAGCTCAACGCAAGCGTGCGTCCGCGTCCGATTGAAGGCAGGAGCGCTTCTCGCCCATCCTGCCGCCGCCATCTCAGACGGCGCCCGCCTTACGCCTCGTGGTTAACAGTTCGTTCGCAGCGCCGAGTGTTAATTTGAAACTGGTTAACGGAAGCGCCGCTGATTTATTTCCGGTCCAATTTACACTTGATTAGGCTTAATCATGCATTTATCCGGCGCGAAACAGGCCTACGAGCGGCGGTAGGCAGGCGGTTCCAACGCATTGAAAGTGAACAGCTTTTTTGCCTCCGATCGCCCCATTAAATAGAATTTAATGCCGGAATTTTGGCATTAAATGGGCTCTGAAAAGTCCGTTAAATATAATCTCGGATTTCCCTGTTAACCATCACCAGCCCGGCGCGCGCGCCGGGAGCGCCGCCCATTCCCGAAGTGTCTTAGTAATATCAATGGCTTATCCCATTAACTTCCCGGCAAGGCGCTTTCTCATACAATCCTCACTCAAGAAAATCCGTGACGCAAAGGCAAGCGGGAAGCCAATGAAGTGAGGTCCAATGTGCATGCAGAAAGGCGTACCGAAGCCCGCGTCCGATTACGCGCACGACGCTTTAGAACCTCTCGTAGAAAACCTGGCGTTCAATACGCGCGCCTGTATCGGCCTTCGACGGCGCGCGCCTTTGGCCTTCCCGATACCCTAAACCCGAATGACGGAAGCCCCTCGGGTCGCGATGCTTTGACAAGCAGGAACCGCCGTCCTGTCTTCAGAACGCGCCGTGAACTCCTTCAATCTTGGCCTCCAAAAGACGAGCCGCGGTCCGGTGGCATATTCCTCTGCAAATTTGTAAAATCGGGGATTTACGCACGAATTGAGGCCTGATCGAGGCAATGGTATGAATGATCTCCTCCTCATCGCCGTTGCCGGGATGCTGGGCGGCGCCATGAACGCCATGGCTGGCGGCGGCTCCTTTGTGACCCTGCCAGCTCTGGTCGCGGCTGGTGTTCCGTCCCTCAACGCCAACGCCACGAGCACGGTTGCCCTCGTGCCGAGCGCGCTAGCATCGGCTTTTGCCTATCGCCACGACTTTAAGGGGTTTGACGGAGTCAAGCTGTCGGTGATGGCGATCGTAAGCGTTGTCGGCGGCGTCATTGGCGCCATTCTGCTGTTGCACACCTCACAAAGCCTGTTCGACAAGATGTTTCCGTTCCTGCTCTTGTTCGGTGTGCTGGTCTTCGCCTTTGGCCGCAAACTCGGTGAAGAACTGCGCAGGAGGATGACAGTCCATCCCCGCGCCTTACCGGCGGTGCAGTTTGCTCTGGGCATTTACGGCGGCTACTTCGGCGGCGGCGTCGGGGTGATGATGCTGGCGGCCTGGAGCGTTCTGACGACGGCGTCGATCAATACGATGCAAGCCACGCGCAATCTACTGAATGCTTCGATGAACGCCACGGCCTCGCTTCTCTTCATTCTCGGCGGCCTCATCTATTGGAAGCAGATGGCCGTGCTCTTGATCTTTTCGACGATCGGCGGTTATCTCGCCAGCCTTTTTGGCCGTAGGCTCAACCCAGCTCACGCGCGGATCGCCATTTCCTGCCTCAATGCGGGGATTGTCATGGTGGTCTTCTGGCGTCAATACGGATGAGAGGCGTGTTGGAAGCCCGGTCAGCATCACGAGAGCGTGGTGAAGGTGACCGATCGCCTGCAGTGACGTTCAAATCTCGACTTGCGTCCCGAGTTCTACCACCCGGTCGGCGGGAATCTGGAAAAATTCCGTGGCGCTCGCCGCGTTGCGCAGCATCAGCTTGAAGAACATTTCCCGCCACAGCGCCATGCCAGGCGGCAGCCGGGGGACAATCGTCTCGCGGCTGACAAAAAAGGACATCCGGTCGAGATCGAAAACCTGGCCCGCATGCGAGGCGTTGACAAGTGCAGCGGGAACATTGGGCTGCTCCATGAATCCATAATGCAGAATGGCCCGATAGAAGCCCTTTCCGAGGTCGGTGAGTTCGACCCGGTCCCTGTCCTTGACGTGCGGGATTTCCTCCGTGACGACGGTCACCAAAACGTTCCGTTCGTGGAGCACCTGATTGTGTTTCAGATTGTGGAGGAGCGCCGATGGCAATCCTTCTGGCCGGCTGGTGAGGAAGACAGCCGTATTGGCGACCCGGTGCGCCCGCGGTTCCTTAAAGCGCAGGAACTCGCTTACGGACGGCGCGTGGTGTGCAATCGCGTCAAGCAAAAGCACTCGCCCCCGCTTCCATGTCGTGAGCGTCGTGAACGAGGCAATCGCGATCGCGAGCGCAAACCAACCACCCTCGCCGAGTTTCATCGAGTTCGAGGCTAAGAACAGCGCGTCGATCACCAAGAGGGAGCCGAGCACGGGGAAAGCGACCCACGCAGGCCATTTCCAGAGCCGCACCGCAACGAAGCAAACCATGATCGTGCTGATGATCATCGTGCCGCACACGGCGATTCCATAGGCGGCGGCTAAGTTGCTCGACGACTGGAACACCAACACTGACCCAATGACCCCAACAAAAACAGTTAGATTCGTGAAAGGCACATAAATCTGGCCGGCCTCGCTGGAAGAAGTATGGGTGATCTTCATCCTTGGAAGGTAGCCAAGTTGAATAGCTTGCTGGGCAACCGAAAATGCGCCTGAGATGACTGCCTGGGACGCAATAACCGTCGCCGCTGTCGCAAGAAGCACCAGTGGCGCCAAGGCCCATTCGGGGGCGAGCAGGTAAAAAAGGTTTTGTGAACTTGCCGGGTTGGTCAAAAGCAGCGCCGCTTGACCGAAGTAGTTCAGCATCAGAGCGGGAAGCACTAAGGTGAACCATGCAAGACGGATCGGCAAACGGCCGAAATGCCCCATGTCGGCATACAGCGCTTCGCCTCCGGTTACGGCGAGGAAGACCGAACCAAGCGCAAGAAAGCTTTCCCATGGATGCCGGATCACAAGGTCCGAGGCATAGGTCGGATTGACGGCTGCGAGCACAGCTGGGTCGCGAATGATGTTGATGACGCCAAGAAGCGCAATCACCGCAAACCAGACGAGCATGACCGGACCGAACAATTTGCCGATAAGGGTCGTGCCATATTGCTGAAGCCAGAAAAGCCCGCACAGAACCGCGATGCTGATCGGCAAAATATACGACTTGAACGCCGGCGCGACGACATTGAGACCTTCGACGGCGCTCAGAACTGAAATCGCAGGCGTGATCATGCTGTCGCCGTAGAAGAGCGCCGCCGCGAAGATGCCAAGCATTGTGACGAAAGACGCCACCCTCGACTTTTTGGTCAGTTCCATGACGAGAGCTAGGAGCGCGATGCTTCCGCCCTCGCCGCGATTGTCGGCGCGCATGATGATGGTGACATATTTCAGCGTCACCAGCGCCATCAAGGTCCAAAGGATCAGCGATACGCCGCCAAGAACTTTCTCCGGCTCAACCCCCAATCCATGCGTCCCGACGAAGGTCTCCTGCGCCGTGTAAAGAGGGCTTGTGCCGATATCACCGAAAACAACCCCGATAGATCCGACGACGAGCGCCTTCAGATTCTTGGATGTGCCTTCCCTTCCCGAACCTGACGAGCTTGATACGAAGGGAGGATTCGATGGCCCCGCCGGCGTGATCGGGTCGTACGTATCTTGGGCCATTTCGCCTCCGGTGTTTTCAGAGAGCCCGCGTGTGGAAGAGAACACCCTCGCTCAAGATTTCGGCTTTGACCATCGTCAAGACTGAACACGGAAAGGGACAGGCGTTGGCAGTTTAGCGCATGCTAAGCTTTGAAGCCTCTGTGATGCAGGCGTTAAAGACAATTCTGCCATACATCAAGATGTCTTTTAGTCCAAAGATCGTGTTGGTATAATGCGAGGAAATAATCCAACTCCCGGTCGCAATGACAAACCTGCCACCCCAGCCGATGCTCTCGGATAGTTTTAGGGGTTTGCAGTCAGCCAAGCGAAATTTTTGGATCTGAATAGTTTCCTTTATAGTGCGAGATATCGCGGATATAAGAGCGCCGCCATCCGAAGGAAGCGCTACAAGCGTGTAGCAGGAGACAGCGACGCCGCCCTCGCGCTTGCCGCCGGGGCTGGGCGGCCGCGCTCGTCACGCTGACAGTGAACACGGCTGAGGCCGCATCATCGGGGTACGGACAGATTCTGCTACACGCCCGGCAAACCTGGTCCGCGATCGAAAAGCACTTGCGAGAGCCAACCGTGCCAGCGCGGTTCATAGCAGTAACCGCTCAACTCATCTTCCAACTCGCAGCCGCGTTCCGAAGAGCGCTGAACATAGCCGTGCCTTCCCATGTAAGCTGCGACAAAAGCAGGAGCAACTGCGCCACTGAGAGTGGCATCGGCCTCAGTCTGCAAGAACTCGAATTCGCACTGCAAAACCTGCTTCTGTTGTTCGGGCAGGCATCCACACAGGGCCGGGGTTAAGACAACGAGAGGTAGCATTATAAGCCACTTTCGGCTTGGAAATGGGTCCTGGATCGGGCGCCCGTGAAGTTTCACGCCTTTGAGTGTGTTGGAGGCGCGATCACTTCGGCCAAGCGTTGTAGTTTAAGACAAATAGTTTTTGCGGCTTTTGCTGAGGAACCAATAAATTTCGTAGCTTTAGCTTGCGACGGCAGAACGGTGAAACATAATTCAAACCTGTTACATCGGGGACAGCGCACAACGAAGGGATGGTCTCTAATGGCCCTCATGGAAGCTCGAATGGATCGACTTCGTAACCTTAGGAGATCGCCATGTCTCTCAATCTTTCCAAGACGTTCTTGACGTTTTCAGCTGGCATGTTGCTTTTGGCGTCGTGCGTAACCCCCTCGGATGCAAGACCGCATCCGGATCGGCTGACCCCACCTCAAAGTGAGTTCACCTATTACCACTCGGATTACAATAGCACGCGCGACCGGGATAATTCCTGTTTCCGTTCTACGGGCCTTCCCGATATGTACGCGTGCAGCGCAAACGGCGGTTAAGGGCCGTACCTCGACCGCGCCCTTAATTGGCGCGGTTTATTTTATATTCGCAATCTCGCAGCATCCCAAAACGGCTTCGACTTGCGAAGGCGCGCGTTCTCTACTGCCAACTCGCTGGCAGGGTTCTGAGGCCGCGCAAGACGAATGTTTGGCACCAATCCGGTTCGCCCGGCCGATCGAGCGTCAGGTCCGGCAAGCGGCGCAAAAGCGTGGCAATAGCGATTTCGGCTTCGATGCGGGCAAGCTGAGCGCCAAGGCAATAATGGACGCCGCCGCCGAAGGACAGCGGCCGAATGCCCTCGCGGGTGAGGTCGAGACGGTCTGGATCGGCATAGACGGCCGGGTCGCGGTTCGCCGCACCGAGGAGGCAGAAAATCGTCTCGCCCTTTTTGATGTCTTTGCCGCCAACGTTCACGTCTTCAAGCGCCGTCCGGGTAGCGACCTGAACCGGAGACTCGAAGCGTAAAAGCTCATCGATTGCTGTCTCAAGGGATGAACTGCGCTTCAGCAGGTCAAGTTGCTCCGGATTGCGATGAAGCGCCAGAAGAGCATTGCCGATGAAATGAACCGTGGTTGCATGACCTGCTATATACAAAAGGATGATGTTCGCGGTCAATTCCTCGTTGGATAGTTTACTGCCTTCTTCTTCCGCCTGCACTAGCATCGTAATAAGATCATCGGCCGGTTTTCGCCGCCGAAGTTCGAATAGCGCGTGGAAGTATTCGGCCGCAGCCAAGTGCCCGGCATTGGCCGCGTCGAGTTCGGCGCGCGACAGGGGTACAGGATCGAGAAGCCGGGCGCCGGGGCCTCCGCCCTTGAACACCATCCCTTGGTCTTCCTTGGGAATGCCCAGCATATCGCCGATCACGGTGACCGGAAGACGGAAGGCGAAATCGGCGATGAGGTCCATGCGGCCCTGCGGCTTGATATGGTCAATCACACGATCCACGATCTCTTGGATGCGCGGACGCATACCCTCGACAACGCGGTTGCTGAAGGCCTTGACCACGAGACAGCGCAGCCGCGTGTGATCGGGCGGGTTTTGACTGATCATCCAGCGCAGCATGGACTGATAGACAGGCTCTTCGAGCGCCTTCTCCCCCGAGCCTCGCCTGATCCTGCCCGCAACGTCCTTCCCGAAACGCGCATCCCGCAGGATGAACGCGACATCGGCGTGGCGGCTCGCCATGGTGATGCCAAGCGGCGAACGGTGCATCGGGTCGTCGCGGCGCAAGCGGTGGTAGGTTGGATAGGGGTCTCGGATGAAATCCGGCGACAAGGGATTGAAGACCGGCCCAGCCGCGGCGTTGTCGGGATGCGCGTTGTTCACAGCATGGCTCGCGGTTGATTATCAAAATAACTTTTGCCTATTACATCCTAGCGCAAGTGTTTTTATGATTGTAAGTCAAATCCTCGTGCCTATTCGCGCTTGGCTCGCAAACGGGGCCGATAATGCGCCCATGACGAGAGTTTCGTAATCATGATGCGAAAGCAACGTGGCATGTTCCGTATGGAACAGCCGATTTCCGACGTTGGTGGAAGAATCATCCCCTGAAGCCTTTCATCAGGGAAACGAAATCATGCTGCGGGACACGACACACTTGATGCCCATGGGCGCCCCGGCTTCCTTCAAACCCATGCGAGAAACGGGCTACCGCTATAGAATAATAGCCCTGCTTTTCGTGGCGACAACGATCAACTATTTCGACCGCAGTATTCTGGGTATTCTTGCCCCCACACTGCGGGATCATGTTTTTGGTTGGACACCGGAAGCCTATAGCTACATTACAACGGCCTTCCTGCTTGCCTACGCCATCGGGTTGTTATTCATGGGAGCGCTGATTGACAAGGTTGGCGTACGGATCGGCTATGCGCTGTCGATCACGGTGTGGTCGCTGTTCAGTCTAGCGCACGCCCTGGTGCAACCGGCCTTCTCGCTCGTGGGCTTCATCGTCGTCCGCTTCGGCTTGGGTTTGGGCGAATCCGGCAATTTTCCGGCATGCACGAAAGCGACCGCCGAGTGGTTTCCGCAGCAACAACGGGGCTTGGCCACCGGCGCTGTCAATGCGAGCACCAATATCGGGGCCGTTCTGGCGGCGGCGCTTGTGCCGCTCGTCGTTGCGCAAAACGGCGATCACTGGCAGTTCGTGTTCATGATGACATCGGCGTTCAGCGCCCTTTGGCTCATCATTTGGCTGAGGGTTTACACGAAACCCGAGCATAACCCGCGCCTCAGCGCCTCCGAACTGCGGTTCATTCAGGCCGGTTCTCCGCCTGAAACTGACAAAAAGTTTAAGTGGCGGTCCGTCCTTTCCTGCCGTGAAACCTGGGCTTTTGGCGTTCTGAAGCTCACCGACGTGGTCTGGTGGTCCTATCTGTTTTGGGGCGGAATTTTCTTGGCCGACAAATTCAATCTCAACATCGTCGGCATGGGGCTGCCTTTAATCACCATTTATCTTGCAGCCGACATCGGCAGTATTGCTGGCGGCTGGCTTTCCGGTCATCTTTTAGCGCGCGGCTGGAGCGTCAATAGCGCCCGGAAACTTACTTTGCTGATCTGCGCGCTCGCCATGCTGCCGCAAAGCCTGATCACCTTGACCGAACAGCCCCTTGCCGCCATTGCCTTGATGGCCTTGGGCGCCGCGGCGCACCAAGCCTGGTCGGTGAATATTTTTACTGTGGTTTCCGATGTCTTTCCCAAAAAGGAGGTGGCATCGGTGATCGGGATCGGGGGTATGGTTGGAACCTTGGCGACAGTGCTGGCGACTCTTACGCTTGGCAAGGTTCTCAAGACCGGCGACCCTGGGAGCTACTTCTTCCCGTTCGTTCTGGCCGGTTCACTTTATCTTGTGACCCTTGCGATCGCGCACGTGTTGATGCCCAAACTGGCTTTGGCAAAACTCGAGGCGCAGCCGTGATGCAATGCACGGGAAAGTCGCCATGATCACAGGCGCCGGTCGCGGCATCGGCCGAAAGGTCGCTCATGAACTCGCCCGCCGTGGCGCAACGGTGGTGTTGACCGACAAGAGCACCGGCGCGCTTAATGAAGCAGCCAGGTCGATCTGCGCCGGTTCGACAGAAGAGCCCGAAGACATAGTCGATGAGCAGTAGATATCACGGCGGGGTATTGCCTTTAGAGTTCAGGAGAAGTTCAATGGTCGATGAGCCGAATGCAGCATCGGGCGCAGCCGCCTCATTCCGTAGCCGAATAAGCGCTGAGCATTTCAAGATCGCAGATCAATTCAGCGCCGTCCCGGCGAACGGCGTCGGCTTCCTCAAGCGCGGCAAGCGCTTTGTTGACCTTCGGCCTGCTGGCCCCAAGCAGCAGCGCAAGTTCACCCTGCGACATGTCGAGGTTGAGCCGGGACGTGTTTCCCTTCGCGCCAGGCGACTGGAACTGGACCGCGGACAGGAGAAACCGGGCAAGGCGAGCCTCGATAGGGCACAGGGCTATCGCCTCCATCTTGGTGTCCGTCGTTCTCAACCGCTCGCATAAGAATGTGATCGCGGCCATCGCGATAGGTGGCCGCGCTTGCATAAGGGTCAGCAAGGAACTTCGGGAGAGCGAGAGAGCATCGACCTCCGTCAAAGCCGTTGCATTGGCCGTTCGAGGACGCCCGTCGAGGAGCGCAATCTCGCCGAACACATCGCCCTCCGTCGCGTGCGCGAACGCCAGTTCCCGGCCTTCGCTCGACAGGATCGAAAGCCGGACACGGCCTTTGCGAACAACGAAAAGATCGCGCGGCGCGTCGTCCCGAAGAAAAATGACTTGCCCGGCAGTAAAGGCGGCAGGCCGCATACTGAAGGCTACGGCATCGCGATCCTCGGCGCTGAGCGGGCCAAAAAAACTGGTTTTCGCAAGCAACTCGCCTGCTGTCAGTTGGGGACTCCTCAATCGCTCCTCCGTGCCCGCGCTTCTTGCGCCGACAAGCATCCGCCCGCGCCCACAGACCGGAACAGCCGCCGATGGTGAGGTCGCGAAGGCTCGCCAGCGCACTTATCTTTTTTGATTTATATCATACCGAGGACGTGTCTTGAAGTCTTCCAGCTTTAGAAGACCCCTTCTGGTCCGGCATCTGTCGGGCTCACATCGGCTAAGACACAGCTTTAGAAGCTTGTTTGACGTAATGTTTTAGATGAACCTGGTGTTCATCAACCACCGCAAACAAAATTTTTTGTAGGCGTATCTATTTATCGCGAGCATCATGCTTGGGCGAACATTGATTGGCACAAATTCTTTTTGGCGGACAATCTTACTTTGCCGCTCATAGAAGTTCCATGCACGGTAGAACGGTGAGGAACAGCACGGACGAGACGCATTTCAATGCGACGCGCAGGCTCAGTGCGAGGGATGCTGCACAAATCCTTCGGCTGATCTCGGGTATCATCCTTTTCTTATTCGCTGCGACCCATTTTCTGAATCACGCTGCCGGTCTCATCAGTCTTGAACTGATGCACGAGGTCCAACAGTGGCGCTGGTCCGTCACGCGCTCCTGGCCTGGCACGGCGATTCTGGCGCTGGCGCTTTTTACGCATGTAGCGCTTGGCCTCTACAAACTTGCGATGCGCGGCACCTTGCGTCTTTCCGCCTGGGAGCTTGCGCAGCTTGGCCTGGGGGTCGCAGTCCCTTTCCTTCTACTTCCGCATATCGTCAACACCCGCATCGCCCGCGTCCGTTTTGGCGTCGATGACACATACCTCTACGAACTTCCCAGGCTTTGGCCGGAGAATGCGCTTCTGCAAAGCTTGCTTCTCATTATGGTTTGGGCTCATGGCTGCCTCGGCCTCCACAAGTGGCTGACCTTCAAGAGCTGGTACCGTCATGCCAAACCATTTTTCTTCGCTCTAGCGATTGCCATCCCGGTGCTGTCCCTTTGCGGCTTCATGATCTCGGGACGGGCGGTCACAGAGCTCACAAAAAGCCCCGAACAGTTCGATCATTTGAAAGAGCTGACGCATTGGCCAAGCCCGGACGCGCAGAATGCGCTCGCTGAGTATCGGCTTGGCGTGCGGCTCTTTTTCGGTTCTGTCTTGGCTTTGGCGCTCGGAGTTTTCATCTGGCGGCGGCTGGCCTCCACCAAGGCGCCGCGTATTACGATAACTTATGCGGGAGGACCGACGATAAGAACGGCTGTCGGGCCGACGCTTCTTGAAATCAGCAGGCTCCATCGGGTCCCCCATGCCGCCGCCTGTGGGGGACGGGCGCGCTGCTCGACCTGCCGTGTTCGCGTCGAGCGCGGCGAAAAGAGGCTTCGCCCGCCCGCCTTCGCTGAAGCCTTTACGCTGGCGAGCGTCGGGGCCGAGCCCGGCATTCGCCTGGCCTGCCAAATCCGGCCGCGCGGCTCATTGACAGTGACGAAGCTCGTGCGCGAGGCAACTCTTTCGCCGGGGCATATGGCGCCAGACGATATGGAAGCCGCCGGAACCGAGAAACCCCTTGCCATTATGATGGTGGACTTGCGCGGCTACACACAAATGGCTCAGGGGCGCTTGCCCTACGACGTCGTCTATGTTTTGAATGAGTTTTTCACCGCCATTGGAAACGCGATCATTGTGCATGGAGGAACGATCGACAAGTTCCTCGGCGATGGCCTCCTTGCGTTCTTTGGCCGCGAAGGCGGTGTTCAAGACGGCTGCCGCGGCGCGTTGCGCGCAGCCCGCGCAATTGATCTTGCTCTGGATCAGGTAAACGCCAAGCTTGAAGCCGAGCTTGGACATCCTCTGCGGGTCGCCATTGGACTTCACGCCGGCCAATGCATCCTGGGGCGCATCGGATTTGGCCCATCCCGTGAGGTCACTGTGATCGGAAACGCCGTCAATGTCGCCAGCCGGCTCGAGGCTCTGGCCAAGGAGCATGGCGTCCAGATCATGGCGTCAAAGGATGTTATCGATACTGTCGCCTGGACCGTAAGCGAGGCGCAGACAATCGAAGTCGAGGTGCGCGGCGTTGCTTCGAAGATGCAGGTCGTCGGGATCGCGAGGGGGCGGGATCTTCCGATAAGTATAATGACACAATCGCCGGAAGCCGATAGCGATACCCGGCCCGCGTAAGGGTGGCGGCGCCCAGGGGACAGAGCGGCTTCGATGGTTCTCACCGCAACTCCCTCAGGACGCGGAAGCCGTTTGCTTCGTAACGGACATCGCTGTCGTAGCGGAAGCGCGAGGTGGAGCGGGAAGACGCGGTTTTGTTGCTGAACGCGCCCCCGCGCAAGACCCGCAAGGAGCAATTGCCCTTCGCCCACGCCGAACCGTCCGCAGGCGCTCCCAGATAGGACTCGTTCCAGCAATCCTGGACCCACTCCGCCATGTTTGCGGGTGCATCAGCGGGGGACGCGCCTAAGCCGGCGCGGGCTGTGTATTCCCATTCGGCCTCGCTCGGCAGGCGGTAAATCCGGCCTGTCTTCTCCGACAGCCACTTCAGATAGGCGTTTGCATCGTCCCAGCTCAGGTTGCCGATCGCGTCGCCCGGCGAGCCCTGATCATCCGGCCGGTAGCGGCACGCGCCTGCGCTGACGCAGCGGTCCCATTCCGCATAAGTCACATCGCGTTGGCCGATGGCGAAGGGATGCGTGATCGTCACCCTATGCGCCGGCTTCTCATAGGGATGCTCGTTCGATCCCATGGTGAACGCGCCGTTCGGCGCCACCACGAGCGGGGGACAGAAGTCGCAATCCCTGAATGTGAACCCGGCTGGCCACGAGGCGGAGGACTCCGGCGGCTGTGGCGGCGCAGTCATCGTTTGCGGCTCAGCCACGGCAAATCGATCGCGCTTGGCTGCGCGCTGGGGCTCCGCATCATCGCTGCGGGCCGTTTCGCTTTGGATTGGCTTCAGAGCCAGCGCTTGCTCTGATTGTGCGTCACGAAAAAAGCCCTCTGCAAACTCCCGTCTGAAGGCTTGATCGGCGGACCGCATCATCGCGCGGACTTCTCCGTCCTGCGCCTTAGCTTCGGAAACTGCCAAGTGAGCCGCCAAGAGAAACAAGTTGAACCAATATAAGACTCTGAAACTCAAACTCTTACTCCAGCAAATCCGCAAGGGAAGCAAACCCTGTACGCGCCATGTCTCTTTTGTAACAGCGGCCGCCCGACTTTGGTAAATGATCGTCGCAAGATCGAAAGCCTTGGCTGGCGCCAAGCCAAATCATGGAGACGCACATGAACAAGTCAAATGTGAAGATCGGACCACCTTCTTTTTCCGTTCATCGTTGTTCTAAAGCTTTGTGCGCATACCCGATGCGGACCTCGGTACGCTTTTCTGCAGGCGCATTGGACCTCACTTTTATCCCCGGTTTGGCTTTCCGCTTGCGTTTGTGTCACGGATTTTTCTTGAGTGAGAATTGTACGAGAAAGCGCCTTGCCGGGAAGTTAACGAATAAGTTGTTGATATTGCAATGAAATTTTCAGAACAGACGGCCCTCCGGGGCAGGCGGCGGGCTGACTTCGGCGCGATCGTGGTTAACACGGGAATCCGGGATTATATTTAACGGACTTTTCAGAGCCCATTTAATGCCAAAATTCCGGCATTAAATTCTATTTAATGGGGCATTCGGCGGTAAAAAAGCTGTTCACTTTCAACGCGTTGGAGCCGCCTGCCTACGGCGGTCGTAGGCCTCGTTCTGCGCCGGATAAAGGCATTGTTAAGCCTAATCAAGTGTAAATTGGACCAGAAATAAATCGGCGGCGCTCCCGTTAACCAGTCTCAGATTAAGACTCGGCGCTGCGAACGAAGCGTTAACCACGAGGCGTAAGGCGGGCGCCGTCGGAGATGGCGGCGGCCGGGTGACTATCTATCGGCCATGCTTCGCACCCCTCGGAAAGGCGAATGATTAGCGCAATTCCCTGAGGACGCGAAAGCCGTTTGCTTCGTAACGGACATCGCTATCGTAACGAAAGCGCGCCGAGGACCGGATGTACGTGGACTTGTTGCCGAAAGAGCCGCCGCGCAAGCCGCGCAGGCTGCAATTGCCCTTCACCCATGCTGAACCGTCGGCGGGCGCGCCGTGATAGGAGTCGTTCCAGCAGTCCTGGACCCACTCCGCCATGTTCCCGGCCGTATCGTAAAGGCCAAACGGATTGGGCCTGTAAGCGCCGACAGGGGCGGCCCGCCCATTGGTCCCAGACCCGCAATCGCTGCAATTGGCTTTGCCGGAGCCCGCTTCGTCGCCCCACCAGAAGCGTTTGCTGGCGCCAGCGCGGGCCGCATATTCCCATTCGGCCTCGCTCGGCAGGCGGTAGATTTGGCCGGTCTTCTCCGACAGCCACTTCAAATAGGCGTTGGCGTCGTCCCAGCTTAAGTTCCCGACGGGTTGTGTTGGCGAGCCGGTAAGCTCTGGCCGGCGGCGGCAGGCGAGGGCTTCGACGCAACGGTCCCATTCTTCGATGGTCACCTCGTATTGGCCGATGGCGAAGGGGAGGGGGATCTTTACCTTGTGCGCTGGCTTCTCATGCGGATGTTCATTCGAGCCCATCGTGAATTCGCCTTTCGGCGCCACAACGAGCGATGGACAGAAATTGCAATCCTTGAATGTCAATCCTGCTGGCGACGATACGGAGGCCCCTGGCAGCGGGACGGGCTCCGCAATCGCCGCTTTGGAAGGCGCTTTCTCCCCTGCTGTCTCCGCTGGAGCCGCTGGCGTTGATGCCGGCTGCGGCAGGGATGCTTCGGCTCCCGTCACCGCCGCGCCTGGCTTCTGCGCTGCCGCCGTTCGCACAGGGGGGACCGCCGGGTCCGGCTTGGCCGTCTCAAAGCGTTCCGTGTTCCCTGTTTGCTGCGCTTGTAAAGCGGCGATATCAACCGGCGCGCTGTCGCTGACGGCGCTCTTTCCTGCATCAGCGCGAGCCGCTTGGCCCGGCTGATTTTTGAACTGCGGTTCCAGCATCCACAAGCCGGCGGGAATAACAAGCGCCAGGACAGCCACGGCAACGAGAAGCCTTCGCAGCCCTACCCCGCTCCCGAAGTCCCGAGTGTCGTCGAAGTCATCGTCCTCATCACCCTCGGTGTCGCTGGCCGGGGCGTACGCCGAACGGCTCGAAACCGCTCCGGCTGCCGTGGAAGGCGTGCCGTCCGGCGATGGAACCGGAGATATGGCGTCACCCTGCGAGCCTTCCGCAAGGTTGGCCGCCGAGGTGGAGGCGGGCCGTGGGATTGCGGACGCTTTCTTTTGCGCCCCCCCGAACAGCATCTCCCCGAACGCTTTGATCGTAGGGGGGCGGCGTTCCGGGTCCAGTTCCAAACCCCTGTCGATGGCCTCCAGAAACCCGGCGCGAAACCTCTGAGACGGTATAGCGGCGGCGGGCGGCATGGTGTGCCCAAGACTTCGGGCGATGACATTGATGGGGTGCCGGCCCGTGACGACGAAATAAAGAACTGCCGCCAATGAAAAAACATCACAAGGCGGTCTATGCGCCTTTTCGTCTGAAAAATGGAGCTCCGGCGCAGAATATCCCGGCGTAACAGCCAGATTGACCTTGCGCATCCGTGCTGCCAGGAAACTCCGCGCCGCTCCGAAGCGGATCAGGAGCGGGGCCGGGCGCAGCAGAATGGCGTCCGGGGTAATATTGGTGTGAGTGAGATCTTTGGAATGCAAGAGTTCCAGAGCCGAAATCAAGGGGTTCACGATTGCGTCGATTTCGTCCTGGGGCGGGGGGGGCTTGGGCGATTTGACCAGGCTGGTTAATGATTGCCCCTGTTCGGGGGCATGCAAAGCATAAGCGGCGCCGTGATCGGGTACGACGCCGTCAAATCGAAGAAGACTGGGGTGGCGCAGGGCCGAAAGCGCTTTCACCTCGATCATGAAGCGATCACGCCCGAGATCAAACAGATCCTGCACTTCGAGGGATCGCAGGAGCAGGTCGCCGCCGGGCGCTCTCGTCACAAGATCGGCGGGGAAATATTCGGTTATGCCAATCGCTGCGCCCGAATGAGGCGCTTCAGCCGAGTAAATAGCATAAAACAAGTCCTGGAAGACAAGCTCAAGAATTCTTCCACCTTCGGAAATCAAGCTCCCTGGACCAAGCACCGGTCCGCTTTGCATAGCGCCATCCCTTTGAGGTGTTTCCTATGCTTGGCCTTGATGGCTCACAGCAAAGCTCTTCGAGTTCCGGCTGCGCTGCCTCCAGCAATCCTGCAGCCACCCGCCATTTTCGGCCCGTCTCATAAAAAAGAGCCGCCCGCGGTGGATTGCCTGAGCCCGCGCGGGCTGCGTCCCCCCATTCAGCGCCGCCCGGCAATCGATAGTTCTGGCCGGTCCTCCCGCTGGAAGCCGTTTGTTGCCTAATTTGATTTTTATCAAAATAGTGTCAAGACATTTTCATGTAAATGAGCGGGTCCGAAGGCTCGCGCCGGTTACAGGGAAGCGTGCGTTTTCTTTGCCTTAAGGAGAAACGCACGCGGGGCGTATCGACGGCGCCAGCCCTACTCGATGTGGCGAAGCGCTTTTGCGTGCGCATGATGGCGGTATCTGTGGGCCACTTTCTTCGACGCGCAGGACCCCACAAAAACCGAAACCGGCTCTGAGTAGAGTGGCGGATCATGCGGTATATGCCGTGAATCCGCCAATAGAAGCTGAAGCTTATGTGGCCCGGGTTCTAGTGTAACCTCCGCCTCCGTCTGCCCCGCGCCGAAGTGCAAATGATTGTCGTCGCTAGGGATGGGACGGTCGAAACGCGGAAGTTCCGAATCGATCAACAGATGGTGATGCCCCGTGTTGCGCTTATCGACCCCCGCTGGCGCGATCCCCATGCCGGACAAACCAAACCGCACCACAACCTTTTCCGGTATGCAGGCCCCGTTCGTCGGATACTCGAAGTAGACATGTGCGCCTGGAGGGGACGGCTCGCGCCCCGCCACCGGCGCGGGATCACCGCTATCAACCACATTGACCGTAATCCGGTCCGACATGACCGGCGGTGTGTGAGGGATGTGATCCTTGTCGGCAAGGATAAGTTGCAGCGTATGCTGGCCGGGGGGAAGCGTGATTTCAGCCTCCGTCTGGCCGCCGCCGAAATGGAGATGCTGCGGATCGTTGGGAATGGGCTTGTTGAGCGGAGGCGACTCTGCGTCGATCAGGAGATGGTGATGCCCGCTGTGGGCGCGCGAAACTCCTGCGGGCGCGACGCCCATGCCTCTCAAGCCAAAATGCAGGATCGTCTTTGTTTGAAGGGTGTCTCCGTTCTTGACATCGACGAAATAAACGGCGGCGCCGGCAGGCGATGGGGTTGGTCCGCCGGTCTGAGCATTCGATCCGGCGGCTGGAGGCGCATGATCGTGAGGCGCCTGCGCAAAAACTTGCCCTTCCCCGAGGCTTGCAAGGGCCGCCGCGAGCGTCAACCTGATTGCAAGTCCAAGCACACACCAAAGCATCGGCTTTCCT
Organism: uncultured Alphaproteobacteria bacterium; assembly: GCA_963764115.1. Taxonomy (GTDB): domain Bacteria; phylum Pseudomonadota; class Alphaproteobacteria; order Rhizobiales; family Rhodomicrobiaceae; genus Rhodomicrobium. The sequence continues at coordinate 37,561 of CAVXRT010000034.1, forward strand.
CGAAAGTGAAACCTTCTCAGATTGGATCGCTATAAAGCAGCGCTAGCTGTTTAATTGAATATACCAACAACCCAATTTTTTGAGAAGCAATGGATATACGGCTATCGGTGCTCCGTGGCCGGCAATCGCGGCTCCAGGAGCAAGCCACAAAACTGTCGCCGCGCGCGTCCATCCAGCCTTTTTCACTACCAAACACGGGCTGGACTTTGCGCATTCGTTTGCTCGCGCTCGCAGCTTGACAAGGCTTAGGGTCGAAAACACAGGAGCGGCTGTGACTTTATTGCGCGACACGGCTGGCAAGGAAAAGGTGCGGGATATCGTCCGTCATGGCGGGGGTGGCTGGGCTATTTAACGCGCGTTGGATGGTTTTGACACCCAGTTCCTACGCAAATTCTCCTACTCCCGCCAGCCAGATTCCTCCGCCGGGTGAAATTTGATTTACAGAGTTTTTGGCGTCCCCGACAGGATTCGAACCTGTGACCCCCAGATTAGGAAGATGCTCGGAGAGGTCTAAGTCACGATTTTCCTTAGAGAAATGTTTTACAAGGTCGTAAATTGTCGTGAGATTTCACGATGCGTTGTGCCAGATTGTAAAACAGATCTGCCACTTTTTGCCTCCGGAGCCGAAGCGATTTGTTGCGAAGAGTGGCGGTCCAACCCAAGACACTCCGGCAAGCCCGAAAAAGAGCTGGTCTGGCTTATGCTAAACCCAGTTTTCGGTACGAAGGCCGGGCATGCGCGCAAATTCGCGCAGATTATTCGTCACCATAATCAAGCCTTCGCTTCTGGCATGCCCGCCGATCTGCATGTCATGCGCGCCGCAAGGCTTGCCCGCCCGTTCGAGTTCGGCGCGCAGCTGTCCGTAATGCGCGGCGGCCTTTTCGCCAAAGGGCAGCACTTCGAGCCTTGCGGTAAAGTGCGCAATCGCAGCAAGGTTGTCCGCGCGGCGCTGGGATTTCTCCGCGCCATAGTAAAGTTCGCCAAGAGTGATGCTCGATATGCAAAGCTGCTCGGCCAACAGATTGAACTTCTCCCGCAACGCCTCCGGGTAATTCTTCATCACATAGATGCAGATGTTGGTATCGAGCATATAGGCGAGCATCAGAAACTCTCGCGCTCCTCTGCTGGCGGCTGAGCGCGCTCGCTCAAGAAATCCTGGGTCACGCGCGGGCCGTGACGGAAGAGATCGTCCCAGCGCTCACCTTTCGGCACGACAAGGCGCCCGCGGCCGACCTTCAGGATTTCTACCTCTTTGACGCCGTCCGGGAACGCAACCGCTTTGGGTAAGCGCACCGCCTGGCTGCGATTGGAGATGAAAAGCTTCGATTCGGTCATGCCGCTACCCTCGTATATCCTATTGGGATATACATAGCATCGGCTGGTCGTCGCGGCAAGGTGGGATAGACGTGTCCCTTCGTTCTTGTTGCATCCGGTCAAGCTCGGCGAGCGCCGCGGCGAGGCGATTACGCAAATCGGCAACACGAATAGTAGCGAACAGGACATCACGACCGGCGAGTTGAAGAACAAGGGCGCAGATCGCGTCCGAATGCCGGATCATTTCTATCAGGTGCGCTCCGCTTGGCCCGTTTATCCCGCTGAGCCAATTCTTAATCGTTCGCTCACCCGCGCAAGTCCAATTCATAATTGCTTTGACAGATTGATGTGAGCCACCGAGCTCATTGCGCAGAGCCTAGCCGATTTCCGAAGCATAGCGAGGAGTATCGAGCTGGCGTTCATTCCTTGGAAAACTTCTGCCCTTTTTCGGCAACATATTTCGTCCTTTCCGCGATTATTGTGGCTGCAAAAGGGGCTAAACCCCACCAGCGCCAACCGCTTGTTTGGGAAGAGTAGCCGTCGTTTAGGAACCCGCCGATGTTGTCGCTTGGCATCCGCAGTGTTGAGTAACTAACCTGTCATGGCTGCCATGTCAGAGCGAGCGGCTGCATATGTCCGAATGTCGACCGAGCATGAAAGGTATTCGACCGAGAACCAATTAGAAGTCATCCGTGAGTACGCGGCGCGCCGCGAGATCGAGATCGTGCAAATCTATGCTGACGAAGGAAAAAGCGGCTTGCGGCTTGAAGGCCGCGAGGCTCTTAAAAGATTAATTCGCAATGTGGAAACCGGCACGGCCGGTTTCACCACGATCCTCGTTTACGATATGAGCCGCTGGGGCCGCTTCCAGGATGCGGACGAAAGCGCTTATTATGAGTACATATGCAAGCGTGCCGGCATGTCTCTCCACTATTGCGCGGAGCAGTTCGACAACGACGGCAGCCCGCTTTCAACTATCGTCAAAGGCGTCAAGCGGGCGATGGCCGGGGAATATAGCCGAGAGTTATCGGCGAAAGTTTTTGCGGGGCAGTGCCGGCTCATCGGCCTTGGGTTTCGCCAGGGAGGACCCGCTGGTTTTGGTCTGCGCCGGTGCCTTATCGATCATAATGCCGTTGTCAAAGGAAAACTCGCCCGAGGCGAGCACAAAAGCATCCAAACTGATCGAGTCATTCTCGTGCCCGGGCCTCCGGAAGAGGTCGAGAACGTGCGCTGGATTTATCGCGCTTTTGTCGAGGATCGAAAGACCGAGCGCGATATTGCTGACATCTTAAATCGGCGTGGGGTTCGTTCTGACCTCGGACGCCCTTGGTCCCGCGGCTCTGTGCACCAAATTCTGATCAATGAGAAGTATATAGGTAACAATATCTGGAACCGCACGTCCTTCAAACTAAAGAAAAAGCATGTCAGAAATGACCCCGAAACTTGGCTGCGTTCCGATGGTGTCTTCGAGGCTATCGTTGAGCGCTCGCTGTTTGACGCAGCGCAAGCCATTATCCAGGAACGCTCCAGGCGGTTTTCCGATGATGAGTTGCTCGAAGTCCTGAGCCGCCTTTTGCAAAAGGCGGGGTATTTGTCCGGCCTAATCATTGATGAGTCCGATGCTGGCCCATCAAGCGCTGTTTATCGCTCTCGTTTCGGCAGTCTTTTGCGCGCGTATCAGCTGGTTGGCTTCAACCCAGGCCGGGACTACCGCTATATCCAAATCAATCGCAACCTGCGACGCATGTACCCCCGATGTGCATGCTGGCGTGGTTGCTGGCATCGAAGGGTCGGGTGGGACCGTTTGGACGGGATCCGGCAACCGATCTGATGACAATCAACGGTGAGTTCACCCTATCACTTGTCATCGTCCGCAGCCGCCGAACAGCGGCGGGCTCTCTTCGATGGCATCTTCGTCTCGACACAAGCCTGCTTCCGGACTTAACCGTCGCCGTGCGCATGAACGCTGCCAATGTCGAGCCACTCGATTACTATTTGCTTCCCGCGCTCGATATGACGTTCCCGCGCCTTCGATTAGCCCAATACAACGGCATGTCGCTTGATAGCTATCGCTTCGACACGCTCGATGCGCTCTACGCGCTTACCGGACGTGTGCATCTTTTGGAGGTCGCTTAATGGAAAATGGTCAGGAACCCGCGATAGTTCAGTGATCCCCATCGATCGCGTCACAATTCTCAATCCTCGCATCCGCAACTGAAAGTCATTCAAATACATTGTGGAGAGCATCGGTACGGTCGGCCTGAAAAAGCCTATCACCGTCGCCCGGCGCGACACCCCGAGCGGCACACGCTACGACCTCATTTGTGGCCAGGGCCGTCTTGAGACCTACGAAGCTCTCGGAGAGACCGAGATCCCTGCCATCGTTCGCGATGCTGACACCGAGGAGTGCTTGCTGCACAGCCTCGTTGAAAACTGCGCAAGGCGCCGCCATGATCCCGTCGAGTTCCTCGATGACATCACGGGATTGAAGCAGCGGGGCTATGCAGATAACCAGATCGCCGAGAAAACCGGGCTCACCCTTGTCTATGTTAGAGGCGTCATTCACCTGGCTGAAAAGGGAGAGCAGCGGCTGCTGCGCGCTGTGGAAACTGGTCAGTTGCCGATCACCGTCGCTATCGAGATCGCCGGTTCCGAAGATGGAGATGTTCAGGCTGCCCTTCGATCAGCCTATGAAAAGAATCTGCTGCGTGGCCGTAAGCTCATGTCTGCGAAGCAGCTGCTTGAGCGCCGCCTTAAACATGGCAAGGCAATGCCGAAGTCCAAACGAGCCGCGGCCACACCCAATGCATTATATCAGGCCTATCGCGATGACGCAGATCGCAAGCAGATGCTTGTTCAGAAGGCAGAGGCGACCAAAAGCACATTGGTATTCGTCTGTGAGGCTTTACGGGCGCTTCTAACAAATGAACATTTCGTTGCGTTGCTGCGAGCCGAGCATCTCGACACCTTACCCCAGAATCTCGCCACCCGGATCCAGTGCGGCGGGAACTAACCGCTATGACGACAAATTCCGAACGCGTTTCGGTGAAAATGGCATTCGAAGCTAATATCATGCGTGTCGCGATTGCCGATCTCCTACCTTTGCGGGTAGTTAAACCCAACGTCAAGGCGACGAAAAAGTACACCCAGATAGTCGCTTCAATCCGCGAGGTTGGCATTATAGAACCTCCCGTCATTTCGCGGCTGAGTAGCGTCAGCGGCAAGTACCTGCTGCTTGATGGACACCTCCGGGTCGAAGCCCTCAAAGATATGGGTGAAAACGAGGTACAGTGTCTCCTTTCGACCGATGATGAAGGCGTCACCTACAATAAAACCAGCACATGGGCGACGAGGGTCTCTGTCGGGATGCCAGCCTCGATCAGACGCGCCGGCGCCGGAGCTTGCACGACCGCGTCTTCGCAGGCCCGGCAGGCATATTTCGGCCTGCGCGTGACGATGACTTTGAACTGGGCCGGCGTCACGTCGAGCCGCTCGGAGCGGTCCTCGCCCATGAGATGCATGGCGCCGCCACAGCAAGGGCAAGCCGTGCTCTCCGGCTCGATGATGATTTCCTCCCGCGGCAGATGGGACGGCAGTTTGCCGCGATTGACAGAGCGGGGCTTCTTGGGCGACGCTTTCAGCGTCGCGTTCGAGGTCTCCTCTGTAGAGCCCGCTTCGGCGATCGCCTGTTCGGTCTCCTCCATGGCGAGGTTCAGTTGATCGGGATCGAGCTTTTCGGATTTACGGCCGAACTGAGCGCGCCTCAGTTGGCGCAGCGTCTCCCACAGTCTTGCATTGGCGTCCTGAACGCGGGCCAGTTCGGCGTCTTTTTCGACAAGCGCCGCGTCTTTCGCCGCCCCCTGTTCCGTCCAGTGCAGCACCAGAGCTTTCAAGGCGCCGATATCGTCAGGGAGCTGATCTGGGGCCGCGATCATGGCGCGACAGCACCATGATTTGCCTGAAACGCACGCAAAACAGAGAGATATCAGCGCTATTGCACGGCCTGGGGACGCGGTCTTCGAACCGCCCTGACGCGCGCCCAGTCCAAGCCCTCGAACAAGGCCGACGCTTGCGCGGGCGACAGCCGCATAACCCCGTCTTCGATCCTTGGCCAGCGGAACTTGGCGTCGTCGAGCCGCTTGTAGATCAAGATCAGGCCGGAGCCGTCCCAGATCAAAATCTTGAGCCGGTCGGCGCTCTTAGCCCGGAAGATGAAGGCCGCGCCACAAAAGGGATCGAGTTTCAGCACTTCCTTCACAAGCGCTGCGAGCCCATCCAGGCCTTTGCGGAAATCGACAGGCTTGGTCGCAATATAAATCCGTGGTGGAACCGCCCCGAAAATCACCGCCGCCTCATGGAAAGCCCGTCGATAACAGCCAGGATCACCTCGCGGCCAGCCGTCACCGGGATCCGCGCCCGCGCTCCTGCGAGTTCAAGTTCGATCAGCCCGGAAGGCAGCGGCGCCGCTTCCCGCTGCTCCGGCTGAGGCGCATCCTTCTGCTCGCGATCAGCAAAGGGGCAAACATCACGGGCTCAGAAGCGGACGGTCGCGATCTCAGCCCAGCATCGCGACGCCATTTGAAAACCTGGCTGACATCGACGCCGTGCCGGCGCGCCACCTCGGAAACGCTGGCCCCTTCCTCAAGCGTCTCAAGCACGATGGCCTCCTTGCGCCGCCGCGACCACTTCCGGCGGCGGCCCGTCCCGCTGATAACCTCAATCCGCTGAAAGCTCTCGCCAGCAACCTCGGCATCGCTAGAACTAGGACTAGCACTAGGATTAGTCATAGGACGAAGCCCCCTCACAGGCCTCGCACCCTGGCATCGCCTCGTCAAAATTGGAAGGTGAGGTCGGAACAGCGCTTACGTTACATCACGAACACACTGCACCCAATCCTAAATGCCACTTGCCAAGGAAAATGCGAAACAGGCACCCTCATTGCCACAGGCGGAATGAAAGGCGAATGGCATGCCGAGGGAAAACAGAAACACGATGAGCGCCCGCAATCCGGAGCGCCCTGCAAATGCTGGACGAAACCCGGATCCCTATGACGGCGTGGTTTCTCGGTCGCAGCAAACGCGGCGACTGTCGGTCAAGGAGGCATCCAATTACACGGGACTATCGTTCTCAACCCTGAACAAGCTCCGGTGCAGCGGCCAAGGCCCGCGCTTTGCAAAGATCGGCAGGCGCGCGCTCTACGACATCGCCGATCTCGACACATGGCTCGCCAAGCAGCTCAAAACGAGCACTTCCGATGCATGAGAAACTCGTCGGCAGCGGCAGCCGAAGCGCGCCACATCAGGACTAGGCGCTTTCAATTCAGCATCGTGGTAATGGCTCCGATGGATCGCCCATTCCGAACAAGACACACGCCCGCCTGCCCCATCATGAGCTGCCGTGCCTGCCTGGGTGACGACCAGTGCCACAGTTCGTCGCCTTGCCTTATTCGAACCACGAACTCTACGAGTTCAGCTTCAAAATTGCTCGCCGGCACAAGGTCGGCCGCGTTGTGGCGGTCGCAAACTTCATTCTCGAAGTCCAAGAAGCTGATTAACCTAAATCCGGCAGTTAAGCGGATCAATTTCGCCTGAGAGTCTGTCCACGAAGTTCATGAAGGATTACAAAGTCTCCTGAGCATAATGCGGATGGAAGCGAGTTTTACGAAAGTCAACGCTGTCCGGGTGAGGTTTTCAAAGTCCTTGGCGAGTCTGCGGCATCGGTTGAGCCACGCGAAGGTTCTCTCGACGATCCAACGTTTGGGCAGGACTTCGAAACCCTTGGCCTGATCGGAGCGCTTGACGATTTCGACGTTGAGCTGAGGCAGCGCCTTGGCGAGGGCTTCCCGAAATTGCGGTCCTTGATAGCCGCCGTCGGCAAAGAGCTTTTTCAGAAATGGGAACAGGCCGAACAGCGTCGACAGCACAAGGATGCCGCCGTCGCGGTCCTGTATATCGGCTGGATGAACGATGGCGTGCAGCAGAAGACCGAGCGTATCTACAAGAATATGCCGCTTCTTACCCTTGATTTTCTTTCCTGCATCGTAGCCATCCGGGTCGATCGAGGCCCCCCTTTTTCCGCGCTCTTCACGCTTTGACTATCGATGATAGAGGCTGTGGGGCTCGCTTCATGTTCCGCCTGCTCGCGGCATCTGACATAAAGCTCGTGATGGATACGCTCCAGTGTGCCGTCGTAGCTCCATAAATCCAGGTAGGCGAACACCGTGCTTCTGGGCGGCAAGTCCTTCGGGATCGCTCGCCACTGGCAACCCGTGCTCAGGACATACATGACCCCATTCATAGCTTCCCGGACGTTCACCTCGCGCTTGCGCCCGCCGCGCTTGGCCGGCGCGATCAGCGGCTCAATAAGTTGCCATTCGTCATCCGTCAAATCGCTCGGATAGCGCAATTGGCTTCGGTCGTAGCGCTTACGGTTTTCAGCAGTCCACATCGGCGGCTCCTCCGAATCACAGCCGCCTCCCTTAAATCACAAAGGATTCAGACAATTCAAGAACTTTGTGAACGGACACTGCCGCGCGACAATCAAGGTGAGACTCGCATTGCTTCGCCTGAACTGTTCCTGACTATTGCTTCGTTGCCTCATCTGATTTGCTCCTCGGGGCCAGTTAGGATCGGGAGCGGCGATGAGGCGGGTAAGCATGGCGACGCGGGACGAGTTGATTACAGCGGTTATCAATCGGTACGGCGGCAGTGACCGCCGAGAGAAAACACGCATTCTGGATGAGTTTGTCGCGGTGACGGGTTTCCATCGTAAGCACGCGATGCGGCTGCTCGGCGGGAGGATGCCGCGCCGGTCGGCAGCGCGACCAGCGCGGAGGATTTACGGCGATGACGTCCGCGCGGCGCTTGTTTTAGTTTGGGAAGCCTCGGATCGGGTCTGCGGCAAGCGTTTGAAGCCGCTTATTCCAATCCTTGTCGAGGCGATGGAACGGCATGGGCATCTTAAGCTCGCTCCCGAAGTCGGCGCGCGGTTGCTTTCCATGAGCGCGGCGACGATTGACCGGGCGTTGCGCGAGGTGCGTGAGAAAGCCGGTCGGACCCGGCGCCGGCCAGCCGCGTTATCGATCATCAGGCGTAGCATTCCGATCCGCACCTTTTCGGACTGGCGAGATCCGCCGCCAGGCTTTGTCGAAGCCGATCTTGTGGCGCACAGCGGCCCATCGACACGCGGGAGTTTTGTTCAGACGCTGGTTCTGACCGATGTCGCCACAGGGTGGACGGAGTGCGCGCCGTTGCTGGTCCGCGAGCAGAAACTTTTAAGCGAAGTTCTGACGGAGCTTCGCAAGCTTCTTCCGTTCGATCTTCTCGGATTTGACACGGACAACGACAGCGTCTTCATGAACGAGACCGTACGAGATTATTGCCAGGGAGCCGGGATCGAGTTCACGCGCTGCCGCCCCTATCGCAAAAACGATCAGGCCTTTGTCGAGCAGAAAAACGGCGCCATCGTCCGCCGAATTGTCGGCTACCGGCGCCTTGAAGGGCTACCGGCGGCTGAAGCCTTGGCGCGGCTTTATCGGACGGTCAGGCTGTTCGTGAACTTTTTCCAGCCATCGTTCAAGCTGTCCGGAAAGGAACGCGATGGGGCCCGGGTGCGCAAACGCTACCATGCTCCGGCCACGCCCTGTCAGCGGGTTTTGGCGGATCGGCGCACGCCTGAGGAAGTACGCCGCCGCTTGAAATGCGTCCAGGCGGGCCTGGACCCGGTGCGGCTTTTGAGCGATATGCGAACGGCGCAGCAGCATCTCGTCGATATCGCGGACAGTTCCAGCGTTGCCTTCGAGGTTACTGCGCCTTCGATTGAGGAATTTCTGGCCGGTCTGCGGACCGCCTGGAAGGACGGCGAAGTCAGACCGACGGCGCGACCGAAGCCAGCGCAAAAGCGCGAACGGCGACGGCCAGATCCCTTTGCGCAGGTGACCGGTCAATTGAAGTCTTGGTTCGAGACGGAACCCTGGCGAACGGGACGCGAATTGCTCGAGCGGCTCCAGACAGAATATCCCGACGCTTATGCCGACCAGCTTTTGCGAACGCTCCAGCGCCGCTTGAAAATCTGGCGGGGTGAAATGGCGCATACCCTGGTTTTTGGCCTTTCGCACGACGTGGGGGCGGGATTAGGGGAGAAAGAACCGGGACTGGCCGTATAAAGCCGCAGATTCCGCTCCGACAGCTAAAAGACTACCGTCGTGCTCGCGCCCATCAAGGACAAGCCCTTCGGGCGGCCGCCAAAGAAGCGGCCGTCCTTGACAGCCGCTGCGCGCGACGGCAGCGCGTATGTGCTGATCGGGGCGGAAGAATGCTCGCGGCGCGGATCGAACAAAAGAATGCGGTGACGGCATCGGAGGTCAGGAGAAGCCGGGGAACATTCCCAATGAGGCAAACGACTTCCGCTGAGGAACATCATTGAATGAGGCAATACGCGATCTCACCCAGATTGACGCGCTATAGTCACGGTGCCTGGTCAGAGGCTCGAGCGCGTGGGGTGGAGTTATCCCGAGCCCTTCCCAGGCTTTGAGGCAATACGCGATTACTTTGCGTTTTACCCCGCGCAGCTCGAATGTTTTGTGGATGGCATCCGCGTTCTCCCCCAGCCGGGCCGGTTTTATGGCGGCTGGGTGACACCCGGGCTTGTGGGACCCTTCAAAGGAGAGCCAGGATCGGAAATGTGGTAGCGCCCGGAAGACAGGCGCTGGCCGGACCTGGCCCCCGAGGAACGGGGGCTCATCCCCTGAAAACGGGCATTCCGAAGTCCGGGCTTCCAGCCGGGCGATGTGGTCGCGGTAGCGCACGAGCTCGGAAAATAGGCGTTTAATCTCCAAGCGCTTTTCAAGGCGCAGATGTGTGGCCCAGGTTGCTTCTCTGAGCGCTTGCATAACCGTCATGGACTGCTCGCCCGTGCTTGGATGAAGAGTTTGCTTCCGACCGCGTTTGACTTGACGGGGTTTTGTGCGTCAGCGCCTCGTTATCCCGCGCTCGAGCAACTCCCAATACAGGTCGCGCATGATTTGGTCGACAACCCATGCTCCCTTCTGCTTGAAGGTATCTGCAATCTTTTCGAGGGTGTACGCGGTAACGCACGTCTTGAAGGGAAGGAAAACGGGTTCGCGGGGCTCGACGCACAGGAGACGGCTTGAGCCGCAATCTTCGATCTTCAAATCGGCGTCTCGATGATGGAGAACAACAGTCATTGCTTTACTCGCTCACTTTATTCCGTTCTATCTGAGTGTCGAACGCAATCCGCCCACT
>CAVXRT010000035.1:0-113509 GCA_963764115.1 uncultured Alphaproteobacteria bacterium
AGGCTAATGCGCAAGCAGAAGCGGATACTGAGGATGCAGGTGTCTTTGCCCTACACCATAAAGAGCTTAAGGCGCGCGGCTACTCTCCCCTGCCTCTCTTTCCAGCCGGGACGATTGTTGACGGTGTTGACCGCAGTAAAACGCCTTACCTGAAAGGCTGGCAGAAGTACTGCAAAGAGCCAATGACAGATGCCGAAATTGCGGACGCGATACGGCGGCAACCTAACGCCGATATTGGTATCTGTAGCTGGTATAATGACGTAGGCCAATTCGACGTTGATACGCTCGACAAAGAACTACAGGCTAAGATACTCGAAATACCGGCATTTAAGAACGCGCCAAGGCGTATCGGTAATCCCGATAAGTTAGGTGTGCTTTATGTACGCATGGCATTAACTAAGCCATTGCTGCGCCGCATATTTAAGGCCAAAGACAAGCGGACGATTGCCGAGTTCCCCCTTCAATGTGTGTCCGTGCCGTCCATGTGGCCGGGGAAGGGTTTGCACGCGCCACGGCCCTATGCGATGGCGGACGGGAGCGCGTTGCCGCCGCCCGTGTCCGAGCTTCCGGGGTTTACCGACGCCGATCTTGAGCAGCTTGAGGCGCTCCTTGAGCCATACCTGTACCGGCCTGCGGCGCGGGACGATAATCTGGCCCGGCTCAAAGGTGGGCTGCCTAAAGACCCTAAGCGTAGACGGCGGATGGTACTCTATGCGGCGGCGGCGCTCGCAGGTGAAGCGGCTGAACTTGTGGAGGTCAAGGAAGGCGGGCGCAACGATGCATTGAACGAAGCTGCATTTAAGGTAGGCAAGTTCATGCACCACGGGGCGCTAACTAAAGATGAAATTGTCACCGCTTTGATAAAGGCTTGCGAGGCGAATGGGTTACTCGAAGATGACGATGAAGCGCAATGCTTAGCTACAATTGAAAGCGGGCTTCGCGGAGCGCGTAATCACGAACTGCCGGATATCTTCGCAGACGAAGACGGCCAGCCCGAGTTGACTGAGCTGGAAAAGCTGCAAGAAGCGCTCGGCTGGTTACGGCGTCAAGTACGTGAAAATAAGGATGTTAAGAATATAATACTTGCTCTATCGCGGTCTCAGATACCAGAGGCGGAAGAAGAAGCCCGTACTTGGTTCAATAGTCTGCCGCGCAAATATAAGCCTAAGGACACATTTGATACACTTTGGAAAGCCGCACAAGCCGCGCCCGTGGCGGATGGCGATCCATCGGTGGAAACGCTATTGATATGGGCTGCGGAAGCGAAAGAGCGCGAGACGGCTGAAATCGACCGCTGCGCCCGCATGGATGAAGGGGAATATAGTCTTCAGCGGCACCGAGTTGCGGCTGAACTTGGCTACGAGAATATAATTGAGTTTGATAAGGCCAGAAATAAACGCAAGCGTGACATCAAGAAAGAAGCGCAATGCGACGGCGCAACGCAAGCTAACGCGCTGATCACTCTGGCTCAGCAAAACGTAGAACTATTATTTCATGACCCTGAGGGTAACGCATATGCTGATATTGCGGTTGCCGGTGCTGGGGCTGAAGCAAGTAGGCGTACACTTGCTATTAGCTCAAAAGCGTTCAAAAGCTGGCTGGAAGGCTTACTGAAAAAGCTCACTAGGCGGTCTTACGAAGAGAAGGTTATAAATAATGTTATTAATGACCTAAGAGTTACCGCAGAGCAGGAAGGCCAGACGCATAAAGTCTATAGACGGTCCGCTAACACTGGTAGCGTTATTTGGCTTGACATAGGCGACGCGACATATAAGGCCATCGAAATAAGCAAAGAAGGGTGGAAGATAGTTGATAGGGCGGATGTAAGATTTATCCGCAATAAAGTAATGGCGGCACTTCCTATTCCGCATGAAAGCGAAGGTGATGTTAATCATCTAAAAGAGCTTTACGCGCTAGACGGTAAGGAGTTCTTGCTAGCGGCTACTTGGGCTAGTTACTGCCTGCAAGCTACGTCTCCTTATCCTATCCTGTGTATCCACGCTCCGGGGGGTGCTGGTAAGACGTGGCTAATTCGACATATACTTATGTTGTTAGACCCGTACTTATACGATGATGACGGGGACTGCAATGTTGTCTCTCTGCCGAATGACAAGAAGACTGTTTATGTAATTTGTTCCAACAGATATGCAACTGCATGGGATAATGTAAGTGATATTAATGACGCAGTTAGCGACGCGGCCTGCGAAATATCTACAGGTGGTTGCTATGAAGATAGGTCACTTTATAGTAACGGTGAGCCGTACACGATAAAGGCTTGCGCGCCGCAAATCTTTGGTAGTTGTGTTGAGCAACGACCTAAGCAAGATTTTGTTAGTCGCAGTATATATATCAGACATGGCGGTATCGAAGAAAGCCAGCGCCTATCTGAAGTGGAGATGAAAGAGCGTGATCTTGAGCTAGCTTCAAAAGCCTTTCGTGCAATGCTTGATCTAATTGTTTCTGGGTTAAATCACGTAGAAAGTCCGGATGGTGGAAGGTATGCGCGTGTTGTTTCCTACGCTAAATGGGGGGAAGCTATCGAGAAAGCGCTTGGATTTAATAAGGATACATTTAAAGATACGCAACAAGGCAATCAAAAAGAAGCTCTTAAGAGCGTGCTTAAGCAAGATCAAGTTGGGTCTGCTATCTTCGATTTAATGCGAGCTGATCATGTAAAAATCCCGTGGCCCGGCCAACCGTACATTTGGAGCGAGAACTTTACTATAGAAGATAATAAGCTTGTTTGGGTTGGATACACTGGGGAGTTATTCAATCAACTTAACAACCTGAGATCAAGCAAAAATCCCAAATGGCCCGCTACTTCTGGCGCACTCGGGCGGATAATAAGAGGCCGGTTAGGAGCCCCCTTAGCTGCTACCGGAATAACCTTTCAGGATTTAGGCCAGACTAATAAAGGTAGTAGAATTTTACTTAGCCGCGAGCTAGATGAGGAAGACAACGCGGGTGCTATCGCCGCCTTGCGGGCGAAGCGTGGCAGATAGACTGCCACGCCGTGGCAATAAAAAATAGCTTGCTGCCACGCCTGGAAGGCCAGATTTGGGGGCTTTTTGGGGCCTCGTGGCAGTTGTGGCAGTTAGTTTCTTTCTCTTAGAGGTTAAAAAAAAAGAAAAAAAGGGAGGAGGAAGAAAAATGGGGGGAGAGCCATCCCCTAAAGCTGGCAGAGAATTCGAAGCTATCTGCCACAACTGCCACGACTAAGTGCGAAAGCCTTATTTTGCTGGGCTTATTGCGTGGCAGATAGAAATTGCACCTGCCACGCGTGGCGGATAGACTGCCACGCGAGCACAAAGGAGATGACCCTCAATGCCCCTCGACTGGACGGCCCCGACGTTCGAAGAAGCCCGGCGCAACGGCGCACGCGCGGATGCCGACGCCGCCCGTGCACGTGCTCAGGCCGACGCCGACGCCGCCCGGCGCAAGGCTGAAGCTGAAGCCGATCAGCGGCGCGAAGCCTATTGCGACAACCTCCTTTACCAAGGGGTTGATCTGGAGTTTTTAACCAAATTAAGATGGGACAAGGTACCGGCCCGCACGCAGGCGCGCATTAACGAGCTTAAGTCACAAGGAATATCTGACGCGGTCGCGATCGAAGCGGCACGATTAAAGCTTGATGATACACAGGCTGAGTGGCTTCAGAAAGAGATGCGCCGCACGCTGCGAGAGTTAGGCGAGAAGTACGCGGGCGGATTTATGCGTAGTACATAGCGAAGAGTTGGGAACGTTAATGCCCGCGACCTGGACGCTTGCGATACCTCTAACCCTCTGTTCATTAGTCCGGCCTAACCGGCCAGCCGTTAGGCCGTCGTACTTCACAAATCCGACCGCTCACGCTCGCCTGGGTCAATGCGCTCGTAGCCACGCCCGCCGACGCATTCGAGCCCCTTGGCCCATCCCTCCCGTTTGCCTTCACGATGGCTGCTAACGCCAGCACCGAGCCCGCGAGAGTGCGGCCAGACCATTCAGCCAAGCACAGGGCGCGATGGGAGGCCCTGAAACGCGAGAGCACCGCCATGAATGAAAGGGAGCGCCTGGCGCGCGCGTCAGCATCCTGCCTGAGATTGAAATTGAACCCATGGCAGAACGCGTAATAACGAGCTTGTAGGAGGCGCAACTACGGCGTTACGTAGTAAAGTTCCGGGACAAAAGCCACCCTTAAGCTAATAGCAGCTTTCGGCTCCTGTTACGCAATTCATAAAGCAGTTTTCATTACCTGGACATGTCCAATGATAATCTTTTGTTACGCTATTGTAGCAAGTAAAGTAACATTCTCTGCTGTGTGGGGTTATTCTTGTAGTCAATACGCCGATATGTTTAGATTGTTTAAAGATTTGAACTTTTATCTCACCAACACCTTCTTGTTTTTCGCTTAAGGAGGGTACGCTATTCAGGTCAGGATGCTCTTGCTCTTGAGCCGAAAGCGGGAAGATAGAAGTGGCGAACGCGAAAACGATGGCACCAAGTTGCCGCATTATCTAACTCCGTTTAATAACACACTATTCCAATAACTTAGCGCGTATATATGTAGAAGTCAAATTATGCACTTAACCAGCCTCCGGATAGAAAGGCGCTTGGCTTTAAGCTACTTCACAATACAGGGCAACATACACCGGATGGCACCGGCATCCCGGTGTGCCATCACGGGGCGGTCGCCCCCGTCCCATCTAACCGCCGCCCGTTACCCATGGCTAACCGGGCCGCGTTTATGTAGCAAACGCACTGAGCAACCTTCTAGCCGTTCTGGCTGGCGAGAGTTTCCAGCGCGCTGATTAATCGGGGTGTGCCGCTAGACTTACTAACTATCAACGCATTTGGCCACGCCTCGGATATCTCTTTCGGATTGTAGCCGGTATAAAAAAGGAACGGTATGCCGCAGGCGTTTAGTTTCGCGGCTACGGGCAAAGAACTATCGCCCCCGAGGTGGAAATCTAAAACAGCTAAAGATATTCCAGGGGTGTCAGCAAGCCTCATAGCTTTTGCAAGGGTATTGGCGGAGCAGGCGACCTCACCCTTAGAGGCGCAAATCATGTCTTCGATATCAAGCGCTATTAAGGCTTCGTCCTCAACGAGAAGAACACGTTGGCCCTCAAGCGACATCAAACGTTCTCCCAAAAATTTGATCTTATCCGTGATTAAGTAGCGGCAGCTTAAACTGTTCCATACTGAAAAGCTTCCGTTCGCCACGGAGGTGCAGCCTAACCGCCCGCCCTTACCCATGGCTAACCCGGCTGCGGTTATGTCCGCTTAATTTGGACAACGCGCCTCTCACGCGGCGCTGGCGACAAGCACCCAATGGGCGGCAGGGCTGGCATAGTCCTGCGCATGCCGCTGGCGTATTTGCCATCGTCCCGTGGCGTCCGGCGCTCGCATTTTGGCGCTGAGGCCCCGTCACCGGGGCAGGCGCTGCCGTCGCCCTCACCAAGGAACGCCCGGCTCTGCGGCTTTGCTCGCTGCTCTCGCGAAGGTAGTAATCCCTGATTAAGTGTGCGACAGACCCTCTAGCGAGCCCCGAACTGCTAGAGGGTTCTTTTTGATCCGCAGCCGCGCTCGCGTTGCATCAATGCGCGTTGCAACCATGCTTATTGTAATGGTAAAAAGCGAAATGCCGTGGAAAGAGTTGTTCGGCCAATTCCTGAAGTGGGTTGGGATCATTGGTGGTGCGATTGAGCTAGTCCATAATTGGTCTGGTTTAATAGAGATAGTAGAGCGGCTGCGGTGGCTCGTTGAGCATTTTTCTACCCTAATGCATATGTTTTGGAGTTCATTATTGGCATTGGCAGATGTTAAAGTATCAAAAAGCTTATCAAGATTGCTTTCTGGATTGCTTTTTTACATAAGCCTTGCAGCCGGAACCATTTACGTATTCGGACTTAGAAAATTTAATATTATGAGTTTACTGTGGATATATCTTACTGCGCTAGCGTTGATATCATTATCCACTTTGTACTTGCTTTTTCTTAAAGAAAGTGTTGCAAACAACAGCGTCATTTTCCACATTTCTTATACCCCTATATATTATATAGACCTACTTGTGTTAGCCGTCCCCGTGATAGCATGTTTTCTGCTGCTTGATGCTAGCTTAAAAGAAAAGTTGTATTATTCTGCTGTTACATCTATTGTTTTTGGCACGACATTTGTTGCTTTTTTTAAGCGATCTGTAGACCTAATGCAGCAATCAAATTATTATGGTGCTTATGTATTTGAGGTGTCCTACCTTTTTTACATCATTGTGACATTGCTACTGGTAATCACTCCTACCAAAGCGCTAATGAACAACCTCAGCTTCATGCTCATGGGTGCCGCCATACTCTCCGGGGTTAACGAATTATTAAAGCTGGCAGAACATTTTAATGAGTTAACCAAGCAGATAAAATAGGCCCGTCCTGCCTTGCGTGAACTTATCCGCGAGGTTCTATGCGAAACGCTTCGGCATTCGTGAGGTCTTTCCGAAGCTCCAGGACGACCAAAGCAGCCGCCCGCGCCGTGTAACGCCGGGATCGCCTCAAGGTCCTTCAGACGCTCAAACCGGCCGCCTTGCGGTGTGCCAAGGGTGCGGCCCGGTTGGGGGGGGCATTGCCGGGGGATGGCGGTTCGGCACGTCTCGCCGGTTGACGTCAGCTTTGGTTTCGACAAGCCCGGCCTTATGTAGCAAACGCACCAAGGCTACATGCTGATACAACTATGTAATTGATGTGTCACAAAACTCGTATACAGAGTGCTCATTATCTTAAACAAAGTGGGATCGAAGGCATGGCCTCGATCACTAAGCCTAAGGCTGACCTAGTTGAATTTGCGAAACGCGTGCGCATTATAGCCACCGCGCTCAAAGGCCTTTCCAGAGATAACGCCCAGTTTCAGTTTCCCGAAGAGGTGAAAACCCTATCTAAGGAACTGAAGGTCATTGCGGCCCGGCTTAGGGAAGACTGAGCAGATCAGGTACCGCTTTCATTGAGCCGGGCGCATTCGCCTGCGGCCCATTCGAGAATGGTGGCGATAGCAACGTGGGGCGGAAGACCACGTTCAACTGCTTCCTCAAAACACACAATCAAAGCGCTTTTCAATAAATCGGATTCGCGGGAAAGTGCCTCTGAGAGCGTTGTGGGTAATATCTCTTCAATAAGCATTTTCATTGCTCCGCTTCGAAGGCGGGAACTTAATCGTTTTTCAGTCTTTAAAAAATGTGAAATGTCTTTTTTTAAACAACCTAATTGCCGTACAAGTTCGGAGGCTCCTTATGAGCAACGCTTGAAGCAAGTTCGCGCCGAGCTGGCGCAGGTAACAGCTTGCATCAAGATTTTCGAGGCGTCCGGTGACGCTCCAGACATGCCGAAGTACGTGGATGTGTATCGGCTGTTCAAGCGCGGCGAGGCGATGATCACATGCAAGGAAGCGCTCGCTAGCGGCCCTGTGATGGAGTCCAAGGGTCTCGACACGGGCGACAAGGTGCTGGCGAAAGCCGTAGCGGCTCAGCTCATCCACCAGCTTCGGATGCAAGCAAATCGCGGGAAGGTCATCCGCGACGGGAAGAAGGGAACGGCAGTAATTTGGCGGCTTTCGGACCAGCAAGGGAAGAATGCTTCTTAAGCAGGGAAGCATACCCATTCTTTAGGGCTTCTTCCCGGACATGATTTAACCGCTTGTAGTCGGAACCGTCGCCACGCATTCTAACCATGTACTTTGAAAAGTTGAGCTGAAAATCGTATAACCGCTCACGTTCCATTTTACATTCCTTTTGTTCGGCATAAAAGGAACGAAGACAATCGTAAATTTATTCCATTTTAAATCGACAAGGAACGGGTTTGGGCGCGGTCCATGGCCTGCGCCTGCGTATCTGGGCTGATTGCAAACAAAGTTATTTGGATTTGAGTCGCTCATTTAACGCAACCAAAATCCGAAAAGAGTGACTTTGGAGAAGAGGCCGCGAACATCACTATGGTTGGAGGGGGTGTACGCAATTCGCGGCCTCGATGCCGGTGCGCTTGAGGAGCGCACGCATACCTAAGGCTGAGATTCGGATTTGCGCAACCCAGAATAGAAAATAGCCCAAACCTTCCACACCTCTAACTTGTCATGGGGCGAAAGGCTAGGAGGTGCACGCCGGAAGATGGGCGCTCGAAAGGAAGCCCCCTCACGGTATAGGGGCCGCGAGAGGGTTCTGTTTGCATAAGTTGTGGGACTTAATGCAGTTTTGCTGCGCGTGAAACAGCACCTATTCCATATTTTATAATATGCGGTTGGTCAAGCTTCGCGCAAGGTGCGGCAGGTTTTGACGCACCGGAAACAACTTTGCACGGCTGCGAAGCCCTCAGCTCGGCTCCAGCGGCCAACGCCCCGGCTGCGCGGTGCGACATTTTTGCTCCTATGTCCGGCGCGGCAGCTTCGCGGGCCTAGACGTCTCGGCAGGGGTTGAAATCCAAAAATCGCGCGCATTCCGGGAAGCCATGGGATTAACTCCGCACGGGCGGGGAGGGACCATACCGCTCCCGAGTTTGTAACACGCGCGTGCCACAACCTTTGACTGAGTGCCTCGGCCTTACCGGCACTGCCTGCCTCATCGCGCCGATGCGCCCGGCCCGGCCCAACGCTGGCAGCCACAGGGCGAAGGGGATCAGGGGGGACGGTAGGCCCGGCAACCGGCAACGCCAGCGTACGGCCCGCCAGCGCGGTCGCGGCTCGAACCGGCACGGGCACCGGCCCCGGCATGGATCGAAGCGCGCCGCGCGCGGCGATGACGGCGGCGGCAATGATGTTAACTTCGCGCCTCGCGCTGCGGCTATGTACCCTTGAGGCAACAACGGCGCAGGAAAAGCCGGTTAGTTCGGATCGCCTGCAACAGCGTCAATAAGTGCAGAAAACTGGGGTAGCGCCGCACAAAGTGGGGTAGGAAACTGGGGTATGATAGCCTTTATAACCGCGAAAAACCCTTATTTTACTGGCTTTTGAAGCGCTATTTTGCTTTCATGTCCTGAAATCAAATTCCTAATATTTTTATGATGCTTGGCGATGAGGAAGGCGGAGAGAGCGAGCATCAAGACATAAAGCCCGCCCGGCGCCAGCACCGCCACGAAAATGGGAGTTAGGGCCGCCGCGACGAGCGCGGAGAGCGACGAATAGCGGGTCACGACTGCGATGCCTAGCCAAACCGCGCAGAAGAATGCCCCCGCCGGCCAATAGAGCGCCGTGATGACACCGATATACGTCGCCACGCCCTTGCCGCCGCGGAAGCGAAGCCAGACCGGGTAGAGGTGGCCGAGAAAGGCTCCAGCGGCGCAAAACAGGGCCGGTTCCATCCCGAGATATTGCCTGATGAGCAGCACGGGCACGAAACCCTTGGCCGCATCGGACAGAAGGGTTAGCGCGGCCAAGCCCTTACGGCCTGTCCGCAACACGTTCGTGGCGCCGATATTGCCCGACCCTATGGTGCGGATGTCGCCCACGCCAGCAAAACGGCCGTAAAGATAGCCGAAGGGGATCGAGCCGAGCAGGTAGCCGATCAGGAACGCGCCTGTCAAGACAAGCCAGGGCTGCGCGCTGAGCATAATGGCGAGCCACATATCCTTCTCATTCATCGCCATCGGCGGCCCTTCAGCAGCTATGGTTGCAGGCGGTCACAAAAGCACTCTTATGAGCTTTGTGCCAGCCAAATGAAAAGAGGAAGGGTCGCCATTGACGCAAGGCTTTGAAAGGTGACGATCTGCGCCATCAGCTCGGCGTCGCCTCCCATCTTCCGGGCCATGGTATACGCGGTGGCCGCGGTCGGCACGGCTGCCGCGATCACGGCGACGGTGCGGGGAAGTCCCGATAAGCCGGCCAGCCAGCACAGGCCGAACACAAGAAGCGGCATGCCGATAAGACGCAGGGCCATGTTTGCCGCCACTAGGTTGCGGGCCGCGCGGGCGCTCGCAAGGTCGAGGCCGGCCCCCACCGCCATCATCGTGAGCGCAATCGCTGGCGCGCCGAGGATGGAAAACGTGTCATAGATGACATTCGGCGCTCCGGTGTAGTTCAGGGCAAGGCCCAGGGCACAGGCCAAAGTGAACGCATTGGTGGCCAGCCTGCGAAGAATTGGCCAAAGAACTCATCTCGCCATTGCCTTTCCCGAAGACCAACAGCGCCAGAACCGTGTAGAGCTGCACCGTCGGGATAATGGAGGCAACCGAAAGGGCGGAGAGGGTCAGGCCCCGCTCACCAAAGAGCGCGCCAGCGATTGCAACCGTGATGGTGCTTTGGAACCGGACCGCGCCTTGGAAAAAGCTCGTGAACACGGGGCCGGCGACCGGTCTCTTCAGCAGCAGATAGGCGGCCACAAGCGCGCCGCTCATGATCGTTACCGAGCCGAAGGACACGAAAACGAGGTCGCGCGCCGGCACGCTTCCAAGGTCCGCCCGCATGAGCGTTTTCACGAGAAGGGCAGGAAAGAAGACATAGAACGTGATGTGGTCCAGCGCGTGCCACATCTCGTCGCCCCCGAATTTCTTAGCTGCCAGCGCATAACCGATGGCGGTGATGAGAAACAGGGGCGCGAGCGCCGAAAGAATGGCGATCATGGAGGAGAGCGAAGGCCGTAATTCAGCCGTTCCAGCGCGCCCTGCAGGATGTAGGCGGCGGCCATCTTGTCGATCACTTCGGCGCGGCGCTTGCGGCTCGTGTCGGCTTCCAGAAGCGCGCGCTCGGCGGCCGCCGTGGAGAGGCGCTCGTCCCAGAACGCCATCGGCAAATCGGTCAGCGCGGCGAGATTGCGGGCGAAGGCGCGCGTCGACTGCGCGCGCGGCCCCTCCGAGCCGTCGAGGTTGACGGGCAGTCCGATAACAAAACCGCCAACGCCATGTTGGCGCGCCAGGTCCAGAAGCCGCGCGGCATCCGCCGAAAATTTCGTCCGCCGGATCGTTTCCAGCGGCGACGCGATCCGCCGCATCACATCGGAAAGCGCAAGCCCGACGGTCTTCGTTCCCACGTCGAGGCCGAGAAGCCGCTCATCCCGCTTCAGCCGTTCGGACAATTCGGCGAGCGCCAGAGGCTGAGAGGGCACAAGTTTGTCCTTGCATGTTTTTATAAATTGCGGGCGGCCCGCGGTTTCATATTATGCGGGGAAAATGGCCGGTCACCCCAAGGAGAGTTGCAATGAAGCTGACATGGTTTGGGCATGCTGCGGTTCGAGCCGAAAACGGCAGTCACGTCATCCTGATCGACCCGTTCCTGTCGGGCAACCCCAAATTCAACGGATCGGTGGAAGAAGCGGCGGGCGGCGCGACGCATGTGGTGCTCACGCACGGCCATGACGACCACGTCGGCGATGCGGTCGAGATCTGCCAAAAGACCGGCGCAACCCTTGTGGCGGTCTATGAGCTGGCGATGCACCTGAACGGCCAGGGCGCCTCGAAGGTTGAGGTGGCCAACAACGGCGGCACAATCGATCTCGGCGGCGGCGTGAGCGTCAGCTTCGTGAAGGCGTTCCACTCCTCCTCGACAAGCGCGAACGGCCAGACGGTTTATCTCGGCAACCCCACCGGCATCGTGATCGAGGGCCTCGGCAAGACCATCTATCACATGGGCGACACCGAGCTTTTCGGCGACATGGCGCTTGTGAATGAATTCTTCGCGCCGAAGGTCGGCTTCGTGCCGATCGGCGACCGGTTCACGATGGGCGCGAAGTCGGCCGCGTATGCCTGCAAGACGTACTTCAACTTCGACACCGTGGTGCCGATCCATTACGGCACCTTCCCCATCATCGACCAGACGCCGGATAAGTTCATCGCCACTGCCGAGGGCCAGAAGGTGCTCGTGCCGGAGATCGGCAAGCCTTTCGAGGTCTAGGCGGCATCGCAGACGGCGGGCGAAACCACCTCTTGGCTCTGAAGGTTTACAAAGAGTTGAGATTGGGTTCGTTTTGTAAAATCATGCCTAACTAAACAAGTAATTAATTACGCGCCACGGCCAGCGCGAGGCTGAGTAAGCTGCGCCTGGCCCGAATGCGCGGCCTTCTCCTGTGATGAACCTCGCCGAGGGATAGAACGTTTGGCGAACAGGAGGAGCGTACATGACTAGCCTGAACCCGAAGAAAGACCCGGCCTCGCACTCCAACACCGAGAAAGACCCGGACGACTGGATCACCGGCGACGAGCCGATGACGGGCGCGCAGGCTTCCTATTTGCAGACGACGCTGTGCGAGGAGGCGGGCGAGGCGTTCGACCCCGATCTCACGAAGGCTGATGCTTCGAAGCGCATCGATGAGCTGCAGCAGAAGACAGGCCGCGGAAAGTAACGCTCTTGCGCGTGTTGGGATGTGGCGGATCGGGCGCGGGTCTTGCCGTGAGCGAAACGACGCTCACTTAGCGTCCGTATGGCGTATGCGTTTTCCTTCATCAAACCTTGCATGCCTGCATCGCGTTCGCGGCCACCCGGGAGCGAGGCTTGGCTGCATGAGACTAAGCTCGATGGCTGGCGGGGCCAATTGCACAAAAGCGGAAGCCTGGTTCGGCTCTACTCAAAGCGCGGCAATGATCTGAGCTTCAGGTTCCCGGATATCGTGGCGGCCGCCGCGCAGATGCCGGTCGGGGATGTCGTGCTCGACGGCGAGATCACCGCCGTGAACGCGGACGGCCTGCCGGACTTCGAAGCGCTGCAGCGGTCGGACAAAGAGGCGATGCAGACCTTCTGGGCGTTTGACCTGTTGAAGAGCGGGCAGGAGGCTCTGCGCGCGCGGGCGCTCGTTGAGCGAAAGGCCCGGCTTGCGGAGGTGATCGGCACCGGGCTAAATCCTCATATGCGCTATGTGGAACATTTCGAGGATGGGGAAGCCTTGCTCGCAGCGAGTGAGCGGCTGGGGTTGAAAGGTATCGTCTCGAAAAGACGGGATGCAGCGTACCGCTCCGGCCCATCGCATGGCTGGCTCACGATCAAGACGAGCGCATGGCGCGAAGCCAAGCAGGAGCGCCGTCAATGGGCTGAAGCCCAAGCCGAGCGCACGGCGTTGCGCGCCGATGTCAGGGCACTCAAGGCGGAGAGCAAAACGCACAGCGAGCTTATTGGCAAGGTCAGCGGCTTGGTTATCGAGATCTACCATGGCCACGAAGTAGTGACGGAAACCGCGCGGACCATGGAGGAGCGGGTTTTCCGGCTTGAGAAACACGCCGGCTTTGTGAAAGTGCATTAGCGGGAGCGCAACGCCAGAGCGGGGTTCTGCAGCGTGACAGCGCGTAGCGCGTCGTAGTCTGCAGCGCTTACGCGGTACGATTCTGATAAGCGGCTTGCATCAATTCTTTCAACAACTCGCGCTTTTTCGTGATGTCTTCTTTATGAAGCGACAACCGGTACATACCAAATCGCGCATCGTATTCCAGAGTTTCGAGCCCAGCTTGCTGGATTT
Organism: uncultured Alphaproteobacteria bacterium; assembly: GCA_963764115.1. Lineage (GTDB taxonomy): Bacteria > Pseudomonadota > Alphaproteobacteria > Rhizobiales > Rhodomicrobiaceae > Rhodomicrobium. Next base: position 13,385 of record CAVXRT010000035.1, read on the forward strand.
TGGCGTCAATTTCGTCTGTCTTTGGCAACTTCAGTTCGAGAATGATAAGACTCTTCCGTAGACGGAAGAGGGCAAAATTGAATACCTGACCATCTTTTGATAGGCCAATATAAAATTTGTTGTATTTAAAATCTAGAGAAGGATATATTTGACGTGCAATCCCAAGCAACTCGTCGGCAAGTTGAACCGTAGCCTTCGTACCCCGTTTTTCCCAATACGCCCGATCTGTCGGCGCAGCCTCGGCATCCTCATCTTCATCGACTAACCCGCGCGATAACTCATCCATCACTTTCGTGAATACCAATGTTGTGTGTGTTCCCACCTTCAGCGCCTGCATCTGAAGAGCAATAAGAGCAATAGCTCCATTAAACAGGGCAATAATATTCAAGAATCGACTGGTGATGTCCTCAGCAATTATTACGGCGCAATGCTCATATTGAGGGTAACGCTTCTTCTCGATGTCCCAATATTCGATAGTCCGGATAATGTGAGCCTCATCGGTGGCGCCTAGCTGAAGTTCCACCTCGTAACGGCGCTTTGTCTCAGGGTCTTGAAGAAGAAGATCAAGCCTTCCGGCACGCGGCTGAATGCGTTCCTTGTCGCGAAGCACCAAGTCGCCAAGCCCAAGAATAGAAGGGTCAGCTGCAATCAAATCTTGAACCCATTTTTCGTTAAGCTCTGGGTGCAATTTCAAATAAAGCCGTTCCGGACGTGTGAACTGCATTAATTCCCCGAAATATTCTTTCAAAGAAGCTGAATTTTAACAATCATTTCTTCTATTGGCTAAGGAACTGCTCAGGAAGACTAGCACCGCTAGGCAAACATCCAACTTGCCTTGCATGTGCCTCCAACCCTGAGCATAACTGCTCAGGGCTAAAGATAGCCGAATTCGGCAACCCGGTTTCGACAATGTCAAGAAGATAAGCTCTCAGGCGACCTCAGTCGCCTGCTTGAACATATATCCTGTTTCCGCCTTCCCGAAACTTCTCGCTCATCTCCTCCATGCCGGCCTTCGCCGCCATCTCGGGCGTCTCGTTCAGCTTCGCCGCGTAATCGCGCACCTGCTGCGTGATCTCCATCGAGCAGAATTTCGGCCCGCACATCGAGCAGAAATGCGCGACCTTGTGCGCCTCCTTCGGCAGCGTCTCGTCATGCATGGCGCGGCTGCCCTCGGGGTCGAGGCCGAGATTGAACTGGTCATCCCAGCGGAAGTCGAAGCGCGCGCGGCTGATCGCGTTGTCGCGAAGCTGGGCGGCGGGGTGGCCCTTGGCGAGGTCGGAGGCGTGCGCGGCGATCTTGTAGGCGATCACGCCCGCCTTCACGTCGTTGCGGTCGGGCAGGCCGAGATGCTCCTTCGGCGTCACATAGCAGAGCATCGCCGTGCCGAACCAGCCGATCATGGCCGCGCCGATGGCGCTGGTGATGTGGTCGTGGCCGGGCGCGATGTCGGTGACGAGCGGCCCGAGCGTGTAGAACGGCGCCTCGCCGCAGAGCGCGAGTTGCTTCTCGACGTTGACCTTGATCTTGTGCAGCGGCACGTGGCCGGGGCCTTCGATCATCACCTGGCAGCCCTTCGCCCAGGCGATCTTCGTAAGCTCGCCCAGCGTCTCAAGCTCGGCGAATTGAGCGCGGTCGTTGGCGTCGGCGATGGAGCCGGGCCGCAAACCGTCGCCCAGCGAGAACGACACGTCATATTTGCGCATGATGTCGCAAATCTCGTCGAAGCGCTCGTAGAGGAAGCTCTCGCGGTGATGGGCGAGGCACCACTTCGCCATAATGGCCCCGCCGCGTGACACAATACCGGTGACGCGCTTCGCGGTGAGCGGAATGTAGCGCAGCCGCACGCCCGCATGGATGGTGAAATAATCGACGCCCTGCTCGCACTGCTCGATGAGCGTGTCCTTGTAGACCTCCCAGTTGAGCTTGACCGGATCGCCATGCACCTTCTCCAGCGCCTGATAGATCGGCACGGTGCCGATCGGCACGGGCGCGTTGCGGAGGATCCATTCGCGCGTGGTGTGGATATTGCGGCCGGTTGAAAGGTCCATCACGGTGTCCGCGCCCCAGCGGATCGCCCACACCATTTTTTCCACCTCCTCCTCCACCGAGGAGGTGACGGCGGAGTTGCCGATGTTGGCGTTCACCTTGGTGAGGAAGTTGCGGCCGATGATCACCGGCTCGAGTTCGGCGTGGTTGATGTTGGCGGGGATGATGGCGCGGCCTCGCGCCACTTCGGAGCGCACGAATTCGGGCGTGATGAACTCCGGGATCGCCGCGCCGAAGCTCTCGCCATCCGCGAGCGCTTCCTTGGCGCGCTTCAAAACTGCCGCACGCCCGACATTCTCGCGATGCGCAATATAGATCATCTCCTCGGTGATGATGCCCGCGCGGGCCAATTCGAGCTGCGTGATGCCCTTGCCGTCTTCGGCGCGATAAACCGAGTGGCGCGTGGGGAACTCGCGGGCGAGATGACCAGCGCCAACATTGCCGTTATCCTCGGGCTTCACTTCGCGCCCGGCGTAGTGCTCGACGGCGCGAACCTGCACCCAAGGCTCGCGGAGCCGCTGCAGCCCCTCGTTCACGTCGATCTTCGCCGCCTCATCTGAATAGGGGCCGCTCGTGTCATAGACGCGGAACGGCGGCTCGCCGCTACTCTCATGCAGCGCAATCTCGCGGAAGGGGACGCGAATGTCAGGCCGGCCCTCAGCCTCGACATAAGCCTTGCGCGACCCTGGCAGGGAACCCGTCGTGACCTGCACCGGCGTGACATTCTTTGGGTCGATTGGCGCGTTCATCCCTTACCTCTTTGTTATGCGCGTGGCTTCACGGCCGCACGGCGCGACCGGCGTCTGAAGCGTTTGTGAGACTTTGGCGGTGGTCTTTTTGCGAGCAACCATCCCTCCGCCGGTCTTAACCGGATCAGGTTCAATGGGTTGTCGCGCGGCGCTTCGAGGGCTTTCGCCATGGGTGGTAAGCGCGATCTCAGCCGCATGCCTGCGGCCCCCCTGGTATACATGATAATCGTGCGAAAGGTCCCCGAATGCAATGGACGTATTTGCAACAGGCCCGGTTTTGCCGTCGCGTGTCGCTCTATCCGGCCGTTGAAAACGACGGCCCAAGTCACAGAAGCGCCCAGAATCCTACGGAACGCTTGCCTTGCGTAAACGGTGCGCCGATGGGGCCGGCGGGCTGAAAGCGTCACTGGGATCACAAAAGCGGGATCAAAATGAAAAACATTGCCTTACCTTGCGCGGTGGCCTTAGCGCTTGCGGGCTGTGCCTCGAATGCGGATCAGCCGGCGTTGCACGCTGCCGCTGTCGATACGTCGAAAATGCCGCAGGCCGGGATCTTTACCGTCAAGGACGTCGTCGTGACAGAGCAGGGCCAGGATATGCTCCGGCTCGCGGCTGCCACCACGAACAAGTTCACCTTTGCGGACCTGTCCGCCGTGGTCTGGTGCCGCGCGCGCGAGGAGGCCGTCGCCCGCAAATATGACGGCTGGTACCAGGACGGCATCCAGCAGGTTTCGAATGGCCCGGGAGAGCCGCAGGTCGCCATCGCCACGGCTCATTTCTTCAAGGGCAAGGCGCCGGAGGGCAAGAAGACCTTGAAGCACGAGAAGAGCCCGTGCAACGAGGTTCCTGCCGCAGCGAAGGTTAAAGCCTAACGGGAGGCCTCTTCATCCCCCCTCCGGTCGGGAACAAGCTTTTCGCCCTGTTTTGTCATGCGAAGAGCAAGGTGGCCTGGCCGGAGGTTGACAACAAACGAAGCTATCGCGAGGAGAAGAATGGCGCTCGCCTCGTAGATGATATGCTGGGGATCCTGCTCCTTCTGCAGGATCGCCGTTCGCGCGAGCGCCGTGATCGCAATGAAGATCGGCAGCGTGATGGGAATCTGCTTGCTGTCCGAGTAGACCCCGATCATTCCAAGAACTTCCACATAAAGAAACATCAGCAGCAGATCCTGGAGGCCGACATCGCGCTTGCCCAGGATCAGGTAGATCTCCTTGACCGCGCCGACCACGGTCAACAGCGCGATCACGAAGAGAAAGAAGCTTTCAAGCTGCTGAATCGCCTTACCGACTGTCATCACGATAGGACCTCTCTGCTCTTGCCGGCGGCAGCGGCCGAGGCGCTCTTGCCATTTCCGGCATGCCCATTCGTTGGGCTGGCCATATATTGGTTTACCGCATCGCGCAACCACTCCACCTCATGGAGCAACACTTCGGTCTGCCGAGAGGGCAGGACGACATCGTTGGCCGTAAACGCCTCCAGGATTCCGATCCTGAGATCCGTTCTGGTGCTTGTCCCTTTGTTCAGATCGTAAATATAGGCGTAGAGCTTGAAGTTCAGCGCGTCAGCGTTGAAGTCCTCGAAATCGACGATAGGTTCCGGCGACGTCATGACATTCAGATGATCCTGGGCGACCTTGAGAAGAAGCGCTTTGACAAGCCGTGGATCATTGCCATGCGCCACGCCGACTGGGATTGTCACGCGAGTTGTATTGTTCCGGAGCGTCCAGTTCTTCACCTTGTCCGTGATGAACGATGAGTTCGGAATGAGCACATTAGCGCGGTCGAAGGTCTCGATCTCCGTCGAGCGGACGCTGATTTTGCGGACGTAGCCCTCCTCGCCTCCGACGGTTACGAGATCGCCTATCTTGATGGGCCGCTCAGCGAGCAGGATCAGCCCCGAGACGAAGTTGCTGACCACGGCTTGCAGGCCCAAACCGATACCAACCGATAATGCGCCGGCGACAATCGCTATGTTGGAGAGATTGAAGCCTGCGTAGGAGAGCGCGAACAAGGCGGCGGCGAAAATGCCGGCATAGCCGACCGTGGTGCGGATGGAGTCGCGCAAACCGCCGGACAATCCCGCCGGCTTGAGGACCTGCCGGTCGAGCCATCCCTGAAAGAGCTTCGCGGCGAAGTAGCCAAGGACGAAGACGATGATCGAGGCAAGGATGGCCGCAATCGAGAATCTCGGTGCCTCCAATCCGGAAACCGAAAAACAGCTGGCGATACAACTCGATGATATCCGGCCAGGGGTATCCCCATTGCAGAAGGATCAGCGGCACGGAAGCGACCAGAACAGCAAACTTAAGGAGAAGACTGATCGGAACCGAAAGCCTCTCCCGCTTGTCCTGATCGAGACTTGCACTGTCCTTCAGCCAGGAACCACACGCGGAGTGTTCATCGCTCATGCCCGTGGCGAAACCGTCGGCCCAAAGGAGGAGGAGATAAACGAGCGCCAGAATCGAGCCCGTGACGATGAGCTGCTGCGCAATGAACCGTGAGAGCGCGAGGTAACCAGCGAAGGCGGTGACCACGATCGCGAGGCTTATGCCCCACATCGGCAAACGCAGGAGGCGCAGCCAGGTCAGCGAAGGCATTCCCTCCACTTCCCTTTCCTCAAGCGGCGTCTTCAGGATCGCCACGACGAGCGCCGCAACGATGAGGTTTGCCGGTAGAGCCAAAGCCAGCGTCAGCGAGAATGGCGATTGCACGATGCGCGTGGCGGAATAGGCGAAGGCGGTGACCCCATAGAGAATGACGAGCGCCAGCACAAGCCGGGTAATGCGCGAGGCGGCCCGATCCCCCGCCGGGATCAAACGCCACTGCGGCGCATCTGGCGAAAGCACCGTAGTCATCAGCGCATTCACGACCACGATGATGAACAGCGAGCGCGCCGCGACGTAGAACAGCCACCCGACCTTTTCGGGAAAGGGTTGAAGTTCATCGATCGCGTTGTAGAGGAAGACGATCGGTATGATGACAGGCATCGACCGTAACAGAATCACGCCGGCGGCGGATGAAGCCCGCTGCCAGAAAGGCGGCTCTCCCGCCTCCGGCCATGCTCTCAATCTTTCCACGCCGTGGACGCGGAAGTAGCCCAGGACAAGAAACATCGCCAGCGCACTCAGGATGAGATAGTGCAGTTGCTCTTTGTCGCTGGAGTTCCACCAATCGCTAACCATGCCCTCGACGCGTGTCTCGGCGAGGCTCGCGTAGTCCGACACGTTCTCCCATGTCTGGGCGGAAAACACGCCAGGGACCGGCTGGAATAGATTGCTGGTGAAGTTCTTCCGGTGAATATCCTGGATCGTGTTGATCAGCTGGCTGATGCGAGTCTGATCGGCGTCGAGCGAACTCCGGGCCGACTTGAAAAGGCCGAGCTGATAAGTCAGCTCGGCGCGCAATTGGGCGCCCTGTTCCGGCTCAGGGGGCTGGTCTTGCGCTGGCGGAGGCGGCAGTTTCTCAACCTGCTCCTCGACCACCTTCAGAGGCGGCTCGAGCTTAGTCCTGAAATCCTCTTCGTTTGCGCGCAGCTTCACGAGCGCGTCACGGTAACCGTTCAGGTCCGAGTAGCTGGCATTGGGCTTGCGAAGCGCCTCTTCGATGCGATCCAGCTCTTTTTGCCAGCCTTTGATCTGAGCGTGGATGTCGACGCCGACGCTATCGTTCGCGCGCTTTGTGATCTCGGCGGCATCGGCCTTCGGCGCTGCCGGTTTGGCCGGCTGCGCTGCGGCAGCCGCCGGCTGCTGGCCTTGCGGGGCAGGGCTTTGCGCAATGGCCCCGCCACCGATGAAACCGGCCGCCGTAAGAACGAAGCTCGCAATGATCCACTGCCGCAAAAGCATAAGAAGGCCCCTGACCCGGTAAAGAACGATCCTTGCGGCCTCGTAGCGGGCAAAATGGCGGTCAATAAGGCGAGCGTGGCCTGAGCCGCGCATATCCCAGGGTTTTCCAAGCCAAATTAGGACGCGACCAAGGCCGAGGCTAACCTTGGTTTCCCTTCACGATTGGCGGAAGCGATGCCTTGGGCTGGGCAAATGTGGGAGGTTTGTCTATCTCCATACTTATATCTTTTGTAGTGCCTCCAGGACCTTAGCATCAGGCGTTTCTTCAGACTGCCAGTGAACGCCTCTTTCATTAGACAAATTCGCGGCGAGGTCCAGACAAAGGAGCGCCTTTTCTAACGTGGTGTTAAGTCGATCATCACGACTGAATTGCGCAATTCCGCTATAAAAATGCATGTCAATTTCTTGATTAAAGAGAGAATGAATTTCATGCGCTATCTCAATAAGTAGGCTTCGCCTAAGGCGAATTATAAACTGACAAATGCCTGTTAACGATCCATTCAAAATAAAAACTAAATACTCCTCATCTTTACTGATCCTGTAAACATACATCAGGTCCTGTTTACGCAACGACGCATAAATATGTTGGAGGGCATAAGTATAAGCTTCCAGATTCAACCGGTTACTTTTATGCGCATTCAGGATCAGGTTCTCGAATCGACACACGCAGAAGTGCGAATAGGCATTTGAATTAAATCTACCCGATTGCCCTGGAATTCGGCCCTCGTCAAAATCAGACTCTAACTGATGCCTGTTTGGAAGCCCCGTTACATCAAGAAATGAGAATATCTTTGGGCTTCTCGTTTCAATTACCCACTTGAGTGTTTTCTCGGACTGCTTGAGCTCGGAAATTTTTCTTCCTCTGTCGGCATAGGCGCCGAGGACTGCCACGCTTAGGAAACTCAAGATGAGAGAAAAAGCGGAAAAGCTCAGGAGACTGATTTTTGTTTCGATAAAAAGGTCCTTAAGCTGTTCGTAATGAGGCCTTATAATGTTGGCGATGTCCTGAGCAAAGATATTTTCAAGGAAAACCATGCTGGCAAGAAATGCCACTACAGACAGAAGACCGGCAAACAAGTTAGGCAGGGAAAGGTGAGGCATCTTCACGAGTAACCTCTATCAGGAAAATCCAACCCGAGTTGCTTAGGGAAGGTAAGCCACCACGGATCCAGGCGACAACCCATTCCCAGCCAGCGCCTTGCCTTATCCCCATCTAACCCGGCCGTTTTAGCATGCAAGCCAGCGGCGCAGCCTCGCGGTGCGCGACGGGCGTGACGCCGTGGTCCGATGGGCAAGAAGGTCGAACTGACGCCCCTTGATGCGATTCTCGCACAGGATCAGCAGCTCCAGCTTGCTGGCGACTGCAGCGCATCGTTCCCGAACTCTGCTCCCATAAGCGGGACCGCGGCTGTATCCGAAATGCCTCATGCAATCGGCTCAATCGGCGGCGTATTCCGCCGACAGAGTGTGTTTCACCAAACTGTCGTGAAACTTACAAGAAAGCACCCTACGCGGGCCGAAGGTAATGCGTTGCTACCTGCATTTCCTTTCGGGGGTACCCAATGAAGAAATTCTTCAGGGCAACAACTGCGTTCGTTTCGGCCGCAGCGTTGTTGCAACCAAGTTTGGCGCCGTGCGCCTATGCGCAAACGACGCAAAACGCAAGCATACAGCAATATAAAAGCGCCCAAGGCGCAAGAGAAGTCATTCGCCTTCTGCGCCAGAAGGTGAAGTATGTGTTCGTGATTTTTCACGAGAACGAGTCGTTCGATCATTATTTCGGCACCTTTCCAGGCGCCAACGGCCTCTTCAGCGCTCCGAACGGCCTTAAGCCCGCCAATGCGACGCCGAGCTTCGTGCAGACTTACCTGGATACCAACCTTAAGAAGGTGACGGCCTCCCCATTCCTGATGCCGCAAGCGGTCCAGACCGCGGGCGGGACGGTTGTGCCGATCTATCCCGCCGACTTGATTTCGGTCGATCACAGCCACCAGGGCATGGCCAACAGCCTGCATATCGACCCGGGCGCCGGCGTCGCGGCGAACGACCAGTACGCCATGGATCAGGAGGGACTGACGACAGACCCGTCGGGCAACATCGTCACCAAGTCGGACGTCGCGCCGACCTCGATCACACTCGCACAGAAGCAGAAAGCCGAGACGAACCTTAGCCACATCGATTGCGACACGATCCCCTTCATGTGGCAATGGGCGAAGAATTTCGTGCTGTTCGACAACTTCCATCAGACGATCGTCGGACCTTCGACTCCGAATGCCATCGCGATCATCTCCGGCCAGGCCGGTGAGACGCAATGGGCGCTTCACAACAACGAAGGCGCGAGCACGACCTATTCGAACCCCGCCTTCCAGAACGTGCTCGGCGCCACCTATGCCTCGGCGAACCCCAGCAACAGCAATGCGTTCGTGCCGATTGTCGCCGATCCGGGGCCGTTCCCTGGCTCAAATCTCGACAAGAGTTCGGTCCTGCCTCCGTATAATACTGACGAGAATGCGGCCAACCCGGCTCTGGCCCTGACCTTCGCCAGCCTGCCACTCTCGTTCATGGGCTGGAACATCAATCAGATCATCCAAAACGACGAGAATCCCACCGCGGACCTCCTGGATGTCCAGCACGACATCAAAACCATTGCGACCTTCAACGCGCCGGTCAACTGGGGCTGGTATCAGCAAGGCTTCAATACCAACGACACGCCTGACACCTACGATGGAATCACTCCGGTCCAGTACAGCGGTTATGTGCTGCATCACAACGGCCCGCAGTATTTCGGGTATCTCGGCGACAACAAGCAGGTGCTGAAAAACAACCTGCACGGCGTCAAGGATTTCTTCAACGCCGTCGAACACCAAAAGCTGCCCAGCGACGGCGGCGTGTTCTATCTGCGCGGCGGCTACGACAACAATGACGGGCTGAAGCCGGTCGATCCAACGGCTGCCATCCAGCAAGCCTTCCTCGGCAATGACGATCATCCGGCCTACTCGGACCAGCAGATCTCCGAAGCGCTTTCCGCCAAAGCGATCAACGCCATTGTCAACAGTGAATACTGGCCGCAAAGCGTGATCATCATCACCTATGACGAAACCGACGGGTTCTACGACCACGTCTCACCGACGCGGCGCAGCACGTTTGCCGACGGTTCGCAGCTTGCGGCCGGCCCGCGCATTCCGACCCTCCTGCTCTCGCCCTACGCAGCATCGGGCACGATCTCGCATAACTACAACGAGCACGGCTCGGTGATCAAATTCATCAACGAGCTGTTCGACCTCGCGCCGCTCGCCCTATTGCCCGACGAGCAGCGTGCGCGCACCTTAGGCCAGCAGACATTGGGCCAAGCAAACCTCGGTCCTTCTGATGATCCGAACAACAACGTCGGCGACCTTACGGAAGCCTTCGATCTCGATATCTTGCGAGGGAATAAGCGGCCACTCTCCCCTTCGCAGGCATATATCCCTCCGGCAGTGATCAACTCCCTGCCCCACTATGCGTCGACACAACAATATTCGGCAAACGGCTATACCAATGGCGCCTGCCAGAAGATCGGCATCTTGCCAACCGACTTCAAGTCTTGGGCCTCCTACAAAGCGGGTCAGCCGACCGACCCGTATCCGGTGGACGTAAATCCCCGTCCGACCCAATCGCCCGGCACGCCTACCTCCGGACAGTGGACACCATAAATCCATTTTCTGGTTTAGCCATGCCCGCGGGCTCAAGAACGTCCGCAACGGGATGGAGGTTTTGACCTCCATCCCTATCTTTTCCTGCTTCATGGGGTTTGTAGATGTCTCGCTTGCTTCTGGGCCTCTTCGCCGGCTGCTTGGTTGCGCTCGCCAGCGCCGGGCACGCTCAAACTTTAAAGTCCATCCGCGCCGCTCATCACCTGGAATGCGGCGCCGTGCTTGGCGCCGACGACTGGAATGGAGAGGACATTCACGGCAATCTCTCCGCGCTCGAAGCCGAGATTTGCCGTGCCGTCGCCGTCGCTATCTTCGGTGACGCCGAAAGCCTGTCGATCCGGACCTTTCCAGCCGAGCCGGAGGCGTTGAATGCGTTGAAGGCGGGCGCCATCCATCTTGCGGTCGGCATCTCGCCCTCGGCTTTGATAGCTGTGCATTTCGGCGTTGGGTTCGGACCGACGGTCTTTTATGACCCTCAGCGCTTCTTAGTCTCGAAGCTGAGCGGGGTCACGGAGCTGGCGGGCCTGCGCGACAAGCTCATCTGTGCGCTTGACATGAGCCCGCCCCAGAGGATGCTGCGGGACGAAATGACTGCGCGGGGCATTCCTTACGCGCTCATGGCTCACTCCGAACAAGGCGAAATGGACGCAGCCGTTGCTGTTCGCCGATGCGTTGCGGGCACGGGCACGGAGTCGAGGCTCGCCCAGTCGCGCGCCAACTTTCATGCGTGGACCGCCGATTTCGTATTTCTGCCGGAGCGGTTCGGGCTGAATCCGATTGTCCCCGCGTATCGCTACGGCGACCAGAAGTTCGCACTCCTGATCGACTGGACGGTCAGCGCGCTGATCGAGGCGGAAGCGTTGGGAATCACGCAGGGCAACGTGGCGGCAGCGTTGGAACGCCATGATATGCGGGCTGACCAATTGCTCGGGCACGATTTCGCGACTGCTCAGGCGCTGGGCCTGGCGCATGATTGGGCCGCCAAGGTCATCGCTGCGACAGGCAACTATGGTGAGATCTTCCAACGTACGACGGGCGGGCCCTACCATCTGGATCGCGGTCTGAATGCACTTTGGACCGAAGGCGGCCTGATGCATCCCCTGCCAATGAGATGAAGCTGACCCTCCGCCTGCAGGTGAGGCGCGAAGCTAAACCGCGCCGCGCTTCACCGTCTCCTCTTGCGACACAACGCCCCGCTTGCCTGCAGCATTGGCGAAGGCGTCTACTTAATCGCGGACGAGCACGCTCTTGATGTTCACGAATTCGCGGATGCCGAAATGCGAGCATTCGCGGCCATAGCCGGAATGCTTCACGCCCCCGAAGGGCATGCGCGGATCGGAGCGCACATTATCGTTCACGAAGCTCATGCCGGATTCCAGCATCTCGGCGGCGATGCGTTCGCCGCGCGCGATGTCCGAGGTGATGACGCCGGAACCGAGGCCGAACTGCGAGTCGTTGGCGATGCGGATCGCGTCTTCCTCGTCGCGCGCCTCGATGATCGCTGCGACAGGGCCGAACACTTCCTCGTCATGCGCGGGCTGGCCCGGCTTCACGTCGCTGAGCACGGTCGGCGGATACCATGCGCCCGGCTTGTCTGGGATTTTGCCGCCGCAGAGAAGGAACGCGCCCTTCGCGATGCTTTCCTGAACCTGCCTGTGAACGGCATCGCGTGCCTCCACGCTTACGAGCGGGCCGAGCTTTGTCGCCGGATCGCTCGGATCACCCATCTGAATGGCGTGCATCTTGGCCGTGAGCGCCTTCTCGAACGCATCCTTCACCGCGGAAACAACGATGAAGCGCTTGCCCGCGATGCAGCTCTGCCCCCCGTTCACCATGCGGGCGGCTGTCGAAACTGTGGCGGCGCGTTCGATGTCGGCATCCGCAAGGATGAGGTAGGGGTCGCTTCCGCCGAGTTCGAGCACGGTCTTTTTCAGGTTGCGCCCCGCGGCTATGGCCACGCTTTGCCCGGCCGCCACGCTGCCCGTCAGCGTCACCGCCGCGATGGCGGGATTGCCGATGAGCGCGTCGACGTCGCGGCTCGGGATCAGAAGGGTGCTGAACACGTTCGCGGGGAAGCCAGCCTCCCGGAACACGCTCTCGATGGCGAGCGCGCAGCCCGGCACGTTGCTGGCGTGTTTCAGGACAGCCGTGTTGCCTGCCATCAGCGAAGGCGCTGCGAAACGGAACACCTGCCAGAAGGGAAAATTCCACGGCATGATCGCGAGGATCGCGCCGAGGGGATTGAAGGTCACGAAAGCTTTCGGGCCGTCCCATTCGACGGGCTCTCGCGCCAGAAAGCGCATCGCGTGATCGGCGAAGTGATTGCAGTTCGAGGCGCATTTCTCGATCTCGCCGAGGCCCTCGGTGCGGGTCTTGCCCATTTCGGCGGTCATAAGCCCTGCAAACTCATCCTTGCGGCGGCGCAAACCTTCAGCCGCGGCCTTCATCAGTTTCGCGCGGTCTACGAAGGACGTTCGCCGCCAGTTCTTGAAAGCTTCATGGGCTCGTCGCGCGATAGCGAGCGCCTCCTCCCGCGTATGACCGTGATAAGTGTGAACGAGCTGGCCGGTCGCCGGATTGAAGGTCTTGAAAAGAGGGCCGTCATTCTCGGCGTCTGCAGGGGAATGCGTCTCGGTCTGGTTCTGTGAATAGTCTTCTGTCATGTCGGATCACTCGAGAGAGACGGAGGATATTGTGTTGGCTTCAAGCGGTTGTCACGTCGGCGAAGATCCGCTCCGCCTCATGGAACAGCGCAGGATCAACATGGTGCCCGGACGCCCTCGCATTCTCCTCGATCTGGGCCGGCCGCGATGCGCCGATGATCGCTGATGCCACATTGTCGTTGCGCAAAACCCAGGCGAGCGCGAATTGCGTAAGCGTCAGCCCCGCCTCTCGGGCGATCGGCCTCACCCGCTGGACCGCCGCCAGAACGCGCGGCTCCAGCCAGGACCGCTGAAGAAATCCACCCATGGCGCGGCTCGTGGCGCGTGTGCCTTGCCCGGGCGCTTCGCCGGGCTTGTATTTTCCGGTCAATACGCCCTGCGCAAGCGGCGACCACACGACCTGCGATATGCCGTTGGCTTTGCAAAGCGGAATAATCTCTTTCTCGGGCTGCCGCCAGAGCAGCGAATATTGCGGCTGGCTCGACACGAAGCGAACGGCGCGCTCCATCGCGATGGCTTCGGCGACCACCGCGGCGGGCCATTCGGAGAAGCCGACATAGCGGGCCTTCCCCGCATGAACGACTTCGGTCAGCGCCTGCATTGTCTCTTCCAGCGGCGTTTCGGGATCGAATCTGTGGCATTGGTAGAGATCGACGTAATCGGTGTTGAGCCGCTTCAGCGAAGCATCGAGCTGTTTGTGGATTTGCGCTCGCGAGAGGCCCCGATCCGTTTCCGTCATCGGAAAGTAGAGCTTCGTCGCCAGCACATAGCTGTCGCGCGGCACGGTGGCGAGCGTTTCTCCAAGAAAGGTCTCCGCTGCCCCGCGCCCGTAGATGTTCGCCGTGTCGATAAAGTTGATGCCGAGCGCCAGAGCTTTGTGCACGCAGGCCCTCGCCGTTTGCGCATCGACGCCACCCGAATAGGTGAGCCAGGACCCGAGCGCGATCTCCGAGACGGACAAGCTGCTGTCACCAAGCCTGCGGTACTTCATGGTCGCCTTTCCTGGATTGCGATAAGGGATGTTACATAAGATTATCGCAATCCTGCTGCAAAGACGCCAGAATTTACCTTACTCTCCGGGCTAACGAAATTTGCGTTTCCCCGCTCAACCCCGAAGCCCGGGTCCCCCTCCTATGTCTGTGATGTCAAAATTGCGCGCCCTGTTCCCTGTTGTCGCCGTGTTGGCGGTCATCATCGCCGTTTCCGAGCAGCCGAGCGCGCAGCGCGCCAACGATCCCGCCGCCGACGCCGTTATTGGCTTCGAGTTCCGGTTCCAGCCCGTCGTCGCCGAGCATGGCATGGTCGCCGCGCAGGAAAAGATCGCGGCGCAGGTGGGCGCGGATATCCTGAAAGCTGGCGGCAACGCGATCGACGCGGGCGTCGCGGTTGGTTTCGCTCTCGCGGTCACCCATCCCCAGGCCGGGAACCTCGGCGGAGGCGGGTTCATGGTGATCTCGCTCGCCGACGGGCGAAAAGTCGCCATCGACTATCGCGAGACGGCGCCCGCGGCGGCGACCCGCGACATGTTTCTCGACAGCAACGGAGCCGTTGATCGCGAAAAGGCGCGATACAGCCGGGCTTCCGCCGGGGTGCCCGGAACGGTCGCCGGCCTTCTCCACGCGCTCGACCATTACGGAACGATGAGCCGGGAGCAGGTGATGGCCCCGGCGATCAAGCTCGCTCAGGACGGTTTTCCCGTCTCTTATGGCCTGGCCTATGCTTTCGCGAAGACGAGCGAGCGCCTGTCCGCCGATCCTTCGACGGCCGCGTACTTCCAGCATGAATATGGCGAGCCCTACAGGATGGGCGAGATCCTGCGCCAGCCCGATCTCGCCAAAACCCTGATCGCGATCCGCGACCGAGGCGCGAGCGGATTCTATGATGGCCCGGTCGCCGCAATGATCGAGGCCGAGATGAAGAGGGGCGGCGGCCTCATCACCCGCGAAGACCTCAAGGATTACCGCGCGATCGAGCGCGAGCCGGTCCGTGGAACATACCAGGGCTATGAGATCGTCTCCATGCCGCCGCCCTCTTCAGGCGGCGTTCACGTGATCCAGATGCTGAACATCCTTGAAGGCTACGACCTCAAGAAATTCGGGCAGGACAGCGCCGATACGATTCACAGGCTGGTCGAGGCCATGCGGCGGGCCTATGCCGATCGGGCCAAGTTCCTTGGTGATCCCGATTTCGTGCAGGTGCCTGTGGCCGGGCTGACCAATAAAGCCTACGCCGCCGAGCTTCGGAAGGGCATCGACCTGGAGCACGCCACGAAATCGGCCGACGTTTCGGCAGGAAAACCGCCGTCGGCGGAAGGCGACCAGACAACCCATTTTTCCATCATGGACAAGGCGGGGAACGCGGTCTCGAACACCTATACGCTCAACCTCGCATTCGGGAGCGGATACACGGTCGATGGCGCGGGCTTCTTCCTCAACAACGAGATGGACGACTTCTCCGCGAAGCCGGGCGCGCCGAACGCCTACGGCCTCATCGGCGACGAGGCCAACGCGATCGCGCCGCATAAGCGGCCTCTATCCTCGATGGCCCCGACCATCGTTCTGAAGGACGGCGTGCCCTTTCTCATCACCGGTAGCCCCGGCGGCAGCACGATCATCACCGTCGTGCTGCAGGAGATCCTGAACGTGCTGACCTTCGACATGAACGTCGCCGAGGCCACGGCCGCGCCGCGCGTTCATCATCAGTGGCAGCCCGACAATGTCATCACCGAGCGCGGGATCTCGGACGACACCTTGCGCATCCTCGAAGCGCGCGGCTTCATCCTGCCGAAGAACGCCGACGGCACATTCCAGCACCGCGTTCTGGGGCGGGCCAACTCCGTTATGAAGAAGGCCGGGCTGTTCATGGGCTCCGCCGACACGCGGGACGGCGATGGCGCCGCGATTGGGTATTAGGGGGCGGGAGCGGCTGCCCCAAGGACGCCAAACATCGAAGGCGCTGAACTTTTCCAGCGCCTTGGGGCTCCAGGATCGCGTCGCCTCGACCACTGCCTCAGGGTTTACAGCCGGTTAAAATTGGTTTTGTTTTGTAAAAACCTATATATCTAATGATCTAAGTACTTCCAAGACCGGCAGCCAAGAGCTAAGTCGTTGTAATTCATGACCGTCGATTTATGACGGCCCTTCACCAAAAGAGGGTGGCGAGCGCGGCGGTGATGCCCCACCCGTGAATGGCTCGCGCTCGCCTGTCTGGGCCGGCCCAGACAATGCAAGGCTAAATCTTCTACCTTGGGTTGTGAAGCGCATTCGCTTTGCATCGTTAAGTTACGGTGTCCGCGCTCACTTGCTTTTTCGAAGTAGAGCGGAATCCCCTCGTTGTCATGGCCGCCCTACGAGGCGGCCATCCAGGGCAACAAACTCCATCTTCTTGAATTGGGACTGGGTGGCCGGGTCAAGCCCGGCCCTGACATCGGTTCCAGCAAATCGAAGAGCGAGTTGTCGCCATTGTTTCACTCAGCTGCACTGCGCTGGAGCTCGTTTCTCGCGCTCATCACGCGGCGAAGCCATTCGGGCGCAATATCGAAGCCATTCGGCCAGGTGAGTGCGCCAAACTCCAGGAAAACACGCGCAAAATACTTCTCGTCACGCAGCGGAGCCAGCAAAGCACCGGCCTCCTGGACCATTGAGGAAAAATCGTGCACACCCGCGCTGCCATCGTTAAACGCAATGCGAAGCCGAAAGCCGCCTAGGCGTTCTAAACCGGTGACCTTAGTCAACATCTAGCCCTGGAATCCTCTCCAACTGTTCGCCTGATTGGGCGCGTCTCCAGTTTTCAAGTAAAAGCGGTTTCCGAGCCCGGGTCCACTCTCTGAAGAGGCGGACGGCAGAGGGTCGCATTTTCCCTTCGATGACTTCGCCCGTCTCTATCGACACATAGGCCTCATCGCCGCCGTAGACCGCATGGAAATGCGGAGGCGAATGGTCTTTAATGTACATCCTAATGGCGATGCCGTAGAACCATGAGATGGCCGGCATCGCGCGGACGGCGTGGACGATCTAATTATCCAAAAAGCTGCGGAGCTTGCGGCTGCGGCTCGGATGCTTCAGCTTGCGCAGCGCCTTCGCCTCGATCTGGCGGATGCGTTCGCGCGTCACCGAGAACTGCTGGCCGACTTCCTCGAGCGTGTGATCGGTGTTCATGCCGATGCCGAAACGCATGCGCAGCACGCGCTCCTCGCGCGGCGTGAGCGAGGCAAGCACCCGCGTCGTCGTCTCGCGCAGGTTCGACTGGATCGCCGCGTCGATGGGCAGGATCGCGTTCTTGTCCTCGATGAAATCGCCGAGGTGGCTGTCTTCCTCGTCGCCGATGGGCGTCTCGAGGCTGATCGGCTCTTTCGCGATCTTGAGCACCTTCCGCACCTTTTCGAGCGGCATGGACAGCTTTTCGGCAAGCTCTTCCGGTGTCGGTTCGCGGCCGATCTCGTGCATCATCTGCCGGCTGGTGCGTACGATCTTGTTGATCGTCTCGATCATGTGCACGGGAATGCGGATCGTGCGCGCCTGATCGGCAATCGACCGCGTGATCGCCTGCCGGATCCACCATGTCGCGTAGGTCGAAAACTTGTATCCGCGCCGGTATTCGAACTTATCGACCGCTTTCATCAGGCCGATATTGCCCTCCTGGATCAAATCCAGGAATTGCAGGCCGCGGTTGGTGTATTTCTTCGCAATCGAGATCACGAGACGCAAGTTCGCCTCGACCATCTCTTTCTTGGCTTGCCGCGCTTCCCTCTCGCCCTTCTGGACGATCTTCACGATGCGGCGGAACTCGGCGATGTCGAGGCCCGTCTCGGTCGCGAGCGCGTAGATTTCCCGGCGGATCTCATCGATTCGCGCGCGCTCTTTCTCGACAAACTTCTGCCAGCCCCTGGTTTTCAGTTCGTTTACGCGATCGGTCCAGTTCGGATCGAGCTCACAGCCCTGATACTGACCCAGGAACTCATCGCGGCGCACGCCATAGCCATCGGCAAGCCGCAAGAGGCGGCCCTCATAACCGATAAGCCGCTTGTTGATGTCGTAGAGCTGTTCGACCAGGGATTCGATGCGCGCCGGGTTCAAGGACAGGCTTTTGACATCCTGGATGACCGCGTCGCGGAGCTTCTTCGAGCGCTTCTCCTGCTGGGGCGAAAGCGCATCGTCGGCAAGCTTGCGCTCGACATGCTGATCCTGCAGCTTGCGAAGCTTCTTGTATTCGGTTGCGATCCGATCGAAGGTTTCCAGCACCTTCGGCTTGAGCTCAGCCTCCATCGCCGCGAGCGAAAGGCTGTTTTCGAGATCGTCGTCGTCGTCGAAATTCTCTTCGCCGCGGAACTCTGCGCCCTCGCCTTCGCCGCTTGGGCTGTCTTCCCCATCCGCCTGGCGCGGTGTGTGGGAATGACCGTTGACGCTGGCGCCGTTCAGCCCTGGCGCCGGCGCCCGCGAGGCGCCATTCGCCGCGGCTACGGGAGCAGCAGCTGGAGCAGGAGCAGGCGGTTCCTCGGGGACAAACTCTTCTTCGGAGCCCTCCTCCTCGCCTTCGCCGGTTCGCGCGAATGGACCCGAATAGGTCGCTTCCAGGTCGATGATGTCGCGGAGAAGGATTTTCCCTTCGTTCAGTTCGTCACGCCAGATAATGATGGCCTGGAAGGTCAGCGGGCTTTCGCACAGGCCGCCGATCATGGCTTCACGGCCAGCCTCGATCCGCTTGGCGATGGCGATCTCGCCTTCGCGCGACAGGAGTTCGACCGACCCCATTTCGCGCAAGTACATGCGCACCGGATCGTCGGTGCGTTCGCTAACTTCGGTGCTGCGCTCCTGCTTGACCGGCAATTGCGGGCTTGCCTGCCTGTCGTCCTCTTCCTCGTCGATAGGCTCGGCTCCAGCTTCCTCAACCTCGTCCGCATCGACGACATTGATGCCGAGGTCGGAAAACATCGTCATGATGTCCTCGATCTGGTCTGGAGAGACCTCCTCGGGCGGCATGACTTCGTTGATCTCGTCGTAAGTAACGTAGCCGCGCACCTTCGCGGCCTTGATCAGCCGTTTTACGGCGGCATCCAAAAGATCAAGAACCGGGCTATCCGACGTTTCCGGCGCCGGTGTCTCTTGGTCCTCGTTTTTTGTCGTCGCAGTGGCCATTATGCACTCCAGAAAATGCCGAAAAACGGTGCGCGCAGGCGCTTGGGCAGCCTTGGCTTAGGGTAGCGGTATATCTCCTGGGGCGCCGGAAGAGTAAAGCGTTGCTCGGTACGCCATTCGCGACTCGCTTTGCGAAACCACTCTAAACGATAAGTGGCTGTGCTTAATGCCGCGTTACTCATGAAGCTAAATTCACGCCCTACCACGCGCCCCTTATGTTATCTGGTGAATGTTTGCCTCAGCCGCAATATAGAAGGCCCGTTCAAGATGCCGCAATTTCAACCTGTTGCTTTATGGCATACAGCTTGGATTCGTTCTCGCTCGTCTGATCGCTCAGCCAGTCACTCTCTGCTTCACGCAACGAGCGGGGAACTCCTGCTTTGCCATGAAGCATCATGACATGCCGCCAACCTTCCAAGACCTGCTCTTTATTTGCGCCTGTGGCGAAGTGCGAATCCGCGTTGTGAGCGCATGCGCGCTCAAGCCGCTCCAATTCCGCCCTGTAACCTTCACGCGACAGGTGCTCGAACAACTTTCCGCTGTCAAGCAATTCCTCTGTCTGATGTATGGTTAGCATTGCGTTACGAATACGGCAACATCCCGCATCATCCAGTGGAAGGTTTGCGATCTCCTCCACGTGCTCGTCGAGAAGCCAGGGGTGCCGGGCAATGGCCAATATAACGAGCCCCTCCCGGTGGGTGCTGCTCGGCGCGGACGGCTGCACAATCTTGCTCGAAAGAAGGCTCGTCGTTCGGGCGCGAGGATCGACGCGCTGCAGCCTGGTCCCCCTTTGTCGAACCTGATCCGTCCGTTCCCGCCACATAAGTTCCGCGGGCTCGGGCGCAACGCTTGCCGTTCGCCCTAACATGCGCAGCCGCTTCCGGAATACATCGATATATTCGCGGCTTAGGCTTTTGTGCTCTATCTGCCCCGCCAACTCCGCCAGCCTGCGTTCCAGCCCGGTGCGCTGTTCGGGCGTGTCGAGGGGATGGCGGTCGCGTTCGCGCGCCCATAGCACGTCTATGAACGGCGCCGCCCCGGCGAGCCGATTGGCGAGCGCGTCTCTTGCGCCGCCCGTGACCATGTCGTCCGGATCCCGGCCCTCCGGCAGGAAGGCGAATTGCAGGGAGCGGCCCGGTTCGAGGTGCGGCAAAGCCGTGTCGAGCGCCCGATGTGCGGCTTTTTGCCCTGCCACGTCGCCGTCGAAGCAAAGCGTCGGCAGCGGCACCATCGTCCATAGAAGCCGCAGCTGATCGGATGTCAGCGCGGTCCCGAGCGGGGCGACGGCGTTCGCGAAGCCAGCGCGCGTCAGCGCAATGACGTCCATGTAGCCTTCCGCGACGACGACCGTTTTTGCCGTTTTCGCCGCTTCGCGAGCCGGCGCGAGATTGAAGAGGACATGCCCCTTGTGAAACAGCTCCGTCTCGGGCGAGTTGAGATATTTCGGCTGCTGATCGGGGTGGAGAGCGCGGCCTCCGAAGGCGATGACGCGGCCCTTTGCGTCCATGATCGGAAAGATCAGGCGGCCACGGAAACGGTCATAGGGGATCGCGATGTCCTCGCCGTGGATCAGAAGCCCCGCATCCTGCATCTCGGCGAGCGAGAAACCCTTGCCGCCAAGATGCTGCTTCAGCGCCGTCTTGCTGTCGGCGGCGTAGCCAAGCCGGAAAGACTTGATCTCCGGGAACTGAACGCCCCGCCTTTCGAGATAAGCGCGCGCGACGTTTCCCTCGCGTCCGGCAAGCGCGGATTCGAAAAAGCGGCATGCCTCCTCGAGCGCCTCGCGAACACGGGTTTCATGGCTCACCTTGGCCTCATCCACGGGCTTCGGAGCGGGCAGGATAACGCCTGCCTCCGACGCGAGCCGCTCTACCGCTTCAGGAAACGTCAGCCCCGCCACCTTCATGAGAAAGGTGAAAATGTCGCCGTGTTCGCCGCTCGCGAAACAGTGGTAAAAGCCCTTATGGTCGTTCACCGTGAACGAGGGCGTCTTTTCGGCCTTGAAGGGGGATAAACCAGTGTATTCGCGGCCCGCGCGCTTGAGCTTGACATGGCGCTCCACGACGCGGCTTACCGGTACGCGGCTGCGGATCTCGTCGAGCAAGTCGGCTGGGTATCGCATAACTGTGCTTTGGCCTATTTCTGATCTCAACGGCGAATGCGAGAAAGGTTAATGTTCGAATTATGGGGCGATTCGCGCGGGGCCGAGTATGCTCAGCTCAAGGGAGCTGTCTTTTTCCCGATATCCACCTATATATCGCCCGCGTTCGAAAAATGGACGATCTATGATTTTCCTCGCTATTGGACTGCTCGCCGTTAGTATCGTTCTTTATGTGCTGACCGGCGAAGGCGATACGATAGCCGGTTTGCCGCGAGAAGAGTTCCCCCGCGTCGCAGGCCTCCTTTCCCTTCTCATTTTTCTCATGGCTGGCGCAGCAAGGCTGACGGCGGGGAGAGCGTCCGAAGCCTTGAAGGCGCTGGGAAGCTGGGCGGCGATCGGGCTTGTGGTGGTGGCGCTGTACGCCTATCGCAGCGAGCTTGGCGAAGTTCGCGACCGCGTGGTGCAGGAACTCCAGCCGGGTTCCGTCCAGACCGTTTCGCCGGGTGAGGCGGGGCGGGGCGCCGTCGTTTCGATCCGCAAGACGGGCGATGGTCATTTCATCGCGAAAGCGCAGGTGAACGGCAAGGTCATCCGCATGATCGTCGACACCGGCGCCTCAACCGTGGTGCTTCGCCCGGAGGATGCGCGCAAGGCGGGCATCCAGGTTGGGACGCTCGACTACAGCGTGCCCGTCGAGACTGCGAATGGGCGGGCTTTCGCGGCGCGCGTCAGGCTCGATCGCGTTTCTCTCGGAGAGCTGACGCTGGAGAAGGTCGAAGCCCTGGTCACGCGCCCGGGCGCGCTTCAGCAAAGCCTGCTCGGTATGAGTTTTTTAAGCCGTTTGAGGTCTTATGAATTCTCAGGGAACAAGCTTCTGATGAAAAGCTAGGCGTGGGGGCACGGCCTTTCTTTCCGCCGGAAGCGCAAACGGCGGAGCACGGCGACCACCATGGAAAGCCGGTCACTTCAACGCAGGATCATGAAGGAACTTGCGGTATGGGCCATAGCTGTAGGGGGCGCGTACCTTACGTTCTCCTCGTTTGAGCCTCTCTTCGACCGCGCCAAGGCGGCGGCCTCCCGCGCCGGATTCGCCTATCTTTTCGAGTTCGAGCCGAATTCCGGCAGGCTGGCGCGCTTCAACACCAAGGTTCTGACCACGCCATCGCTTCCGCTGCGCGGCACCATCTCCGCCGGCCAGGAGCAGACGGGCGCGCGGAAGGTCGTCTTAAGCGCAAACGATTACGGCCACTTCCACGCCATCGCGCAGATCAGAGGCCAAGAGGTCGAGTTCATGACCGATACCGGCGCGACTTATGTGGCGCTGAGCTACGAGACAGCTCAGAAGCTTGGACTTGCGCCGCAAAATCTGCGCTTCAATGGCCGCTCGACAACTGCGAACGGCGTCGCCCGCGTGGCGTCCCTCGTACTCGATACAATCCGCGTCGGCGACATTACGGTCAAGGATGTTCAGGCGGTCATCGCAGAGCCCGGCCGGATGACGCAGAACCTTCTCGGAATGAGCTTTATCAGGCAGTTGTCAGGCTTCGAGCTCAACGGCGCCAGGCTCACAATGATCGAATAGCCCGGCGCTTCGGAATGAACCCCCGTAGCGTGGGGGAAGGACGAGAAGTTCGCTGCCCTCGTTATCCTGCCGCCCGGACCGGACGCTTCAAAAACTCCGGCACATGGTCGCCAAGCCCAACGACGGGCGCGGATGTGGCAGGCGGCAGCAACTCGCGATGATACCGTGACACGCTGCTCCCATCTCTGCTTTTTTCGCGGCGCGGCGTAGCACTGCGGATTGGGCGAACCTCGGCGGTCTGGCGCTGCTCTGGCCCGCTGCGAATGGGGCGAACCTCAGCCGATTGACGGGGCTCGGAAGGTGCGTGTTCCTTGCGCCCGCCCTTAGAGCGATCTCCCCGGCGCGAACGCTCACGACGCTCGCTGAAGTCTGCGGATGCAAGATTTTCGGTTGAGGGTTCGCCGTCGAGCCACTCTATCTTCGCCTTGCACAGCAATTCAATCGCGCGAAGCCCTTTCATTTCCTTTGGCGTCACGATCATCGCCGCGTAGCCTGCGCAGCCAGCGCGGCCCGTGCGGCCGATGCGATGCACATAATCCTCGGGGCTGACAGGAACATCGAAATTGAAGATGTGGCTCACTTCAGGGATGTCGAGGCCACGGGCGGCGACATCCGAGGCGGCGAGGAAAGTAATTTCACCTTTGCGAAAGGCTTCGAGCGTCGCCATGCGCTGGCGCTGGTCGAGATCGCCATGCAAGGCCGCCGCGTTGAAACCATGCTTCAAAAGCGACTTGTGCAGAACCGCGACGTCTTTCTTGCGGTTGCAGAAGATGATCGCGTTCTTGACCGCGCCGGCTTCGTTCCGCATCAATTCGCGCAGAACATGACGCTTTGTCTTCGAATCGGCGGGGGAGAATTTAAGCCTTTGGGTGATGAGCTTCGAGGCCGTCGCGGGAGGGCTGACGCGGATTTGCTCCGGATTGCGAAGGAACTGCTCCGTCAGCTTCTGAATCTCCGGAGGCATGGTCGCGGAGAAGAACATGGTCTGGCGCGACGGAGGCAGAAGCTTGCAAATGCGCTCGATGTCGGGGATGAAACCCATATCGAGCATACGGTCGGCTTCGTCGATCACGAGGTAGTCCACCGCGTTCAACAAAAGCTTCCCTCTTCCGAAGTGGTCGAGAAGGCGGCCGGGCGTCGCGATGAGAATATCGGCTCCGCGCTCGAGCTTCTTCTCCTGGTCGTCGAAAGACACGCCGCCGATCAACAGCGCCACGGTCAACTTATGCTGCGATCCGAGCGCCTCAATCGCTTCGGCGACTTGAGCTGCGAGCTCCCGCGTCGGCTCAAGGATAAGCGAGCGCGGCATTCGGGCGCGGGCGCGGCCTTTCTCGAGCATCGTCAGAAGGGGAAGAACGAAGGAAGCCGTTTTGCCTGTTCCGGTCTGTGCGATGCCGACAACGTCGCGGCCTTCAAGAGCGACTGGAATGGCTTGGGCTTGGATGGGGGTTGGGGCGGTGTATCCTGCCGCCTCGATGGCTGCCAGCACTTTTTCGCTGAGCTTCAGATTTTGAAAAGTCATATCCCGTTGAATTTTGGAACCACGTCCTTGGGGGTTCGGTGAAATATCACCACACGCACAATGCGAAATGATGACAGGTGCGCGTCAGAACTTCGATCTCGCGTCGCATTGCGGATAGGCTGCGATACTTAACATCCGAGAGAGCGGTGCTGCCGCGAGCGCGGCAGGAGCCAAGTTCTATCTGGCGCTTGCAAAGCATATATGATCGGAACCGCATGTTCCGTCAACCCTGATCACTAAATTTGCACGAAGTTGTCTCTATTATTCCATAGGCTTCTTACGAGTGTGACTGGCCGAGGATCGGAGCGACCAGTCCGCACTCTGATCGGCAACCCAGCCATCCGAGCTTGCGGCTGCAAAGTCCTGGCTTTCTCTCCCTGCCATCCGTTTTCCGTCCCGTGGCCTTTTCCCTCCCATAATCAAGGAAAACAGCGCTGTAACAACACCTGTAGTGCTAGGGTGCGGCA
This sequence comes from uncultured Alphaproteobacteria bacterium, assembly GCA_963764115.1. Taxonomy (GTDB): domain Bacteria; phylum Pseudomonadota; class Alphaproteobacteria; order Rhizobiales; family Rhodomicrobiaceae; genus Rhodomicrobium. The sequence goes on from CAVXRT010000035.1 coordinate 38,185, forward strand.
TTGAGCGCCGCCGGGCCGCTCACAAACTTGCTGCCTTTTAGAAAAAAGCGCAAAGGCCTCATCGCATCGCGGGTTATTCCGATGCGCACGCTGACGCCGATTTCGCCGGGCGCAGCTCCATCCGAGGCCAGCCAGAGCGCGCCGGTGGAGCACAGGTCGACCCCATCGAGGCTTCGGTCGATATCGAGCGCTTTGGCGAGACGGCCTGGCCCGCGCAAGAGGTCGCGGGCGGGCACATCGCCTCGGTTGTGCTTCATGGCTTCCAGCCCTGTCACCGGTTCGGCGGCGCGGATCAAGACCGCTTCCCCGACGCCCGCATCAGCGCCCGTCACGTTCAGCATGAACGAAACCCCATAGGCGAGATACACATAAGCATATCCCCGCGGCCCGAACATGATCTTGTTGCGGGGCGTCGGCCCCCTGAAACCATGGCTTGCCTCGTCGCCGGTGAGATAGGCTTCGGTCTCAACAATGCGAGCGCTCGCCAGCGTTCCCGGCAATGCCCGCACGACAAGCTTCCCGATCAGAAACCGTGCAAGCGCGGCGGTATCCTTCGGAAGCTCCTCGCGTTCAAGAGGGTGTGGCTGAAAGCTCATTGCGTCTCGCAGGGCAGTGTTTCAACCGCCAGGAGATTACAGGTCTTGCGCCGTTTGGGAAGCCTGCGCTTCTCACAACAACACCGCAGCGCGCGCAGATCAAACGCATGCGCCAAATTCGGCGCCTTTACTCGACGGTGACAGAAGCATCCTCAAAAAATGAAGATCTATTTTTAAATATTAAGTTTGAAGCTGATCATAAGTAGGTCAAGACTCAGCCTCGTGGTAGATATTTATTGCGTGAACATGACAACCGATCGAGCGACGAACTTTTCCAGCACATTTAAGAGAACTTCGATTACTCAAAATAACGTTCCCATATGTGTCCGGTATAAGGAGCAATACGAAATAGATAAATTATCAAAAACCTGAAGAAAGAAGTTTTTCGGCTGTGATCAAGTCGCGGTTCTGTGACGGGATCAGGCCTTTTTTCAGTTGGATCGCCGTATGCATGAAGAAGCCGAAAACAGGCATGACGATCCCAGTTGTGAACGGATACTGACGGCTGGCCGGTCCCTGAAGAGGCGAATCCTTGCCTTCAGTGCATTGATCATCGCTTTTATTTTTGTTGTCGCCGTCATTCTCGTCGCCGACCAGCGTCAAGCGGCTCTCGACCGCGCCGCCATGCATTCCACGAACTTGTCCGCCTCCTTCGAGGAGCAGGTCCGGCGCGTCATGGACAGCGTCTCCGGGGCCATGGAGCTGATCGTGCGGCGCATCGGAAAGGAGGGCGCCGATTTCGATCTCTCGCAATGGGCGCCGCTGATTCCTGGCTTTGCGGCCTCCACGGTGCAGGTTTCGATCATCGGGGCGGATGGGCGGCTCCGGGCAGTCTCGCTCTTGAAAAATCCGGAGCCGATCGACCTTTCCGACCGCGAACATTTTCGCGTCCACCGCGACAATCCCGATGCCGGGCTTTTCGTCGGGAAGCCCGTGCTTGGGCGCGTGTCGAAGCAGATGACCATCCAGGTCACAAGACGGCTGCAAGCCGCCGACGGTTCTTTCCGAGGAGTCCTCGTCTTTTCGCTGAACCCGGATGACCTGACCTCCCTTCACCGGCAGATCGACCTTGGCGAAGCAGGAAACGTCACTGTCATTGGCCTGGATTCCGTAATCCGCGCGCGTTTCACGTCCAGAGATCGCGTCGAAGCCGTGGGCGTCGGTTCTTCCCTGGCCGCCGGCCGGTCCTTCAAGGATGCGGCTTTCGCCGACGCGGGGTTCCACACGAGCGCGAGCGTCGTCGACGGGGTGGTGCGGCTGTTCAGCTGGCGCAGGGTTGCGGGCTATCCGCTGATCGTGGTCGTGGGCCTCGGGAAGACGGAAGCGCTCAGCGCCGCGAACCGCCACGCGCAGCTCATTGTCGGGATCGCGGGGTCCGGCATCCTTCTCGTCCTCATCATGGCTTTGAGAACTCTCGCGCGAGATTTCCAAGAGGGCCGCACATGAAGTCGCTCTTTATCATAAAGGCGAGAAATTGAGAGCGGCCCATGTCAGCCTCACGGAACAGCACGAGGCGCTTCTCGCCAAAAGCGCGCAGCTCGCCGAAGAGCGGATCAATTTGCAACTCGCGAACGATGCGCTTTCCGTGGCGCGGCAGCATGCAGAAACGGCAAGCAAGGCGAAGTCCGCGTTCCTCGCCAATATGAGCCATGAACTGCGAACGCCGCTCAACGCCATCATCGGCTTCGCCGAAGTGATGTGCGGGCGGTATTTCGGCGCGTTGTCCGACCAATACGCGGACTATGCCGCCGACATCCACAAGTCCGGACACCACCTCCTCGGCATCATCGATCAGATTCTCGATACCGCGAGAATCGAGGCCGGGAAGCTGGAGTTGTCGGAAACACGGCAAAGCCTCGCCGCCATCGTCGACAAGGCCGTCCGCTCCGTCAAAGCTCAGGCCGAGAACAAGCAGATCGATTTCTCCGTCTGCCTTCCTTCGCGCGCCTTAGCCATTGTGGGAGATGAGGCAAGGCTGGCGCAGATCGCTGTCAATCTCCTTTCAAACGCGGTGAAGTTCACCCCCGAGCGCGGCCATGTCGCCATTGCCGCCGAGTTGAATGAACTTAAGGGCGTGTGCATCACGGTCGCCGACACCGGCATCGGCATGTCGCCAGACGAAATCAAGTGCGCGCTCCAACGTTTCCGCCAGCTTGACAATAGCTTTACGAAGCGGTTCGAGGGCACGGGGCTAGGCTTGCCGCTGGCGCGCCAGTTCGCCGAGCTTCACGGCGGCAGCCTCTCCATCGAAAGCGCGCCCGGCGAGGGAACCACGGTGCGTGTCCGCCTCCCGGTTGAGCGCGTTGTGCTTGTTCCCCCGGAGCGGCCACAGAGGAACGCCGCGCGCAAAGCTGGCCGCGCTGCGGATCGACGCCACGATAGCTTTACACTCTGCAAATGATGGCGGGCGCTCCCCGATCCACAAAACGTCGAATCCGCGGGCTGCCTCACTTAAGAGCTGGCTATCGGCCTAGTTTCGTGTACACTGCCGGTCGTGTACACGGAGATTATCATGCTGAAGAACATCACATTCAGCGCCGAGGAAGAGATTATCGAGGCCGCTCGCGTTCGCGCTCGCACGGAGAAGACCACGCTGAACGAGAAGGTGCGAGGCTGGCTCCAAGACTATGCGCGCGATCAGGCTGAGCGCGACAGTGTTCTTGATCGTCACCTGCAGACGATGGCGAGGCTTAAGGGCAAGGTTGCCATTGGCAGAAAGTTGACGCGCGACGAACTCAATGAACGCTAAGTTCTTCCTTGACACCAACATCATCATTTACGCTGTTGAAGGCCTGCCAGCCTCGAAATCTGAAGTGGCGGAAGAATTAATCTTGCGCGGCATTAAAGAAGGCTCAGGCGTCATCAGCTACCAGGTTATTCAGGAATGCCTCAATGCTGTCACCAGGAAGGCTCGGATCGCATTACCTTTGCCAGATGCCCTCGATTTTATACGAAATACACTTGAGCCCCTTTGCAAAGTGTTTCCTGGCTCCGCAGCGTTATTCGAAGCGGCGCTGGGCGTTTATGGCCGTTACAAATACAGCTTCTACGACTCGCTGATCATCGCAGCGGCGCTCGAAGCCGGGTGCGACCTGCTCTATAGCGAGGATTTGCGCCACGGCCAGCAAATCGGACGGTTGCGGATCGAGAATCCATTCGTTACCTAAGGCGCCATGCACGCCTCGCAAAAGAAGACCTCCGGCGCCGAAATCGAAGAGCTGATCGCGCTGCTCAGCAAACTGCCCGGGCTTGGGCCGCGGTCGGCGCGACGGGCGGCGCTGCATCTCATCAAGAAGCGCGAGCAGCTTCTTCTGCCGCTCGCCCGCGCGCTCTCCGAGGCCGCCGGCAAGATCGCGATCTGCAAGGAGTGCGGCAACATCGATACGCAGCAGCCCTGCGCCATCTGCTCGGACGCGACGCGCGACGCTTCGCTCATTTGCGTGGTGGAGGAGGTGGGCGACCTGTGGGCCCTGGAGCGGGCGCGGATCGTTCGCTCGCGCTATCACGTGCTGGGCGGCGCGCTCTCGCCGCTCGACGGGCGCGGGCCGGATGAACTCACCATCGCGAAGCTGATCGAGCGCGCGCATGCGCCGGGCGTGTCCGAGATCATCCTTGCGCTCAACGCGACGGTGGAAGGACAATCGACGGCGCACTATATCGCGGCGGAGCTTGAGGGCCTGGCGGTCAAGATCACAAGGCTCGCGCGCGGCGTTCCCATCGGCGGCGAGCTCGACTATCTCGACGAGGGCACGCTGGCGGCGGCGATCAAGGCCCGGCAACCGGTGTGAGCGCGCTGGCGAAACAACCCTGGAGAGCCGCATTTTGTATGGTATCGTCCTTCCATGACGGAAAAAGATAAGCCCTCGAACGCTGTGGCGGAAAACTCCCCCTCCCGTGAGGAACGTCTGATCGAAAGCAAGGTGCGCGCCGCCAAGCTGACGATGCTCTTCGAGACGCTTTGGCCCCGCGTGTGGCTTCCGGCAGCGGTTGGCGGCGTGTTCGTTCTGCTCTCGGCTTTCGAGGCGTGGCAGTTCATGCCGCCGCGCGTGCATCTCGGGTTGCTTTGGGCATTCGGGATTGCGTTTGCGCTCTCTTTCGCGCCGCTTGCTTTGTGGACACGGCCGACCCGCGAAAAGTCCATCGCCCGCATCGAGCAGGCCTCCGCCATCGAGCATCGCCCGCTCACGGCTTACAACGACACCCTCTCGCAGGACGGCGTCTCGCCGGAAACAGCGGCGCTTTGGGAGGCGCATCGCGCTCGCGCCGCCGGGTCGCTCGACAAACTGAAGGCAGGTCCGGCTCGCCCTCGCATCGACCGTCACGACCCTTTCGCCCTGCGCGCCCTCCTTGTCCTCATGCTTGTGGCTGTCGCGGCGTGGGCCTCGACGGATTTGCCGGGCCGGGTGAAAGCCGCATTCAAGGTGCCGGAAATCCCGCTTGGCGGCCCGGACTTCCGCATCGACGCCTGGATCTCTCCGCCGCCCTACACGAGGAAGGAGCCTTTCGTCCTCGCCAGTGCAGCAAGCGGAGGCGAGCCGATTTCCGTTCCCGAAGGATCGCTGCTGACGGTCAAGATCAACGGCCCCGGCGCGAAGGACTACAGGGTTACCCTGAACTTTCCGGAGCATTCGCAAACGCTGGAACCGGCGGCCCAAACGGGCGACACCTATACCGAATACACGCAAACGCTTCATGAAAGCGCCACCCTCACGATCGGCGGCCTTCTGGAATCAGTGAAATCGTGGCCGCTTACGGTGGCGCCGGATCGCCCTCCCACGATCGCATTCATAGGGCCGGTCGAGGTGTCTCACCGCGCGGTCATGCTGTTCAAATACAAGGTGGATGACGACTACGGCGTTTCGAGCGCCGAGGCGCGCATCGATCGCGTTGCCGAGGGCCCCGAAGGCCGCGCTTCCGAACCCGCGCTTCAGATCGGCAAGCCGCCCGTCTTCGCGCTTTCGCTGCCGCGCGCGCCGGTCAAGACTGCCGAGGGCAAGACATACAAAGATCTGACCGCCCATCCCTGGGCAGGACTTCCCGTCGTTATAACCCTCACCGCAAAGGATGAAGCCGGACATCTGGGCTATAGCGCGCCGCGGGGCATCATCCTGCCGGAGCGCAAGTTCACGAAACCGCTCGCGAAAGCCGTCATCGATCAGCGGCGCTCTCTCGTCGAGAACCCGGTCGACACCACGCGCGTGGCAGGCAATCTCAATGCGCTCGGCATCAGCGCGGAGGACGACGGAACAGCGCCGACGATCTACCTCGCCCTGCGGTCCTCCTACTGGCGGCTAAGACACTCGCCTGCGCTTGAGGACGTGGAAAGCGTTGTCGATCAGCTCTGGGACATCGCCATTCGCATCGAGGATGGAAACCTGTCCAGCGCCGAGCGAGAGTTGCGGGCCGCCCAGGAACGCCTGAAAGACGCAATCGAGCGAGGGGCGTCCCAGGAGGAGATCCAGAAGCTGATGGCCGAGCTTCGCCAGGCGCTGAACACTTACTTGCAGGCGCTCAGACAGCAGCAGGGCAAGAGCAGCAACGCGGCGATGTCGCCAAATGCCAAGTCGATTTCCCCGCAGGAATTGCAGCAGCTTCTCGATAAGATCGAGCGGCTTGCAAAGGCGGGTTCGGCGGACGCCGCCGCTCAGATGCTGAGCGAGCTCCAGGACATCCTGGAGTCGATCCAAAACGCGCAAGGCAGCTCGGGCGAGGAAGACAAGGAGAGCATGCAGCGCCTCAACCGCATGACCGATATGCTCCGCCAGCAGCAGCAACTCCTGGATGAAACCTTCCGCGCTCAGCAGGGAAACGAAGGCGAACAAAGCGATGATGAGCAGCAAGGCCCGCGCGCGCAACGCGGCCAGGGCCAGAAGCAGCAGGGCGAGCGTGGGCAACAGGGCCACGGAAAGAGCACGCCGGATCTCGCCAAGCGGCAGGATGACCTCCAGCGCCAGCTGCAGGAGCTGCTCGCCGACATGGGCGCGAAGGCCAACGATCCCGTCATGAAGAAATTGCAGGAGGCCGAAGGCGCGATGGGCGACGCCAGCGGGGCGCTGAAGCAGAACGACCTCGGGGAAGCGGGCGATCAGGAAGGCCGCGCGGTCGAGAATCTGCGGCAGGGAGCGCGCGGCATGGCCGAGCAGATGATGCGCTCGGGCGGCCAGCGCGGCGGCCAGGCGAGCCGCGATCCGCTGGGGCGTAAACAGGGCGACCGGCTAGACGATGGCGACAGCGTCAAAGTGCCCGACGAAATTACCGTCCAGCGGGCCCGCGCCATCCTGGAGGAACTCCGCAAGAGGCTTGGCCAGTCCTCCCGGCCGCCGATCGAGCTCGATTACCTCGAACGCCTCGTCAAGCCCTATTAGCCGGGCGGCCTTGCGCTGCCCCTTCGCTGGCCTGATATTTGCAAGATAGCATGGACAAACCGGAAAGGTTAAGGGGAGCGGCATGGAGATTGAGGAACTCGTCGACAATTTCAGTTTCCTTGACGACTGGGAAGACCGGTATCGCTATCTGATTGAGCTCGGCCGCGAACTCCGCCCTTTGGACGACTCCGAACGCACCCCGGCGACAAAAGTGCGGGGCTGCGCAAGCCAGGTTTGGCTCATCTCCCACGCAAAGGGGCAAGGCCCGGATGCGATCCTCGACTTTCGCGGCGATAGCGATGCGCATATCGTGCGCGGCCTCATCGCCGTTCTTTTCACCCTCTACTCAGGCAAGGCCGCACGCGACATCCTTGCGACCGACGAGAGAGCCGTGTTTGTGAGGCTGGGCTTGAACGACCATCTCACGCCCCAGCGCTCGAACGGTCTCGCCTCGATGGTGGCCCGCATCAAGAGCGACGCGCTGGCGGCCTCGGGCGCCGAGACCGCGACAGCCCTCCAATAAACCGCCCACCCCTCTGAGGAACCGCGCGCCGTGTGTCTGCGCAAGCGCGCCCGTCGCCTTAATCTGGATAGCGTCAGCTGGGCCTTTGACGCGGGCGGCGTAATGATATTAAAAAAGTAATGGGTGCCGCGTAATTTACTCCGGCCAGCATTGTCTAAATTGGGCCTGTGACGTGTGATGCGGTTAGTGTTGAATGTCCTGCCTTCCGCCCCTTCATCGGATTCAGCACCCGAGGGGCCGCCTTCACGGCCGTTCCTGCCATTGCCTGCCAAAAAAAGACGCGTCGCCGTCACCGCGTCGTCTGCAGGCGCCCTGATCAGTTCCTGCCACGGCCTCATTCTCGACATGGTGAACCGCGGCCACCGCGTTTCCGCGCTCGCGCCCGGCCTCTCGAACGACGAGCTCCGCGTCCTTTCGCACCTGGGCGCGGAGCCCTATTCCCTGCCGCCACAGCTTGCGCTTTGGAACAGGTACCGGCGCATGCGCGAGCTCAGCGCGGTGCTGGCTCATGCCCATCCAGACGTCGTCCTTGTCGAATTCTGCGCGCGATGGAGCCCTGAGCGTCGCCGCCGCCAAGATCGCCCGCGTGCCGCATGTCGTGACGATCGTGCCAAGCCTTGGCCCGGCATTCATGGAGGGCGCCAGCGCCACGGCCTGGGGACGCCGCCAGGCCTTGAAGACGGTCTACCGCACCATTTTCAACTGGAGCGACGCGGTGATCTTTCACAGCGCGCACGACCGCGCCTATGTGCAGGAAAACAAGCTCCTGGCGGAGAAAAAACCGCAGCTTACCGTTGGCGGCTGGGGAGAGGATCTGCAACGCCATGTGAAGCGCCCCCTTCCCCCGCTCGACCGCGGCGTGCTTTTCCTGATGGCGACGCCGCTCGACCGGCTTCAAGGCATCGTTGAGTTCTGCGAAGCGGCGAAGGCCATCCGGCTCAGGGCGCGGCGGGCGCGGTTCTTCCTGGCCAGCACGCCCGGAGAGGCGGTCATGCCTCTGCCCACCGCCGTGCTCCGGCAATACCGGGAGTTCATCCAATATATCGGTCCCGTCGACGACCCCAGCCGCCTGATCGGGAGATGCCATGTCATCGTCGCGCCGTCCTACGGCAACGGCGCTCCGCGCTCGCTTTTCCAGGCTCTCGCGCTCGGCCGGCCCATCATTACGACGGACACGCGAAGCTGCCGCGATTTTGTGCAGGAAGGCTCGAACGGCTGCCATGTAGCGGTTCGCAATGTAGAATTGCTGGCTCGCGGCATGATCCAGATTTTGCATCGGCCCGACCTCATCCCGCAGATGGCGGAGGCTGCCAGACGCCTTGCTCTGCGGTACTACGATATGAACGCAGTAAACTCCCTCGTTCTCGAAGCGCTGGGCCTTTGACGGGGCGAGAACGCGGCCCTTTGCATAATCCCGCCACAACTTTGGTGCCAATGTGCGACGCTACGGCGCGCCGAAATGCAAGCGGTGAGGGCTTCCTGCGACAATGCGCAAGCGCCATAGAAAGCAGGTCATCATTACACTCCCGGCGGGCAAAGGACGATGATGCAGCGGAGTTAGCCCATGCGGGTTCTGGTCGTCGGCGCCGGCGGATTCATTGGACGGCACATCGCCATCGAGGCTGCTCGGGCCGGACACGAGATCATAGCCTGCGGGAGAAACCCGGCGCGCCTTCGCCTGATGTTTCCTGCCTGGAAAGTGGCCGCCTGCGATTTCGCCCGCGATTGCTTGGAAGACTGGAGGCAGCGCCTTCAGGGCGTTGACGCGGTCGTCAACGCGGCCGGCATTTTTCAGGGCGACGGAGCCAATAGCCTCGAAGCTGTTCACGTAACGGGGCCTCGGGCGCTTTTCGAGGCTTGCGCGGAGCTCAGGATTTAAAAGCTCGTCCAGATCTCGGCTCTCGGAGCCGATGACAACGCCAAGTCCAGGTTCCATCTTTCAAAGCGCAAAGCTGACAACCTGTGCGTGACGCTCGCTGAAAGCCATCAGCTTCTCGGGTGGACCGTTGTACGGCCCTCGCTCGTGATCGGAAGAGGCGGGCAAAGCACGGCTCTGTTCGCCGCGCTCGGAGCCTTGCCACGCCCTCCGCGGCTTGCCGCCGGCAGATGGGAACTGCAGCCGCTTCACGTTTCCGATCTCGCCAACGGCATTTGCCTTCTCCTGGAGCGGGATGAGCCGTCCCCGCGGGAGCTGGACTTCGCCGGGCCTAAGCCGATGACGACCGACCAACTGACGCATACGCTGCGCCGCTGGCTTCTTCTGCCCCCGGCCGGGGTGTTCACGGTCCCCGAATGGTTCCTGCGGGGCGCGTCTGCTTTGGGGGGGCATTTCTTCTTTGGCGCACTTTCCCGGCAAAGCCTCGACATGCTCGCGCGCGGCAACACCGCCTGTGTGACGCCTCTGGAAGAATCCTTGCAGTGGCTGCCCCGGCCCCTGTCGGAAGCGATGGCCGCGGACCCCTCCACGCAGGCTGACCTGTGGCACGCACGGCTCTACTTCTTCAAGCCTGCATTGCGGACCGGCATCGCGCTGATATGGATCGCTACGGCAATCATATCGGCGTTCGTTTATCCGCTTGATAAAAGCATCGCGATGGTGTCAGCGCTGGGCGTGAGCGACGCCCAAGCCTCCGCGCTGGTTTACGGGGGCGCCGCGCTCGACGCGATCCTCGGTTCTGCCCTGCTTGCCAATATCCGCCCGGCGCTTGTCGGGGTTCTGCAGATCATGGCGATGCTGGCGTTCACGGTTCTCGCCACGGTCGCGGTTCCGCAGGTCTGGGGCGAGCCCTTCGGGCCGCTGACGAAGAACCTCGCCGTCATGCTGGCCACGCTGACCATGATCGCGCTCGAAGCGAGGCGATGAGCTATCTTTTCCTGAAGTACATCCACATTCTAAGTTCCACACTGTTGTTCGGAACCGGCCTCGGGACGGCGTTTCACGGCTTCCTCGCCTTCAGGACGAAAGACCCCCGCGTCGTGGCGGCCGTGGGGCGCTCCGTGGTGCTGGCCGATTGGCTGTTTACGGCGCCGGCCGTTGTTGTGCAGCCGGTCACAGGGGTGGCGATGGCGCTTCAGGCCAGCGTGCCGCTTACCAGCGGCTGGCTCGCCCTGTCGATCGCGCTCTATGTTTTGGTTGGACTGTGCTGGCTTCCTGTTGTTTGGCTGCAAATGCAGCTCAGGCGCATGGCGGAGATGTGTCTCAAGAGCGGAGGCAAGCCGCTGCCGCCGTTGTACTTTCGCTATCTTCGCCTCTGGTTCATCCTTGGCTGGCCCGCTTTCATGGCCGTTATTGCAATTTTCTACCTAATGGTTTTTAAGCCTGAACTTTGATTTAATAAAAATGGTTCTAAATTTGTTAGGGTTGCTTAATTACACTTCCTTCAATTTTTCTTTCAAAACTGTACTTGCGCTAAGCTCTGCATCGGCTTCGATCCAGTTCGAACCTGATGGGAGGATATCATGCTGAAAATCTTCTTACTTGCTTTTGCATTGGGCGCGTCGATCGCGAGCTACGCCACGCAAGCATCCGCGGTCACGTGCGCCAAGGGGGCCAACAACGCGGCTTGCGTTGGGCCACGCGGCGCTGCTATGGGGCATCGCGGCGCCTTTGCGACGGGTGGCGGCGCCGTCGTCAGGGGTAGCACTACCGTTCACCCGCAGACGGGCGCCGTCATCCATCGAGGCACGACGATAAGGCGCTACTAAAGTTTGGATTGCACTGCTGGGCAATTACCGTTGCCCAGCTTTTGTTGAAAGCGATTGCTAAGCCTTCGGCGCGGCCTCTTCCTCGAGGGCGGGAACTTCGTCAGCCGTCGTCTCTGCTAGAAGCTTGAGCGCCTGGCCGGGCCAATCCTCGCGCTCAAGGCGGCCGCCGAGCTTCAGGTAGTCATCCACGAGCGCGATCTCTTCGTCCGAGAAATTCGCGAGCTGCTCGAGCTTGATAACGCCGATCTCGTTCAGGCGCTTCTCGTCGCTGGCCTCCAACCCCTTGATGAGCTTGAGATTGTCAGCATTGCCTTTCGGCCGCTTGAAGCCCTTGAATTCCGCCTTAAGCGCCTTCGCCCGAAGATCGGTTCGCTCGGGAATGCGGGCTGCTTTGCCGCGCAGACCGCGAAGGTAGTAAAGCTTTGCGCGGCGCACCTTGCCGCGGCGCACAACCGTGATGCTGTCGATCAGCGGCGAATAGAGCGGAAACACGCGCTCCACCCCCTCGCCGTAGGAAATCTTCCGGACCGTAAAGCTTTCATTGAAGCCCCTGCCCGACCGCGCGATGCAAACGCCTTCATAGGCCTGGACGCGCTCGCGCGTTCCCTCGACCACCTTGACATTGACGCGGAGCGTGTCGCCGGGCTGGAAGGTCGGAATGCGGCGCTTCGTTTCAACCAGCGCCATTTGCTCTTTTTCGAGCGTCTCGATGATGTTCATACCTGAATTCCTTCTGCGGCACATCAAAAGGGGCCATCATGCCGCGCCAAAAAGAGAGCGCAAGCCCGCCGCGCCAGTTGAGCTGGAATGCGCTTACTTAAGGCAAAAAAATGAGCTTGTCGATTGCAACATTTCGCTACCTGCCCGATTTCCGCGCAAGTTACAGCGAATATGTTGACGAACGGGCTCACTTAAACGCAACATCACGCACATGATACCACAACGAACATTCAAGGGCATTGCCGCCGGCTTATTGGCATTGTGCATCCCGATCGCGGAGGCATCCGCCGCAGGCGACCAGGCGAAAGCGATTGTGAATTCGCTTGATTCGAAGACCATGAACGAGTTGTTCGAGGTGGCGCGCAGGCAACCCGACGCGGCGCTCACCAATATTACCCCGGTCTCGGCGAACACGTTCCGGTTCCTGTTCGTTTGGCCTGCCTCCAACCCGGCCATGACCTACGAGCGGGTGGGACGAAGCTTCGCCGAGCGCTTCGCGATCTTTGCGGATCAATGGAAGCTGCTTGCCGCCGGCTTTTGTCTGCCGTCGTCCAGTCTGTTCTTCGGCACGGCGACCTATGGCGAGCGGGAGGTGAATGTCGCCTATCGAGACATCGAAGTCCGCTATAATCTGGGATGGCAGGCGCCATGCGAGGGCCGATACGTCTCCATCGCAGAAGTCGAGCGAACCTTCAAGTCCGCGGCGGCCGCCGATGGATATAGCATTGGCGCGTTGCCCTCACCATCCGAGCAGACGGCGCCGGAGGAAGGGCTGAAGCCGTTCCTCAACCCTGGGCCTACAGCGCCATCCGAGTAGGATTTTTATTGAAGGCTCGCAGACGAGCTTTTCTGTGCCGCCGCAGCCTCGCGAAACAGGACATCCACCCGCATCCCCGGCAGCAGCGGAACGCCTTCCTCAACGTCCAGCACAACCTCGAGGACATCGACGTCCGCCTGCTTGCGCTTGTTCCGCGATGAAAGCTGCGGCCCGCCCAGCGCTTTGGCGATCGTGGAAACCCGGACATCGAACGTCCGGTCCGGGAACGCGTCCGACTTAACGACAGCGGACTGCCCCTGGTAAATCTTGCTGATGTCGCGCTCTTCGACCTCGGCGCGCACCTGGAGGTGCTGCGAATCTCCGAGGGTCAATAACGGGCTCTCGGCAGCGAGACCGGCCATCTCACCGATCTTGGCATTCAATTCAAGAACTGCGGAATTGATGGGGGCCCGGACGCGCATGCGCTCCAGGCTCGCGCTGAGTGCGGCGACGTCGGCGCGGGCAGCGGCGAGCGCGGCCTCCTCGCGCTTGAGCGCGGGCAGATCCTTGGCCACCGCTTTCTTCAACTTCTGCTGCTCCTGCTGCACCTTCTCAGTGGCTGCGGCGACCGCAGCGCGGCCGTTTTGCACGTCATCAAGCGAGGCTTTGCCGTCCCTCGCCTCTGCAATCACGCGATCCAGCTCCATTCTGGCGTCGAAAGCGGCGCGCTCGGCGTTATACAGCCCGTCTTCCGCCTTCCGCCGGTCAAGCGCTCCTCCGGAGGCCTTTTCGTCATCCCGGTCTTTTGTTTTGACCGCGACCTGCGCCTTGGTGGCGGCCAGTCTCGCCTTCAGCTCTTCGTCATCGAGCTTGATCAGGAGGTCGCCTTTTTGAACCCGGTCGTTCAGGCTGACCAGAACCTCTTTGATGATCGCGGGGGCCGGGGCGACAATACGAAGCTCGCGTCCTTTCGGCTCTACCCGGCCGGGAGCGGCAGCCGCCCAGGTTGCCTCGGGCGCAGCGGTCTGTTCGGAATGCGCAGGCGCGAAGGGGACCGGGACTCCGGCCACGCCCATGAGTGTTATTCCGAAAGCCGCCAGACCGAAAAGAAGGATCCAGGAAGTAGGTCGGATTCTACGCATTGACTTGCTGCTTTCTCTGATAAGTGTTCGATGTGCTTTCACTCCCTGATATCTTGTCGGCTGCAATTCTTACGAATTCCCCGATCTTTTTTTGTTGTTGGATTTTGCCATCCTCGATTTCGATCACGCGATCCGCGTATGGCAGTATCCTCGGATCGTGTGTCACGGCCAGGATGGCGCATTTGTCCTTTTTCGCGATCCTGGCGAGCAGTTCCATGACAGCCTGGCCGTTTTCCGCGTCGAGCGCTGCGGTGGGTTCGTCGGCGAGAATGATCGACGGCGATGACGCAATCGCCCGCGCAATTGCGACGCGCTGTTTTTCGCCGCCGCTCAGCGTCCCAGGGTAACTGCGAAGGCGGTGATCGAGACCTACATCGTGTAGCGCACGAAGCGCGCGCTTTTGGCGCTCTTCCCGTGAAAAGCCGCGGACATCGAGCGCAATCTTCACATTGTCGAGCGCACTGAGCGTCGGAAAAAGATTGTAGGACTGGAAAACAAAGCCCAGGCAGCCGCGGCGGAGGCGGGCGAGTTCTTCGGCCGTGCGTGCATCCACGCTCTCGCCCGCGAGTTTCAGCGAACCCGATGTCGGCGTCAGGATGCAGCCGAGAATCGAAAGAAGCGTCGTCTTTCCGCTGCCTGACGGTCCCATGAGCAGCGTGAACTCGCCCGGATAAAGAGAGAGACTGACGTCGTTCACGGCGAGAACCTTGCCCTCACCTTCACCAAGCTCCTTGACGATATGCTGCGCTTCGAGAATGGGAACCACCGTCATCGCGCAAACACCATCGCAGGATCGATTTTCGTAACTTTGTATATGGATGAGATTGCAGAAATGGCGCACATCGCCACTGTTGCACCCAGAAGCAGAACTGCCAGGAATGGCGTCAATACAATGGGCATCGGCGTGACCGAGGTGAACTGCGCCACCACCAGCGAAACACCGATGCCGAGAGCAAAACCAATGAGGGCGCTCATGCTCGCTTGCACGAGTATCACTTTATGCATGTAGAGGGACGATGAACCAAGAGCCCTCAGTGTGGCAAATTCGGTGAGATGGTCTTTCGTGCTTGAGTAAAGCGTCTGAGCGACGATCACCGTCCCTATGACAAGGGCCAGAAGCGCGCCGCCCAGCAGCGCGACGCCGGCGCCCGTCCCGAAGAGCCAAAAATCGAGATTGAGTTTCAAGAACTCCGCCTTGGTGTAGATGGACACATTCGGCATTTTTGCCGCCAGTTCCTGCTTCACTTGCGTTGGGTTGGCGCCCGGCAGAACCTTGATGGTGTAGAAGGTGGCCTGATCGGGCGGCACGGACAGAATTTCCCGCGCCTTTTTCATGCTCGTAAAAATGAACGGAGATGTGGTGAAAGATCGAATGCCGTTCGTCAGGCCTTCCACCCGCACCCGCTGTCCGGCGATTTCCGCCGTTGCGCCCACACCCGAAATGCCAAGGATCCTGGTATAGGTCCGGTCGGCGATCACGCCGTCCTGCAGGGTGGGCGCGGCGGCGCCCTCGACGACGTCCCAGGGCTCAAGGCTTCCCTGCCCCTTCTCGGCGCCGATAACAATGACGTTCACGGCGCCCGAGTCAGGCTTGCGCCATCCCGAGAATGACACGATAAGGGGCGTCACGGTGGCGACGCCGGGTACGGACAGCGCCAGGAAGCGTTCGCGTCCCGTCAGGATAGGCGCCTGCTCGAAGCTGTTGGCGCCATAGGCCGCGATCCAGATGTCTCCCTGCGTATGCTCGGCCATGCCCACGATCATTTTGCGCGCGCCGAGATAAAGCCCGAGCTGAACGGCAAGAAGCACTACGGCAAAGAGAACGCCGACAAGGGTTACGAGAAAGCGCGCACGGTCGTGCAGCAGGTTGCGTATCGCGAGTTTAACAATCATTGGTACTGACAAAGACCCAGGTTAAGCGCGAGATGGGCAGCTCGCGAAATCGAGCGCAACCCAGGCGTCGTGTTGGTAATGTTATGCCCAACCTTTAATTGCGGGTCAATGATTGAGCGAAAAACTGTGGCGGGACCGGTCAAACTCGGTGAACCAGAGCCGATCGTGCCTTCTTGACTTGGAAGGCGTTGAAGGTCATAACGGCTGCAATCGTTGCGATAGTCGGCTTTCCCAGTCTTGATCCGTTCTCGCCATGATGAGTAGGGATGTTCGTGCGAATAGGGGGCGACATGGGCGGCATAGATCTGCCTCCAGATTACAAGCCGTCTGAAGACGAACCATTTATGAATGAACGCCAGCGCGCTTACTTTAGGCGAAAACTTATCAGCTGGCGGGAGGAGATCCTTCGAGAGAGCAAGGTAACTCTCGATGCCCTGCAAGAGTCCGCGCAACATCCCGACGTCACAGACCGGGCGAGCTATGAGTCCGACCGCGGAATAGAGCTTCGCGCGAGAGACAGGCAGCGCAAACTGATAGCTAAGATAGATGCGGCTCTTGAGCGCATCGAGGAAGGCAGTTACGGTTACTGCGAGGAGACCGGCGAGCCGATCGGCGTGAAGCGGCTTGACGCGAGGCCGGTGGCGACGTTGAGCCTTGAAGCCCAGGAGCGGCACGAGCGCCGCGAGCGCATCTATCGCGACGATTAACGGGCGCTTCTCTTAAAGCGCCTCTATGCGTGCAAGGAGTTGCACTTGCTTGATGATAGGGTTCCGCCTATTCAGCAGGACATAAGGCCCTCCATTATCCGATGATATCGGGCTGCCTCCCTCGTTGATGGCTATGATGTAATTGCCCGCGTCTTGGGCGTTGATCTCCAGGCGCTTTTTCCCTTCTGCATCATAACACAAGACCTTGGAATAGCCTGCGTTGGGCACAGTAATAACGTGCTGAAGGGAAGGGCCTTCGTACCCGCCAAAATTGACTTTCACTCCGCTAAGGCTACTTAAATCTGAATAATTATACTCACCCTCCCATTTCCCAATCTGGCGTTGAGGAGTTTTTGTCTTTACCTTAACCAGAAGAGAACCATTGGGGCCGATAAATTCCCTTTCCCTGTCAGCGCGTTCAAACACAAACTGCGGTGATTCTGTTACAAGCAATCCTGGTAGAGCTTGCTTCAAAAGTGCCTGCCTCGCTCCGGAGGTGAACTTAACGCCTCCGGCATTGGCGTCAATCAGATCAAGAGCCCACTGCCGGGCAGAAACTATATCCGGCTCTTTCTCCGGATCAACCCGTAAGACCGAAATTCCTGTTTCGACTAAACGGGCGTTTCTCTCTCGCCTGAAATTCGCAACCGCAAAAGCAATCGATGCGGCGGCAATGCACAATGCGCAAAAAGCTATCTGCACCCAAAGCGATGTGTTGGCTCCAATGGCGTCCCAAAAGCCTTGAAAAGACATTCCGCAATTTCCTGATTAAATTCTTTGCTGTGCTTAGCGTAAAGCGTGAGGACAAGCAACGATCTGCCAAGGGGCGCGCCCATCCAATACCAAGCCCTAACCGCCTACCCACGGTGCATCGCAACTTTGCCAGTCAGGTGGGTGAAAAGACAGTAATCATCAGGTCGATAACGACCTCGATCATGAAGCCACAAGCTTCAGCGTGTCGCGACCATAAGGAGTCGAGGGAACGGCAATATCACCGACCCAACGTCGAGTGGTTTGTAATAATTGGCAAGCTCCCCGCAATAAGCTGCCCGATACGCAGCTTTCTCCTTCTCTGAAAGAGGGTTGAGGAAGGCGATAAGGCCGTTCCCTTCGCAGCAGGCCCGCCGCCCGACGAGCGGCTTCATCACAAATCATGATGCTTTTGTCCGTGGCAGGCATGTATTAAAAATCACCTATATACTTACTTATGCCTGTTTTCGCCAAACGAACCCAATCTCAGTTAACTTCGCGTAAAATCCTTCAGGACGACGCGACTGTAAAGGCTCCAATCGGCGATAGGACTCGAATGCTCCCACGGCTGGCGTAGCGCCGAGATGATCACGTCATGCGCCCTCAATTACAAAAGGGTGGGGGCTTGAGGAGGTCAAGTCTTGCGCAGGAAATGGAGCGCCGTATCGCCATAGGCGCGCACATCTAGCGGCGCGAAAGCCGCGGGAACAGCGACGGCGACATCGGTGCGCTCTTCCAGCACGCAAATCGCGCCGGGCGAAAGCCAGCCGCCTTCCGCCGCCGCGCCAAGCGCCAGTTCGCCGAGTCCTTTTCCGTAAGGCGGATCGGCGAATAGGAGCTGAAAAGGCGGCATCGGGGAAGCCGGGCCAAGCTTGGCGGCGTCGCGGCGCCAGAGCTTGCTCGCGCCGGTCAGGCCGAGCGCCTCGATATTCTCCCGGATCGCGCCGCGGGCATCGGCATTGTCTTCGACGAAAAGGCAGTAGGCCGCGCCGCGCGACAGCGCTTCGAGGCCAAGCGCGCCGGAGCCCGCGAAAAGGTCGAGCACGCGCGCGCCTTCGATGCTGAAGCCTTCAACCCCATGCGCGAGGATATTGAAAAGAGACTCGCGCACCCGGTCCGATGTGGGGCGGGTGACCATGCCTGGAGGGGCGGCTATGGAACGCCCTCGAAAGCGGCCGCCGACGATTCTCACGGCGTTTCCTCGCCAGAACCCGGCCTTGGTTTCCGCGGTCCGCCTGGGCGCGGCCTTTGAGGCGAGCCGTCGCGGCGCGTGGAGGGTTTGCCGCCCCCTGCGCGTGGCGAAGCTTCGCGCCTCGGACCTTTAAAGCCGGGCTTCCCGAATGACCTCGGTTTCCCGGCCCCGCCGGCGCCCTCGTCTTTTCTATACGGACGCCTCTCGGGGCGCTGTGCCCGCTCTCCCAGACCATCGCCACTGGGGGCGCGCCCTTCGCCGCCTTCCCCGCGCGCCGCGGATGCTTCGCGCCTCGGACCTTTGAAGCCGGGCTTCCCGGATGACCACGGTTTCCCGGCCGCGCCCGTGCCCTCGTCTTTTCTATACGGACGCCTCTCGGGACGCTGCGGCCGTTCTCCCGGCGCATCGCTCCCTGTGGCGCGCCGTTCGCCGCCACCTCCGCGCGCCGACGCTTCGCGCCTCGGCCCGTTAAAGCTGCGCTTCTCGAATGACCTCGGTTTCCCGGCCGCGCCGGCGCCGTCGTCTTTTCTATACGGGCGCCTCTCGGGACGCTGCGGGCGCTCTCCGGAACCTTCGCTCCCGGGGGTGGGTCGTTCGCCGCCTTCGCGGCCGCGCCACGAGGGGCGGCTCGTTGCATCACCGCCGCTATCCCGCCGAAAGGGCTTCCCGAAGGACTTTGGCCCTTCGCCCCCGCCGTAACTTTCGTCTTTTCCGCGTCCCTGGTAAGGACGCCTATCCGCGCGAGGCCCTTGAGTGGCCTCACCGCCGCGGTCCCGCTGGAAAGGCCGGTCTCCGCTTTCGCCCGGACGAAATCGAGAGCGCGGCCGTTCTTCCCCTTGCTCCGGGCGCGATTTCCAGCGGGGGCGTTCCCCGGTTTGCTGACCCGTCTTGTCGCGCGCGGAAAATGAGGGGCGTTCGCTCCCGCCGCGCCCTTCTTCACGGCGCATCGGGCGATCTCCCCCTGTGCGCGCTCCCCGACCAGGTTCCTTGCTCCAACGGCGTTCGCCCTCGGGGCGCGGCGCACGCTCACGGCTCTCGCGGTCCGGCGCCTTGCTCCACCCCTGCCCGCCCTCCCGGCTTGCGGGGCGATCCCGGTCCTCGCGCTCGGGACGGTCCTCCCGGCTGCGGCGGTGGGGTCTTTCAGAACCGGAGCCGCCCTTAGCGAAACGATCCGGCCCGCGTTTCTTTTCGGGAACAAGTTCGACCCGTGGGGCCTCAGACCCATCCAGCGGCAGGAACTCGCCGCCGTTTCAACCGTGTTTCTTCCGCCGGCCTTTCCGGTCTTTCGGGTGCGCCTGGCTTTCGCCGCAGGTAGGTCGGCTTCGAGCGCGTCGGCCCGAGCTTCCGTTCTTCCCGCATCACTTCGCGCCTGACGCCGAGCTGGCGGGTGAGGCGCGGACCGAGCTGATCCTTCAAGACGCTCGTTTTCACTTCCTCGATCTGGCCGGGTTCCAGATCGCCCAGCACGAACGGCCCGAAGGAAACGCGGATGAGCCTGTTCACCGTCAGGCCGAGATGCTCCATGATGCGGCGGACTTCCCGGTTCTTGCCCTCCCGGACCAGGAGCGTGACCCAGACATTGTCGCCCTGCTCGCGCTCGAGCGTAGCTTCGATAGGGCCGTAATTGACGCCGCCCGTTCGCAAGCCCCCTGCAAGCTCGTCCAGTCTAGATTGCTCGATCTGCCCGAAGGCGCGAACGCGATAACGCCGGGCCCACCCGGTGGAAGGTAACTCGAGATGTCTGGCAAGATCGCCGTCATTCGTGAGAAGCAGAAGGCCTTCCGTGTTGAAATCGAGCCGCCCCACGGAAATCAGCCGGGGCAGCTCTTCCGGCAGGGCCTCGAAAACCGTCGGCCGGCCTTCGGGGTCTTTATGGGTCGTCACCCTGCCTTTCGGCTTGTGATAGCGCCAGAGCCGGGGCGGCTCCCGCAACGCGAGAGGCTTCCCGTCGACGAGCACTTTATCCGAAGCCAAGACATCGAGCGCTGCGCTTTCTATGACAGTCCCGTTAACGGAAACGCGTTTTTCCCCAATCAAGACTTCGGCGTCCCGGCGCGAGCAAAGCCCTGATCTGGCAATGACTTTTGCGATCCGTTCGCCGTTTGGTTTCCCATCTTCCGGGGGTTCGTTAAGTGCAGACATGATCATTACCAATAAAAAGAGCTAGCATCCGCAAAGCGCGAAGTGATTCGGGCTAGGGGGAAGGAGAACTAACCATGCGGCGCGAGAGAATTATCAAAGCCGTGAACAGTTTGCGCGAGGCCCTTCATGCCGCGCAGATTCGCGAGTTGTTGCGCGTCGCCAGAACCGGACAGCAAGCTGACAGCGTGAACCGCACGCAGCGCATCCTTCTCGCATATAATGAGTTCACGCGCCACTATCAGCAGTTCGGCGAGGAAGAAAAAGACCTGATGACGTTCTTCGGCCTGACGCCGCTGCTCGACATCGGTTTCTGGTCGGGGCTGATCGACGGCGAGCAGGCGGTGAACCGCAAGCTCATTTCCGATGTCGATGTCGGCGCCTACAACGTCATTTTCGTCATGCCGAAGCTGCGCGAGCTTCTGACGCGCGAAACGGACAAGGGCGAACTCATCATCACCGACGCCCAGGGAACCGAGCGCGAGATCAAGCGTGTCCGCATGCTGATTGCGGAGAAGGAACGCTCGTTGACCGATCCGCAGATCATCATCAACGTGATCCGCTCGATGGACGAGTTGTACTCCTCCCTTTCCGCCCTGCATCTCGATGGGGGGGTGAACCTCGCCATTGGTTCCGTCAACTCGGGCAGCGCCAAGTCCTTCGATTTCTTCGGCGCCAGCAACATCATGGAGGACATCAATTCGCTGCTGATCAACGTCTGGGATCGCATCAAATATGCGACGGAAGAGAATTTCCGTTACCAGATCGAGGTCGCGATGATGGCGGCCGGGTTCACGGCGCGGATGAAGGAAGCGCAGGCTCAGCAAATGATTAGCGAGGAGCAGGCCCAGCGCACAACGCGCCTCGTAGCCAAGTCGATCGAGACGCTGTTCCGCTCAGGCGCCTACACCGAGGATATGGACGCGCCCCGCGAAATCCGGGCAAGCCAGGTGCTGACGCCCAGAACGCAGCTGATCGAGTTCAAGCACGAGGAGCGCGCGGTGGACAAGCGCGAAGAACTGCGGCCTGCGCTTGAGCCTGTGGCGGCCGAAGCTGTGCCTTCCGTGCCCAAGGCGGCTGAAATCCTGCGCGATCTCAAAGATCAGCTTGAGATGAAGGAGGCCGCCAAGGTCTAAGCCAACGCCCTTGGCTTTGCCGCCAACATGAAGCCAACACTTGAGCCTGCGGCAGTTTGGTTGTCTGCTGTCGCAGGGCTCGCTGTTGAAATCCTTCGTGATCTCGAAGATAAGCTGGAATGATGGAGCCGGCCAAGACTTGGCAAAGGTCTTTGGTTTTGTCGGCGTTTGGACTTCCAGTTTCCGAGGATCGTCCGGAAATGGCGTAAATTTTCGCGCCCCCGCCTTCACATCTTTCGCACACATCGGTCGCTTTTTTCCCCTGGCGCGTGGGGCGCTTGCAGGCGGATCAGCCTTATTTGCGCCGTTTTTGCGCAACCTTATGGTTGCAGACTGTCTACCCACATAGCTGCAGGTTGTCACCCCAACCACGCCTCGCGAGCGCGAGCTGGGCCTCAAAAAGGCATCCTTTTTGAGCTGTTGCGATCTGAATGCGCTTCATGGGCAGAGCAAAAGGATGGGGCAGAGCAAAAATAGATAGTAGGAATCCATACTATGACCCTCTCAGAAAACATATACGCGGATGGCACATATATATCGAGAAATCCTAGTTGGGGCAAAGAAGATGCTCCATTCAAGGCGAAGCACATCTTTGACATTTTGCAACGCAACCAGATTGTATTCTCAAAAGTTGCGGAGATCGGCTGCGGGAGTGGAGCTGTATTAGCCTCGCTCCGCAAGTTTTTTCCCAATCCCAACTTGGATTGGACAGGGTTTGATATTTCCAACCAAGCGATCTCTCTTGCAAAGGCAGATGCAGATAACGACGCTATCGAGTTTTTTGAGGGAAGTCCTTTTGAAAGCAGCCAGGACTATGATCTCCTGTTAGCCATCGACGTGTTCGAACACGTCCCGGACTATATTGGATTTTTGAGCAAATGCAGGCTCAAGGCAAAATATAAGCTTTATCATATACCGCTCGACATCCACGTCTCATCTGCCTTCCGCGATAGCTTTACCAATGCTCGCGAAGCCGTCGGCCATCTTCACTATTTCAGCGAACGAACCGCGCTTGCGACGCTGCGGGATACAGAGCACAAGATATTGGACACGATGCTGACCCCTGGAGCCATTGAGCTTTGCCGGGTGCATCCAAATCTGCAAACCGCTGTCGCCAATCTGCCGCGACGGCTTGTTGGCGCCATGAACAAGTCTCTGTCAGCGCGATTTTTCGGCGGATACTCGCTTCTGGCTCTAACGCAGTAGGCTGTTTAGCTCGCTTGCTGGACAGACCGTCAGTCTCTCGGGAGCAAAGCGCGAGCCATCGGCTCTGTGATGGGATGCGTTTTCTCGCTCGCGCCAGCCGCCATAGAGCTGTGCGCGACAAGCCCGGGGAGGTGACGAAGAAGAAGATCGAGGCGCCATAGAAGATGTTGCCGACGGCATCTGTTGCTTCCATAGCGGCCTCCTAGTGGCCTCCGTCATTGATTTTGAGGGCTGATTTTGAATCTCTGTCGCCTCAAAGCAGCGACGGAGGTGATTCGTGGCCGGGAAAAAGATCGCCGTTAAGAAATACGTTGTGAGGCTGAGCGCAGAGGAGCGAGAGCAGCTTGCGTCCCTGATCCGCTCGGGAAATCGGGCAGCGCAATTGCTGACGAAGGCGCGCATCCTCTTGAAGGCGGATGTCTCGGAGGCGGGCGAAGGCTGGAGCGACAGCCGGATCGCGGAGGCTCTGGACACCAGCGTCGCCACCATCGAGCGAACGCGACGGCACTTGGTGGAGGAAGGGTTCGAGGCGGCGCTGACGCGCAAATACAATCCGAACTCTGCCCGTCCCCGGATTTTCGATGGCGCTGCGGAAGCGAAATTGATCGCGCTGGCCTGTGGGCCTGCTCCGGCGGGCTACGCCAGATGGAACTCTGAGCCTGCTCGAAGAGAAAGTCGTCGAACTGAACATCGTCGAGAAAGCCAGCGACAACACCATTGGACGGACGCTCAAAAAAACATTCTCAAGCCGCACCTCAAACAGCAATGGGTAATCGCGCCCGAGGCCAGCGCGGCTTTTGTCGCCAACATGGAAGACGTGCTGGAAGTCTATCAACGGCCGCACGATCCGCTGCGCCCAGTGGTGTGTCTCGACGAGACCTCAAAGCAAATGATCGTCGAGACGCGCCCCCCTCTTCCCGCTGCGCCTGGACGCAAAGCGCGTCACGATTACGAATACGAGCGCAACGGCGTGGCCAATCTGTTCATGATGTTCGCGCCGCTGGAAGGCTGGCGTCACGTCAAGGTCACCGACCGCCACGCCGCAATCGATTACGCTCACGCGCTTAGGGATTTGTCCGACACGCATTTTCCCGGCGCGGCGAAGATCGTGCTCGTGCAGGATAATCTCAGCACCCACAAGCCTGCTTCCCTCTACGAGGCCTTTCCGCCGTCCGAGGCGCGCCGCCTCGTCGAACGGTTCGAATGGCATTACACACCCAAACACGGCAGTTGGCTCGACATGGCCGAATCCGAACTCGGCGTTCTCTCAACCCAGTGTCTGGATCGCCGCATCCCCGACAAACAAACCCTGATCAGCGAAGTCGCCGCATGGCAAGACAATCGCAACACCCATCACGCCAAAGCCGACTGGCAATTCACAACCGCCGACGCCCGCATTAAGCTCAAAAGGCTATACCCTCAGTTCCAATGACTCGCGGCACTAGCCGGTACTGGGGATAAGCCAGGGGTTCCGCGCCCTGACATTCAGGGCGCACTCTGCCCAGTTTTGATGGGGACTGGAGGAAGAGGCGGTTAAGCGCCGAAGCGCGGGAACAAGGTCTCGTCCTCGATACGAATATGCTCCTTCAGTTCCGCACGCAGTTCGCCGAGACCTTCATAAAGCGCGCGCCAGGAGCCGCAGGCGCCTTCCGGGGCCTTCAGGCCATTGGTCAGGGCAATGATATTGACTGGCGCCTGATGAGGAGAAGGACTGAAGAGGAAGGGTCATGGCGCCTCTACGACGCCGGCTTTAATTTGGTATTACTAACAGGCCTTAAAAATGTGGTACCGTTAATACCAATTTATGGTGGGCGACAATGCAACTCCTGTTTTCGACCGATCTGGCGCTGCGAACTTTGATAAGGCTGTCGGCCGAGCCGGACCGTCATCTCAGCACGGAACTCCTCGCGCGTGACCTTCAGGTCTCGCGCCATCATCTGCAGAAAGTCGTTCAGTCGCTCACCGATGCGGGGTTCCTGCGAACCATCCGCGGCGTGAAGGGGGGTGTGATGCTGGCAAGGCCTGCCGGCGACATCCACGTCGGCGAGGTGGTTCGCCACCAGGAACGCGAGCAGGCCATCGCCGACTGTTTCCGGGAGGGAGGAAACTGCACTCTCGTTCCCTGCTGCCGTCTGAAGGGTGTGCTGAAGGGCGCGCGTGAGGCATTCTTCCGGCATCTCGACAAATTCACGCTGGCGGATTGCGTGACATCGGCAAAGGACGTCCTGGCCCTCGCCGCGCCGTGAGCTCAAAGAAGGAAACTCGCTATCTGATGATGTGGATATAAATGTCCGCAAACCCGCTGCAGTGGGTCGGCCGCAAGGCCGGTGTCGAACTAAGCAGCGTTCTCCGGACGCGGATCACCGCCGCGCGTCATCCCGGCCAAGCGAAGCGCGAGCCGGGATCGCAAAAAGGTAAGCGCTTCAGCATGTTACGATCCCCGGATAGGGCGCCAACGCGCCTTTCCGGGATGACGAAGCACGCTATACCGCTTCCAATGAGCAAGCCCTCTCAACCAAACTTCGCCATTCTGGCCAACGGATTGCCATCCCACACGCAGCACGTTCCCGGTGCACAATGCGCCGCCCTTGTTCTAAAGTAAGCGGGTGAAACAGAACCGGTTCATGGAAGAGGCATTTGGCGAGGCCGAGCGCGCAGCGCAGCTTGGCGAGGCGCCGATCGGCGCCGTCGTCGTCGCTCCAAATGGCGAAATCGTTGGGCGCGGCCACAATCTCACCATCGCGGCGAGCGATCCGACCGGACACGCCGAAATCATCGCGATCAGGCGGGCTTGCCTTAAGGTCAAAAGCGAGCGCCTTCCCGGATACGACCTTTATGTAACGCTTGAGCCCTGCGCGATGTGCGCGGCCGCCATCTCATTCGCACGCATCAGACGGCTTTATTTCGGGGCTACCGATGAGAAAGGCGGCGCTGTGGAGCATGGCGTCCGCTTCTTTTCGTCCCCGACCTGTCACCATGCACCGGAGGTCTACGGCGGAATCGCCGAAACCCGGTCAGCCGCACTGCTCCGCGACTTTTTTAGACAGCTCCGTACGTGAAAGGATGGTCTACCGCGGCGTGCGGAAAATCAGAACCGTAGCGACGCAAGCTCAACAACGCGCCCGCGCTTCTCGCCCATCTGGCGGCTGCCATCTCCGACGGCGCCCGCCTTGTGCCGCGCGGTTAACGGTTAGTTCGCGGCGCTGAGTCTTAATCTGAAAGTGGTTAACGGAAGCGCCGCCGATTTATTTCCGGTCCAATTTACGATTGATTAGGCTTAACCATGCCTTTATCCGGCGCAGAACGAGGCCTACCAGGGCGGTAGACAGGCGGTTCCAACACCTTGAAAGTGAACAGCTTTTTTACCGCCGTTGACCCCATTAAATAGAATTTAATGCCGGAATTTTGGCATTAAGTGGGCTCTGAAAAGTCCGTTAAATATAATCTCAGTTTCTCGTGTTAACCACGATTGCGCCGAAATCAGCCCAGCGCGTCGCCCGGAGCGCCGTCCGTCATGGAATTTTTGCTGCAATATCAATGGCTTATGCATTAACTTCCCGGCAAGGCGCTTTCTCGTACAATTCTCACTCAAGACAATCGGTGACGCAAACGCAAGCGGGAAGCCAATAAAGTGAGGTCCAATGTGCATGCAAAAAAGCATATCGAGGCCCGCGTCCGATTTTCGGCACGCCGCGCTAGCCGCGCTTGTCGAGCACCTTCAAGCGCTCATAAGCGGGAAGGCTGCCAAGCTCGGACGCCTTCTTGTACCATGCACGCGCCACGCGAATGTCGGCTTTCAATCCCCACTCAGCATGTTGCGCCAGCCTCGCGGGATCGTACGTCTCGGCGAGTGCGAAAGCCCCTCGCAGGCTTCCATGGCTGGCGAGAACCTGGTACACCGCGCGGCCATCCTCGCCATCGCCTTGATTCAATTGATAGGAGGCGCGCGCCATGAGGGCGTCCTCGGTGGATCGGCTCACGACAGCTGCGCTGTTCGCGGAAACCGGCGAGGCGGCGGGCTGACTTTCCGCGCCGGCAACACTGGCATACGCTGCCGAGGACAGAGCCTCCTCTTTTCCGAATTCTCCCTGAGCCAGGAGGAAATATGCAGTCAAGCCCCCTGTGATTACGGCGGACAACAGGGTTGCGAAGAGGTTTTGCCAGGGCGTTCTCTTGCGTGACACGGCGCCAACAGGCTGAACTTTCGGCGTCGTCACAGGAACAGTAAGCGCGGTGACCGGCTGAACTCTCGGCTCCGCTGGCTGCTCCCTCCGGGATTGCGCGGAAAAAGCCTGTAGCTCTCGCGCCAGCAATTCCCGGCTTTCCGCAAAGGAGAGTTGCGGCGACAACCTCCGCGATCCAAAAGACGCTGGCTGCGCGTGACTAAAGGCAGGGGAAGCCATTTGATCTAAGTCAATGGAAAGATTTTCTGCCGCTCTTTCAAGGATGCTTCGCCAAGACTCAGCCATTACAATCACCCTTTCATACGCATGACCTAACTCTTTATAAAAGAATATTGTGGCAATGCTGAGAAAAAATTTGGACGTGCTCAAAAATCCACAAAAGTTAGCTGATAATATTTTTGGTAAGGTAAATAGAGCTTTCAATCAATTAGGCATGCGCCCGGAACCCTGGCTGCAACGCCGCCAAGGCTTGATAACGCTCGAACGCGACGAATTATTCCGACGCTGGATTTTTGATTGGTTTCGCGCCTCGGTGTTCGTCCATCAAATGGGGACACTTCCGAGGCTCGAAATGCTTGATCTCCTGATCAGAAGTGAGTGGAACACGGATGCCCAATCCCTCGTGCAATCCGATATTCAACTCTCTCCATTTTAGCAAGAGTTTTTATCAATTACGTTGAAGCAAAAGGGTGAAGCCAAATTGCGGCGCCAGAATGATCACGCCGCGACTTTAACCCCGCGAACCGGAGGGGCTGGCGATCATCCAGTAGATGCCTCCGGCGACAAATCCGGCCATGGCCAGCGCCGCGACCGCTGGAGCGGCGCCCAACGGCCCGCCCTCCTGCCAGAATGCCGCAGCAAACAACGCCGTCAGCGCTCCCGTTGCGCCGACGTAGAAAAGCAGCGAACGCGTTCTGAAGACCTCACTGAGCAACACGCCGGCGATAGAAGCCGCGAGGAACACAGCGCTCCCGCCCTGCATGGTGCTGATCGCCGTTTCCATGGTGGCCGTGATGTGGTCGAGATCAGCCTTGGGTGCTGCGGCCTGCAATGCTTCAAACTGCTGCCAGATCTTTACGGCATTGAATGCAAAGAGGGAAACCCATCCGATTAAGCCGGAGAGCACAACGCCAACCAGCACGCGCAGGATATTGTACAGGCTCATCGTCCCCCCCGATTTCGCGCGTCAAGCTCCTCAGCGAAGGGCGCTCGCTTTCAGCTTCTCGCTCGCAGACTTCAGCTGCCCGCATGCCGCCATGATATCGCGGCCGCGCGGCGTCCTGATCGGACTTGCATAGCCAGCCCGGTTGACGATGTCAGCAAAACGTTCGATTTGCCCCCAGTCGGAACACTCAAACCGCGCACCCGGCCAGGGATTGAAGGGGATAAGGTTGATCTTTGCGGGAATGCCGGAAAGCAGCCGGACGAGTTCCTTCGCCTCGGCGACGGAGTCGTTGACGCCTTTGAGCATGACGTATTCAAAAGTGATGCGGCGCGCGTTTGACAGGCCCGGATAGGCGCGGCAGGCATCGAGCAGCTCCGCAATCGGGTATTTGCGATTGATGGGCACGAGTTCGTCGCGCAGCTCGTCGCGGACGGCGTGCAGCGAGATGGCCAGCATCACGCCTATTTCCGCGCCCGCTTGGCCGATCATCTGAACCACACCGGACGTGGAAAGCGTGATACGGCGCTTCGAGAAGGAGAGTGCATCGGGGTCTGCGGCGACCGCGATGGCGGCCTTCACGTTCTCAAAATTATAGAGAGGCTCGCCCATGCCCATCAGCACGATATTGGTGATCTTGCGTTCGGCCTCCGGGATGCCGCGCCCGTCGGCGGGAGCGCTTGCGCCGGGCCAATCGCCGATGCGGTCGCGGGCTACGAGAATTTGCCCGATAATCTCCGCAGGCGTGAGGTTGCGCACGAGCCGCTGGGTGCCCGTATGGCAGAAGCTGCATGTGAGAGTGCAACCCACCTGGCTTGAGATGCAGAGCGTTCCGCGATCAGGCTCGGGGATATAGACAGTCTCGATTTCCGGCGCGCGCTCGGCCGGCCCCTGCGACTCAAGCCGGAGCAGCCACTTGCGGGTGCCGTCTTCAGAGATCTGTTCTGCGGCAATCTCAGGCCTCGCCAGTGTGAAGCGGGCATCGAGGTCGGCACGCAGCGCCTTCGCGATATTGGTCAGATCGGAGAAATCCTGCGCGCCGCGGGCATAAATCCAGTTCCAAAGCTGCGCTACACGCATTTTGATCTGGCCGGCTGGAACGCCCGCCCCGGCAAGCGCCGCCGAAAGCTCAGACTTCGTCATCCCCGCAAGGGAGGGTTTGGACGGGGCGGCGGGGCGGGTTCACAATGGTTGAGAGAAGTTGTCATACGCGGAAAATAAAAGAGGCGCGCGCGTATAACAAGCGCTCCCATTGAGCATAGCGCACTGTCCTCGCAAAACGAATGGCGCCCCCAAGGAACCTTGCCTTTCTCAAGATCGGCGCAAGCCGCGCCTGTCAAAGTAAAGGCGCAGCTCTCTATCGCACACATGGAACGCCAGCCTGGATCACCATGATCGCGAGAAATGCGGGCTGGTTCGGAGTTGTGCAGCGCCGGGGGCGGAATGGTCTCTATCAACACTTCATCACCGCATCGATATGCGTACATCGATGCATTACCCGGATATGCCGTGTTGGGAGTTATCTCGGTTCACACCTCCCAGAATGTCCCCAATTTGCAAGGCCCGCTTAGCGATCTGGCTGCGAGCGGCAGGTTCGGCGTTTTGGTAGAAGCCCGCAGGTGTACTCGCCTGGGGATAAAGGAGCTTCGTGAATGCTAGCTTTCAAGCGTCAGTTTTGGAGAGCGAAAATCCTTGCAGCGGCTAAGGGGGCCGGCTTAATGCCGATGTGAATGCCATCATGGGCTCAAACCCCTTTTCGATGCCGATGAAAATGAGAAACCGGCCCCGAGCCCGCGCCGATGTCGAGTTCGTCCGCGTGCTCGAGCGCCTCATGAAGGTAAGTCTTGGCTTCAGCGATCGCCCGCTCAAGCGGAAGGCCCCGCACGAGAAAGGCGGCAATGGCCGAAGCCAGCGTGCACCCTGTCCCGTGCGTGTTTGCCGTGGCGATCCTTGGCGCGGAATAAGAATAGAACGCCACGCCATCGAAAAAGATATCGGTCGCGTCGGCCCCTTCGCCATGACCGCCCTTGATAAGCACGGCGCGCGGTCCAAAAGCGATGAGGCGTTGCGCCTGGTCCTTGACCTCGTCCTCGCTTCGAGCAAGGGGCAAATCGAGAAGCGCCGCAGCCTCCTGCAGGTTCGGCGTGATCAGGGAGGCGAGCGGGATCAGGCGCTCGACCAGCGCTCTCTCGGCTCCCGCCTCCAAAAGACGGCTGCCGGTCGTCGACACCATCACGGGATCGACCACAATCGGTATGTCGCGCGCCCAGCGCTGAAGACCTGACGCAGTGGCCGCGATGGCCGCCTCGCTTCCGAGCATGCCGGTTTTCACGGCGGAAATAGAGAAATCCGAGAACACCGTGTCGAGTTGCGCCGTAATGATCTCTCCCGGGATGATATGCACCGCCGTGACACCGAGCGTGTTCTGAGCGGTCACGGCCGTGACGACTGTCGCGCCATAAACGCCCAGGGCGGAGAAGGTCTTGAGGTCCGCCTGAAGGCCGGCCCCCGCTGACAAGTCCGAACCTGCAATCGACAAAGCGGCGCGGGTGCCCGTCATGGCCGAACCCCGGGCGCCGTGATCGGCAAATTCTTGCTGCGCCAATCGATGTAGAGTTCGAGCGCCATGTAATCCGGCGCGTTGTCGGGCTGCCCTTCGGCCCGCGCAAGCCTGTTGCACATCCGGAACCTCTCATGGAGCGATATGACCCGCTTCTCGCTCAACTTGTAGGCGGGATAAGCGAGGGGATGCCCTTGGCTCAGAGTATCGGCGCCGAATTTCTGGCCGAACTTCTCGTTATGGCACTGCGCGCAGGAAATCTGGAACCGCCCAAGCTTCGTTTGATAGAGCGTGCGCCCCCGCTCGAAGACCTCCGCAGTCGGTCCTGTCACGTCAACCGTGGAAGGAGACCCACGCGCCAGCCAGCGAAGATACGCGGTCGCGCCGATCATTTTGGGATCGTCTGCCGCCAGCGCGGCTTCGCCGAGATAGTTCGTACGGCAATTATTGATGCGCGTCTGAAGGGTTATGACCTCCTTCAGATCCGGCGCATATTTCGGGTAGCTCGCCGCCGCGTTCTTTAAGAGATTTTTCCCGCCGCCGCCATGGCAGTCCTGGCATGATTTGCGGGCCGGAGCTTCCGCCTTGCTCCAGGACGCTTCGGCCGCCTCGACCAGGGGAAAGGCCGGATTATCGAAGTCATCCGCCTGCATCGCCCGGATCGATGGCCGCAGATATTCCTCGCCCGGGATGAGAAACGGCAGCGGATTTCCTGCTTCAGCCGGAGGCGCCGAGTGCGCAGGCTCGCCCTGGGCCGCAAGGTGCACGCCACCGAACATGCACGCGCTGAAGATGAAAAATGCCGCACCAAGACTTGGCCGCACCGGAAGCCCCCAATGCCTGAGCGCACGTTTTATTTCAAAGTTTCCAGATAGGCGACAAGGTCTTCGACCTCTGCGGCCGTCAAAATGGGACCTTCCTTGCTGCCGTCATTCTTGTAATAGGAAGGCATGATCGTCTCGGGGTAGTAGGCTTTCGGCTCAGCCACAACTTGTCGCAGCTGCGCCTTCGAAAACCGGCCGCCGGCCCCGTCCAGCGCAGGGCCGATGCCGCCCTGGTCCGCAATAGCGGCCATGGCGCCAAGCTTATGGCAGCTCAGGCAGTCGCCTTTCTGCTTGTTCACCAGGAGGAGCCGCCCGCGCTCAGGATCGCCGAGCGCGCCGGTCAAGGATGCCGGCATGCTCTGAAGCGAAAGCGCAAGGCTGTGAGGTCCGCCCGTGCTCATATCCTGCAGGAAGAACCCGGCTGTCTTTCTCTTGCACTCGGCGCTGGAGGCTTGATTTGAGGCGAACGCAAGGGCGGTTACAGCCATCGTGGCCCCTAACAGAAAGGAGGCGCAATTATACAGTTTTGCCATCCGTGAACCCGGAATTTATACGCGGCCAACACAACCAACGGCTGCAGATCTAATCGAAGGCCGTGACAATAATAAGGTTTTCCGAAGCGTCAACACGTTGCTAGTCAATTCAAGCTGGCGGCTTGATTGCGCCCATAGACCAAATCTGGAACCCATCATGTTTTCATTCGGACGCGCGCGTCCTTGCGTTTGCATCCCGAATTCTTGAGCCAGGAGCATACGAAAAAACGCCTTGCCGGGAGATTAACGCAGTATAAGTTATTGATTTTTAAGGGATAATATAGAGGCGGACGGCATCCCGGAACGCAGCGCCGGGCTCATTTCAGGCGCGCGCATGGTTAACAAGGGAATCTGCGATTATATTTAACGGACTTTTCAGAGCCCACTTAATGCCAAAATTCCGGCATTAAATTCTATTTAATGGGGTCAGTCACGCTAAAAAAGCTGTTCAGTTTCAACGCGTTGTAACCGCCTGCCTACGACGCTGGTAGGCCTCCTTCTGCGCCGGATAAACGCATGGTTAAGCCTAATCAAATGTAAATTGGACCGGAAATAAATCGGCCGCGCTTCCGTTAACCAGTTTCAGATTAACACAGAGCGCTGCGAACGAACTGTTAACCAGAAGGCTTTGCCGCGAGCGCCGTGCAAGATGGCAATGGCCAGATGAGCGAAGCGTGCTGAAAGGGTACTTGCACCGGCCGCACGCGCCGCCAGTTCATTGGCCCGCTGAGAGTTGGGCCACGGCAGCGGCGATCGTTGGCCAGGTTGGCGAAGTTGCTTTGGCAGGTTGCTGAAAAGGCCGAAATCCTGGCTCCATCCTTCGACAAGGATGAGGCTTCGACAGGCTCAGGATGAGGTCGAGCCATGTCAACGGCTTGCACTCATGGTGAGCTTGTCGCCGTTCGGCAGGCTCACCGTGAGGCCATGGGCCGCATCAATTCAGCGGCCTGTTAGCGTTGCCGGTCCTGTGGCTTCAGGGCGGCGAAGCACTGCGGGAGATCGCTCAGCCTTGAGATCACGGCGTCCGCTCCGAGCGCCTGCGGGGCGATGCGGCTATATCCGAAGTCAACAACCACAGAGGGCATTTTCGCGGCGCGCGCGCAGGCCACATCGGCTTCGCTGTCGCCCGTCATGAGCGCATCGCCCGCGGATGCGCCAAGCTCTGCGACAACCTCCAGCAAAGGAGCGGGATCGGGCTTCCGGGGGTAGCCCTCCCGCTCGCCAAGCGCCGAAGAGAAATATTTCGCAAGGTCGAGCTGATCGAGGATTTCGACCGTGAGCCCATGGTTCTTGTTCGTGCAAATCCCGAGACGGCGGCCTTCACCGCGAAGCCGCTCGAGAAGCTCGCGAGCGCCGTCGTAAATCTTTGTGTTTGTCGTCAGATTCTCGCGGTAAAGGGCGATGAAGTCTTCGACGAGAGGCATCAGCCCGTCTTCGCGAAGGCCACGCGCCCGCAGAGCCCGCCCCACCAGTTGCGGAACGCCGCCGCCGATCATCTCCGTGACCTCGTCGAGGGAGAACGGCTCGATGCCCCGCTTGTTGGTGGCGAGGTTCAGCGCGTGCGCGATGTCGGGGGCGCTGTCGATCAGCGTGCCGTCAAGATCGAAAACAATCGCTTTCGGCCAGTCCAACGGTTCGCTTTTCATCCAGCGCTCCTCTTTCGTGCAAACAGTCGTCCCGGCCAAGCAAAGCGCGAGCCGGGACCGCAAAGAGAAAACCATTTCGGTTTGCTACGATCCCAGATAAGGCTTGCGCCTTTCCGGGAGGCGATTACCCCGATGCCTCCGCCAATTCCTTCGTCATGGCCGCCCTCCGAGGCGGCCATCCAGAAAGAACACGGCATTTCAGATTGTTACTGGATGGCCGGGGCAACCCACGGGTCAAGCCCGAGGGCATGGCCCGGCCATGACAGCAAGGCAATCAAGTTCCGGGATGACGCCGGCGCGATCGCCAGCGCCCCTCTCTAAGTTAAGCCTTGGCGGCGATCTTCGGATCGAGCTCGCCCTTGGCGTAGCGTTTCGCCATGTCAGCCGTCTGGATCACCTTGATTTTCGAACCCCATCCGGCCGTGCCGAACTGCTCGTAGCGTTCCTTGACGATCTTCTGCATCGCAGTGATCGCGGGCTTCAGATATTTGCGGGGATCAAATTCGGCCTTGTTTGTGGAGAGCACCTTGCGGATGGCCGCAGTCGCCGCGAGGCGGAGGTCCGTGTCGATGTTGATTTTGCGGACGCCGTGGCGAATGCCGCGCTGGATTTCCTCGACAGGCACGCCGTAGGTCTCCGGGATGGCGCCGCCAAACTCGTTGATGATTTCGATGAGGTCGCCCGGCACCGATGACGAGCCGTGCATCACGAGATGGGTGGTGGGAAGCCGCTTGTGGATCGCTTCGATGACGTTCATGGCAAGCACGTCACCGGTAGGCTTGCGGGTGAACTTGTAGGCGCCATGCGATGTTCCGATCGCGACGGCAAGCGCGTCGACCTTCGTCGCCGCCACAAATTCCGCCGCCTGATCCGGATCGGTCAGCAGCTTGTCCCTTGAAAGCGCGCCCTCGAAGCCGTGGCCGTCTTCCTTGTCGCCCTTGCCCGTTTCAAGGCTTCCGAGGCAGCCGAGTTCGCCTTCGACCGACGCGCCAACCCAGTGAGCCAGCTCGGACACGTGAGCGGTGATGCGGACGTTATAGTCGTAATCGGACGGGGTCTTGCCATCCGCCTTCAGCGAGCCATCCATCATGACGCTGTCATAGCCGAGACGGATCGCGCTGGCGCAGGTCGGCTCGCTGTTGCCGTGGTCTTGGTGCAAACAGATCGGAATGGTCGGATACTGAGCCTCAAGTCCCTCGACGAGCTTGGCGAGAAGGAGGTCGCCCGCATAGCCGCGCGCGCCGCGACTCGCCTGGATGATGACCGGGCTATCGGTTTCCTTGGCGCCTTCGAGAATGGAGACGCCCTGCTCCATATTATTGATGTTGAAAGCGGGCACGCCGTAGCCGTGTTCGGCGGCGTGATCCAGAAGTTGTCTCAGTGTGATACGGGCCATGTAGAGCCTCCTAAATGGGTTACTGATTTTGTGGGCAGATCGTTATGAGCGCATAAGCACCGCGACGCCAGGAAGCGTGCGGCCTTCGAGCCATTCCAGGAATGCGCCCCCTGCGGTGGACACATAGCTGAACTTGTCGGTGACGCCAGCCGCGTTAAGCGCCGCAACGGTATCGCCGCCGCCTGCGACGGTGGTCAGCGCCCCGGCCTGGGTCAACTTCGCAGCCTCGCGGGCCAGCGCGAACGTGGCTTCGCCGAACGGCGGCGTCTCGAATGCGCCGACGGGTCCGTTCCAAAGCAGGGTTTTGCAATTCGCGATGGTTTGCGCGAACTCCTTCACGGACTGAGGACCGACGTCGAGGATCATCTTGTCCGCAGGGCACTCAGTCGCCGGAACAACGGCGGTATCCGCGTTTGCCTTGAATTCGCCTGCGACAACGGCGTCGACCGGCACGACGATCTTGCAGCCAGCCTCGGCCGCCTTGCGCTGAATGTCTTCAACGGTCGCCACCGCGCCTGCTTCGTGAAGCGATTTCCCAACCGCGAGGCCCTTCGCGAACAGAAATGTATTCGCCATGCCGCCGCCGATGATGAGGAAATCCACCTTCTTCGCGAGGTGGCCCAGCACGTCGATCTTGGTCGAAACCTTGGAACCGCCGACGATTGCGGCGACGGGACGCTGCGGGGCGTCGAGGGCGAGTTTCAACGCGCGGATTTCGGCGAGCATGGATGGCCCGGCGTAGGCGGGCAGCAACCGCGCCAAAGCCTCCGTCGAGGCATGCGCCCGGTGGGAAACCGAGAAGGCGTCGTTGACGTAGATGTCGCCGAGCTTGGCGAGTTCCGCGGCGAAGCCCGCGTCATTCTTCTCCTCGCCCTCATGATAGCGAAGGTTTTCCAGCATTGCGATCTGGCCGGAGGTCAGCTTTTCGACCACGGCCTGCGCCGCGGGGCCCACGCAGTCTTCGCCGAAGAAAACGCCGATGCCGAGCAGGGATGACAGCTTGTTCGCCACTGGCTTCAAAGAATATTTCGCCACCGGCTTGCCGTCCGGGCGGCCGAGATGCGACAGAATAACAACCTTGGCGCCACGCCTGAGCAGGTCTTGAAAAGTGGGAAGAAGCCTTTCGATCCGGGTCGCGTCGGTGACTTCGCCTCCAGACATCGGGACGTTGAGATCGGCGCGAATGAGAACGCGCTTCCCGGCGACATCGGCGGTTGCAATGCTCTTGATTGAATTGAGCAAGTCGGCTGTCATTTTTCCTCCCTCACGGCGCAGACGAGCGCCGGCCTATTTCCGGTTTAAGCCGGGCGCACAGGAACGCCCTTCCGCCCGCCCATGCATAAGCGCAGCTTTACGCCCACTTAGGATGAATTGCGGGAGTTTCATTGCGGTTTGTTGACGCTTGCACGGAGCGTGACATTTCCGCGCGCGATATACAAGTCAGAGATCGTTAACGCGATATTCATCTCGCGTGACGGCCTTCCGCGTTCATAGCTGTTTGCAAATGTTAAGATGAAGCCCTATGTCTTGAACAGGTCCAATTTCAAACCAGCTCCCGGTTTTCAGGCGCCACCGGCCTTGTCAACGCACGCAAAAACGGCCCTTCCGGAAAAGGGGGGTCGAGAATGTTACTTGCCATTTCGGCTAGCAGCACGAGAGATTGTCGCCTTTGATGAATAAGCTGATCGAATTAACAGATTTACCTCGGGCGGCGCAGGGCCCCGTCCTTTTCTGGCAGCAGACCTTGAGAAATCCGCTTCAGGTTTGCAGCCTGTTCCCCTCCAGTCCTTTTGTCGGACGAGCGATGACGGAGGTTCTCGGAAAGCGCATCGATTCGCACGTCATCGAGCTTGGCCCAGGGACAGGCGCGGTTACGAAGCAGTTGATCCGTAACGGCGTCGAACCGGCCAAATTGACGCTGATTGAAATCGATGCTCAGCTCGGCGGTCACCTGCGGCGGCGTTTTCCCGACGTGGATGTGGTGATCGCCCCGGCTCAGAACCTTGCAAAGCTTTGGAAGGAGCGCAACGGCGAAAACGTCGGCGCCATCGTCTCAACGCTTCCCATGCGGCTCTTGTCAAAAAAGCTCATCTATCTCGTCATGAAGAACAGCCTGAGCGTCCTCGACGAGGGCGGCATGTTCGTTCAGTTCACCTACCGGCAGATGAGTCCAGTGCCGCCTCGGGTGGTCAAGGCGCTGCGTTTGAAAGCCTGGCGCTACACCCGCGTCTGGCTGAATCTTCCGCCTGCCGCGATCTGGGTCTACGAACGGGAAAGACCGGCACGGGAGATTTAGGGCTCAACCCCCGCTCTCCCCTTTTGCCACAGGAACGCGCACTCCGTTCCGAACGGCGTAACGACGCATTGTGCAGGCGAGGTGGTGGCGTTGCCTCAACGGCTCGCCTGACGAATTCGCGTGTCGACTTCGCCACAGCGAGAACACAAAAGGCACGAGTGCAAAGCACACTGCCTCGCAATTGGGCAGCCTCCCGGTGGCAAGACCAGCCTCCCGCAACTTGCAGGTTGCGCCTTATCATATTGTAAGGACACAGATTTCTCCAACCATGAGAGTTTCAATCCCCCTCCGTGCTTTTCTCTCGGCATGCCTGATCCAACCCATTCGCTGTTCCCGAGCGCAGATTGTCACGCCTCCGAATCAAGGGCCTAAGTAACTCCACGAGAAAAAGACGCGCACGGGAGGCGCTGTCGCTCGGCGATGGGAGAAAACATGGCCAATTCTATTTGTGTGCGGCTGGCATGCGTGAGCGCCGCCGCGCTTTTATCCGGGCTCGGCGCCGTTCCGCAGGCGAACGCTGGCGGGTTCGAAGTTCAGGAGCAATCAACCTATTTCCAAGGCTCGGCTTTCGCCGGCAGTGCCGCAGGCGGCGACATCAGCTCCATGTTTTGGAACTCGGCGGCCATAACAACCGTGCCGGGTTTCAATGCCGAATTGAGCGGAACAGTCATCCTTCCCTCTTCGGAGCTGACAGCCACAGGCGGGTATCTGACGACGATCGACACCTACAGAACAGCGAATATCGGGGTAGATGTCTTTGTTCCGTCAATGTACGGCAGCTATCAGCTCAGTGACAGGCTTTACGCCGGTATTGCCGTCAACTCACCGTTTGGACTTACGACGAAGCCTGATAATTCTGTTTGGGCCGGAGCGCCAATCGCGCTTACGTCCAGGATCACCTCGTTAGATTTCAATCCCACGCTCGGCTATAAGATCACGCCGGAACTAAGCATCGGCGTTGGCGCCCAGGTGGAATATCTGAGAGCCAGGCTGAACAATGATTATCGGAGCCTGGACGCCAACTCCTGGGGCGCCGGCGCAACGGTCGGCATCCTGTGGCAGCCCCGCGCAGGAACATCGATCGGCGCAGGCTACCGTTCCGCCGTTACGGAAAACCTTTCCGGCATGTACATGACGACGCCGCTCGCGCCAAGTATCGGTCTCCCTGCGAGTGTCGGCTTCCCCGCAAATGGAAACGTCACACTTCCGGACGAGGTTACCTTGAGTGCTCGCCAGGCGGTAACGGCTCGCTTAACGCTGCTTGGCACGGTCGAATGGGTGGATCAAAGCACCATCGGAAACATTCCCATTACAAGCGGCTCTTGCGTCGGAGCCTGTGAGACCCTCAACTTCAATTACCGCGACCAGTGGTATTTCGCGTTAGGCGCGGAATACGCTTATAGCCCCTCCCTCACAGTCCGGACGGGCGTCAGTTACGAAATTTCGCCAGTCGATGACAGCAATCGCACCATCCTGTTGCCGGACTCCAATCGCCTCGGCGTCAGCATCGGCGGATCCTATAAATACTCGGATCGCATCACATTCGATCTCGCCTATACGCATCTCTTCTTTGACAACGCATCCTACTGCATGGCGGAATACGGCGGAACGTCGCACTGTGTTAATCCCTCGGCGCAGCTGACCCTGTTGGAAGGCTCCGCCAGCACCTCGGCCGATCTCCTCTCCGTAGGCGCGAAGTATAGCACCGGCGCTCCCGTTGCTCCCCTTGAACCCTATAAGAAATAAGCGAACGGCCATTCAAAGAATGCAGGGCCGGCGCAAGCTGGCCCATTTTCTTTGTTTCTCCGGAAATGTCACATTCCTGAAATCTTCATCGTTCCCCTGTGTCCTCAGATGATCGAGTTATTGAGGTGAAGGGTGGATCACAGGGCTGTGACGCGATATAAAGCGTATGTGAGATATCGTGCCATCTTCCTTTCGGACATCCATCTTGCCGCGCGAGCCTGCCGCTCCGAGGACCTCGTCAGCTTTTTGAAATCTCACGACGCCGCTGTCATCTACCTTGTCGGGGACGTGATCGATTTCTGGCGGCTGCGGCGCGGCGCGAGCTGGCGTCCTTCTCAGACGCAAGTGGTGTTGGAGTTGCTGGCGAAGGCGCAGAATGGCTCTCGCGTCGTCTACCTTCCGGGCAATCACGATGAAGAAATGCGGATGCTGGCCGGCACGACGCTCGGCCCATTCGAGATCCGGCTGCGGGAAATGTACGAAACAGCCGACGGCCGCCGTTTTCTCGTCGTCCACGGTGACGAATTCGATACCGTCGTGCACAAAGCGCGGTGGCTCGCCGTGCTTGGCGATATCAGTTACGATGTCGCCTGGGCCGTCAATGAAGTTTTGAACGCCGTGCGGCGCAGCCTGGGCCTTTCATATTGGTCTCTCTCCGCCTATCTCAAATACAGCGTCAAGCGCATCGTGAATTATGCCATCAATTTCGAAACTTCCCTTGCTGCGGAAGCACGGCGGGTAGGAGCCTCGGGAGTGATCTGCGGGCACATCCATCACGCTTCCACGCGCGTGATCGAAGGCATTCAATATGTGAACACCGGCGACTGGGTCGACAGCGGCACGGCCGTGGTGGAACACTTCGATGGCCGGATGGAAATTGTCCGCTGGACCGATCATCTCCGCGCGCTTCAGTTGCGCGCTTCCAAGGCGCCGGTCGCCTCAGTCACATCGTGATGCGTATCCTGATTGCAACGGACGCCTGGAAGCCTCAGGTTAACGGCGTCGTGAATACCTACCAAAATCTCGAACGCGAGGCGGAGGGCGCCGGCTTCGATCTCTCATTTCTGACGCCGTCCGGGTTCAGAACGCTGCCGCTTCCGACCTACAGCGAAATCCGGCTCGCCATGATCCGCCCCCGCGACGTGGCCAAAAGGGTCGAGCAGGACAGCCCGGACTTCATTCACATCGCGACGGAGGGGCCTATCGGGCTCGCGGCGCGGTCGTACTGCCTCGGCGCCGGGCGCCGCTTCACAACGAGCTATCACACGCGGTTCCCCGAATACCTTGCGGCTCGCGTTCCGGTCCCGGCGGCCTGGGGATACAGGTTCGAGCGCTGGTTTCATAATGCCGGCGCCGGCGTAATGGCGGCATCGCTTTCCTTGTGCCACGATCTGACCGCGCAAGGCATCAGGAATGTCCGCCTCTGGTCGCGGGGCGTGGATCTCACCCTCTTCAGGCGGCGAACCGTCGACCGGTTCGGGATGCCGCGGCCCCTGTTCCTCTATGCCGGGCGCATTGCCCTGGAAAAAAACCTCGAAGCTTTCCTGGACCTCGATCTTCCCGGGACGAAAGCGTTGGTCGGGGGCGGCCCGCAGCTCGACGAGCTGAGACGCCGTTATCCGAAAGCGGTGTTCACAGGCCCGAAGTTCGGTGAGGATCTCGCAGAACATTATGCTTCGGCGGACGTCTTCGTTTTTCCGAGCCTGACCGATACGTTCGGCAACGTGCTTCTGGAAGCGCTCGCATCCGGAGTGCCCGTGGCGGCCTACAATGTCATGGGACCGAAAGATGTTGTAGCGAATGGAAGCGTTGGCTTCCTCGGTGACGATCTCAGGGAAGCGGCGCTTGCCGCCCTTGACCTCGATCGGAAAGAGTGCCGCTCCTATGCCGAGTTGTTCAGCTGGGCGGCATGCGCGCGGCGCTTTTCCGACATTATCGCCGAGGCCAATGGCGTTCAGCATACATCGCAATTTCGTAACGAAACAAATGATATTGCGCTATGATTCCCCGATAACCCACGGGACAGCCGATGGAAAAGCTGACAATTGACGCAATCGCAGACGCGGACCTGCGCATTCGGCCCTATGCCGTAGAAACGCCCCTCCTCGAATGGGGAACACTGAACGAAAAGCTTGAGGCGAGAATCCTCTGCAAAGCTGAGCCATTACAGAGAACGGGGAGTTTCAAGTTTCGTGGAGCCTATAATCGCGTCTCCAGAATCGACCGCGAAGCATTCCCCGGGGGCGTTGTCGCCTGCTCATCGGGCAATCATGCGCAAGGCGTCGCCGAAGCCGCCCGGTTGTGCGGCATCGATGCCGTGATCGTCATGCCGTCGGATGCGCCCAAAGTGAAGATCGCACGAACGAGCCATTACGGCGCAGAGATCGTCTTCTACGATCGCGATACAGAGGATCGGAATGCCATAGCGCGCGACCTGTGCGAGAAGCTGCAAGCGGACTTCGTTCCCCCCTTCGACGACCTTGTCGTGATCGCAGGACAGGGCACGGCGGGGCTTGAGATGACGCGACAGGCGCGGGCGACAGGCGCGGAAATCGACGCGGTGCTCGTGCCGATCAGCGGGGGCGGCCTTACGGCAGGCGTCGCGATCGCTATCAAGGACCGCTTTCCAAAGGCGGAAATCTACTGCGTCGAACCGAAAGGCTTCGACGATTACCGCCGTTCACTCACGTCCGGCGCCCGGCAGAAGAACGACGGCTCGAGCCGCTCGATCTGCGACGCACTCTTGATGGCGGAGCCTGGAGAGTTGACGTTCGCACTGAACAAAGACCTGCTGGCCGGAGGCCTCGTCGTCAGCGACAACGACGTCCGCCATGCGGTTGCTCATGCCTGGCGCGATATGAAGCTGGTTGTCGAACCGGGGGGCGCCGTAGCCCTTGCGGCCATCTTGTCGGGCGCATTTGAAGTCAAGGGCCGCACCGTAGCCATCGTCCTTTCAGGCGGGAACGTCGACCCCCATCTTTTTGCGGATATTGTCTGCAATATTAAAGAATTGGCGCCGTCAGGCCAATGAACAGTTAAGAGAGAGGCCTTAGGGTCTGGCATGATCTCACGACGATACTTTCTCGGCTTAACTGCGGCCACGGCCGGAGCGGGCGTCATCGGCGCAGCAGATGCTTTCGCTGTCGAGCCGCGTTTCAGTCTAATCGTCAAGGAATGGACTGTTGAGCATGCGGACTGGCCTGCCGCCGCCGCCCCGCTGCGCATTGGCATCCTGACCGATATTCATGCCGTTGAACCCTGGATGCCCGCGCATCGCATCGGCCGCATCGTGGATCAGCTCAACGCCCAGAAGCCCGATGTGATCGTGCTTCTCGGTGATTATGTAAATGGTCTCAGGCCGAGATACTACACGGCAAAGGTGCCCGTGCAGGAATGGATCGCGCCTCTGCGGTCGCTGCATGCTCCGCTTGGTGTGTACGCGGTTCTCGGAAATCACGATTGGTGGTCTGGCGAAATCGCTGACATTCGGCGCGCCTTCTGGAAGGCCGGAATCCCTCTGTTGGACAACACTGCAGTCAAGGTGACCCGCGGGCCCGAGCATTTCTGGATCGCCGGACTTTACGATCAGCTGGCCCCTGAGAGCCGGGGCATCTGGGACTTGAAGGCGACATTGAGCCACGTCAAGGATCGCGCGCCGGTCATTCTGCTTGCGCACGAGCCGGATATTTTCACCTTCGTTCCGCCCAATGTGACCCTGACGCTGTCGGGCCACACCCATGGCGGACAAGTCTACATACCCTTTGTTGGCCGCGCGGGCCTGATGCTGGATAATGCGCGCTCCACGAAGTACGCCTACGGTCATTTCGAAGAGGCCGGGCGCCAGCTGATCGTTTCGAGCGGCCTTGGTCTTTCGAACATTCCCATTCGCTTTCTCGTGCCTCCGGAGATCGCGATCGTGACCTTGCGCGGCGTTTCGGCCAAGTCTCAACCCTCTTTTAACAGCTAAGGGATAATCTTAATAAAAAGGAAGCAGTCAGGGCCTGTTTCCGGGCACATTCGCGTTTTTGGGGCTTTCTATGCGTAAGATGTTGTTTGCCGCCGGCCTGCTGGCCTGCGGCATATTTGCGTCCGCGGCCTCGGCTGAGGTGGTCGTGCATGTCAGCAAGGCAAGGCAGGTGATGTACGTCTATGTCGATAGGCAACTGGCGTATGTCTGGCCTGTTTCGACGGCGGCTTGGGGCTACAACACGCCCGACGGCGTCTTTTACCCGATAAGTCTGGATGCCTACCACCGTTCAGGGCGATATGGCTCGCCCATGCCGTACTCGATCTTCTTCACCGGGGGATATGCGATCCACGGCTCCTACGACATCGGGCATCTGGGCTACCCCGCATCTCACGGCTGCATCCGGCTTCATCCTCAGAATGCCGGCGCTCTCTACGATCTGGTCCGCAATTCCGACAGCACACGGATCATTGTGTCGAGTTATTGAGCGTAAAGTATGTTTTCCGGTTGAGAATGAAGCATGACCCATCAGCTGAATCAGCGGGGTTGCGAGTGACGCATCCTCGTCACCGTTGCCGTCCCCGTCGCTGCCCGGGCGAGCAGCCTTGATCCGCATCCGAATTGATTAATGATTTGGCGCTAGGTTATTTTGCCGCCAAGGTCAATTAGAGTTAAATTGTCGGCGTTCAACTCGGCACCCGCTCCTGCTCAATGACATCGCCCACGCAAATCGCTGCCCGCTGCGGTTTCTTTCTGGTGGCCCTGCTGGCCTGCCTGGCAGTGTTCGCGCCGCGGCTGGCTGCGCGTGGCGGCTCGCAGGATGCCTGCGTGAGGTGGCCCCAGACGCGCCTCGCGATCGGGAACGATCTCCAATCACGACGCCTCATCCTGGAACCCAAAGGCGTTTTTCAGCTGATGCCGCCCTTCAGGATAGCCGAGGGCCGCAGCATTTTCCACAGGCCGTATAGCTTGGCGCTCGACGTTGTTGACGGGAGAGTGCAGCTGTTCGAAGTGCCAGGAACATGCGTGCTCGCCCGGGACAGAGGGCTATTGGCCGCGATGGAAGTGCCGGTCTTTTTCGTCGGCCGTCAAGGCGAATCGATAGAGGAACTCAGGGACAATGCCGATAGACTTGTCTTCGATCCGTCCGCACCGTTGAATGTCGGCAGCGATTTCTCCGAAACCAGTTTCCATTTAAGGCGGGGAGGCTCCCGCTTCGGCGAAATCCGGCCCTTTTTCCTATGTGGCTCTGCGACCCTCCTGGTCTGCGAAGAATCCTGTCCTCAAGACTCCACCACCTTGGCCGCTTCGCTGGTGAATGAGATTCTCAGAGGGGAAAGTTTCCCGCCTTCCGGACGCGACATGGCGTATGCGCCTCCCACTATGGGGCGGACGCTACGCCGGTCGGGGCTGCGCCCGGCGCCGCAGTTCTCGCAGGCGCCTTCAGAGGCGCCTCCAGCGTTGGAGCCAGCGCCGATGCCTCCTCCTCGGGAGCATCCGATCGAGAGCGCGGCGCCCCCTGCAAAACCTGAGTGCCCTGGCTGCCCTCCGCCACCTCAGCACCCGGAGAATACGGTTCCGCCCCAAGAACCGGCAGCCGCGTCTTTGCCGCCTCCTCCAGCGCAACCTTCCACGCCTGCGACCCTGCCGCCGAAGGAAGCCGCCCCTCCTGCTCCCACCCCAACCCAACCATCAAAGACTGAAACGCCGCCGCCAAAAGCGGAAGTTGCGCCTCCTGCGCC
Organism: uncultured Alphaproteobacteria bacterium; assembly: GCA_963764115.1. Lineage (GTDB taxonomy): Bacteria > Pseudomonadota > Alphaproteobacteria > Rhizobiales > Rhodomicrobiaceae > Rhodomicrobium. The sequence goes on from CAVXRT010000035.1 coordinate 83,072, forward strand.
TCCTCCGGCGAAGCCCTCCGAGCCGGCGCCGCCTCTGCCGAAAGTGGAACCCGCGCCTCCTCCACAAGCGGAACCTCCCGAAAACGCAGCTGTGCCTCCAAAAGCGTCCGCCCCGCCTCCTCAAGTCGAGCCAGCGCTGCAGCCTAAGGCTCCCGAGCCCGCTCCGCCCCCCGCGCCGCCGGCGCCGCCGCCCCTTCAACACGTCGTTCTCGCATTCGAGCGTAAGAACGGGGAGGCCCTGCCCGCAGCCGACGTGCTCCAGGCGGAGGGAGGCCTGAGCATCGAGGGCGTGCCATTGCAGGCGGCCCCGGACGGCCTGACCGCCGACCTTCCGCCCGACGCTGCGAAGAAGGCCGGGGACGTTGCCTACCTGAAGAAACTCCTCAAGCGGCACCAACTCGTGAACCTCAAGAAAGAGGCGGAGCGCTTCGTCCTGGTTGTGGACCCTCTCTATACGCGGGCCGAGGACCTTAAAATCGAGATCCGTGACGCGGCAGGCGACCCCGTTCGCGGCTGTGATCTAAGGCTTGATGTTTCAGCGGACAGGCGGCTTGGCGACGGCTGGGCAAAAACCGGAGAGAAGGAGCAGCGTGGCCTCGAATACGCCGAGAGCGATAGCCACTATGGTTTGAACCTGCCCGCGGACGTCGAACCCGAACAGCTCCTCATCAGTACGGCAGAGCCGGGCAATGTGGCCCGGCTTTCAAATCCTGGTCATGAATGCCAGTTGGAGAACCGGCCGTGGGTTCAAGCGGAAGAGATCCGCACTGGAAAAATCGTGAGGTCGCTCCAAAGGACCGGCCAAACCCTTATCGCTATTTTTTCGACCGACAGCACTTTTGCAGGTTTGGTCACCCCTGCGGGCGCCGAGGGATTTTGGTCGGATGCGCTGCGGCTTGTGAATGTGGCCTCGACTGCGGCGTGGGAGAAAAAAGTCCTGGCTCGCGCTCAAGCGCCAGGCGTGAGCCCCAATACGGTCAAACTGCAGTCCGAGGGACAAGGCGCGGCGCTCGCCGGCGACGGCGACAGGGGAGCGATCCTGAAAATACTGAGCGCGGGCTCCCAGGATACAACGGCGCCCGCTTCCGTATTCCCGGTTCAGCCCGTCGATCAATACATCCTGGATATCGCCCTGAAGCTGATCCGTGAAGAGGCATCGATTTCGCTGCGGTATAGCGTAAAGCAGGAAGCCCTCCTGCTCGTCACGGGAAGCGTGAGAGACGCTGGGAACTCCTTCTGCCAAAACTCCCCTTGGTCCAGTCTGCAATGGGTGAAGCAAGCTCGCAAGATATTCGCCTTGGAGGTCTGGGGCGCGGGCGCTGTCGCAGCCATGCAATTACACGTAAAGCCTGCGCTGACCGCACCGGATGGCGTCTACATTTGCAACATCCAAAGCCCTGAAGGCGACAAGATCGCCCTTTACGGAATTTTGCCCAAGGTGCTCTCGGACTTAAACGCGAGGGCGAAGGCCTTCTCCTATCTGACGGGGCAGGCTAACAGCTTCCTCAAACCGTAACGCCCGCCACACAGTCGTTCTCCAAAATCGCCGCAAATCAGCAGCAGCGCTTGGAGAATCTTTTCAACCCTGTACAGCTTGCGTTCATACAGGCTGGCGTACTTTCCCGTACGTAAAATTCTGATTCGCGGCATCCCACCCAGTACTGATCGCACCCCCGGCCTAAGACGGGCTGGCCCGATCGCGCGGGCGTGACCGGACCCAAAGGACCATGACCAAACCTATCTTCTTCGATCCAAAAAACCGCCGCGCCGGGCACGTTTCTCGTATAGCCTGGGCCCTCGCCGTTACGAGCAGCATCGCCGGCCTCGTTTTTCTTTCGAGCCTCTTTATCTTTCGGTCCTTTCCCGAAACTTTGCAGACATCGCAAAGCCAGCGTTATCCCCTGTTGAACGATGTCGCGAAAGTTCCGCATTTGTTGCCATCGGTTCGCAACCTTGCGCGAAAAGCCCAGTCGACGAAGAAGCAATTTCCGCATGCCGTGCAGCCCTCGGCAGTGGCTCTGGCGAAGGCAAAAAGCGCGAAGGCTCCCGGCGAGCGCCGTGAGAAGCCGCTGACAATCGGCTTTTATGCAAACTGGGACGACAGCAGCTTTTCATCGCTCCGAAACAACATCCAGAACCTCGATTGGGTTGTTCCAAGCTGGCTCTACCTCCAGGGCAGCTCCATGGACCTCAAAGTCACCCTCGATCAAAAGTCACTCGATCTGGTCAGAAGGGAGAAGCCGGGCGCATCCATTCTGGCGATGATCCAGAATTCATCCATTACAAAGTGGGATGGCCCAAACCTTGGCCGCCTCTTGGCCGACCCGGAGAGGCGGCATGACCGTCTCAACAAAGTGCTGGCGTTTGTTGAAGATAATAAGCTTCAGGGCCTCGTCGTCGATTTTGAGCAGATCCCGGACGACGCTCACAAGGATACCCTCGCCTTCCTGGGTGAGGTCCATGCCGCCTTCAAGGCGAAGGGCCTGACTGTGGCCGTTGCCGCGCCGTTCGACGATCCTCAATGGAATTATAAGGCCTACGCCAAGGCATGCGATTACCTGGTGCTGATGGGCTATGACGAGCATTGGTCCGACTCGCAGCCGGGGCCGGTGGCTTCGCAGTCGTGGTTCTCGACCCGGCTGGCGGCGCGCATGCGCGACCTCGATCCTGCCCGCACAATCGTCGCAATCGCGAATTATGGGTACGATTGGATCGTTGGAGGCCCGGAAGCGGACGAGTTGAACTTCCAGGAAGCGATCCTCACAGCCCGTGATTCGAAAGTGTCGATCGACCTCGATCCGGAGACGCTCAATCCTCGCTACTCCTATTTGGAAGATGGCAGCACGCACAGGGTTTGGTTTCTCGATGCGGTGACCGCTTACAATCATTTGCGGGCCGCCGATAAATATCATCCAGTCGGCTACGCCTTGTGGCGGCTTGGCGCGGAAGATCCGTCCATCTGGCAGGTCCTGCCCCGCACCTACGGCGCTCCGCCGCCTGCCTCGCTCGAAACCATCAACCCGAGCACCGACGTCAATTTCATCGGGCACGGCGAGCTTTTGCAGATCGCGGCTGAGCCCTCACCAGGATCGCGCACGATCAAGGTCGACGATGCGAACGCCACGATCACGGCAGAGACCTATACGAAGATGCCCGCCTCCTTCGTGATCCGCAGGGGCGGCGAGATGCCGGGCAAGATCGCGCTCACATTCGACGATGGCCCTGACCCGCAATGGACTCCCAAGATCCTCGACATCCTCAAAGAGAAAGGTGTCCACGCGACCTTCTTCATTATTGGCGAGAACGGCGCGGCCTATCCGAGAACTCGTCCAAAGAGCTCTCGCCGAAGGGCACGATCTCGGCAATCACACATTCACCCATCCCAATCTCGGAGAGACCCCGGAAAGCGTGGCGGGCATCGAGCTCAATGCGACCCAGCGCTTGATCGAAGCTCTGACGGGGCGGTCCACGCGGCTTTTCCGGCCACCCTATTTCGGCGACGCGGAACCCACCAGCGCTGAGGAAATTGCGCCGATGCAGGAAGCCGAAAAGCTTGGCTACCTGACCGTTGGGCTGAAGGTTGATCCGGACGACTGGCAGAAACCTACGCCGGAACAGATCGTCGAGCGCGTTGTGGCGCAGTCGACGGACCCCAACCCCGAAAAGCGCGGTCAAGTAGTGTTGCTGCATGATGCTGGAGGCGACCGCACAGCTACCGTCGCTGCGCTGCCGAAGCTGATCGATGCGCTCAGGGCCAAGGGCTTCGAGTTCGCGACCGTCTCCGAACTGGCGCGATGGACGAAGGATCAGGCCATGCCTCCCGTCCCGGTTGATGAAGCCTCGCCGGTCGTCAACCGTTACCTCTTCTTCACTTATAGTTGGCTGCAAGGGGCAGTCGAGACGTTGTTCCTCGCAGCCATCGGGCTTGGGTTGGCCAGGCTTCTGGCCCTTTGCGGATTGGCTTTACTGGGGCGTGCGCGAGCGGACAGGGCCGGCGTTCCTGCCGACGAGGATGATCTCTCCGTCTCGGTCCTTATCCCTGCCTACAATGAAGCCAAGGTGATCGCCGCCTCGATGCACCAAATCCTGACTGGCGCGCACCGCAAGGTCAACATCATCGTCATCGACGATGGGTCGACGGACGGCACATCGGACGTTGTGCGCGAGAGTTTTGGTGGAGACGAGCGTGTAAGGCTGATCAGCACGCAGAATGGCGGCAAAGCGAGGGCCATCAATCTCGGCCTCGCCCACGCCGAGGGCGAAATCGTCGTTGTGCTGGACGCCGATACACAATTCGAACCGCAGACCATATCGCGTCTCGTGCGCTGGTTCGCTGACCCGGAAATCGGAGCCGTCGCCGGTAACGCGAAGGTCGGCAACCGCATCAATGTGCTGACCCGCTGGCAGGCCCTCGAATATGTCACGGCGCAGAACCTCGAGCGCAGGGCGCTTGCCGCGCTCGGCTGCATTACCGTAGTGCCCGGCGCTGTCGGGGCGTGGCGGCGCGAGGCCATCGTAAAGCTTGGCGGCTTCCCGTCCAACACGCTCGCCGAGGACCAGGATTTGACGATCATGGTTCAGCGGGCAGGCTACAAGGTGCTTTTCGATCAGGAAGCGATCGCCTGGACCGAAGCCCCCGATACCACGGCGGGGCTTGCGAAGCAGCGTTTCCGCTGGGCTTTCGGCACGCTGCAATGTCTCTGGAAGCATCGGCGCGTGAGCCTCAATCCGCGCTACGGAGCGCTGGGCCTCGTCGCCATGCCGCAGGTCTGGATGTTCCAGATTGCGCTTGCGCTGGTGTCGCCGCTTATCGACCTCGCCCTCGTCTATCAAATCCTGAGGACGCTGGCCGATTACCTCCAGCATGGCGAGCAATTCAACTCCGGCAACCTCTGGATAACGGCCACCTACTACGCCGTGTTCATGACGGTCGATCTGACCGCCGCGATGATCGCCTTCTTCCTTGAAAAGAAGGAGGACCGCTCGCTTCTGTGGTGGCTCGTCCTGCAGCGGTTCGGCTATCGGCAGATCATGTACTATGTGGTGGTGAAGTCGGTGCTGAGGGCCTTGCAAGGCCGGCTGGTCGGCTGGGGCAAGCTCGAGCGCAAGGCTACGGTCAAGACGGCGGGGAAGGTCGAGGAAGAGGGCTCGGCAGTCCCTCTTCATGCAACGGGCTTATGATCGGGTGACGATAGCCTTCCATGGGCCGTCGGGCACGTCCTTCTCGTCGACAAAGCGCCATTCGGTGGCATCGCTGTCGTCCATGGCGAGATATTGAGCCGTCGCGGGGGAGATATCGAGACCGGCTTTCAGCCCCTGCCTGTTTTTCGGCTTCTTCGCGGAGCCGAAAACCCAGGCGAAGTCGTCTTCGCCGAAAGGCCCGACATCCTGCCACTGGGCGAAGCAGGACTTCCCTTTGTAGCGGACTTCAACCCAGCGATTTCTCGTTAGCGGGCCATGGTTCTGACCAAAGCCGGGGATCTTTTTGGCGATTTCCTTCAGGTTTCCATCCCCATCGACCTCCGCGAACGGGAGCGCGATGTAGAAAGGATTTTGCTTCGGCGTAAAAGCTGCGGGCAGGTAGCCCTTCCTGTGCTTCGGGCTGTCGACGCCGCCATAATTCTTCATCCAGTCGGCGTCCCAATAGCTCGATCTATTATGGATATAGCCGTTGTCTTCCGTGGCGCCTTCACCGACCCAGAAGATGGTTGTCATCGTTTTCTTGAATTAAGTCATGATGCTGGAACTGCTTTGTGTTTGAGGATTTTCAAATCCCCACGCGGAACCTTGAAAGTAACTATAACACGCTGGCATTCCCAGTAGAATGGCGATTGCGAAAGCGCACGACCTGCTTTTCATGACTAACCTTGGAAGCGGCGCCTGGGCAAATTCCAGTTTTGTCTGCTGATCATACCCCTAAGCTGCGATCCATCCATGAAGCGAAGCTTGAGCAATTTGGCCATAAGACGCCTGATTGACACTCTGCGAGGGCAACGCCTCACAATACTCGTTTGCATTGCCAATCCCCTAGCCGGAAACTTTGTCGAGAGTGGGATCGCTTTTGTGAACGCATTTATGGCGCAGGCCGTTCCGTTACGGCGTTCACGCCCTTGGGAACCTGCAGGTGAGCTTATCAGCTGGGCTTCAAAAAATTTAAGGGCGTTTTACGCCCTGCCCCCGCCTTTCATGCGGGCGGCAGGAACGCGGCGCTTTGGGGTCGTTCGAGTTAGACAAAACCGTTATGGCCGGGGCTTGGCACGGCCATCTGACGGCCGCCCCAAGGGCGGCCATGACAAATGGCGCGGGCCTTACGCGGCTTTCGCCGCGTGATCGGCAGCGACCTGTTCTGCAAGCTTGCCGGTCAGTTCCACGAGGTGATCGAACTTCGCCTCGAAGCCGCCAGCGCCCGCCGTGACCGACCTCAGCTCGATGATAAGGTCGTGAATTTCGGCTTCCGGAATGTGCGCGTCGATAACGTCCCATCCGGACCAGCCCGGCCGCGCGTCAAAGCCCAGGATCTGGCCGCGCCGCGCCGAAATCATGCCATTGATCTTCGCCGTGGCTTCGGACGGCACGGCGATCTTCACGGCCATGATGGGCTCGAGCAGCACGGGCGAACATTTCGGCATGCCTTCCACCATCGCGATGCGTCCGGCCATGCGGAAGGCCATCTCAGACGAATCCACCGTATGGTAGGAGCCGTCCTTCAGGCACACCGACACGTCCACGACCGGAAAGCCGAGCGGACCGCTGCCGAGATAATCGCGCACGCCTGCCTCCACCGCAGGGAAGTAGTTGCGCGGAACTGCGCCACCCGTGATCACCTCGGAGAAGGCGAACCCGTCGCCGCGCGGTTGCGGCTTGATCTCCACCACCACATCGCCGAACTGCCCGTGCCCGCCGCTCTGCTTCTTGTGCCGTCCGCGAATCTCGACGCTCTTGCGGATGGTCTCCTTGTAGCCGATGTCGCGTTTCTTCGTTTCGGCCTTGATGCCGAAGCGGCGGTTCAGGCGCTCCAGCGCGACGCGGATGTGCATCTCGCCCTGGCCCCAAAGAACCATCTGGTTCGAATCGCGATCCTGAACGAGGGAAAGCGAGGGGTCTTCGTCAATCAGCTTACTAAGGGCGGAGGTGAGCTTGATCTCGTCTTTGCGCTCGCCTACTGCAATGGCAAGGCCATAAACAGGCTTCGGAGGCACCGAGGCTTTGATCGAAAGCGCTCCGGTCTTCTCGCCCGTGATCGTCGTTCCGGTCGGGAGACTCTCGAGCTTGCCGAGCGCCACGGTCTCGCCCACGGCGCCGGGGCCGCGCTTCTTGACGTCCGTTCCGACCACCGAAAAGACGCCGGATATCCTCTCTTCGCCATCCGGCGCATAGACAGAACCGCCGTCCGCGAACTGTCCGGCCAGCACCCGCGCCAGCGAGAGCTTGCCCGCGTGCGAGGTGTGATAGGTCTTCATGATGTAGGCTGCCGATTTCGCGGACCCGAGGCCCAGGCGCTTGGCAGTCTCCTGTGCGAAAGGCGCTTCGTGGCGAAGCGCCTTCAAGAGCCGCCCAATCCCGTGTCCTTCCTCGGCCGAGCCGAAAAAGACAGGGACGATTTGGCATTGCTTGAACTCGGTAACGAGGTCCTGGAAGATCTTATCGCGGCTCGGAGCAACATCGCTCAAAAGCTGCTCCATTAACTCGTCGTCGTAGTCGGCGAGCTTCTCGAGCATGGAAAAGCGCTGATCGGCCTGGAATTTGGCGAGGTCGGAGGGGGTGTCTATCAATTCGCTCGGCGCATGCTCGCGATAAACGAAAGCGCGCTCGAGAGCGAGATCTACAAATCCGCTCACAACTCCGTCTTCCCAGATAGGGATTTGCCGAAGCACAAGCGGGAGCCGGCTAGCAGGTTGCATCGTGGTCAGGATTTCGCCGATGCCCTGGCCCTGGCCAACCTTATCAATGCCAAGTTTGTCGATCTTATTGATAAAGAGAAAGTGAGGGACGCCTGCGGTCTCAAGGCTCTTCAGCACAATCTGGAGGGCGTGCAACTTTTTCTCGTCGGCTTCGCAGACCACGATGGCCGCGTCGCAGGCGGCGATGGCGCCCATGCCATCATACTGGAACTCGACCGAACCCGGACAGTCGAGTAGCGTGAACTTGTCGCCAAGAAACTCGAAATTGGCGACGTTCATCTCGACGCTCATCCCGTGGCTCTTCGCCTCAGCAGATGTGTCGCCGATCGTCTTGCGGACATCGGCGGCTTCGTGCGCCGCGCCCGTTCGGACTAGGATGGATTCGAAAAGAGTCGTCTTGCCGCTTGGATGGGGACCAACCAATGCGACACAGCGGGGACTTCTGCCCTCCGCATTTCCATTTCCGCTCATGTTGCTGTTCCTTACGCGGAATTATCTTCTATTTGAGGGGTGGGAGCCTTTCAAGGCGCCGAATGGGCCATCGTCGCAAGAGGGCAGGTTCTTTGCAAGTCCCATAATTAGAAATCGATGCTTCGAGGACGGGGGACTTATTGACGCCGCAGACTTTTCCATCTGGAGATCGCGCGGCGCGCCTTCCTCCGGGCAAAGCCACGTCCCTCTAGTTGTTTCGGCCAAGGTCGGCAACCGGCGGACGGCCTACAGACCTTGACGCTCATCCCCGAAGGGCAAGGGATAGGGCCGCAGCAGCACATGCGCGTGCGTAAGAGTGACGATGCGCTCAGGCCGCCCGCCCCGCCCCACGGCGATCTCATCGCTGGGGTCGAGCCGTTGGAAATAAGGAGCAAGCGCGGTCAAGGCTTCCTGAGACCTTTCCTTCGGAAGGACGATCAGGGCGTCCTGTCCCAACATCGCTTTTCCGTGACAGACAAACGCGAACTCCCGAGGGTCCTGCGAGAAGGCGCAGACCGGCACGCCCGGCCCGAATGCGGCGCCTGTCTTGCCGCCGACGCGCCAATTATCGACCACGACGAAAGCATGGGGCTCGGACCCGAAGCCGCGCCAGGCGGCAAATTCTCTGAGCCCGCGCCAGTCATAGCTCCATTGCGTGGGATCGCCCTTCGACGTCTTTGCGCCGGGCGTCCGCCAAACCGGCCCCACGGCGACGAAAGTTACAAACAAGCCGAAGCATGCCGCCGTCAGCGCCGCGCTCGCCAGAGACCAGGAGCGCAGCCATCCTGCACTCCGCTCGGCGAGGCTGTGTCCGAGCAGCGGGAATGCGAACAACCATGCAGAGTTGAACCAGTGCGGGATTGCTGTTTTTCCCATGAACGGCATCGACAGGAAAAGCGCCAGCGGAACCGCGACGAGCCACAACACAAACCGGCTGGCGCTACTGGCGCCCGGAGTTCGCACGGCGTCCGCCAGAGCGATAACAAGCGGCGCCCCCACCCACGGCGAAAGCAGAGCGATTTGCGCACCGAAAGCGGCGCCAAAAGAAACGATGGACGATGCGTCCAAGGATGCGCCGGACGCTGCGCGGCCAGACTGGAAGGCAAACGAAACCCAGTTGTTCTGATAATTCCAGATCAGCGCGGGTGAGAAAATGAGAAGCGCAAGCGCCGCGGCGAGATAGGGTTGCGGGCGCAAGAACCAGTGCCTATGCCGAGGCGAGAAAGCCAGGAATCCGAACAGCCCGGCAGGCGCAAAGATCGCGGCGTATTTCGAAAGCCCGGCGAACCCGAACGCGGCGCCCGCCAATAACCACAGGGTCCAAACCGCGGCGCGCTTCTTCTCAGGCCCGAAGAAGAGTTCCGCGATCGCCCATACGCCCGCGGTAAGAAACAGGAAAAGGGGCACATCCGGCAGGATCAGCCCGTCGGGCCAGACGGCGAAATAGGCCGTGGCGTTGAACCCAAACAGGGCCCACAGCGCGGCGTCCCGGCCGAACAGCCGGCGTGTCAGGCCATACAGGGGGATGTTGACCGCCTCCGCCATCGCGAGAAACGGAATGCAAAGCCACCAGCCCTCCCCGAACAGCGAGCTGAAGCCATGCACGATCCATTGGTGCAGGGGAGGATGGTCGAAATAGGAGAGCTGGAGCGACCGCGAGATGACAACCGTATAGGCCTCGTCCCCGGTGAAACCGGTCGCCCAGACGGCAAAGAGCTTGGCCAGGGCGCAAACGGCAATAAACGCGATGATGAATTTCGCGGGGGCTGGGTTCTCGCTCGGTGAAGCGATGGACGTGGATCTGCTCTGAACGGAAATCGTGGCCTGAGGAAGCGCAGCCATTTTAGATGCAGTCAAGGCAAAGGTTTAGATTAGCTAATGCAGCCAGGGCGAGCAAAGCGCGTTCCTTTTGCAAAGTGCTTCAGAGAAGCTGAGTTACATTCTTCTAATTGCGGCGAAGATGCGGCCTCGGCGTGCTCGGCTAAGAACGCCACGATCCTTGGCATGGCATGTAACACGGAAAACACGCTCACCGGGGGCAACTCGCTGAAACCACCCTGCCTCAGCCTGCGTCGGAATCCCCCCTTGTTGTCATGGCCGCCCTCCGAGGGCCGCCATCCAGGGCAACAAACTCCATCTTTTTTGGATTTCAAGGCAGGATGGCCGGGTCAAGCCTGGTCAGGCCATGACTTCGGTTCCAACTCATCGCAACACGCTTTAACGAAGCCGGGACTTCAGGCTTATTCAGCGGCCCGTTTCTGTAAAAGCGTCGCCGCGACTTCCAGAAGATACGCAGCGTTGAAAGGCTTTCTGGCGAACACCCCGTGGCTGAACGCAGCAGGCAGCCGCTCGCGCTCATAGCCCGTAACAACGGCGAAAGGAATGCCCTTGGCGGCGAGCGTTATCGCAACGGCTGTAGCGAACTCGCCGTTGAGGTTGCAATCGACAAAGGCGGCATCCAACTGATTGCCGTCGATCAGATCGAGCGCTTTGGCGACCGTGGCGGCCGGCCCCACGACCTCGTAACCGGCGTCAGCGAGGATCGTTTCCATCTCGAACGAGAGCAGGAAGTCGTCCTCGACAACCAGCACTTTCAGGGCAGTCATTTCTTGTCATCCGCCGGATGTTTCACGCTTCTGATTGGAAGCCGCATATCGCAAATAAGGCCGGAAGGGTCGAACCGCATATTTGCCTCGCCATCGAGACCATGCAAACTCTGCTCGATGATAAAGGTGCCGAAACCCCGCCGGCTCGGTTCGCTTACCCTGGGACCGCCCAGTTCCTGCCAATGAAGCGTAAGCATACTGCCGTTTTCGGCGGTCTCCCAGGAAAGGTCAACGCGCCCGTTTGCCGCCGACAACGCGCCATACTTGCTGGCGTTCGTGCCAAGCTCATGAAGCACGAGCGAAAGGCCGACCGCCGTCTGAGGATCGAGCCTGACGGACGGTCCCCGATAGATGACCGCGCCGTCCTTCGCATCCCCCAGGATCAATTGATCCCTGACGAGCGAATTGAGATCCGCGCCATGCCAGGACGAGGCCGTCAACACGTCGTGCGCGCCCGCGAGCGCCTGTATGCGGCCCGTGAAGCTCTCCGCAAAATCCTCGGGGCTTTTCGTCTGACGGAGCGTGAGCCGGGCGATGGACTGGACCATGGCAAGGGTATTCTTCACCCGATGGTTGAGCTCATCGAGAAGAAGCTGCCGCGTTTGCTCCTGGGCTTTCCGCTCGGTGATGTCGTGGGTAATCGCAGCATATGCGGCAATGTCGCCATCGCGGGTTCGCAAAGGGGCAAGACAGATGACGACCTCGACCAGGGACCCATCTTTCCGAAGCCGGCGCGCATCGTGAGACAATGCCTGCCCGCGTTGCGCCACCTCCTTTGCAAATGCCTCGAAGGCCTGGCATTCCTCCTCGCCGGAACAGAGAACGCGAACCGGCTGGCCTACAATCTCGTCTGCCGTGTAACCGTAGAGAGATTGCGCGCCTGGGTTCCAGTTCTCGATGACGAGGTTAAGCGAAAGCGAATAGATCGGTACGCCGCTGGAATTGACGATGGCCTCGTGGCGCAAACGAAGCTGATGCTCCGAAAGATCGGTAACCACGGCCAGGATTATGGACTGCCCGTCGACAGAAAGCGGCACAGAGGACACTGTGACTGGCGCGTACCCGCCAGCATCCCTGCGGATGGACATCTCGCAGCCCCGGCAGCCTTGGTGATCCGCCAGATGCTTGAAATCGCGCTCCCTCATATAATCGAGCGCGGACGATCCTATGATGCTCGGCGCGCCCTTGCCCACAATACCGGCAAAGGCTTCATTGCAATAAAGAACCACGCCGTCGAGCGACAGGGTTAAGGCTCCCTCGCGCATTTGTTCGACAAGAAGGCGATAGGGCTCGGCCGCGCTCTTCAGGGTAAAAATTTGAGCGCCGCTTTTGCCATCGACAACAAGGGCGTCAACTTCCCCGCTTCGAAGCGCGCGAAGCGTGTCTTCCGCTTCGGCCAGCCGGCTCTTGAGATCGGCAATATCGCTCGAGCCGTCGCCATCATGCATAATTATACGACCTTGATCGCTGCCCTTAATTTCCCACGATCGGACATATCCCCGATGACACGGCGAACGGGAGCGGGGTTGTCGCGAAGCAGCGTAGGTGCTGCGATAACCTGCGCCTCTTTTGCGCGTTCCGGGGCGCGGTAAAGATCGACGACTTCAAGATCGTAATTGCCGGTCAGTTCCTCCTCGCAAAACTCCCGCACACGCGAAACCGCCTGCAGCGATAAGCGCGACGCGCCGGTCACGAAGAGCGTCATTGTGTAATGCGGTACAATTTCCAGGCCGGTTTCAGCAACCATATCACTCCCTCTGCGGGCGGATATCGAGCCCCACAAGTACGCGTTCTTCGCTTGAGAGATCGCCGATGATTTTCTTGATCGGCTCCGGCAGGCGCCGCACGAGCGTCGGCACCGCGAGAATCTGGTCGCCGGCCGCAAGCTGGGGGCGCTGCAGAAGGTCTATCACCTCGATCGAATAGCGGCCATCGAGATGCTCTTTGCAAATGACGCGTCAGGTTATTAACCGCCCGGATCGACTTGTCGGTCTGTCCTGCGACGTAAAGACGCAGCTCCCAATACTCGGAATCGTCGGAATTGGGCGGATGCCCGTGCGCACTCATTCATTTACGATCCCTTTCGCTCGGAGATCTGCACCCCGTGGGCTCCGATGACAAAGCTTGCGGACATCCGCCGAATGCGACATGCCCCGCGACTTGACTATAAAGAGCTTACGTTCGAGCTCCCTCTCCTTTTGGACGTTCTTGATGGTGATCCAGCTATCCATCAGCGAGGAGACGTTCAAGTTCGCCTGGTCGTCACCGTCCTTCACACTCAGGTAAAGAGCCGTGGCGCCTGCCATTTTGAGGTAGTCAACTAAGCGTAACACCATCGTGTTGGCTTGAGCAAGGCTGCCGCCGCCCTCGAGCGCGGAGAGGGGATCGATGACAATCACATCGGGCTTCTGATCCTGAACCTGGTGCATTATCCGCGTAAGATGCATCTCCAGGCCATGCGTCGTGGGACGGACCGACTCGATGGACAACAGCCCCTTAGTGATGGCGGGCTGCAAGTCGACGCCGATCGAGCGCATGTTACGCACAAGCTGAGGCTCCGACTCCTCAAACGAAAAATACAGGCAATGCTCATTCCGCTCCGTGGCCGCGAGCGCGAAATGCGCGCCGATGCTGGTCTTCCCCGTGCCAGGGCCGCCCGAGACGAGGATGCTGCTGCCCTTATAGAATCCTTTGCCCTCCAGCATCGCATCGAGCCCCGCGATCCCGGTCGAGGTCCGCTGCGACGAAACGGTGTGGGTGAGCCCCAGCGAGGTGATCGGCAGAAGCTTTATGCCGCCTTCTTCGATGAGATAGGGGTACTCGTTGGTGCCGTGCGTCGAGCCGCGGTACTTGACCACCCTGAGCCGCCGCGTGGTGAGTTCCTCCAGAACCCTCTGCTCCAGCACGATGACGCAGTCGGACACATACTCCTCGATGCCGTGCCGTGTCAGGCTCTTCTCGCCGCGCTCCGCCGTGATGATGCTGGAAAGCCCGCGTTCCTTGAGCCAGACGAACAGGCGGCGCAGCTCGGAGCGCAGCAGCGCCTCATTCGGCAGGCCCGCGAACAGCGTATCGATGCCGTCCAGCACCACGCGCCTAGCCTTCACCTGGTCGATCGCGAAGCCGAGCCGGATGAACAAACCTTCGAGGTTGTATTCGCCGGTCTCGTGGATCTCCTGGCGGTCGATATGAATGTAGTCGATGGAGAGCAGGTTTTTCGCCTGCAGGCCGGCGAGATCGAAGCCGAGCGGGCGGCTGTTGATGTCGAGATCAGCAGCCGCCTCGTCGAAGGTTACGAACACGGCAGGTTCGCCGTTTCTCGCGCCTTGAACAATGAAGGATGTGGCGAGCAAAGTCTTGCCACAGCCGGGGCCGCCGCAAACCAAGGTGGCGCGCCCGGCGGGAAGACCACCGCCGGTGATCTCGTCGAGCCCCTTGATGCCCGTCGATACTTTCTTGAGCTGCAATGGCATCCACTCGCTCCTTACCTGACCCCTTTTCTAATATCCATTTCTTTGACTACGGCAAGCAAGAAGCAAGTGGCCGATCCGCCGCGAATCCGCGCGGGAATACAGCGTGGCCACTTCGGCTGCTATCTCCGATGGCGCCGGTCGTGCGCCTCGGGGTTAGAGCGTGCCGAAATTATTCGGAATCCCCTTCTTGTCATGGACGCCCTCCGAGGCCATCCAGAATAACAATTTCCGATCTTTTGGATTTTGAGACTAGATGGCAGCATCAAGTGCGGCCATGACATCGGTTCCAGGTAATCGCTACACACTTTAACGGTTCGTTCGCAGCCCTGAGCATTAATCTGAAACTGGTTAACAAGAGCGCGGCCGATTTATTTCCGGTCCAATTAACGGTTGATTAAGTTTAACCATGCATTTATCCAGCGCAGAACGAGGCCTACGAGGGCGGTAGGCAGGCGGTTCCAACGCGTTGAAAATGCAAAGCTTTTTTGCCGCCGACGGACCCATTAAATAGAATTTAATGCCGGAATTTTGGCATTAAGTGGGCTCTGAAAAGTCCGTTAAATATAATCGCGGATTCCCGTGTTAACCATGACCGCGCCGAAGCAAGCTGGGCGTTGCACCGGGAATGCTGTCCGTTCTGGAATTTTCATTGCAGTATCAATGACTTAGCGCATTAACTTCCCGGCAAGGCGCTTTTTCGTACAATCTTCACTCAAAGACAATCCGTGACGCAAACGCAAACGGGAAGCCAATCCGGGGATAAAAGTGAGGTCCAATGTGGATGCAGAACAGTATATCGAGGCCCGCGCCCGGGTAAGCGCACGACGCTTTAGGCACTTCAACGTGTCACGATCCCGGATCAGGCTCGACCTTTCCGGGATGACAACGTTGGCGCGCTCCTCTAGTCGAGCGGGCGATAAACTCCGGTCGCCGCGTCGAACGCTAATGTCGTGACTTGGTCGGATGGCCTGCGGATCCGGCGATCTGTCCTTCTCAACGCTGCTTCCACGCGATCCGATTCACGGCGCACCCAGCGAAAAGCGTAATACAGAGAGATAGCGGCCCCGGCGGCGATGGCGATGACGTGCGGCATGACTGACAACCCTAAGCTTAACATGACACTCAACGCAGTACTTTCGGATCTAGAACCCGAAACGCGCCCAAATAGCACGCTCTTCGAGAGCGGAGATGAGATCGTCAGCGAAACCTCTCGCAAAGCTGATGCCAAACTCCGTGCCGGAAAACGAACTCCCCAACCCTGCTCTCCGGCGGAAGAAGCCCCTGTCTGTGGAGATGAGCTTGAGCCTCACCTTGTTCCCATAGACCGAACGCATCTTCGTTCTCATATCCATAATGCCATCAATCAGCCCAAGCTCAAGAGCCTGACGGCCGGACCAGAACTCGCCGGTGAACAAACTGTCGCCTGCTGAGGCTATCCGGTCACCACGGCTTTCCTTCACAAGTGCGATGAAATCTTCATGGACGATTTCCTGAATGCGCTTAAGTCTCTCAACTTCCTCAGGCTTTTCTGGCCTGAACGGATCGAGCTGAAACTTGTTCTCGCCTGCCGTGTATACGCGCCGTTCCACACCTAACTTGTGGATAAGATGAACGAAGCCGAAACCGGACGAAATAACGCCGATCGATCCGAGCAGCGATGACCCATCGGCGTAGATTTCATCGGCGGCGCAAGCGAGCATGTAGCCGCCTGAAGCCGCGACATCTTCGGCGAAAGCGTAAACCTTCTTATTCTTCTGCCGGGCTAACAAGCGAATGCGCTCATAAATGAGGCGGGACTGCACGGGCGATCCGCCCGGCGAATTGATCTGAAGAACAACGGCAGGGGCATTCTTGGTATTGAAGGCCCGCTCGATGGCGGTTGCGCAACCCGCAATCGTGAGCCCTGCTCTGAGCGGCGTTACTGCGCCGATTGCGCCATACAGGCGCAAAACTGGGATGACTTCGCCCCGGGAAAAAAGCCGGGAGGGGCTGATCCGGTCCCAAAATGAAGTTGGGCCGATGTCTGGAAGACGCTCGCTATCGACTTGCATGAAGAACTCGCAAGACAAAGAGAAAGAGCTGGAGAAGGCCAGCCCGAAACTTTCTATGGCTCATGTGTGTACTGGATCGCCGTTAACAAGCCATTCCCCTACTGTTCATTTAGCGTGAGGCGTGGTGAAGAGGGCACATCCATCCCGCAGGATTGCTCTGGCGGCGGCGGTCGGCGTCCCGTCATCTTCGTGCAGTATGAAGCCGGGTGTGATTGCAACCGGGGCGCGGCTACCCTTCGTGCCCCTTACGATAACGCGGATCGCAGGCGCGCCCGCCTTCGGGTAGACCGGCGTGATCCTAAGACCTCCAAAACGCCTCTCGAACGAGGCAAAGAGCTGCGGCAGGGCTTCCGTCGTGTGAATCACGGTGCAACTGCCCGATGGCCTGGCGGTGGCGGCGAGAAAGCGGAGCCAGGCTTCGAGATCGCCTTCGGGCATGGCGCGCGCGCGGGCGTTGCCTCGATCGCTCGCGGGCCTCGAACGGCCATGTGCGAAGAAGGGCGGGTTGGCGATGACGTGATCGTAGGCATCGCGCCGAATCCCGGCCGCCTCAAGCTCCGCCCAGGATGCAGTGACATTGGCATTGATGCTTTCGAAGCGTTCGGACATGCCATTTGCCGCCGCGTTTTCACATGCGAGGGCCGCCAGCGCGGGATCGATCTCCACGCCGGTTACTTTTGTCTCCGGAATGCGGGCCAGAAGGCAAAGGGACGCGGCGCCCGCTCCGCATCCCGCTTCAAGCACGTGATCGCCTGCTTGGGCCGGGCACGAGGCGGCGAGAAAAACCGCATCCAATCCGGACCTGAACCCCTTCTCAGGCTGGCGCAGGCGCACGCGCCCACCCAAAAAAGCGTCACACGTAAAGTTGAAATGACTGGCCATGTCGCGGCCGGGATATTAGATTGGCTCAATGCCGTGTTGCAGCTTGGCATCGAGCAGATGATCGCCAAGGCCGGCGGCGGTTAGGATGGAAATGCTTTCATCCCAGTCCTCTGGGGCGACAAGAACGCGACGGGGAAAAGCGCCGATCGATCCTTCAACCGAGCTGACATGAGCGTCGGCGACAAACACAGAGACACATGCATCGTTCAACAGAGAGTTGACATAACTCAAGAGCACAATATCGGTAGTGCGGAGCAACTCTTTCATTGAACAAGCCTTTTTCAGGTACGGCGGTATCAGGGACATTAAGCCACGTGGCTAATTTATCAAAGCGGTGTTTCACTGGGTGGCTCTGGACGCGCTCCCAGCTCGTCATTATGCCCAATCACCAAATTCGGAGGAGATCATGAGCTTGGCCGCTCAAGTTCAGGAGCGCGGCGATCCGGCTGCGGCGCTCGAGCCTTTGATGCGGCTTGTGCGCGATGAAATGGCGGAAGTGAACCAGATCATCCTCTCGCAGGCGCGTTCCGACGTCGCTCTTATTCCAGAGCTGGCCCAGCATCTGATCAATTCAGGCGGAAAGCGCCTGCGCCCTATGCTGACCATCGGGGCAGCCAAGATGTGCGGCTACCGTGGCGAGGGCCACATCAAGCTGGCGGCTGCCGTGGAATTCATGCACACCGCGACGCTGCTTCACGACGATGTCGTGGATGAAAGCGACATGCGCCGCGGCAAGAAAAGCGCCCGCATGTTGTGGGGCAATCAGGCCAGCGTGCTCGTGGGAGACTTCCTACTCGGCCAGGCATTCCGCATGATGGTCGATGTGGGCTCGCTCGGCGCTTTGAAGATTTTGTCGGAAGCTTCGGCGATCATCGCGGAAGGCGAGGTCATGCAACTCGCGGCGTCGAAAAATATGGCGACGACGGAGGAAGATTATCTCGCAGTGATCCAGGCAAAGACGGCGGCCCTCTTCTCGGCCGCTACGGAGATCGGGGCTGAAATCACAGGCCGCAGCCCCAGCGAGCAGGCGGCGCTTCGCCTTTTTGGGACGAATATCGGCCTCGCTTTCCAGCTGATCGATGACGCCCTCGATTATTCCGGCGAAGCCGCAAAGCTTGGCAAGCGGGTCGGCGACGATTTCCGGGAAGGGAAGATAACGCTGCCGGTGGTGCTCTCCTATCGCAGAGGTGGCGCGGTGGAGCGCGCCTTCTGGCAGCGCACGCTTCAGGACGGCGCAATCGAGGACAGCGATCTCGACGAAGCCCTTACGCTTATGGTCCGCCATAACGCCATCGAGGAAACCATCCAGCGCGCCTGCCTCTACGGCAAGGAAGCCCGCGAGGCGCTGCACATCTTTCCGAAGAGCGAGGCGCGCACGGCTCTCCTGGATTCCATCGATTTCAGCATCAGTCGCATGCATTAGCCACGCGGAGCGAGTGCTCCGAACTCGGGGTTGTGGTTTGGCGGACTGCTATTGTGGCCTGGATCAGGTCCTGCGGAAAGGAAGGCTTGGTCAATACCTTGGCCTTGGGCCATTCCCTCTCAAGCATCGATGTATCCCGCATTCCCGTGACAAAGACGATGCCCTTGCCTTGTTCCGCGAGGATTCTCGCGATCGGAAATACGTCACCACCTTTGAGCGTTACATCCAGCACCCCCACATCAAGCTGTTCAGACCTGGCGAGGCAAACGGCCCGCTGGACGCTTACGGCAGGCCCTACGATTTCCGCGCCGGCATCGCTAAGCGCGTCTGCAATATCGAGCACGAGCAATGCATTGTCCTCGGCGATGAGGATGCGGAAGCCGTCTAAAGGTCTGCAAGAGACTTCGCTCATATCGTCCGCCAACCGGCCCATAGTGCCTCCCAAGACCTTGATTTAAATATGTTTGCTAAAGAGAAGTCGATGTTAGCGGCGGCTTGACGCCTGAGCAAGGCTACAATCTCTGCGCGAGAGCTCACCTTTATTTTACCGACATGACCCTGTGTTTTAGTAGGAAAACCATCGTAAACCGTTTTCTGGCGCAGGCTTGGAAGGCTGGGAAATCCGCAGCGCGCAGGGATTATCGTGTCCCGAGACGTGGCGCCGCTAACGGCTGGCAGTCGGGGTTGCCGCGCGGCCTTTCCATGGGATCGGATCAAAGCGGCATTCTGCTGCGGCGAAAGTGCTTTTCGCTGCTTGCCACCTTAAACCTGGACGTCTCCCATTCTTGCAAGCGCCTGCAAGCCCTCCCTGTAAGTCGGATAGCGTAGCACAACGCCAAGCTCACGTTTGATCTTTGTATTGTGGACGCGCTTGTTATCTTCGTAGAAGCTGCGCGCCATCGGAGAAAGCTCGGCTTTCTCGAACGGAATTTCCGGCGGGGGCGGCGCGCCGATGAGTTCGGCAGCATAAAGCAGCACATCCTGCGGAGGCGCTGGCTCGTCGTCGGCGACGTTGTAGATGCGGGAGCCGCCGCCGCGCCGTTCGCGTCGGATCGCGGCGATGAGGGTTTGCGCGATATCCTCGACATGGATGCGGTTGAACACCTGGCCGGGTTTTACGATGCGGCGTGCATCGCCCGCGCGGACGCGGTCTATGGGGCTGCGCCCTGGGCCGTAAATCCCCGCCAGCCGGAAAATGTCGAGAGGAACCCCGCGCTCTTGGGCGAGCGCTTCCCACGCCTTCTCCGCTTCCACGCGTGCGGATTTTCGCCCGCGAGGCGCC
The DNA here is from genome assembly GCA_963764115.1 of uncultured Alphaproteobacteria bacterium. Lineage (GTDB taxonomy): Bacteria > Pseudomonadota > Alphaproteobacteria > Rhizobiales > Rhodomicrobiaceae > Rhodomicrobium. The sequence goes on from CAVXRT010000035.1 coordinate 103,161, forward strand.
GCCGTTGGCGTCTCCTCATCAATCCATTCGCCGTGGTGGTCTCCGTAAACGCCGACGGTGGAAAAATATCCAATCCAGCTGAGCGACGGCGCGCTCCCGAGCGCTTGCCCATAGGCAACGAGCGCCGGGTCGCCCCCTTCGCCGGGCGGCGTCGAGACGAGAAGATGAGTTGCTGTCTGAAGCGCTTTTTCAACCGCGGCGCGGTCGTCGAACAGAATGGGCGACACACCCTCCTTTTCGAGTTCGGCCGCCTTCGCCGCCGAGCGCACCGTCCCCGAAACGCGCCATCCTCCTTCGAGAAGGACCGCCGCCGTCTCAACCGCCGAATAACCCAATCCGAACACGAAAAGATTGCTCATGGCGCAATATCCCACTCCGAACGCACCCGAACGTCACACTCTTTAGCAGAAAATCTCTCTCTCAGCATGGCTTCTTGGTTCGCGTTTGCAAGCCTCCGGCTGGCCCAGACGGCCATGCCCCGCACCAGCGGCGAAGCGTCGCCCAAAAGCGCAACGACGCCTTCCAGAAGGCTCTCATCCCCGGAATTGCCCGCGGCTGCGAGAACGTTCCGAAGGAAGCGGTCGCGACCGACGCGCTTGATGGGCGAGCCTTTGAATCGCGCCCGGAACCCGGCGTCATCGAGGGGCAATAACTCGGCAAGGGGAGGGTTGTGCGCGGCCTCTTTCGGCTTGAACTTCATTTCGCGCGCTGTTTCCGCAAATTTATTCCAAGGGCAGACGGCTAGACAATCGTCGCAGCCGTAAATGCGGTTCCCCATCGCGGCGCGAAACTCATGCGGGATCTGTCCCTTATGCTCGATGGTGAGATAGGAAATGCAGCGCCGCGCATCGAGACGGTAGGGAGCCGGGAAAGCCCGCGTGGGACAGGCATCGAGACAGCGGCGGCAGGAACCGCAATGATCGGCCTCCGGCTCATCCGGTTTCAGCTCCGCAGTCGTGAAGATGGCGCCAAGGAACAGCCACGATCCGAATTCGCGCGAGACGAGGTTGGTGTGCTTGCCCTGCCAGCCGGTTCCGGCGGCCTCAGCGAGAGGCTTTTCCATGACGGGCGCAGTGTCTACGAAGACCTTTACGCCCTCGCCGGCGCGGCGGGCGAGATCTCCGGCGATGGCTTTCAGCTTCCCCTTGATGACGTCGTGGTAGTCCGCGCCTTGGGCGTAAACCGAGATTGCGGCCCGGGAACTGCTCTTCAGCGCCACGGTGGGGTCCATCTCCGGCCCATAGTTCATGCCCGCCATCACGATAGAGCGCACTTCGGGCCAAAGCGCTTTTGGGTCGGCGCGCCTGTCGGCGTTTGCCGCGAGCCATCCCATTTCGCCGTGAAATCCGGCTTCGAGAAACGCAAAAAGATCGCGCGATACAGTGCGGACTGCGGATGGGGATGCAATTCCAGCCGCCTCGAAGCCTTCCCGGAGAACGCGCTCCCTGATCCAGCCTGAAAGATCGGGCTGCGGAAGTGAAACTGTCTCTCCCTCAGAAATCGAGGTTTGCATAATGATCCGGCGGGTTGATACCCGGTATACGGTCAGCGAGGAGCGGCCGGAATGACGGTCTCGATTTCAGGCGCTGGTACCAGGCTTTCGCCTCGGGGAAATCCGTCCAAGGCATCTCGTCCAGGTAATCCATCACTGAAATCTGCGCCGCCGCGGCCAGATCCGCAAAGTTCAACTGATCGCCGCCCAGCCATTTTCGCTGATCGCTCAGATAGCTCACATAGGAAAGATGATAACGCAAATTGCTTCTGCCAGCCCTTATCGTGGCAAGGTCGGGCGTGAGGCGGCCGCGCGACATGGGCTTGTAGAACTTCTCATCGAGGATGTTCTGGGTGACCTCGGCATCGAACTTGCGGAGGAACCATTCAGCTACCCGCCGCTCCTCGGCCCGTTCGAAAGGGGTTCCGGGCCACATGACCGGGCGTGCGGAAGGCGTGCCGTCTCGCTTGGCGGTCTCAGACAGGTATTCGACAATAGGATAGGCCCCGCATAGGGATTTTCCCTCAATCGTGAGAACGGGAAGCGTTCCTGCCGGATTGATGTTGAGAAACTCAAGCGTAAGCGCCCACGGCTTCACCTCCGAGAAGGCTGGCTCGATCCCGCTCTCGAGAAGAGCAAGCCTCACGGAGCGCGACGCAGGGCAGAGCGGGTAATGGAGGAGTGTCACCATGGTCCGAAACTGGCCGCGGACCGGCTGGCGCTAAAGAACGCCGACGCGGTCCGCTGAGAATTCTCCTTTCGGCCGATAGCGTTGCAGGTAGGGTGGAACGATCACCTCGGCGCTGCGAGGCTCGACGACGCCAAGGCCCTCCAACGTCCGCTGATCCCGAATGGCCTCCGGGCTGACGATGTTGTCCTTCTGAAGCATCCTGATCTGATCAACGGTGAGCGGCGCCCCCGGCAGGATCTGAAGGAAGAAGGCCGGGATCTTCGCTGCCCAGAACGGGATCGGTAAGAGGAGGCGATTGTGTTGCGTCCACTCGCAGACCTTTTGCAGGATTTCGCGAAAACTGTAAACGGTGGGGCCTCCGAGTTCATACACCGCGCCTTCCGCGGCCTGCCCCGATACCGCTGTCGACACCGCTCGCGCAACGTCTCCCACGTAAACAGGCTGAAACCGCGTTTGTCCGCCGATCAGAGGCAGGACGGGTGAAAAGGAAGCGAGCGCTGCGAAGCGGTTGAAGAAGTTGTCTTCGGGGCCGAAAACGAGCGATGGCCGTAAAATGACCGTTTCCGGAAACGCGGCCTGCGCCTTTGCCTCGCCCTCGCCCTTTGTCCGGGCATACGCTGAGTGTGAAAGCCGGTCGGCGCCAATTGCGGAAATATGAACGAATCCGCGCGCGCCGGCCGCCTTCGCTGCTTTCGCAATTATTTCCGGCGCCTCGGCGTGGACCGCCTTGAAATTCTGCCGGCCTGACGGCTGCAGGATGCCGACGAGATTGACGACCCAGTCGGCCCCGCGCACCGCCTCAGCGACAGACTTTTCGTCGCGCACATTGGCCTGCAGGAGAGCAATCTGCCCCACCGTGCCGAGCGGCTGCAAATGCAGAGCAAGCTCGGGACGGCGAACCGCCGCTTTTATCCGGCACCCGGATCGCGCGAGCGCCTGGACCACATAGCGTCCGAGAAACCCTGAACCGCCAAAAACGGTGACTATGGTCGAATTTCCAAATGTTGCAGCCATGCCGGACCTGATTGGAAGCGCGCGTGAAACCCAAAATTGATCTTAATGCATAACCCGGCTTTAGCGGATTGGAAAGGTGCGCCTTGCCGCCCCGCCCGTTATTCGGTGGCTCTTTCAGGAAGACGCCGAAAGAGCAGCGCTTCGATTGACAAAGCAAACGCCGGGATTTACCTGTATCACCGTTGCCCAGATGGCGGAATTGGTAGACGCACTAGTTTCAGGTACTAGCGCTGCAAGGCGTGGAGGTTCGAGTCCTCTTCTGGGCACCATCTACACCGTAATTTGCTGTTATCTCATAAGTTTGTCGGGTGGGACACAACCCTCGCTGTGGCGGATGGAGCGGAGGGCGAAGAGCCTGCAGATGAGAACATCCGTTCGATCCGCCCCGTAAATGGACTGGCGCCGAAGCATCTGGATGCCCTGCTCGGACGGCGTGCTGCGCGGGACTTGCGCCGCAGCCAGCCGCTTCCCTGGGCCTGGAGCGACATCAGCGAACTTGCCTCGGGCTGTACCAGAGGATCGCTCCTTTAATCGGACGCAGGCTGGATGCATTTTTGTATACATGTTACGCAAAGCGGCCTTTGCTTGTCAAGCTGTTCCTGACGATTTCGTCGGCACTTCTTGATCTGAAAGATCTTCGGCGAAAACGCCTTGCGGGCAGGTTAACACAGCATGACCCCACTCCAACCCTTGCTAAATAAGGGGAAAATACCGAACGGGACTCCATCGCCCCCGCCTGTGCCGCAGCTTTTCGGGCTGGCGAAAGGGTTAACTCGTGAACTTGCAAACATATTTAACGGACTTTTGCGAGCCGACTTAATGCCAAAATTCCGGCATTAAATTCTATTTAATGGCGCTCAGGGGAAGTCAGAACGCTATTGTTTTTCAATTACTTAGATGAGACCGCCTACGGCCAGCCGTAAGGCGCGGCGCTCCTCCTTTCGCGCCGGGTAGACGCTTTCTTAAGCATACTCAGGCTGGAAATAAATCGGGCGCGCCCCCGTTAACCACGTTGTATTAACGCTTACGGGGAGTTGACGAACGGTTTACCTTTAGAGCGTCGTGCGTCCCGATGATCGTCACCCCGGAATGCGCCTCAGCGCATATCCGGGGCCGTTACAAATCGAAGCGCCTGTTGCGATCCCGGATACGACGCAGGCGTCGTTCCGGGATGACGAGCTCTAGGCGTGCGGCGAGCGCCGTGCAGGCATGGGCAGATTGGCGAAGCATGCCTCAAAAGATCCCGCGTTCAATCGGATACGGGCTTCATCGTGATCGTCGCCCGGAACGCGCCTCGGCGCATTCGGCGCCCCGCAACCGGTTCCGATTTCGCGCATGCCGCGCTAGACTAAGCATTGGTATGAGGAATGGCGGCGGGAGGATCGGCGCTTTTGCACTCCTTCATGGGAAAGCGCATGCGGCCGATCGCGTAGCCTGCGGATGCGCAGCCCAATCCCCAGATGATGGCGGCGCTTCTTCCCAGCCCGCTCATGTCGAAACGCACGATGGCATCGCCGATCCCCTTTGCGACGCCGGTGGAGAGCGTGCGCAGAACATAGCTTCGTTCCGAGGAGAGGCCGCGATCCGTCCCGACAAGCTTCGCCAGATAGGCCTTTGAAAGTCCCTCGGCGTAGCAGCGTAGCGTGAAGTACGACCAGGTTAGCCGGGCCATCGGCACTTTGTGATAGATTACAGCATCGGGCTGAAAGACAAATCTGGCGTCGCCCACGATTTTGCGCGCTCGGATGCAAAACTCGGTCTCTTCGCAGGAGATCGGCGCCTTGCCTTTCTTGCGGCCCAGCAGGCTGTTGAAACCGCCGGCGAGCTTTGAAAGATCGCGGCGCAAGCCGCATGCTCCTCCAGAGAGATTTCGAACCTCCTGCCGCTGTTTCGGCAGGCCTCGATAGGAGCAGCCGACCACCCATAAGAATTCGTCTGGGAACCATCGCGGGCGTCGCCCAATCCAAATGGGCTCCACCCTCGCCGTTGCTCCCACAATTCCGGGTTTTTCGCACTCTGAAAGCAGGTGGGAGGTCCAATGTTCATCTGCTATCGCATCGTCGTCGAGAAAGGCGACGATCTGGCCGTGGGAGACTGCAATACCGGAATTGCGCGCGCCTGACAGGCCTTGCTCTTCCTGGTTGGAAACCACAACGACATCTTGAAACGCCATCCTCGCTCTGTCTTCAAGCTCGCGATTATGATCGCTGACAAGAATTATTTCTTCGGGCGGCGGTTCCTGTCTTCGGGCGGAGTCGATTGCCTCGCAGATGTCCTGCCAGCGGTCAATCGTATAGGCGCAAATGATGATCGATACTGGCGACTTGGCTGCGCTCATTGCCGGGTCCCATGCATAGCTTGACGAACGAATTTCCCGATGCGGGACCTTGCTCTGTCGACCATCAGCGGGATGAGGGGAGGCCCTCCTTCCAAAAGCGCCCTGATTTGCGTATCTCTGGCGCCGTGCCGCACGATATGCCGCGAAAGCGCGAAACGGTCATCCGCGGCTGAACTCATCGCGTAGCGAACCGCACACGCGCAATCGTATCCGGCTTCATCCACGAGGCTGCGAACAGGCTTATTGTAAAAGCCGTATGGGTACGCGAAACTTCGCACTGCAATACCGAGCTTGTCTTCGAGCGCGTGTTTTGACCCGGCGATTTCTTCTTTCGCCTGCGATGCCGGGATACAATCCAGCTGAGGATGAGTAATTGTGTGGGCGCCGATTTCGATCCCGAGATCGCGGATCTCCATGAGTTGGCGCCAGTCCAGCATGCGCCGGCTGCCTTCACCAGATTTCGAGAGCCAGGTCGAAGTTCCGCCAACGCTGCCAGTAACAACATAGAGGGTCGCCGTCGCGCCATGTCTCATCAAAATGGGTAACGCAGCAGAATAAAAATCCTGGAAGCCGTCATCGAAGGTGATGACGACGGCATTTTGCGCGACTTCCGGGTCTCTCTTGAGAGCATCCAGAAGACCGCTCACCGTCCAGAAGCGATAGCCGCTCTCTTGAATGAAGCTGATATGCTCCTCAAAATGCTCAGCCAAAGCCGCAAAAGGACGGAACTCACTTGAAGCGTTCGAAGAAATACTGTGATACATCAAAATCGGGAACATTTTTTATGGTTCTTTTGTGCTCCGGAACGCGCCGAACCTCCGGCGCGAAAAATTATTCCTGCGGAGGCGCAACAGGCGCGCAAGGCATCACTCCAAAAAGGGACCGGCCCCAGCCATGCGTGATCGCTTCATGCGGCCCACTGCCGAAGGTGAAGACGCCGGCGGCAGCGCCCCGGTTGGATTGGGAACAATGCCGTCCAATCAAAACGAGGGGTGGGGCCGCATCCTTGAGCGTAGCATATGCGCCGGATGGCATTCGCATACCTTTATGACAATCGATATTATCAGCAAAGATAATACGTCCGAGGTGTAACCGCGCAAGGGTGCAAGAAGAGGTACCCCTCACAAGTTGTGGGCTTCAACTCTCCCGATGCCGCGCGCCCTCAACCCGGAATGCATCATAGGCCCACACCTCGCATGATTCTATATGGTTAGTTAATTATTTTCCGCATTGTTATCAATTGTTTATTTGGATATCGTAAAATCCACTACATCCCCAATCATGCGTGCCGCCTCAAGACAGAATGCGCGAATGGGGCAAACGGACACACCTATCTTTCTATCGGCGTGGCGGTCCTGGCTGGAACTCAGCGAGCTTCGTCCGGCCTTCCGGTGTCATTTTCCCGGCTGCGGACGCGATCACCTCCTGCAACAGCTTGTCGAGACGAAAATGGGCCGCCTCCGCTTCTGATATGGCCTGCCGCGTGGCTTCGAGGTTGTAAGGCTCGGCGCTCAAGGCCAGGCGCACGGCATCGCGTGTGCGATGCGCGGCTTTATGCTCCTCCTCGATAGCGTCTGCCTTTTTGCCGAATTCCGTCTGAAGCACGTTTGCATCTTCAGCCGGAAGCCGGGCTGCAAGTTTCTTGAATTGGTGCGCTGGTCCGCCTTTCCCGAGAGACTCCTCCTTATGCAAATCCTTATGCAAAGCGGAACCCGTCATATAGGCCGCAATGCCGCAGATCAGAAACACGTTCAAGGCGAGGGACCACAGCGTGAGCCTGCGCCAGGGGGCAGCTTCTGCTACAAGGGTCTTTTGATCGCTCATCAGAATGTTCCGATTGCGGTGTCAGTTTGAAATATGACGGCCGTCACGTCCGTACTGGATTCTTCGGAGGCGGCCATCAGCGCCTGACGGTCATCCAGCATGCTTTTTTGCGCCCAGAAGAGACCCAGGGCGACGCCAAGAGCAGCCGCGAAGGAGAGCGCAGCAACCCGCGGCGCCAGCGCTCCCTGCATGGGCAGGAACGTCCAGAATTTCGGGCGCATCCGGCTGGCTGCGGCCTTAACCGGAAGCTTCCTGTCTTGATGCGCCTGCGCCGGCAGCTTTTTGGGCAGTCCGGCAAGGATGCGGGACGCGACGTCGTCGTGATTGCCTGCCGGGGGCTCGCTGAAGCTGTGTTTGATCGAGCCGTCAAGGCGGCGCGCCACCTCAAATGCCCCCGCCGCGCTTGGGTCGCTGGCGATAAGGCGCTCGGCCGCTATCCGGTCAGCGCCGGGCCATGTCGCCAGATCGCTGCCGCGGATGTCGAGAAGGTCTTGAAATTGTTCGCGGTTCATGGCCAGTTTCCCTTACCCTATCGCGTCAGGAGTTGCGCCTAGCTCCGCCCGAAGCGAGCGCTTGGCGCGAATAAGCAGAGCTTCGACGCTTGAAATGGTCGTATCGAGCACGGACGCCGTTTCGGCGTTGCTCAGTCCGTCATAGTAGGTGAGCACAATGGCGGCCCGCTGCCGGTCCGGAAGCCCCGCGATCGCCTTTGCGACAAGGCTATCGGTTTGGCGCCTCTCAAGCTGATCGGCGGCGGATGGCGACGGATCGGGCGGATCTAAGGCCTCGTCAAGCGGCGCCAAACTTTTCTGGCGCTTCCTATTGAGGCAAAGATTGAAGGTCACGCGATAAAGCCACGTCTTGAAGGCCGCATCGGGACGCCAGCGAGGCGCACTGATCCAAACCCGTAGCATGGCTTCCTGCACAAGCTCTTCCGCATCCGCATCATTTCCGAGCATGCGCCTTGTGAGCGCGAACGTCTTCGCGGCGTGGCGTTCCACGAGACGCCGGAAAGCGGATTCGTCGCCTTGGGCTACGCTCAGCATCAAATCCTCGTCGCTCTTCTTTTCCAAGCCGTTCAATTCCTGCCGAGTCTCCTGCGCCAAGGACAAGAGCGTGGGGCCATCCCCATGCCTGGACCATGACACCGCGATCGGCTTCGTCAATGCCTCTGCTGTCTTGTGCACACACCCCCCCGGCAGCCACACGGATTAGTTCAAAACGTGACCCCATCCTTCGACGGGCTCAGGATGAGGGCCAAGCGATTTCAATGGCTTGGACCTCATGGTGAGCTTGTCGAACCATGGCGACATCACTTTTTCAGCATCCTCTCAGGTCCGGCCGGACAGACCCTTTCTCCGGCTTGAACCCGCCTCACGTCGAAATCCTGCGCGAAGCGGAAAAATTTTGTCGAGCGAAACTTCCAAGCGTCAGCGCAGGAAATCGGAAACGGCCGTGTTCAAGCAAGCGAACCCCTCTTGCCGCGGGATTTTCGGTTTCCAAAAGTGACGCGGCGGGCGGGGACTGACAACAATCATGAATGGAGAATTCCGTGGACCGTGACGATTACACTTCGGGCGCGAAGTCGCTGCATTGGCTGATCGCGCTCCTGATTTTTGTTCTTTTCCCTCTGGGCTGGGTGATGGGCGATTTTTCCGGCATCCAGAAGTTCCAAGCCTACAATCTGCATAAGTCGCTCGGCATCACCGTGCTGGCGCTGATGGCGCTCCGGATTGTGTGGCGCGGGTTTTATGGCGCGCCCGCTCTGCCGTCCACGATGCCCGCGCTGGAGCGCACTGCCGCCAAGTTTGGACATCTCGCCCTGTATGCGCTGCTCTTCGCGCTGCCCTTGGCCGGCTGGGCGGTGATTTCGACCTCGGACAAGCCATCGCTTCTGTTCGGGTTTACGGACATTCCACGCCTGCCCTGGCTTAGCGATCTCTCCGCCGCCGACAGGAAGAGCTATCATGAGATGTTTGAAGGCGCGCATGAGGTTTGCCTACGCGCTGCTTGTCCTTCTTGCGGCTCATGTCGCGGCGGCGTTCCGCCATGCCATTGTCCTCAAGGATGGCGTCCTGTCCCGCATGCTGCCGCGCTTCGGGCGTGATGCCGGGTCGCCATCGCAGTCACTGCTCGCCAAGAGTCGGTGAGCCTGCCCAATGGCCGCCCATCGGGATCGCAGGCTTTCGAGCCTGCGAACGAAGGGACGTTGCGTGATGGGAAGGAGGCGGGAATGTTTAAAGCAGCGACCTTCGACGGCTTAAGCAACCGGACCAGCCTAGTTGGGGACGAAGATCCTCGCAGCTTGTGCTGTGGGGCGCTCTTTGGGTCCGCCCGGCGCGTTCGGCTTGTCGGCCTCTATGACTTGTTCCGGCTGAGGGCTTTCAGGCTGCCGATAAAGTCGCGCATGCCGCCCCGGAGCGGATCGAAGAGCGGGTTATCCTTCTCAACATCACTTCGCCGAGCAGTTTCAGCCCGACGACCGTCGATGCGGCGGCATCAGGCGCCAAGCCGGCGCCGCCGCGCGCCCGTTCGACAAGGGCAAGGATGTCATCGTGGTTCGTGGCTTCGAAAGAAAGAGAAGGCCGCGGCGGAGCATCCTCACCCGGCGTGCCCGTCGGCGTGACTGTAATGCGATAGCTGTAGTGACGTTTTGTCATAGCCGTGTCTCCGGTGTTTTAAGATCTTTGCGCAGGGCAGCGGCATTGTTCTGCTCTCTCACTTTTCGAAGCCGGAGAGGCCAGCCTGCTCTTCAGCGCAATGCTCGAGCATTTTCCTTATTTCGAGGTCGCTTGAGTTGGCAGGCGCGGCAGCAGCTAAAACCGGCAACGCCACCATGAATATTACAAGAGCGGTAAGCATGATAACTCCAAAGACCCCTTCTTCGGCTGCCGTGAATTCGGCTACGCCCCAGTGCGGGGCGCCGGATTTAGGTCTCTTCTCTTGAACACCGCTCCCGGCGTTTCCCTGCGCTCAGCGAGGTGAAGGAA
>CAVXRT010000036.1:0-10554 GCA_963764115.1 uncultured Alphaproteobacteria bacterium
CGTCCAGCAGGCTATGCGGGAAGAGCGCCAGATCGGCATCGTCATGCAGCGCGACGGCGAGGTTCTCGAGCCCTCGGGCACGGACATGCATCGCGTTGGCACGGTGGCTAACATCGTGCGCTATGTCACGGCGCCTGATGGCGGCCACCACGTGATCGTGCAGGGCATCGAGCGTTTTCGCGTCTCGATTTCACCCAGGAGCGGCCCCTGCTCGTCGCCTCCACCCTACGCATTCCGGAACCTACTACTGAAGGCCCTGAGATCGAAGCGCGCACCATGCTGCTGCGTCAGCAGGCCATCGAGGCGCTCGAACTTTGCCGCAGGTGCCGGCCGAGCTGGTCGCCGCGATGCAGAACGCGCAATCGGGGTCGGCACTAGCGGACCTCACCGCGGCATACATGGATATCCCGGCGGATAGAAGCAGGAAATACTCCAAGACGGTCGACCTGACGGTCCGGATGGACAAGGTTTCGCGGCTCCTGTCGCAGCAAATCGAGGTGCTGCGGCTGTCCCAGGAGATCGGACGGCAGACAAAGGCCGTTTTCGACGAGCGCCAGCGCGAGGCGGTATACGAGAGCAGATGGCTGCGATCAGCGCCAGCTCGGGGAAGGCGACGGCAATCGGCGGAAGTCGCGGAGCTGAACGCAGCCATCACCAAGGCGCAGATGCCTCCTGAGGTCGAGACGCAGGTTCGCAAGGAACTGCGCCGCTACGAGCGCATGCCTGAGCAGGCGGGCGAAGCGGGAATGCTCCGCACTTATGTCGACACGATGGTGGAACTGCCGTGGGCGTTGCCTGAAGAGAAGCCGATCAGCATTGCGGATGCGCGCCGCATCCTTGAAGAAGATCACTTCGGCCTCGAAAAGATCAAGCAGCGCATCATCGAATATCTCGCGGTTCGCAAGCTCGCGCCGCAGGGCAAGGCCCCGATCCTGTGCTTCGTCGGTCCTCCCGGCGTGGGCAAGACCTCGCTCGGCCAATCGATCGCGCGTGCGATGGAGCGTCCTTTCGTGCGCGTCAGCCTGGGCGGCGTCCATGATGAAGCCGAAATTCGCGGGCATCGGCGCACCTATATCGGAGCACTGCCCGGCAACATCATCCAGGCCATAAAGAAGGCAGGCGCACGCAACTGCGTCATGATGCTGGACGAGATTGACAAGATGGGCCGCGGCTTCCAGGGCGATCCCTCCGCGGCGATGCTGGAAGTGCTTGACCCCGAGCAGAATTCGACGTTCCGGGACAATTACCTCGGCGTGCCCTTTGACTTGTCGCGCGTCACTTTCATCGCGACCGCAAATCTGCTCGACACGATCCCCGGGCCTTTGCGCGACCGCATGGAGATCATCGAACTGGCCGGCTACACGGCAGAAGAGAAGCTGCAGATTGCCCGACGCTACCTCGTGGCGCGTCAGCTTGAAGCTAACGGGGTGACTGCTGAGCAGGCGAGCATCGACGACGACGCCTTGCGGCAGATCATTCACGATTACACCCGCGAGGCTGGTGTCCGCGCGCTCGAAAGAGAGATCGGCAAGGTTTTCCGGCACGTCGCGGTCAGGATCGCGGAAGCCCCTGGCGACAAGATCCACATCACGGCCCACGACCTGACGGAAATTCTCGGGCAGCCGCGTTTCGAGAACGAGGTCGCCATGCGCACCAGCGTGCCAGGCGTCGCCACGGGGCTCGCCTGGACGCCTGTCGGCGGCGACATCCTTTTCATTGAGGCGACGCGCGCGCCGGGCAAAGGCAGCCTGATCCTCACCGGTCAGCTTGGGGACGTCATGCGGGAGAGCGCGCAGGCGGCGCTGAGCCTCATAAAGAACCGCGCTTCATCGCTCGGCATCGATCCGGCCGTTTTCGAGAGGAGCGACATTCACATCCACGTTCCGGCAGGCGCCACGCCTAAAGATGGCCCCAGCGCTGGCGTCGCGATGTTTACCGCGCTATATTCCCTCCTGAGCGGGCGAACCGTGCGCAACGACACCGCCATGACCGGCGAAATCAGCCTGCGCGGCCTTGTCCTGCCCGTGGGCGGCATTAAGGAAAAGGTCACTGCGGCCGCGCGAGCGGGTCTGAAGCGTGTTATGCTTCCGGCTCGGAATAAGCGCGACTACGACGACATCCCTGAAGACGCCCGGAACAGTCTTGAATTCATTTGGCTGGAACGGGTAGACGACGTGATTGCATCGGCCTTGGAGGCCGAAAGCGAGGAGCTGCGGGACCCCTCTCTGGTTCCCGCGAATTGACGGACTTATGAGCGCTGGGGCGGGGTTTGATGCGGGTGTCGCGCCGCCGCAAACTCCTCGTCGAGCGCGGCTTCCAGCTCCAGCAGATCCGCGGGCGGCGGATTGCCGAACACGCGAAATTCATTGAGCTTCTCTTTCAACTGAATGTACAGCTCATATCGATCGTGCGGCGTATTCGCTAAAGTCTCCAGCAACATGTTGATTTCGGCTTTGAGCAATTCGAGAGCCATGCCACACACCCAGAAGATAAGATCACGTCCGGATGGAATAATGCGCCAAATTACTCTGATATGCATCAAACATTTGCCGTCCGTCCGGCCTTTCTAAAGGCAATGTTTAGGCGTTGGGTAGCCGTAGCGTATTGAGGGTGCATATCATGCTGGACAAGCAAGACGAGGGTCGGGAAGCGGACGGCGGACTTGAGGCGGAGCAATCGCCGTTTTACATAGCCGCGGCGGGCGCGCCTTCGCGGCCCCGTTGCATTCTGAAGCAGAATGATTGCTTTGCCGTCCTCGATGACCACGGCGCGATCGGCTGCGCTCGTGACGAGGCGGGCGGCCTGTTCGCCCGGGATACGCGCCATTTGTCCCGCCTCGCGTTTCTCATCAACGGCCAGGAGCCGCTGCTTCTCGGTTCGACGCTGCGGGACGATAACCTTAACCTCCGCGCCGATCTCACGAACCCGGACATCCTTGCCGGTGACGGCATCGCGCTCCTGAAAGACACGGTGCATATCGGCCGGACCATTTACGTCCATAACGGTGTGTTGTTTGAACGGAGCGCCGTGGAGAACCACGGCAACGTCCCTGTGACACTGGACGTGACCATCGATTTCGATAGCGATTTTGCCGATCTGTTCGAAGTGCGCGGCATGCGGCGTGCCGCCCGAGGGTGCCTCCAGAAAGAGGTGATCGGCAAAAACAAAGTCGTTCTTCGCTATACCGGCATCGACAACAAGGTGCGTGAGACGGCGCTGACGTTCGAGCCGGAACCAACCGAACTGACGACGACAGCCGCAAAATACACGCTGACGCTCCCCCCGGCCGCTCCCTGGCGGCAGTTCGTGACGGTATCCTGCGACGGCGAAGGGCGTCCGGCAGCGCCATCATTCCTGCGCGGGCTTCTGCAGGCGAGGCGCGACCTTGTCGGTCATCCGCATGACGTTGCATCGATCGAGACATCGAACGCCGTGGTCAACGAGATCGTCTGCAGATCGCTGGCCGATCTCAGGATGCTGATGACGGCGACGCCCGAGGGCAAATATCCCTACGCCGGGATTCCCTGGTATTCGACGACGTTTGGCCGCGACGGCCTCATTACGGCCATGCAGATGCTCTGGTTCGATCCGTCGGTGGCGCGCGGCGTGCTGCAGCGGCTCGCTCATTTCCAGGCCAAGACCTTCGACAAAGACTCTGACGCACAGCCGGGCAAGATCCTGCACGAGATGCGCTGCGGGGAGATGGCGGCCCTCGGGGAGGTGCCGTTCGGCTGCTATTACGGGAGCATCGATTCGACGCCCCTTTTCATTCTTCTCGCCGGTCTTTACGTTGAGAGGACCGGCGACCTTGGCTTCCTGCGTCAAATCTGGCCGAACATCGTCCGTGGTCTCGACTGGATCAAGGCTTCGGGTGATCCCGATGGCGACGGTTTCGTGGAATATGCGCGGGCAACAGAGAAGGGGCTTGTGAACCAGGGCTGGAAGGATTCGCATGATGCGATTTTCCACGCCAACGGGGATCTGGCCGAAGGCCCGATCGCCCTGGTTGAGGTTCAGGGTTATGTTTATGCCGCTTGGCTGGCCGCAGCGAGATGCGCCCGCATGCTGGGGGAGCGCGACCGGGCAGATAACCTCGTCGCGAAGGCAGAAGACCTGCAACGGCGGTTCGAGGAGGCCTTCTGGTGCGAGGATCTGGGCACTTATGCGCTGGCGCTTGACGGCAATAAGCAGCCTTGCCGCGTGCGAACCAGCAATCCGGCGCATGCAATGTTCACAGGCATCATGGCTCCGGACCGCGCTCGAAAGGTGGCGCGGGACATTTTGCGCCCCTCGTTCTACTCGGGGTGGGGCATTCGGACCGTGGCCGCAGGCGAAGCGCGTTACAATCCAATGTCGTATCATAACGGTTCGATCTGGCCGCACGATAACGCCATCATCGCAAGCGGCCTCGTCCGCTATGGATTGAGCGATGGCGTCGTTCCGATTTTCAACGGCATGATGCAGGCGGCCGCCTACATGGATCAGCGCCGCCTACCGGAGCTGTTTTGCGGTTTCCCAAGACGCCGGAGCCGCGGGCCGACGCTCTATCCCGTCGCCTGCTCGCCGCAAGCCTGGGCCAGCGGCGCTGCGTTCCAGCTCATCCAGGCCATTCTCGGCCTGGAGTACGATCTCTCCATGCGAGCCATTCGCCTGCGTAATCCTGCTGTTCCCATGTCAGTCGGCACGATTACAGTGCGCAACATGCGACTGGGAAATGCGGCGATCAGCTTTACGGTGACACCGCATTCCAACGGCACGATTTCACTCGGCGTGTTGGAATCCACCGGCAACATCAAGATCTCGGTCGTTTTGGACGCGCCCGCCTAACGAGGCGCGCCATGCGGCAAATACGTGTAGATCAGGCCGAGCGTGATCAGAACAAGGACCGTCGTCAACGCAAAAACGGTGATCTTTTTCGTGAGGGAGGCTTCCGCATAGTACGATTTGTCAAGCCGCTCGGGTGCTTGCGCCTCTTGAGCAAGGGGATTCGTCTCCTCCTTGATCGCTGCTTTGACTTTCGGCGAAGTTGCGGCGCCCCCGCCCGCCTCTAAGTCTGTGCCACGCGGAACCGCCGCCGGCTCGGATGCCGTGATTTCTCCTTCGTCGATCTCGCGACGAAGGTCCTCCGGGTGACGCTTTTCCTTGCCGTCTTGGCCATTTTCGAGAGGCATGGGTGACCTTCTTGTTTATAGGGTTAGCGCTGTTTTCGCGGCAATCTACCATAAAGACGGCGCAATTCATCCTTCGCCTTCTCGAGGATTTTTTTGCGGCGTTCTGGAAGTTTTTTTCCGGCGCGATTGATGTAGAAGGTAAGCATCGACATTGCGGAGCGGAACGGGCCCGTCTTACGGCTCGTGCTTTCCTCGGCGGATTCGCTGAGAGAGCGAGCAATCTTGGCGGGATTGTTCAGTGTGAAAACCTCCGGCTCAAGGCTGAGCGCATCGCTTGTTTCAGTGACATGTCGCGACCAACGCTTTTCTTCCGGCGAAGCCATGGTTCTACTCCTGTATCCGCGCGACAAAGCTCTCTCTGCTTAATGCTCCTCACGGAATTATGTTCGATGAGGACGCCGCGCCGCCATCGGACTCGCGGAACGGAGCCCGATACGCAGCATTCTGCCTGCGTGGAACACAATGAGCCCCCGCAAGCGATAGCATCCTATCTCCTCACGCATTGCCTCCTGGGATGCGTCATAGGCGTGGTGTGGGGATTGCTCATGCTGGCCACGAATACAGCCGGACTTCGTGAACTCTTGATCTCTTCTTCTTTTCCCGCTGCAACTTTCCTCCTCTTCCTGCTCGGGTCGATTATCACGATTTTGCCAGTCGTCGTTGCCGCGGCAATCTGGAAACTCGCCGCCTAAAAGCCTCCTGCGCTTAACCGGACGCGGGCCTCGATACGCTTCCGCATGAACATTGGACCTCACTTTTATCCCCGGATTGGCTTCCCGGTTGCGTTTGCGTCATGGATTTTTCTTGAGTGTGGATTGTATGAGAAAGCGCCTTGCGGGGAAGTTAATGGAATAAGTGATTGATATTGCTAAGAACATTCAGGAACGGAAGGGCGCTCCCGGCGCACGCGCGGGCTGGTCATGGTTAACAGGGGAAAATGGGATTATATTTAACGGACTTTTCAGAGCCCACTTAATGCCAAAATTCCGGCATTAAATTCTATTTAATGGGGCGGTCTGCGCTAAAAAAGCTCTTCACTTTCAACTCGTTGGAAGCGCCTGTCTACCGTCCTCGTAGGCCTCGTTCTGCGCCGGATAAAGGGATGGTTAAGCCTAATCAAGCGTAAATAGGACCAGAAATAAATCGGCGGCGCTCTTGTTAACCAGCTTCAGATTAATGCTCGGCGCCGGGAAGGAAGCGTTAACCCTCGAGGCATAGGGCGGGCGCCGTCGGAGATGGCAGCCTGCATTTAGAGCGCGTCGAAATTGTCATGGCCGCCCTCCGAGGACCCTTCGAGGCGGCCATCTTGGATAATAATTTCCGATTTTTTGGATTTGAATACTGGATGGTCTGGTCAAGCCTGGCCATGACATCGGTCCCACCCAAACGCAACTGCTTCAACCGCGGGCGCGCGGGTGAGTTGACCTTGCGCCGCTACGGTTCCGATTTTCCGCACCGCCGCGCTTGCAGCGATGCGCTGCTATCGCTGCATTCCTGTCGGGCGCGCTTATTTACGCGCCCCGGCAGTCATGGTATTTCAATTCGCATGCGAATAGCGGGCAGCCATATTTTCACTTTCGCGCACCGACGATGGATCGAGCCTCGATAGCGGCTGCGTGGCAGGGTTATTTCGCTTAAGCACGCGAGCCTCTCACCAATATTCCCCTTATCGAAAACAGGTTCGCGATGACGACGCCATCCGTCTTGATCCGGCTTCAAGCGCCGGATGATCATGATGCCCTGCTCTCCTTGAATGAAAAGGCGTTCGGGCCGGGCCGTTTCTCCCGCACCGCATACCGCGTTCGCGAGGGTGCGCTGCGCGAGCCCCGGCTCAATCTCTGCGCTGTTCTCAAAGGCGAAATTATCGGCTCGGTGGACTTCACGCCGATCGCCATCGGGGGCGCGCCACAATCGCTGCTGCTCGGCCCCCTGATCATCGCCGACCATCACAAGAACCAGGGCCATGGTCTTCGGCTCATGTTGGACGGACTTCGGCGCGCGCGAAACCTTGACTACAGGCTGGTGATCCTGGTGGGCGACTTGCCCTACTATGCGCGCGCTGGATTTCGCGCAACGCCACAGGGACGGATCCTGTTCCCCGGGCCGGTCGACCCCGCGCGCATTCTCTACGCCGAGCTTGATCCTGACGCGCTTGAGGCCTATCGCGGCTTGGTCAGGGGAATCCCTGCTGAGCCAGCATCATCCGACGCGCGCTGCAGCGCGTAACGGCGGGCGGCGGATTTCATGATGCGCCGCGTCCGGGATTCGCGGCTTAACCATCGAATGAACAGCGAGATTGCGCCGCTTCATTTTCCGACGGAATAGGCCGGTTGCGGAAGAGGTTCGCCTTGCAGAATGCCTCAACCGCGATGCCTGCTTTGGGCTCCCATAGCGGTCAGGGTGAGAAATTGAAAGATCGGCCCAAAATTATCGCTTTCGATCTGGAGCTAGTGTCCCGACTCTCAATTGCCGTAAAATAACTCACGCGGCCTCCAGCCTATCGAGAGCGGCGCGGGCGCGCTTGATTTTATCGAGGATCACAGCGCCTTCCGCCTTCCACTTATAGGGGCGCGGATTGGCGTTGCGCTTGGCAAGATAGGCTTCGATATCGCGCACGAGTTCTTTCACCGAGGCGAAACTTCCGGTTCGGATGACGTCTTGTGTCAAATCGGCGAAGAAGCGCTCGACAAGGTTCATCCAGGACGATGAAGTGGGCGTGAAGTGGGATTTGAAGCGCCGATGGCGCTTCAGCCAAGCCTTGACCTTTGGATGTTTGTGGGTGGCGTAGTTATCCTGGATCAGATGGATGTCGAGGTTCTTGGGCGTCTCGCGATCGATCTGCTTCAAGAACCGCAGCCATTCGACATGGGTGTGCCGCGCCTCGGTGCGCGCAATCAGTTTGCCCTCCATGGCGTTGAGGGCGGCGAACAGCGTCACCGTGCCATGGCGTGTGTAATCGTGCGTCATGGTGCGGGGCCGCTTCGGCGCAAGCGGCAGTCCAAGCTGGGTGCGCTCCAGCGCCTGGCACTGACTTTTTTCGTCGCAGCACAGAACCAGCGCTTTCGCTGGCGGGTCGAGGTAGAGCCCGATCACGTCCCAGAACTTCTCCTCGAACTTCGGATCGTTCGAGAGCTTGAAGGTCTTGATAAGGTGCGGCTTCAGCTGGTTTTTTGCCCAGATGCGCTGCACCGTGCTGTGGGACATGCCGGCGTGGCGCCCCATGCTGCGCACGCTCCAGCGATTGCGGCCCGCAGGCGGCCGGGTGGCCTCGGTGATGACGCGCTCGATCTTCGCCGCTGGGATGGATGGCTTTCGGCCGCGGCCTCTCTTGTCCTTGAGGCCGTCGAGCCCAAATCGCTCAAAGCGTTTCGACCATATCGACACCGTAGGCATCGACGTATTCATCCGTTCGGCCACGTCCTCGATCCTCAAACCGTCAAGCCGCAACAGAATGATTTTGGACCGGAAGCGGTCGCGGTGAGCGCTCGTCGACGCTTTGGCTCTCCGTTCCAATTCTGCCCGCGCGTCCTCGCTCGCAATAATCACTTTGATCGGTCTTGCCATCCCCCACTCCCGGTCGCGCGCCCAAACAGGGATTATGTAAACTGATTTGCGAGACGGCACACTAGCACTACCGGGATCAGAATTTCTTAAAGACGTTTAGCAGAAGGATTTCAATGTGATGTGCGACGGTATTAGCGCCGAGTTTCAGCGAATTCGGGTGGCCACATCCATTTCGGCGGTCCAGACAATTCTTCAGCTCAGTTTTGACGTTCTTGGAAAGCACAGATATCGCCGCAAGCCGGTCCAAAAACTCAGCTTCTCCCATGCGACCGAGATCGTCTGGCGTCTTGGCCGCTTTCCATTCAGCGTCCACACGCGAAGCCTCCCGCATTGAAGGTCACGAGGCAATTATTAACAACATGTTTATGGAGTACGTCAACCGCCGCGATCCAGGACATAACAACCGCGGACCGGTGCAGTCCAGCCTCGCAACAGCGGATGGCCTCCTCAACAAAGGCTCTGGTGTTACTGTCAGCAATCTTTGCGAGTTCGGCGCGCAGATCGCTAGCAACGCTTAATGCTGCCGGTTGGCGCGTCTCCACACCAAGTTTCCTGACATGATTTCTGCCGGCGTCTGTCAGCTCCCAACCCTCTTTCGTGTTAATCGCTAGGCCATGTGATTTGCTCAGCGATGAGGATGGGTTCCAGCTTTCTGTTATCTTCAAGCCACTCATCTCGCGCCCGATCCTTGATATCCCGTATTGGGCGTGGGTCGTCGAAGGTTGAAAGCACTAGAAGCAGCTTATCGAGCTGGGAAAATCCTTTTTGATGCAGCCATGTCTTCAAATCATGCGGCGTTAGCAACCTTCTGCTCCACTTCAGCGCGGGTTTTTGCAGTCGGCGCGAAAGGCGACTTATCTTGTAAATCATTGTTTTTCATAAACCCACTTTGTCTTGCCGTTCACCTCCCGCTTTTCGCGCGTGAGCTGATTAGCCCGAACCGCTTTAAGGAGGTATGTAGGCAAGCTGCTCTGCGGAACGATAATTGCCTCCTTATGGAAGCGCTTTTAACGTCGGCCAAAGTCCGCGCTTGGTTAAAATATCCTTGGTCGATCGACAACTGGAATCGATCCGCCAACCCGCTGGTCGAACTTCCTCGCGCCCGCTTTTTTCCGTTCATTCCGGGCTCCTTCGTTACAGTACTCTTCTCGCCTGCCCCTCTGCCTTTTTTCTTGGGCCGAAGAGTTCTTGCTGCAGGTGGGTCGCCGTTCAACTCGCTTTGGATCGTGTGCAGAGCCGCCGCCCGCACTGAATATCGGCCGCCTCTCTCAACTATGATATTTCGCTCCTTGAGCTCTTTGAGGTCGGCCGCAGTGATCCGCCAGTGATCCCAGTGTGCTCTTCGATCTCAGCGGGTTTTGCATCTACGGGTACTGCCTCATCAACCACGAATGGCCACCCCTGCAAAGCCACAAGGTATATTAAGACTTTGGCTTTAATGGACAAATTGTGCGCTTCTGGCGTGAAAGCGACTTGCTTGTGATCCGTATCATAGCGAATATGATTAGAGACGATCTGCTCTATGACGTCCTCGGCAAGCGACGCCTTCGATGCAATAAGATCCTTTAGAGCCATTGAGAGTTCCTGCCTAACGAATACACGGAGACACATATAAACGGGGAAGGTAATTTCAAGAGCGTCGTCTTGGCATTAAATGAGATTTCGCTATGCTTCCTTCTCTGCCGTTCCAGTCTAAAGGGATTATGGACCGGCTTGGAGTAGCGGGGGGTTATCTTGGCCCATTTGGCGAGGACCGCATTGAGATCCTTAAGCCGCCGTGGCGCGTACTGGATTGAGAAAAGCCCTCCACGCCCGCTAT
>CAVXRT010000037.1:0-117369 GCA_963764115.1 uncultured Alphaproteobacteria bacterium
ATTGGCGTTGCGCTTGGCAAGATAGGCTTCGATATCGCGCACGAGTTCTTTCACCGAGGCGAAACTTCCGGTTCGGATGACGTCTTGTGTCAAATCGGCGAAGAAGCGCTCGACAAGGTTCATCCAGAACGATGAAGTGGGCGTGAAGTGGGATTTGAAGCGCCGATGGCGCTTCAGCCAAGCCTTGACCTTTGGATGTTTGTGGGTGGCGTAGTTATCCTGGATCAGATGGATGTCGAGGTTCTTGGGCGTCTCGCGATCGATCTGCTTCAAGAACCGCAGCCATTCGACATGGGTGTGCCGCGCCTCGGTGCGCGCAATCAGTTTGCCCTCCATGGCGTTGAGGGCGGCGAACAGCGTCACCGTGCCATGGCGTGTGTAATCGTGCGTCATGGTGCGGGGCCGCTTCGGCGCAAGCGGCAGTCCAAGCTGGGTGCGCTCCAGCGCCTGGCACTGACTTTTTTCGTCGCAGCACAGAACCAGCGCTTTCGCTGGCGGGTCGAGGTAGAGCCCGATCACGTCCCAGAACTTCTCCTCGAACTTCGGATCGTTCGAGAGCTTGAAGGTCCTGATAAGGTGCGGCTTCAGCTGGTTTTTTGCCCAGATGCGCTGCACCGTGCTGTGGGACATGCCGGCGTGGCGCCCCATGCTGCGCACGCTCCAGCGATTGCGGCCCGCAGGCGGCCGGGTGGCCTCGGTGATGACGCGCTCTATCTTCGCCGCTGGGATGGATGGCTTTCGGCCGCGGCCTCTCTTGTCCTTGAGGCCGTCGAGCCCAAATCGCTCAAAGCGTTTCGACCATATCGACACCGTAGGCATCGACGTATTCATCCGTCCGGCCACGTCCTCGATCCTCAAACCGTCAAGCCGCAACAGAATGATTTTGGACCGGAAGCGGTCGCGGTGAGCGCTCGTCGACGCTTTGGCTCTCCGTTCCAATTCTGCCCGCGCGTCCTCGCTCGCAATAATCACTTTGATCGGTCTTGCCATCCCCCACTCCCGGTCGCGCGCCCAAACAGGGATTATGTAAACTGATTTGCGAGACGGCACACTAGTACAGCCCGAGGCAAGTTCGCACCTCAATAGTTGCGAACGCTCAAGCGAGCTTGCCTCGGATAAGCTGTACTAGAGTCAAAATAGCTTGCCAGTACGCCTTATCCGCGGGAAATTCCGTGCGAGCTTGCTGCAAATGGGGCGGGATTTCCCGCGGGGCGTACTGTACAGTCCGAGGCGAGTTCGCACTCGCTTCGCTGCACGCTCTCAGGCGAACTTGTCTCGGATAAGGCGTACTAGCGGTTCCCCCCGTCTTGGCCTATATCCTGTGCTGTCTCCAATGAGACACGCAATGGGGGATAGACATGGCCGGGCGCATCGCTGCGGAATGCTTGAATCAAATCTTCCTTGAAGCTCGCACCCATAATAAGTGGCAGGATAAACCTGTGCCCGACGAGTTGCTCCGGCAGCTTGTCGATATCATGAGGATGGGGCCGACGAGCGCGAACCAGTCGCCTGCGCGCATTCTCTTCGTGAAATCGGCGGAGGCGAAAGAGCGGCTTTCACCGCATCTGTCCGAGGGCAATCGCGCCAAGACGATGAGCGCGCCCGTTTGCGCGATCATCGGTTACGATTTGAGGTTCTACGATCACCTGCCGAAGCTTTTTCCGCATACCGATGCGAAGAGCTGGTTCGAAGGGAAGCCCGAGAAGCACATCGAGACCTCGGCGTTCCGCAACGGGACGCTGCAAGGCGCGTACTTCATCATAGCGGCGCGCGCGCTCGGGCTCGACACCGGGCCGATGTCGGGCTTCGACAATGACGGCGTCGACCGCGAATTTTTCGCCGGCACGAGTGCGAAATCCAACTTCCTGTGCAGCCTGGGTTATGGCGACGCCGCCGGCCTTTTCCCGCGGTCGCCGCGTTTTTCCTTCGAGGAAATCGCGAAGATCGTTTAGCAGGAAGGCTGGAAACCGATGTCGCCCATGGTTCGACAGGCTCACCATGAGTATTAACGCGCTGAAAACACTCGACCTCATCCTGAGCTTGTCGAAGGATGAAGCTTGCTTGCCGACACCGGGTATGAGCTTGTGAAAATCCTCGCAATCGAGACAAGCATGGGCCGGACGTCGGTGGCGCTGGCGCGGGACGGTGAGCCGGTGCTTGCAAAGCGCATCGAGTCCGGGCGCGGCCAGGCGGAGCAGCTCATTCCTCTCATCGGCTCTCTCATGGAGGGGGCGAACCTGCCCTTTGCCGCGCTGGACCGCGTCGCCGTCTGCATCGGCCCAGGCGGCTTCTCCGGCATCAGGACGGGCGTCGCGGCGGGGCGCGGCATCGGCCTTGCCGCGCAAATCCCCGTCGTTGGCGCGACCAGCTTCAGGATCATGGCGGCGGCCTTCGAAAAGGGCGTCGAGGCGCCTGAAACCTATGGGCTTGCCGCTCCCGCCGGAATGAACGCAATCTATTGTCAGATCGTGGCCCGCGGCGGAACGGCGGTTACCGGCATCGTGGCCTTGCCTCAATCGGAGTGTGCGGCCTTCTTCGAAGGCAAAGCCGGGATCCTGGCTGGCCCTGCCGCCGCCACGCTGTCAACAGCTGGATTTGTTTCTGTGCCGGTCTCAGCCGCCGAGTTGCACCCTGACGCGGTGACGCTCGCCGAACTCGCGATGAACCTCGATCCCGAGCGCGATGTTCCCTCCCCCTATTACGTCCGGGAAGCGGACGCCAAACCCCAAACGAGGCATCTCATTGCCCTCAAAGCCGATTGAAGAGGCGACCGCCGCCGATGCCGAAGAACTCGCGGCTCTCTATGCGGAAGCCCTGCCGCCCGGCTGGGCCGCATCCGAGCTCGCCGCCGCCTGCGGCGATGCGAACAGGGCCGTATTGAAGGCGACAGACGGCGCGGACCTGGCTGGCTTCATCATCGTGCAATTCGCAGCCGACGAGGCGGAAATTCTGGCGATAGCAGTGGCAAAACGCCGGCGCAGGCTTGGCCATGCGGCATCTTTGCTCCGGGCGGCCATGAGGGCCTCCCAAAGCCGATTCACCTCTTGCATTTATCTGGAAGTGGCGGAAAGTAATGGCCCCGCGCGCAAGCTCTACCAGAAGTTCGGCTTCCTCTTAATCGGGCGTCGCGAAAGTTACTACCGCTCACCAAGTTCCGCGCCTGAACCAGCCCTTGTAATGAAGAGAGACGCAAACCTCCCCGCACCGGTTGACCTGGAGAAAAGCAGCACTTAATGAGATTTTCAGACAAAACAGTTCGATTCGGGCCAGGGATGGATGCTCTCGTATTTCATGGGAGAATGATGAGGCTTCTCGGAAGCTTAAGGGCCTCTGCGCTTCTGACAGTTTTTATTTCCGTAACGCTGCCGGCGATGCTGGTGCAGTATGGGCTTCTGAAATTCGGTCGCCGCCAGGCAAAAACGCTGCCGCACGCTTATCACAAGTTCGTGTGCCGGCTGCTCGGAATCCGGGTTCATGTCAGCGGCGCGCTTGATCCCAAAAGCCCCGTTCTTCTGGTCTCCAACCACGTTTCCTGGCTCGACATTACGGCTTTGAGCACTGTCGCCCCCGTCAGCTTTGTGGCAAAGTCGGAGGTTGGAACGTGGCCGTTCGTCAGCTGGCTCGCGAAATTGCAACGCAGCGTCTTCATCGACAGATCACGCCGCACGCTCGTGAAGGACAAGGCGGGCGAAATCGCGGAGCGCTTGGCGCAGGGCGATAACATCGTTCTGTTCGCCGAGGGGACGAGCAGCGACGGAAACCGTATCCTGCCCTTCCGCAGTTCCTTGTTTTCGGCGGCGTCAATGGCGCCGAGGCCGGCCAATGACAACGGTCCGGAAGCTGTCGTTCAAACGGTCGCCATCGCCTATACGCACCTGCATGGCCTGCCGATCCTGCGGCATGAGCGGCCGATGGTCGCCTGGTACGGCGAGATGGACATGCTCAGCCACGCCTGGAATGTCCTCAAGAGCGGCCCTCTCGATGTCACCATCCGGCTTGGTGAACCCGTGCGCCTTGCTTCGCTTCGAGACCGCAAGCAACTCGCCGCTTTCTCCGAGGCGCAAGTGCGGCAGTACTATATCGAGCAGGTTACGGCGCGGAACCGCGCTGCATAGGGAATGGCAGCGGATTGGTAAATGACGGCGCCATGACTGACGGCCTTTCGGATTTGGCGGACATCTCCGTGCAAAGCTCGGGAGACGCGCCCGCCGCTGCGACGCAGAGGAAGGTCTACATCAAGACGTTCGGCTGCCAGATGAACGTCTACGACTCCGAACGGATGGCCGACGCGCTCGCGCCAGCCGGATTCGTCGAGACCAGCGTTCTGGAAGATGCCGATCTCGTCATTCTCAACACCTGCCACATCCGCGAGAAGGCTGCGGAAAAGGTCTATTCCGAGCTGGGCCGCATCCGCCTTGTGCGCGAAGCGCGCCGCAAGAGGGGCGGCGACTGCATCATCGCCGTTGCAGGATGCGTGGCGCAGGCCGAAGGCGAGGAATTGGTGCGCCGCGCACCCTCGGTTGACATTGTCGTCGGACCGCAAAGCTACCATCGGCTGCCCGATCTTTTGAAGCGGCGGGCCGAAAGCCGTGTGGCCCTTATCGAAACCGAGTTTCCCGCCGCGGAGAAGTTCGAAGCACTGCCCGCGCCGAAACCGCGCTCGCCGTCCTCTGCCTTTCTCACGGTGCAGGAAGGGTGCGACAAATTCTGCACGTTCTGTGTGGTGCCCTATACCCGGGGTTCCGAATATTCACGCCCGGCGGCACAAATCCTCGGTGATGCAAAACGCCTCGCGCAGCAAGGCGTGAAGGAGATCACGCTCCTGGGCCAGAATGTGAATGCCTATCACGGCGACTGGTCGTCTGGCGGAAGCTTGGGCTTGGCGCAGCTTCTGGCCGCTTTGTCCGAGGTTGGAGGCATCGAGCGCCTGCGCTTCACGACGAGCCATCCGAACGAGATGACCGACGCCCTCATCGCGGCCCATCGCGACCTGCCGAAATTGATGCCGTATTTGCATCTCCCGTTCCAGTCAGGGTCCGACCGCATCCTCAAGGCGATGAACCGCAGGCACACGATGGCCGACTATTTCCGCATCGTGGAGAAACTCAGGGCCGCGCGGCCGGATCTGGCGCTTTCGACCGATATCATCGTGGGCTTCCCGAGCGAAAGCGAAGCCGATTTCCAGGAGACGATGGGCGTCGTTGAAACGGTGAAATTCGCGCAAGCCTACTCGTTCAAATACAGCGCGCGCCCCGGAACGCCCGCCGCCGAGCGCAGCAGCCAAATCAGCGACGACGTCAAGGCCGATCGTCTCGCCCGGCTGCAATCCCTGCTGAATGCCCAGCAGACGGCGTTCAACGCGAGCATGGTGGGCCGCACATTGAACGTGCTCTGGGAGAATCCCGGGAAAAAAGCGGGGCAGATCGTGGGACGCTCTCCCTACTCGCAGGCCGTGCATGCCGAAGCCGGGTTGCAGTTGATCGGAAAAATCACCGGCGTTGAAATTGTGAGCGCAAGCCAAAATAGTCTTCAGGGCGTCATAAAAAATGTGGACTACGTTGCTACATAAGCGGAGAATAAACTGTAGTTCGCACGGCGAGAGAATGCGGAGAGACACTTTTTACACGGTGCCGAGACACCGCCGAATTGGCGCACAATGACGGGAAGCTCGCGTAGTCAGGCGTTGCGAGCAGGCTCGAAGCCGCAAGCGTCACAATCCCTCTACCGGATTGAAATCACCTTCGACGATAACCGCAAGCTTGCCGATGTGCTTGGGGAGTTTGACGTCAATCTCGCCCTCATCGAAAAGAAGCTCGGCCTCAAAGCCGTTGTGCATGGCAATGTCATCGTGCTCGATGGAGACAAGGAAGTCTGCCTCCAAGGCAAAGAGGTCCTGGAATCGCTCTATGAGCGCGCAAGAAGCGGGGCCGCGCTGACCCAGGGCGATGTCGAGGGCGCAATTCGTCATTTATCCAGGAGCGCCAGCATGACCACGGCCAGCGTAGGGGCGCCGCAGCCGGTTTCCGTGGTCGGCGAGCTCAAAACGCGAAGGCGCTCGGTCCTTGCCCGCACGCAGGCCCAATCAGCGTATATCAAGGCGCTTCAAAGCCGCGAGATGGTCTTCGGAACCGGGCCGGCCGGAACGGGCAAGACCTACCTTGCGGTCGCCTATGCCGCGGGCTGCCTCGAAAGAGGCGAGGTGGACCGGCTGATCCTGTCGCGGCCTGCGGTCGAGGCGGGCGAGCGCCTCGGGTTCCTTCCGGGGGATATGAAGGAAAAAGTCGATCCTTACTTACGCCCACTTTATGACGCCCTGTACGACGTCCTACCGCCTGAGAAGGTGGAGCGCGGCCTCGAAACAAAAATGATCGAAATAGCGCCGCTCGCGTTTATGCGCGGCCGGACACTGAGCCATTCGATCGTTATTCTCGATGAAGCGCAGAATTGTACAGCAATGCAGATGAAAATGTTTCTGACCCGGCTTGGCGAAGGCAGCAAGATGATCATCACCGGCGATCCCTCGCAGGTGGATCTTCCGATGGGCCAGTCTTCGGGCCTCGTTGACGCCCTCGCGATCCTTACCGATGTGGAAGGGATCGCCCATATTGCATTCACTCGCGCGGATGTCATTCGTCATCCTCTTGTGGGCCGTATCATTGAAGCCTACGAAACAAAGCGCTAATTAAAGAGCATTATGATACAAACTGGCATGAAAACGACTATGGAGCCTTCGGCGTCTTCCGAAAATGACGCTTCGGCTGGCGAGGGCGAGCCCTCCCGAACGTGCACGGACATTGTAATTGAAGACGATCGTTGGACTTCCGTGGGCGGTCTGCAGGACCTCATTCCTGATCTCGCGGCTGACACGCTTCGCGCGGCCAACCTTTCCCCTGAAAGCCATGGCGTCAGCGTCGCGCTTCTTTCCGACGCCGAAGTGCATGCGCTGAACAAGGCTTTCCGTGGCAAGGATGCCCCGACAAACGTGCTGTCGTTTCCCTCGTCACCTCCAATGCCTGGCGCGACGCGCCAGGGGGAGCCGGTTTTCCTTGGAGACGTGGCTTTGGCCTATGAAACGGTCGTAAGCGAGGCTTCCGCCCAGGATAAGACTGTCTTCCAGCACGCGGCTCACCTTGTGGTGCATGGCGTTCTGCATCTTGCGGGGTTCGACCATGGCGGCGATGCCGAGGCCGATCGCATGGAAGCGGCCGAAGGCGCTATTCTCGCCCGCTTCGGCATTCCCGATCCCTACCGGGATGACGCGGCTTCGCTGGCAACCGCCCTTTGATCTCAACACGGTAAAACCCAAAAAACAATGTCTACACAACTCGGGCACGAATCGGGGAAAACGAAAGCATCGCCAAGCTGGCTTCAGCGCATGGCGGCTACCCTTGGGTTCACCAGCAGCGTAAGTCTGCGTGAGACGCTCGAAAGCGCAATCCAGGAAACGGACGAGGTGGACGACCGGTCCCTGTCGCAGCAGGAACGCCTTATGCTGCTCAACGTCCTTGAATTCGGCGAAACAAAGGTTTCGGAGGTGATGATTCCGCGCGCCGACATCGTTGCGGTGGAAGAAAACCAGACTGTCGCCGAGCTTTTGAACCTTTTCGCCCGCATCGGCCACTCCCGCGTGCCGGTGTTCCGGGAGAGCCTCGATAATCCGACCGGCATGGTGCACATCAAGGATGCCATCGCCTGGGTCACGCGCGGCGCAAAACTCAGCTTGCAGGATGAGGCCGCTCTGGAAAAGGCGGTGCAAAGCCTCGATCTCAGCCGCTCGGCTCTCAGGACCACGATCGCCTCGGCGAAGCTTGTGCGCGAGGCCCTGTTCGTGCCGTCGTCGATGTCCGCCTTGGCTTTGCTCGCCAGGATGAAGCAGAAACAGATCCATCTCGCCATCGTCGTGGATGAGTTCGGAGGCACGGACGGCCTCGCGACATTCCAGGACGTGGTGGAGGCGATCATCGGCGATATCCCCGACGAGCATGACGACAGCAAAGCCCTCGCGATCGGCATTGAGAACGAGGCGTTCATCGCGAGTGCGCGCACGCCCATCGAGGATGTCGAGCAGGTTCTCGGCCTATCCTTGACCACGAACGGGATCCCGGAGGATGTGGAAACTTTGGGCGGCCTGATCATGGCGACGGTGGGCAACGTTCCGAAACGCGGCCAGATCGTTCCGCACCCCTCCGGCGTAACCTTCGAGATCATCGAAGCAAGCCCGCGACGCCTGCACAAGGTTCGCATATTCAAGCAACTCGCGCTGACGGCCCCCGAACAGCCGCTGCTGCTCCCCGCCCCTGAAGATGGAGCATCGCCGGAACTGGCCGACCGCGCCGACAACGCGGCAGTACGCGACGCGAAGGCCGCCTAAACGAACCTCGCTCTGAGCTTTGTCATCCCGGCCAAGCGAACCGCGAGCCGGGATCGCTATGGCATCCGGGCAATCAAGTTCCGGCATGAGGGCAATCGCCTATTCCAGCCCTACGGCCTTGCGCACGCAGGTTTTGGCTTCGCCGAAGGCTTCGCGAAAATCGGACTTCGCCAGAAGAGACGCCACGACCGCGGCGCCGATAAGCTTGCCGGCCTCCACGTCGCTGCGAAAGTGAGCGCCCGCGATCATGCGGCTGTGTGCGTAGTCGTTGATCCGGCGATAGATCTCCGCTCTTTTTTCGGGGAGCATTTCGATCAGCAGAAAGCCGATCACAGCTCCATAAGCGGCGTGCCCCGAAGGGTAGGAGAAACTGTCGTCAGGCCGCGCCAACTCCACGGGATGCAGGGGATTGCCGGGGGTCTTGAACGGCCGCGTCCGGCAGAACGTGTCCTTCACCGCCTCGACCGCAGCCTTCTCCTCCTGGCGCGGCTTTGTAAAAAACTTCTCGCAGCCGCGAAGCTTCTCGGGCTCGAAAGCGATGCCGGCGCCCTCAAGGAAACGGTCGACGCTGCGTTTAACATCGGCGGCGACCCGGTTTTCCTGCTCAGGCGTCCGCTCCCGCTCCAGTGTCGCGAGTTCTTCCATTTCGGCTTTGGCCTCCGGGCAGGTCTCGCAAGGCGGCGGTTGCAGCAAACTGACGATCGGCGCATCCGAGTGCCCCTGGCATTCCCGAGCTTCGAGCCCTGGCGAATTGAGAGCAAGGAGAAGCATCCCAGCACAGATCGCCCGAATCACCGCGTGCCACATTACCCAATCTCCTTTCACCCTCGCCCGAGACTGTTTTCTGCGCCCATGCTTGCCGCAAAACCAGCACCAAGTGGAATGCGCGTCTTTAAGGTCACGCCCGCCCCGATTCCAGGCCATTTCCCCAAGGTTCGCACAATCTAAAGTTGCAGACATTAACCGTTACGTCTAAGCGTTGCTGGTAACGGGCTAGGCTAGATTCGGGGAAAACCTCATGATTGTCATCGTCGACGAACGTGAAACCGTATTGAACGGATATACGGCATGGTTTTGCCGGGAAGGCGTTTCCGCAACGGGGCTCGCGCCCCATGATTTCCGCCAGTGGGTAAATACCGCGCCCGAGCCGGACATCGATGCGGTGGAGGCGTTCCTGCTTGGTGATTTCCAAAATCGCGAGGATGTACCCGTCAAAATCAAGTCGCGGTCGGGCGCTGCGGTAATTGCGATGAACGAAACGAAATCCCTGAGTGACACCCTTGACCTCTTTGCCGCCGGCGTCGATGACGTGGTTCGCAAGCCGATCCATGTGCGGGAGATTCTTGCCCGCATCCGGGCAATCAGCCGGAGATCACAGCAAGAGTTGCAACAGCCCCTTGCCGGCAGGATCAGAGTGTTCTCCGATGGGCGCGATCCCGAGATTGACGGCGCGCCATTGCCGCTCCCAAGGCGCGAGCGCCGGATTCTCGAATATCTGATGGCCAACAAAGGCCGCCGCGTGACGAAGTCCCAAATCTTCAACTTCGTTTACGGCCTTTTCGACGACGGCATCGATGAGAATGTGATCGAGAGCCACATCAGCAAGCTGCGGAAGCGCCTGCGCCAACGCCTCGGCACAGACCCGATCGATTCTCAACGCTTCCTCGGCTACAGGCTGACACAGGACTGATCCAGGGCAGAGGCCGGATTTCGGCTGCTGAGCGGGTTGCCCTCATGAATGGCGGGCTACTCGTGCAGCGGTCGGCCTCATAGCGTCTGTAAAAGGGTGAGGCCGAGCCTCCCTACGCTGTTGTCCGATGCCGGGCGACAGCCTGCTTTCGGCGCCGCGGGAATCAGATAGTTGAGCCGAAGAACGAAGGCGCTCAGCGCCCGTCGAAACCTCGGTCATATGTAAATTAGCAGAAACAATTTTCGGCGTTTGTGGGCAGCCACGATCCAAGTGAGAAACTCCCTTGACGGCGGAGGCTTGCGCAGCTGGGAGTTGAAGGCGCGGCTTGGCCCCAAATCGATGGCGAAGTTTGCTTAATGTGGCGTCGCGCAATTGCCTACAGCATTGATGGCTGGCTCTCATAGGCAATTGCGAGATATAAGCCACACGAGCTAACTGTTTTTGCTAGTGTCCCTTAGTTTCCCAATTGCCGTTCGAGCTCGTTTCAAACTGGGCGGCGACTCGAAAGACGGGACACTAGCCGCCATTACTGAAATGGCCCTTTATGATCTCGTCGAACTTGAGTTCTGCCGCCTGATCGGTGAGGCGGGGCTACGCCGTGCCTGGCCGGCTCACCGAGAAGCGGGAATCGGAAAGGGGAAGGAAAATGCAAGAGGCGAAAACCGCGGCCCATCCCCGAGCCGGGGCTTCAATCGTTGTGTTTCGAGGAGACGCGGTGCTGTTAATCCAGAGGGGCAAACGGCCTTATGCTGGATTTTGGTCTCTGCCGGGTGGCGAGATCCAATGGGGGGAGACCGCCGCCAACGCGGCGCGGCGCGAACTCAAGGAAGAAACCGGACTGCTTGCCTTGAATCTCACTTTGGGGGATGTTGCCGATGGGATTCTGAAGGATGACACCGGCGCCGTGATGATGCATTACACGGTCATTGTATTTGCCACGCGCGACGTAGACGGCGTGCTTATGCCGGCTTCCGATGCCGCAGCGGCTTGTTTCTTCGGACTGGAAGAGAGAATGCGCCTTCAACGCACGCCCGGGCTGGAGAGTGCGATTGTGAATGCGAGACGAGCCTTGGAAAGAGACGGGCGGTGAGATTGCAGGTGATAAAGTCGGCCTTGCTGGCGATCATTGCCGCCGCGGCTTTCGCAGTGCTGGCCGGCCCTGCCTGCGCCCAGAACGCCGCAGGCGCGCAGAAGCAGCATCAAGCGCCAGTCTCACCGAAACCATCGGTTTCCGATGACCGCCCTTACGACACTCAACTCTTCCGGCTCGCGGAGATCCTCGGAACCCTGCACTATCTTCGCGAGCTGTGCGGAGCCAATGAAGGTCAGGCTTGGCGGGAGCAGATGCGCGAGCTGACGGCGGGCGAGGGGACGAGTGCATTGCGCAGGGCGAAGCTTGTGGAGAGCTTCAACCGCGGCTACCGCGACTATTCCCGCACCTATCGCACCTGCACCCAGCCCGCGCTTCTGGCGATCCAGCGCCACATGGAGCAGGCATCGGCCATCACCGACGGGCTGATCGCCAACGATAAGTAGAATGTCAGCGCCCCAAAGGGGCAACAGCCCATACTCGAGGAACCTCCTACCCCTAGTTAAACGCGCGGACCGGTAACGTCCCGCGCGGGGAGGTGGACGCCAATTGAGGTCTCGCACAGGAGCGGCCGGCACCCCCTGAGAGGGCGGGAAGGGTATGGCGGTGGGGATGCCAATTCGCACGAATAGACACGCGCTCGGCATGCAATACCGGTTCTGCGAGCGTCGAAATTATTCGGAATCCCCTTGTTGTCATGGCCGCCCTCCGAGGGGGCCACCCAGGGCGACAAACTCCATGTTTTTGGATTTGGGACTCAATGGCCGGCGCAAGTCTGGTCAAGTCCGGCCATGAATCCGCACCTGTTTCCGCCGACGGGGAAATACTGATGACCATGTTGAAGTCGAAGTTCGAGCAGGCGGTCGCCGACAGCAAGAAGCTGTCTGTGCGACCCGACAATCAGACCTTGCTGCAGATCTACGCGCTTTACAAGCAGGCCACCATGGGCGACGCCACCGGGAAACGCCCCGGCTTCATGGATTTGGTCGGCCGTGCGAAGTGGGACGCCTGGAAGGCGGTCGAGGGCAAGTCAGCCAGCGAGGCGATGCAGGCCTATGTCGATTTGATCGGGTCGCTGAAATAGGCGCTACTTGCGACGTAATGCAGGCGGTCGCGGCTCGGCCGGCGTGGCCTTGACGAACAGCGCTTCGAACGTCTCCTCGATCTCGGCCTCGATCTTTTCAGTAAACAGGCCCAGCAGCAGTCCCAGCTGGGCGTGCAGGGCGAAATGGTCGGCAGCGACGACGAGGGCGCCACTGACGCCGCCGCGGGCGAACTCGACCCTGTCCTGCCGTGGGCCCTCGATCACGGTGCATTGCATGTCGAAGTCGCGCTCCACGCGCTCGGCCCATTGCCAGGCGATTTTGCGTGCCTTGGCGAGGCCGAAGCGGTGTTCGCGACGTATACGGATGTCGGGCAAAGGTTGGCGCTCCGGGGGGTTGGGTTCCCCTGCTTGCATGGTAACGGTAGCGGGGCAGGGGAGATGGGAAGCGCTATCACTTCGCCGCCGGCTTGATTGTAGCCGCGAGAAGGAGGGTTCGGCGGTTGATCTCTTCGGCGCTTAGGTTGTTCATGTCCAGGGGAAAGGAAGGCGAGATCGTTGGCGAGCCCGTGTGCTGCCCGATCAATGCAATGGAAGGCGCTACGAATGAAACAGCGACAAAGGCGATTATGAGCCCGACAGTGGATTTCCCATCCATACAAGTCACCGGAAGACAACAATAATTTTTTGTTCATCGCCGATGATTTGCGCTTGAGAAACAGAAATTCTCAACCGGTGAGGATTTTGCCGTTAACATTTTATTGAAGGGTTGATTGCGGGAATAAACCGCTGCAGCCATACAAGCGCCATAAAGAATTTTTCCCGCATGCGCCAATGTCGCGCCAGGGATCACCCGATCAATCTTGCACGGGGAGCGAGAGCCTCGGGGAGGTTTTGAGTGCGGCGGCGGCTTTGAGGGTCTTGCTGTTGATCTCTGCCGCGAACTGCTTCTGATCCCGCATCAGCGCAGGCGCAAGAGCGAGCGAAGCGACGAAGAAGATAATTGCTACCGTGACGGCACATTTCCACTCGGACGGATTACCCAAAACCTGAAACAGCCCGGCGCCGCTGCGAATGCGGCTCCTTGGTGAGAGCGAAGAGGCGATCGGAACCCTTATCGATAGCGCAATCATTGGTTTACTGAACAAGTGGATTTGCGTCTGAGCTCATACATCGGATGAGAGGGATACCCTAGCTTTGCCGCAGAAAATTACAACAGTTTTTCTATTTCGTTGAAAATTTGCAAAAAATGCCTTGACTAAGATGGCCAGCGCCGTGGCGGAAGGCGCCGTTGTTCCATCCGATTCGCTGCTTGCCTTCCTATATCGAACAGAACTACGAGGGAGAGTAAGGCTGCAAGCGGCGCTGCGCCTTCGCTAAGTCATTCCACCAAAGGTGCTCGGCTTATGCAAAGCAAACCGATTGAAAGCCGCGAGGGCGACAGCGATTTCGAGTTGCGCATGCGAAAATGCAAATCAAGGAGCCAGCAACCGATGCCGACGTTGTGTAAAGCCCGGATTCCATGCGCCACGATCACCGTGTGCGGCGCTTAGTCGCATAGCGGGAACCAACGATCCACTTTCTTCTTCTCCGATTCTTGTCGTCAGCGCACCGTCGCAGGCCGCGGCTACAATTTCAGTAACGCCGGGGAGGAAATATATGGCTGGAAACCCGTCCGAAATCCCGCAGACCGTGCATGAGCTTGCCGAACAAAAGGTGAAGCAGGCCCATGCCGCCTATGATCAAATCACCGCTTATGTGACCAGCGCCATGAACACATGGATGGGCACGATCCCTTCAAATCCTATGACCGCTGGCCTTAAAGATGTTCAAGACCGCGCCATAGAAATCGCGAAGAGAAATGCCGAGTTAGCCTTCACGCTCGCCGGCAGGATCGCCCAAGCGAATAATCCCCAAGAGGTTTTGACGCTTCAGACGCAGTTTACTCAAGACGGCATGCAGACTTTCGCCAGGCAAACGCAGGATTCTGCCGGCTGATCAGAGAAAGCTCTCCAGAAACTACAACGTGGCTGAGCTTTTCCACTGATTGCGAGGTGCGTCAAAAGAATCCACGCCCCCGAGGATGGCGTCGCGCGTAGCCCCCTCCCGAGGGCGACGCTTGGCGGTTGCGTTACTCCCCCATTGGCGTGCCTGACTTGCGTGTGAGCGCGTTTTGACGCCTTCTTGACCGTTTTTTTGCGGCGGATTGCGTCTTTTCAAGGCGAACCGAGAGCCTGTTCGTCACCTTGGTCAACTCCTCCACCTGCTTCGACAGCGCATCGATGTCCTGTTTCGTCGGGACATCGAGGCCGGGCAAGGCGCGCTGCACGCTCTCGACAAAGGCTTGCTCAGGCTTCTCCAAGGCTTGCTCAGGCTTTTCCAAAACGTCCTCAGGCTTTTCCAAGGCGTGCGTCGTTTTCACGTAAGAACCGGGAGCATCTTCGATAGGCTTGAGCGCGCCATCTCCGGGTTGGCGGGCCGGCACCGATTTTCCGGCGAACCGGCCGACCCATTGATCCCAATCCACCCACCACGATCCTTCGTGGCGCTCGATCCCGGCAAACCACTCGTCCGGAGTGGCGGCGATCTTGTCGTTCGTCCAGTAACAATATTTCTTGGCGGCCGGTGGGTTCATTACCCCGGCAATATGGCCCGAAGCCCCCAGCACGAACCGCACCGGACCGGACACGAGCTGGGTTCCTGCGTAGGTCGATTTCCACGGAGCGATGTGGTCCTCGCTGGCGGACAGGAAGTACTGCGGAACCGTGATGCGGCGAAGATCGATGCCCACGCCTCCGAGCGTGATGCCGTTCGGTTCGCGCATGCGATTGTGCAGGTACATGTTGCGCAGATAGTAGCTGTGCATCGTCGCCGGCATGTTGGTCGAGTTCGAGTTCCAGTACAGGATGTCGAACGGCATCGGCTCCTGGCCCAGCAGATAGTCCTTGACGAAGAACGACCAGATCAGGTCGTTCTCGCGCAGCATTCTGAAGGCCTCGGCGAGGTGATGGCCCTCCAGATACCCTTTGAACCGCATGTGCTTTTCCAAGAGGTCGATCTGCGCCTCGTCGACGAAGACGCCGATTTCGCCCGGTTCGGAGAAGTCGAACATCGACGTGAAATAGGTGCAGCTGAGGAGCCGGTTGTCTCCCTTGGCCGCCATGTAGGCCGCGGTCAGGGCCAGTAGCGTTCCGCCGATGCAGTAGGCGACGGCGTTGATCTCCTTTTCACCCGTCGCCTGCTCAATGGCATCGATAGCGGCAATCGTACCGTTGATCAGGTATTCGTCGAAGAGCTTATCGGCATAGCTTTCGTCAGGATTGACCCACGATATGAGAAACACCGTATGGCCCTGGTCGACCGCCCACTTCACGAATGAATTCTTGGGCTGCAAGTCGAGAATATAGAACCGGTTGATCCATGCCGGCACAATCAACAGCGGCTTCTGGCGCACCGTCTTGGTCGACGGAGTATATTGCAGAAGCTGCATCATCTCATTCTGGTAGATGACCTTGCCTGGCGTCGACGCGATATTCTCGCCGAGGTGGAAGTGTTCCAGATTGGTCATCTTGACATTGAAGTTGCCCCCGTTGCGATCCAGGTCCTGCATCAGGTGCGCAACGCCCTCCAAGAGGTTCTGGCCCTTGCTTTCGATCGTCGCCTTGAGGACTTCGGGATTGGTCGCCGCGAAATTGGTGGGCGACATCGCGTCAATGAATTGACGGGTATAGAACTGCACCTGCTTGGTCGTGTGCTCGTCGAGCCCCTCGACCCCGCTGATCGACGATTGCATATGCTGGGCCGTCAACAGATAGCACTGCTTTACGCAGTCGAAAATGACGTTCTCGCCCCACGCGTTGTCCTTGAAGCGGCGGTCGGTCGGCGCCGGGGTCGCGACGGGCTTGAACTCTTTGTTGAACAGCAACTTGGCCATGCCGCTTTGCCACAGCTCGGCCATGCTCTTCCAGTAATTTGCCTGCTCCTTGGCGATGTTGGCTGGGTTCTCCCACGCCTTAATCGCCATGTCCTGGAAGGCCTTGCTTACAATTGTCGGGTGCATGACGGTAAATCCGTCATCTTCTCCGGTATGCTTGATATATTCATTGACGAGATGAAGACTTTTCTCGGCGATCTCACCTACAACTTCCTCAAATCTTTTTACCGTCTCAACATCATTTTTTGTAACCTCGGACCCG
Source organism: uncultured Alphaproteobacteria bacterium (assembly GCA_963764115.1). GTDB lineage: Bacteria > Pseudomonadota > Alphaproteobacteria > Rhizobiales > Rhodomicrobiaceae > Rhodomicrobium. The sequence continues at coordinate 16,390 of CAVXRT010000037.1, forward strand.
CGTCCGTCTTTATTTGCGATAGTCATTTCTGCGCTCCTCCCTTTTTTTGCCTTTCCATCAATTCAATGCCGGATACTGCGCTAACGCCGCGACCCGGCTGTCCTCGATGGCGATTCCAATCCCCTGCATGACCAGAGGCAACCTTGCGACCCGCACGTCTGGCAATAAGAGCAACCAAGTGCACCATCAGCACTCCGTCGCTGGACGTAAGACGTGCAACACGAGTAACTTTCTGTTTCCCCACAGAGTTTTTGCAGAATGTCCTTGCCGGTTTTTCGCCCGCTCTCTCGTTAAAACCCCCGGGTGTCTTTGGCCGCCCTGAAAACTAATTCTACTCAATTCTGGACAGATCGCAAAATGAGAGGCATCGACCAATCCGCTTGTACGAATTCGGAAGGCTCGAGACCTATGCTAAGATGATGACGGATGCCACCAACCGGAACTGCGACGATTTATAAGCGGAGCGCGGCCGGGAGACCGGCAAGGAGGAGGTGGTGCAAATCCACGACTGTGAACAGATAGTACAGGCGCCCGCGAGGCTGTCGGTCTCGTAACTCGGGTATTGCCGCGTTTGAAGAGCCCACGGCATCATCGGGGGCGCTCTTCACAGCCGAAGATTTCCCGAAGTTTACGTGTCGATGGTGCACTGCGGCATTTAACATCATCTATCTTTGATATTAATCATTTTGCCCCTGCAACTCCTGCTGCACAATGAAGATTATGATCACGCTGGAAGATTGCATTGCATTCTGCGGGGCAACGGAGGAAGTGGTGCTCGTCATCGCAAGACACGAGCGCATTCCCGAAATCGTGGCAGCCAGCCTAGTCAGTACCATGTTGAGCGCAGAGAACGGCGCCAAAGAAATCCGCGACATGATCGTGGACAACATCCGGCAAGCCCAGGGTCATGGCGACCGTAAGCACGTCTTGAGTTTCCTGCATGTGCTGCACCACTTCCTCAGGGTGCACCGCGATGCGATCCCGTCCCATCGTCCCTGGAGCACGTATTGGTGAGCCAGACGAGGCTGCCACCTAACGGCGTGCGGTTTTGGAGCGAACGCAGGCGCGGCAGGGCCATGTCCCACCCTAACGAAGCCAGGGCGCCATAACCTCGGCCTCAAGCATGTCTTGGTAGGAGGGCCGCGGCCTGATTACAGCAAAATTTCCGCCCGAGACGAGAACCTCGGGCACGAGACGGCGCGTGTTGTAGGTTGATGCCTGCACGGCCCCGTAGGCTCCAGCCGTCAAGATGGCGAGAAGATCACCGGCGGCGGCCTCGGGCATGGCGCGATCTTTCGCGATGAAGTCGCCGGTCTCGCAGACAGGGCCCACAACGTCGGCGCGAGACATGTTTCCGTTGCGAAGGGCCTCGCGAACGGGCCAGATATCGTGATAGGCGTCGTAAAGCGTCGGCCGAATGAGATCGTTCATCCCGGCGTCGACAATGATGAAATACTTCTCGCCGCCTCGCTTGGTGTAGATCACCTCCGTTACCAGGATCCCGGCGTTGCCAGCAATCACGCGGCCCGGCTCGAACAGGAGCCTGGCGCCGAGACGGTTCGAAAGAGCGGTCACGATCTCCGCATATTCCTTGGGCAGCGGCGGCTCCTGCAGATCCCAGCGGTAGGGAATGCCAAGCCCGCCGCCGAGGTTCACGAAGGATATGGTGTGCCCGTCTGTCCTCAAGTCCTCCACCAGGCTTGCCAGCAAGGCGAAGGCGTTCTTGAACGGCTCCATATGCGTGATCTGGCTGCCGATATGCATATGGACGCCTTGCGCGTCGATGCCGGGCAATGCGCGCGCGCGCGAGTAAAGGGCGCGCGCATCTTTCCAGCTCACGCCGAATTTGTGCTCGGATTTGCCGGTAGAGATCTTGGCGTGCGTCTTCGCGTCGACGTCGGGATTGATGCGAAAGGCGATGCGAGCCGAAGCGCTGCGCGCGCTCGCCACCTCGCTCAAGGCGCGAAGTTCCGCCTCGGACTCGACATTGAAGCCGAAGATCCCGGTTTCGAGCGCGAAAGCCATTTCGGTCCGTGTCTTGCCGACACCGGAAAACACGATCTTCTCGGGCGGTATTCCGGCCGCCAGCGCCCGGTGAATTTCGCCTTCCGAGACCACGTCCGCGCCAGAGCCAAGCCTCGCCAGAGTGCGGATGACCGAAATGTTGGAATTGGCCTTGATGGAATAGCAGATCAGGGCGTCGTGGCCCGCAATCGCCTCGGAAAACACTTTGAAGTGCCGCTCGATGGTCGCCGTGGAATAGCAGTAGAAGGGCGTGCCCACATCGCGCGCGATCGCATCAAGAGCGACATCTTCGGCATGCAGAATGCCGTTCCGGTAAGAAAAAAAGTGCATCGAGCATAGGCCCGGTCAGTTTTAGCGCAAAAGCGGATCGAGGATGAAGGGGCGGTTCGGATCCGCATTCTTCCCGGTGGCATCCTTCGGAACATCTGGGGGCGGTAACGGGCGTTGCAAGTCGGTCTTTTTCCCGCATGCGGCAAGTGCGAGCGCTACGCCCGCGGCCAAAACCAGATTGCGCACTGTGCGAGTCATCGTGTCCCCGTAACAGCGCGGCCGCTGCCGCGCCAGCCCCAATCGTCTTTACCCTGAAGCTTTTTCCAACTCCAGAGACTTAAGCCAGATTTCTGCCGCGGCGCGCACATTTTGCGGTGCTGTGCCTCCGAAGCTTCGCCTGCTCTCGACAGACTTGTCGATCTTCAGCACCTCGAAAACGGACGCGTCAATGCGCGGCTCCATCTTTCGCATTGTCTCCAGCGGAACGTGGGCGAGATCAAGGCCAGCGTTTTCGGCTGCTTTCACGATGCGGCCCGTGACGTGGTGGGCTTCGCGGAAAGGCAGCCCTGCGCATCGGACGAGCCAATCCGCGAGATCGGTCGCTGTCGAAAAGCTTAAGCCGGCGGCTTCGCGCATTTTCTCCGGGTTCGGCTCCAGGTCTTCGACCATGCCCGTCATGGCGGCGAGACCCAGTGAAAGCGCGTCGATGGCGAGGAATCCCGCCTCCTTGTCTTCCTGCATGTCTTTCGAATAGGCGAGCGGCAGCCCTTTCATGACCATGAGGAGCGACACGAACGCTCCGCAAACGCGGCCGGCTTTCGCGCGGATCAGCTCGGCAGCGTCCGGATTGCGCTTTTGCGGCATGATGGAGGAGCCGGTTGTGAAGCGATCGCTCAAGGTGATGAAGCCGAAGCCCGCGCTGAACCAGATGACGATTTCCTCGGCCAGACGCGACAGATGGGAGGCGCAAATCGAAGCGGCTGCCAGCGTTTCAAGGACGAAGTCCCGCGAAGAGACCGCATCGAGCGAGTTCGCCATGGGGCGTTCAAAGCCAAGCTCCGCCGCCGTCATGGCCCGGTCGATGGGAAAGGACGTCCCAGCCAGCGCCGCGGCGCCCAGCGGCGACTCGTTCACACGCTTGCGGGCATCGGCAAAGCGCCCGCGGTCGCGAGCCAGCATCTCAACATAGGCGAGGCAGTGATGTCCGAACGTGACGGGCTGAGCGGTCTGCAAATGGGTAAAGCCGGGCATGATGGTGTCCGCATGCGAGGCCGCCTTGCGGGCCAGCGCTCTTTGCAGGCTTATAAGCTGGCCGTCCAGCTGGTCGATTGCGCCCCGGATATAGAGGCGGAAATCGGTGGCGACCTGGTCGTTGCGCGAGCGCGCAGTGTGAAGCTTGCCCGCGACGGGGCCTATCAGCTCCTTCAGGCGCGCTTCGACCGCCATGTGGATGTCTTCATATTCGCGCCGGAACTCGAAGCGGCCAAGCGCGATCTCCTCGCGGACGGTTTCGAGGCCCGCTATGATCTCCTCCGCCTCCTTCGCAGGGATGATCCCACACGCGCCCAGCATTTTCGCGTGAGCCTGGCTGGCGCGAATGTCCTCGGCATAGAAGCGCTTGTCGAACGAAATGGAGGCGTTGATCTCCTCCATGATCTCGGCGGGTTTTGCTTCGAAGCGCCCGCCCCACATTTTGTTAGCCATCGTGTCATCGCCTGATGAGGCTTAAAGCGAAGCATTAGCGCGCCCTTCCGCAGCGCACAAGACCACCCTCATAAGCATGATGTATGATATAGTCGGGCTTCAGGCTGCTTGCTGCCGGGGGCTACGCCCCCCAAGTTAGCGGTTTGCAGGACTTCGGACGCCTCGGCGAGCGCCTCGGCGCGCGAATGGGAACGTCTGAAACTGCAGCGCATTCAGTAAGAAAGGACAATTTGTGCGCCAGGCTTGTCTGGCCATCCGCCAAGGAGAAACGAATGGACACCCTCGTCGAAAACACCGGCGTCGCCGCTGAACAGGAAAAGCATATAACCGTCGCCCCCTCGGAGAACGAAAAGCAAATCCAGGTCCCCGTTGAGAATGCAGAGCAGGCAAGCGCGCCGCTTGATGAGGATGTGAACCATTCCACATGGGAAAGCCAAGGCGAGCCAGAGAAACAAATAAAGATCGTTCGGACAGAGGAAAAACCGGACCCGCTTGGCCGAAGGATCGCAAACTCACCGCTGAATGAAATAAAAGCCGGGTATGACTATGCGTTCGGGAAAGGTCGAGCCAAGCGCTGAACATGGCTGGCGGCGGTGAACCGAACAAGGAAGAGGCGAAGCCGCCTCTTTTTTTTCTCCGAATAGGAAAATATGCAGTTCTCGCGGTTCTGGCCGCTTCGGCAGGAATGGCGGGGGCTTTTTTAGTCGCGGGTTTGACCGCCCAAAACGTGGTGACGCCGACAGCTTCCATTGAAGACGGCGCCACCGGCTGGTTCGTTGGCCATGCCGAGCCGCAAACGGTCCCCGACCTCGCGTTCAAGGATGCCGAGGGACACGCGGTTCATCTATCCGATTGGCGCGGCCGGGTGGCGCTCGTCAACCTTTGGGCCACGTGGTGCGCCCCCTGCAAGACAGAGATGCCGTCGCTGGACAGGCTCCAGGCGAAGCTTGCCGGCAGGAATGTGGTTGTCTTGGCCATCAGCACCGACCGCGGCGGCCCAGATGCGCCCGCCGAATTCTTCGCCAGGCAAGGGATCACGCATCTCAAGCTCTATAATGACGATACGGGCGCAGCCGCCATTCGCATGAAAGCTGCCGGTCTGCCCGTGACCGTCGTCGTAAACGAGAACGGTCAGGAAATTGCGCGACTGGTTGGCCCAGCGAATTGGGACAGCCCCGAAATTATGGCGCAGCTCGAAGCGTTTCAGAGGGCGTAACGTCAGGCCGGGCCAGCAGCCCGGCCATCGCGTTTGGGGGAAATGCTACGCGCCCTTGATTTCGATCTTCTTTTGAGCGCTGACCATTTCCGGCCGCTTCGGAAGCGTAATCGTCAGAACGCCCTTGTCGAAGCGGGCTTCCGCCTTGTCCTCATCGATGGTCTCGGGCAGGCGGATCGAACGCTGGAACGAACCATAGCTGCGTTCCATGACGTGATAGTTCTCCCGCTCGTTGGTGTGCTCGCTCTTCTTCTCGCCCCGAAGGCTCAGCACGCCGTTATGGATGGTGAGGTTGATGTCCTTCTCATCCATGCCGGGCAGATCCGCCTTCACGACGATTTCTTTCTCGTTTTCCTTCACGTCCAGCGTCGGCGTCATCATCTGAGGCGCGGAGGGGAAGCCCTGGTGGAGGCCGGTCAACGACGGGAGGCCGAGAAAATTGTCGAAAAGCCTGTCTATCTCTGTCCGGAAAGACTGGAAGGGGTCTTGCAAGCGGGATGGCAAGCGGCCGCTTTGACCTTTGCTCGTTAGATCGTCAGCCATCGTTCTCTCCCTTGATGTGCTAACATTCAGCTCTGAGCGCTCCCATGTTCAGGGAGCCTGTCAATATATCTACATCCGCAGGCCGGATATTCAACGCCAGCAATAAGTGACATCATGGATTTAGCCACGAATGAGTTCCCGGTTTGATCCCAGCGAGGCCAAGCCGGGCGAAGACCATTTTCTCGGTTTGCCCGATGGGCGAAGACTGGGCTACACCGAGTTCGGCGACCCTTCGGGAATCCCAATCTTTGCGTTCCATGGCACACCCGGCTCGCGGTTCATGTTTCGGCTCGTCGACGAGCCGGCGCGGCAGTTGGGTTTGCGCCTGATCGCGCCCGACCGCCCCGGTTTCGGGATTTCCGACTTTCAGGAAAACCGCACTCTCTCCGATTGGGTACAGGATGTTCGAGTTCTCGCCGACAAACTCGGGCTCGACCGCTTCGGCGTCGCGGGCATATCCGGTGGCGGCCCTTACGTGGCCGCATGCGCTGCTCTTTTGCCGGAAAGGGTGACAACCGCGGCGCTGATCAGCCCCGTCGGCCCCCTGCATTCGCCGGATGGCCCGGATGATCTCCCCGCCGCGCAGATTGTGACCTTCAAACTGCTTCCCCATCTCACGCCCGCCATGCGCGGCGCCTTCTCCATCGGCCGCCTCATGTTTCTCAACGCGTCGGATACGATGTATCAAATGATCATGCGGCGCGCGGGGCCCGCTGATGAACACATCCTCTTGCGGCCGGAGGTGCGCAAGAACCTGCTCGCCGGCGTGATCGAGGGTTTCCGGCCCGGCGCTCAGGGCGTTGTGGAGGAGATGAAGATCTTCGCCAAGCCTTGGAACATTCCCTTGCGCGCGATCAAAGCGCCCGTTCTGCTCTGGCAGGGCACAGCCGATAAAAACGTTCCGGTCGCTGCATCGCTCCGCCTTGCGGAAATCATCCCGGGCTGCGAACTGTTTCGCATCGAAGGCGCTGGCCATTATTGGATCTTTGATCACGTGGAGGAAGTTCTGCAGGCAATCAAGCAGAAGATCGCGGGCTTGCAGCCGCATTAGCTCTCGCAAAAAGCCTCGTCCATGTTTCCCATCAAGGATTCGATCAGGATACCGTTTGCGCCGGTCGTCACCTACGGCCTGATCCTGATCAACGCCTTGGTGTTTTTTTACCAGGCTTCGCTCAGCCCGCAGGAGGCGAACGTCTTTTCCTACGAGCATGCGCTTGTCCCGCGGCGATATTTCGACCCGAGTTGGGCCCTCGCAAACGGGCTGGACCCCGCCGACTACCTTCCCTTCATCGAAGGGACATTCATGCATGGCGGCTGGTGGCATCTGATCCTCAATATGTGGACGCTTTTCATCTTCGGATCGTCGCTTGAGGGACGCATCGGGCGCTGGCAATTTTTAAGTTTCTATCTTGTCTGCGGGCTGAGCGCGAGTTTCGCGCACGCGCTTTTCAACCAGGACTCGGCGGTGCCCGCGCTTGGAGCGTCCGGAGCCATCGCGGGCGTGCTCGGCGCCTACGCCACGACCTTTCCACGCGCAAAGCTCACGATCCTGATTCTCATCGTCGTCATCCCGCTTTTCTTCAAGGTGCCCGCCCTCTTCTACGCGCTCATCTGGTTTGTGTTTCAATTCGCGCAGGGCTTCATCGACCTGGCCGTGCCCTCCATGGGGGGCGGGATCGCATGGTGGGCTCATATCGGCGGCTTCGTGGCCGGCCTTGTTCTCATACCGCTTTGGCGCTTCGCGCCGGATCTGACCTACGACGAATCCCAGCCACGGCTTGAGCCTTCCCCATCTCCGGCTACGCCCGGAGGAGCATCCGGTTGGACGCGCGGACCGTGGGGTTGATAAGAGGCCCCGCAATCAGGAACGCGACTGAAGGCGCTCCGCAATCAGCCAGCACAAGATTGCCCATGACGCGCCCGCACACCATCCGGCGAGCACGTCCGTCGGCCAGTGGACCCCGATATAAACGCGGCTCACCCCGACCAGGACCGTGATCGCGATGGCGACAGAGAGAAGATAAATCTTGACTTCGGCCTGATGCTGCGCCCTTGCGAGCAACGTGCCCAGCGTCAGGAATGTTACGGCCGAGAGGAAGGCGTGGCCGCTTGGGAAGCTGTATGTCTGGGTTTGCGCCACAGCGGCGACGAAATCGGGCCTTGGCCGCTGGACGAGGTCTTTGAGCGCGAAACTGACGGCGGTTCCTCCGCAGATCGAGACAAGAACGAAAAGGGCCGCTCTCCACTGCCGTTTCAGCGCAAGATAGCCCAGCGCCGCCGCTGTAATCAGCGTAAGCACCGCCGGGCTGCCGAGACTGGTTACATCGCGGGCCGCGACTTGCAGCCAGAGCGGGCCGAGCGGTTTTGAAGGGTCATCGGGGTGGCGAAGCGCAAGAAGGACGGCGCGATCGAAGCCATGCAGGTCCCCGTCAACGAGCTCTTCCGTAATCGCCGCAAACATCACGATGAGGCTCGCCGCGAGAACGAGCAATATGAGCGGGGCGATTTCCCCGCGCTTCATCGGCGGAAGTTTATGGAAGAAAGCTGGCGCGGACATCGGCCCTCCCTTAACGCGAAAACTCTGCGTTCGTTCGCTAAAGCGTCGCGCGCTCAATTGGACCTCACTTCATCCCCGGATTGGCTTCCCGCTTGTCGCGCCGCCTGGCGCGTCCTGCGCAAAATCGGAACCGGTAGGGACGCGCCAATGCGCTGAGGCGCGTTCCAGGCGACGATCACGATGACGCCTGTGTTGAACGCGGGATGCTTTGAGGCATGCTTCGCCAATCTGGCCATGCCATCTTGGACGGCGCTCGCCGCACGCCTAGAGCACGTCATCCCGGAACGACGCCTGCGTCGTATCCGGGATCGCAACAGGCGCTTCGATTTGTAACGGCCCCGGATATGCGCTGAGGCGCATTCCGGGGTGACGATCATCGGGACGCACGACGCTCTAAAGGTAAACCGTTCGCCAACCTCCCGTAAGCGTTAATACAACATGGTTAACAGGAGCGCGCCCGACTTATTTCCGGCCTGAGTATGCTTAAGAAAGCGTCTATCCGGCGCGAAAAGAGGAGCGCCGCGCCTTACGGGTGGACGTAGGCGGGCTCGTCTAACACTCTGAAAATAAATAGCTTTCTGACTTCCCTCGATCGCCATTAAATAGAATTTAATGCCGGAATTTTGGCATTAAGTCGGCTCGCAAAAGTCCGTTAAATATGTTTGCAATTTCACGAGTTAACCCTTTCGCCAGCCCGAAAAGCTGCGGCGCAGGCGGCGGCGATGGCGTCCCGCTCGGTATTTTCCCCTTATTTAGCAGGGGTTGGAGCGGGCTTAGGCTGCGTTAACCTGTCCGCAAGGCGATTTCGCCGAAGATGTTTCAGAATAAGAAATGCGGACGAAATCGTCAGGGACAGATTGACAAGCAGAGGCCGCTTTGCGCAACTTGCATACAAAAATGCATCCAGACGCCCGCATCCGATTAAAGGCGCGATGCTAAAAGAGAATCAGCGCCATCCCCGTGGCGGCTGCCATCGCGACCACGACGAATACCGGCAGCTTGGCTACCGTCAGGGCTGCAAAAGCAACAAGCGCGAGCGCGGCGTCAAGCGGGCGAAGTATGGTCGATGTCCATATCGGCTCATAGAGCGCGGCGCCGAGTATCCCGACCACAGACGCGTTGACGCCATTGAGCGCGCCCCGGATGGAAGCCTTCGTGCGAAGCCGGTCCCAGAACGGCAGAACCCCATAGACCAGCAGCATGCCGGGCAAAAAGATCGCAACCAGGGCTACGAGAGCTCCTGCCACGCCACCCGGTCCGACGGTCGACTTCGCGCCGAGGAAAGCGGCGAAGGTGAAAAGCGGGCCGGGAAGAGCTTGCGCCGCGCCATAACCTGCAAGGAAATTGTCGCGGCCCACCCAACCCGGTTTCACCACCGTCTCCTGCAGCAGGGGAAGCACGACATGGCCGCCGCCGAACACCAGGGCTCCTGCGCGGTAAAAAGCGTTCGCGAGCGCCGCCAGGCCATTTTGAGAGAGGGCCGCAATCGCCGGAAGGACGGCCAGAAGCAGAAAAAATGCGAAGATCGCGAGCAAGGCGGAGGTTTGGCTGCTTTGGATGCCGAGAGAAGCGGGCGCCGTCTGCTCGTTCGCGCGCAGGAAACCGAGGCCGAAAACAGCTCCCGCCGCGATGGCCGCCAGTTGAAGACCGGCGCTCGGCATCGCAATCAGGAGCGCGGCGACAACGAACGCCAGGCCGGCGCGCTGCCTGTCGGGGCAAAGGTTTCGGCCCATAGTCCAAACGGCCTGGGCGACCACCGCGATGGCAAGCAGTTTCAAGCCGTGGATGAGGCCCTGCGAAGCGCCGCTCTCTGCAGAGCTCAGGCCATAGGCGGCGAGAATCATCAGGAGCGCTGAAGGCAGGGTGAAGCCTGTCCAGGCCGCGAGCCCTCCGGGAAGGCCGCCCTGCATCAGGCCCAGCGCGAACCCCGTCTGCGAACTGGCCGGACCAGGCACGAACTGTGAAAGCGCCACGATGTCCGAATAGGCTTCGTCGCTCAGCCATTTGCGGCGGGTCACGAACTCGCTTCTGAAATAGCCGAGATGGGCTATGGGGCCGCCGAAACTCACCAAGCCCAACCGCAGAAACGCCAGGAAGATCGTGAGCGTATTTGACATATCTGAGATCGCGAGTGTACAGCGCTGCGTCAGCCTGATTTTCGCAAAGGCTCCTTTTGCGGAGGAGGGGAGGGCGGCTTGCCGTCCATTCTCAAAAGCGAAGGCTTCGTGTCGGCTTTCCGCTTGTCCTGAAGCCGCTTTGCGCGCTCCGCCGCCAGTTCCCAGTCTTCTGCAAGAACCTCCGCAAGCTCTTCCGAGCGTTTCATCGCCAGCGCGGCCATCTTCTGCGTGTCCGTGTAATGAGCGTAATTTTCGTAAAGCAGCGCCTCGTCGTGCTCCCTGAAGGTATCGACCGTGAAGCGGATCTCGCCTTCCGGCAGGCCGAGGCCGCGCAGCACATCGCGGGTCATTTCCAGCGACGAAAGAAAGGTTTCTCGCTCGATATGCTGCACGCCGAGATCCATGAGCTGATGGACGTGACGCCGGTTGCGGGCGCGGGCGTAGATCGGCACGTGCGGGAAATGGGTTTTGACGAGTTCGGCCGTCTTCAGCGCCTTTTCAACGTCGTCGATAGCCAGCACGAAGGCTCGCGCCTTGCCCGTCTCCGCGGCTTCGAGAATCGCAAGCTGGGTGGCGTCGCCGAAATAACTCTTATTGCCAAACTGATTGACGAGTTGAACCTGATCGGGATCGGGGTCCAGCGCCGTGAACGGGATGCCCTTGGCTGTCAGGATGCGGCCGACGACCTGGCCGACGCGCCCGAAGCCTGAGATTACGACATGGCCATCTTTGGCGGGCAGCTTGTCGAATGGGGGGGCCACCTTTTGGATGCGCTTGCGAATAAGATCGTCCATCGCGACAAGGAGCGGCGTCGTCATCATCGACAGCGTCACGACGATGCCGAGCGCTGACGCGGAGCCGGGAGTGAGCACTCCCCCCTGTTCGGCGCTGGTGAACACTACGAAGGCGAATTCGCCTCCTTGCGACATCACAAGGGCAAAGCGGCGCGCCGCAGGTCCGCTGAGTCGTTGCCAGCGCCCAAGGAGGTAGAGGACAAGGATCTTCACGGCCAGAAGCGCCGCCACGGCGCCCGCGATTGGCCCCGGCTGATCGATCAGCGCATGGAAGTTCAAAGACATGCCGATCGAGGTGAAGAACAGCGCAAGCAGCAGCATCTCAAACGGCTTGATGTCGGCCTGGAGCTTATGGCGAAAGGCAGAATCGGCCAGCAGAACCCCGGCAAGGAATGCTCCCAGAGATGCGGAAAGACCGATTTCCGTCATCAAAAGCGAAACCCCGGCCACGGTCAGCAGGGACGCGGCGATCATAGCTTCCCGCACCTTCGTCGATGCCAGCACGTGATAGAGCCGGTCGAGAACGTAGTGTCCCACGACGATGATGAGCCCGATAACCGCCAAGGCCTTGACCACGCCCGCGAAGCTGATGGCCAACTCGGCAGGCGCATTGGCCGCGAGCAGCGGGACGATGGCGATCAGCGGAATCGCCGCGAGATCCTGGAAAAGCAGCACGGAAAAGGCAAGGCGGCCGTGACGCGATGTGAGTTCGTGCCTTTCCTCAAGGGTCTGCAGCACAAGGGCGGTCGATGACAGGGCAAGCGCGAGCCCTATCAGCAGCGCTTGCGAGAAGGACAGATCGGAGCTTGGGTTGACGCCCCAAATCAGCGTGACGAGAAGGATGGCGGTCCCGAGCAGTTGAACAAGGCCTGCGCCGAACACGGCGTCGCGCATCTTCCACAGGCGCTTGAGGCGCAGCTCAAGCCCGATCAGGAAGAGGAACATCGCGATGCCAAGCTCAGCAATGTGCCGCAGCGTTTCGGCGTAGACAGGCGAATAGCCGAAGAGCTTGCCAATGCCATAGGGGCCGATAACTGCCCCCGCCAAGAGATAGCCGAGGATGGAACCGAGTTTCAGCGTCTTGGCGACCGGCGCTGCAAAGGCGGCGACGGCGAGGAAGACCACGAGTTGAATCAAAAGGTTTCCATCCAAGGCGCCGTCCTCCGGGCAAGATCTCGGGGAGAGACGTCATAGATGTCTCTGGAGCACTAAATGCAGTGAAATATGGCAGGCGCCAACAGCAAAACCGGCGTGGGTCGCGCCTCACGCCGGTTTTGCTGTTTTTTAATTTTGGCCGGAGCGCTAGGAGGCCAGCTTCGAAATCGCTAGCAGAGCAAGCGAGATGAAAAGCGCCTTCGTCAACGCATCGTTCCCGAGCGACCGAATTTGATCGATCACGAAAGGCACTTCGTAGATATGGAAGACGGAAAGTCCGACGGCAACTGCGATCACAATGCCGACGAACCAAAGTAACCAGCTCAGCATGTTATACCCCCCAAGGATTTGAACTTAGATCCGAAGAAACACGGGTGGACGTTAGAGAAGGCAGTCAGTACTGACAAGCGTCGGATCGCCGCGCTGTCAAACATATCCACCATCATCAGCGTTGCCCACTCCGATGAACATTTGGGCCGCTTGCCATGCATGGAAGGAAGCAGGCCGGCGCGGCTCGCCGCGGCTGCGCCAGCCCTAAAGCTAGAACGCTTTGACTATGCCCTCGGTCATCTTCTTGGCGTCGCCGAGCAGCATCATGGTGTTGTCGCGATAGAACAACGGATTGTCGATGCCTGCGTAGCCCGAAGCCAGTGACCGCTTGATGAACATCACCGTGCCGGCCTTCCAAACCTGGAGAACCGGCATGCCATAGATCGGCGAGGTCTTATCGTCTTCCGCCGCCGGGTTTGTGACGTCGTTGGCGCCGATCACGAAGGCGACGTCGGCCTGCGAGAACTCCGAGTTGATGTCCTCAAGCTCGAACACCTCGTCATAGGGCACGTTCGCCTCGGCGAGCAGCACGTTCATGTGGCCGGGCATGCGGCCGGCAACCGGATGGATCGCGTACTTGACCTCGACGCCCTCCTTCTTCAGAGCGTCCGCCATTTCACGCAGCGCGTGCTGGGCCTGCGACACCGCCATGCCGTAACCCGGCACGATGATGACCTTCTGTGCGTTCTTCATGATGAAGGCCGCATCGTCGGCCGAGCCGAGCTTCACCGGCCGCTGCTCCGTATGGCCGCCCACGGCCGCGGTCTCGCCGCCGAAACCGCCCGCGATCACCGAGATGAACGAACGGTTCATGCCCTTACACATGATGTAGGACAGGATCGCGCCTGAAGAGCCGACGAGCGCGCCCGTGATGATGAGCGCCGTATTCGAGAGCGTGAAGCCGATACCGGCAGCCGCCCAGCCGGAATAGGAGTTCAGCATCGACACCACGACCGGCATGTCGGCGCCGCCGATGGGGACGATGAGCAGGATGCCGAAGACGAAGGCGCAGACCGCAATAGCCCAGAATAGCAAGTTTACGTGAGCCGGGTCTTGTCCCTGGCTGCCCGCCTGAACGAAAAGCACGATCAGGGCGATGAGGCCCGCCGCGAGAGCAAGATTGATCAAGTGGCGAGCGGGCAGCAGGATCGGCTTACCCGACATGTTGCCGTTGAGCTTCGCAAACGCGATGAGCGAGCCCGAGAATGTGACCGCGCCGATGGCGACGCCAATCGACATCTCGATCAGGCTTTGCATATAGATTGCGCCGGGTGTGCCGATACCGAAAGCTTCGGGCGCATTCAAGGCCGCCGCCGCCACGCAAACCGCTGCAAGGCCGACCAGGCTGTGGAACGCGGCGACAAGCTGCGGCATCGCTGTCATGGCGATCTTGCGCGCAATATAGGCGCCGACGCCGCCGCCAAGCGCGATGCCCCCGGCGATCATGGCCCAGCTAAGGTTGTCCTCGGGCTTCGCGACGCCAAGAGTCGTCGCGATCGCGATGGCCATGCCGATCATGCCGAAGGTGTTGCCCTGCCGCGAGCTTTCCGGAGATGACAAACCCCGCAGCGCCAAGATGAACAGGACGCCGGACACGAGATAAAGCAGAGCGACGAGATTAGGACTCAAGCTCATGACCGCTCCACCTTCTTTTCTTTTTTCTTGTACATGGCGAGCATCCGGCTCGTGACGAGAAAGCCGCCGAAAATGTTCACGGACGCCATAACCAGCGCCGCGAAGCCCAAAAGCTTGGCGTTCGAGCTTCCGGTCCCGGCCATCACATCCGCGGCTTCCACCGCGACGGCAAGGAGGGCGCCAACGACGATCACCGACGAAATCGCGTTCGTCACTGACATCAAGGGCGTGTGCAGAGCGGGTGTAACGCTCCAGACAACGTAGTAGCCGACAAAAATCGCGAGCACGAAAATCGAGAACTCGAACAGGAAGGGGCTCACCCCGTGAGAACCTTCGGAAGCAGCGAAAGCGGAAACAGGGGCGAAAAGGATAATCGCCGCAATCGATAGCGCCGTCAGCATTCCTCGCATCATGCTGCGCCTCCTTTCAGACGGGGATGCACGATTTGGCCGTCCTTGGCGATCAAGGTGCCTGTGATTACTTCGTCGTCCCATTTTATCGCGAGCTTTCCCTGCTTTTTGTCGATCTGGGGCTCAAGAAACGCATAGAGGTTTCTGGCGTAGAGGGCGGACGCATTGCCGGGCACCTGCCCCGCAACATTCGTCAAGCCCATGATCGTCACACCGTTTTGCTGGACGATTTCGCCGGGCGTTGTGCCCTCGACGTTTCCGCCACGCTCTGCTGCCAGGTCCACGATCACCGAGCCGGGCTTCATGCTCTCCACCATCGCCTTGGTGATCAGTATCGGCGCGGGCCTGCCTGGAATGAGCGCCGTGGTGATCACGATATCCTGGTTGGCGATATGGCTCGCGACGAGTTCCGCCTGCTTCTTTTTATATTCGGCAGACATCTCTTTCGCATAGCCGCCCGCGGTTTCCGCCTGCTTGAATTCTTCATCTTCGACCGCGATGAACTTGCCGCCAAGGCTGGCGACCTGCTCTTTCGCCGCGGGTCGAACGTCGGTTGCGGAAATGACAGCGCCCATACGGCGGGCGGTTGCGATGGCCTGCAGCCCGGCGACGCCGGCGCCCATTACGAAGATCCGCGCAGCAGGAACTGTTCCCGCCGCCGTCATCATCATCGGCAGCGCACGGCCGAAACGCGCCGCCGCATCGACCACGGCCTTGTAGCCAGCGAGGTTCGATTGCGAGGACAGAACGTCCATCGACTGCGCGCGCGTGATGCGGGGCATAAATTCCATCGCGAAGGCCGACACGCCCTTCGAGGCCAGCGCCTCCAACCCGTCACGCGAGCCGTAAGGATCGATCATGCCCGCGAAGATCGCCCCGGGCTTCATCGCCTGCAACTCTTCCGGTGAGGGCCGTCCAACCTTCAGGATGACGTCGGCCTCGGAAATGGCGTCGGCCGCGTTCTGAACGATCTCCGCCCCCGCGTCTTTGAAGAGTTGGTCCGGCATGTAGGACCGATCCCCCGCGCCGGCCTGAAACAGAATGCGGGCGCCAAGAGCCTTGAATTTTTTCGTGGTTTCCGGGGAAAGGGCCACCCGCGTCTCGCCCTCTCCCTCCCTCGTTACGGAGATTGTGATCATTGAGCCTATGATAGTGAGAAGCTTAGGTGAGGAAGATCGCCATGCCAACCATGGCGATCGCGACGGATGCTATGCTGAATTTCACAAAGGCGGTGAAGTTTTCGTAAGTTTTTTCATGGGCTGGCATGTCCATGGCTTCATTCACATCGACTTGGTCCTTGTCCATTACCAGTTCCTTCCCGGTGGCGGCTTACGCCCCTTCTTATTGCGTGAACATTTACACAAGTTTCTGCCAGCGCCAAGTGTTGAAGTCCCAATCTTGGTGCTACAAGAGCGCGCAACTTTGGTCCCGGCATGCTTGTGCATTTAGGGAACACTTGAGGGAGAAGTGTGGCGTATGGCAGCGTTTGGGTGGGCGACAGACACAATCCGGACCATGGCTCTTGGCCTTTGTCTCGGTGTGGCTTTTCCTTGCGCGGTTTTGGCTGACACCATCGCCGACGATACGACGCTGGCTCAGTGCGCGAAGGACATCTGCGCCATCCTCATCTCGAAGAAGGCGAATGGCCCAGATCTCAATTGCGATCTCATCAAGACCTGGGACAAGGATCAGATCCGAAAAGGCGCAGAGACAAAAAATCTGATGTGGGGCTTCGGCTCGGCAAAGTGCACGGCGAAGGTCAAAGCGAAACGGTCGGAACTGATCGCGGCCGTAACCGCGCCGGAGATGACCTTCAAATTCGAGAGGCAATCGGTCGCCTGCGAAATTGGAGCCGAAAGATACG
The DNA here is from genome assembly GCA_963764115.1 of uncultured Alphaproteobacteria bacterium. GTDB lineage: Bacteria > Pseudomonadota > Alphaproteobacteria > Rhizobiales > Rhodomicrobiaceae > Rhodomicrobium. The sequence continues at coordinate 33,010 of CAVXRT010000037.1, forward strand.
AGCTGCGCGCCACGGTAGCGCCGGAGTTGAAGTTTAACAACGGGTCGGCAACAGCCGTCTCGCTGCACATGGACAACATCAAAGGCGCGCCGTTGATCAAGGGCGTAGTCTGGACCGCGGCAGCGCTCGAAGAAAATTTCGGGCTTCTCCAAAGCGACTTGGTTCGGGAAGTGAACCGCTTCATCAAGAAGGAATGTCCAAAGATCCTGAGCACTCCAAAATAGTCTGCGGTTAACCAGAAAAGCATTTTCACAGGTTCTTTTGGCAGGAATTGCTTCATTGCCGCCGCAAATACGCCCTATCCCTGCCCTAGATGGCAATCTAATTTCGGAATGGCGCGCCGGCTGGCCGACGGTCGCCGGGTTATCAAGATCGGCAGCTAGGCGTACGCCATGGATAGCGAGCACGACTATTACTCTATACTGGACGTGCCCAGGGACGCCCCGGACGCCGAAATTCGCCGCGCCTTTCGCAGTCTTGCCAAGGAGCATCATCCGGACAGCCGGGGAGCCGCCGGAAGCGGGGGATCTTCTGAGCGCGACTTCAGACTGATCACCGAGGCGTACGAAACGCTAAAAGATGCAAACCGGCGCGCCGCCTATGACCGGGAACTGGATGAGGCTCGGCAGCTGGAGGCCGCGGCTTCGCGCACGGGAAGGCGATCTCATGCTTTCGCGGCGGGCCTCGGCGTCGGAATTCTCCTTGCTGTCGTTGCGGTGGGCGCTGTTGCCTATATCGACCGCGCTGGCCACAGGGGCGGCGAGAAAGCTCAGGACTCTCTGCAACGGCTCAGGCCCTCTGAAAAGCCTGCTGATGCGGCTCGCGCCATTTCGCCTCAACAAATCGTTGAAGCACAGGAAGCCGCAGAAGGTGACTTGTCGAGGGAGGGCGCAAAATCTCCGCAGTTTTCTCCGTCGCCACAGCCGGCCTGGGCAGCGCCATCGCCGATCAACGCCTCTCCGAGCCTGCCTGAGCGCCATGCGGCTGTCACTTCCGGGGAGTCCGCCGGGAAACCCTCTGATAAGAGCCTGCGGAGCGGAGCTATCGCACCAGGGGAGCCGATCGAGGTGCTCATAGGGCCGCCCGACCACAAGAAGACGCTCCGGCTTCAGCCCGGCAAAGGCCTTACGCAAAGCTTTTCCGACTGCCCCTCTTGTCCTGAAATGGTGCTGGTCCCTGCTGGTGAGACGCTGATGGGATCACGAGTGGAAGGCGATGGGGCGCATTCAGAAGAGGCTCCGGCCCACCGGATTCATCTCGACCGGCCGTTGGCGATTTCCAAGACCGTCATTTCGGCGGGCGGTTGGCGCAGATGTGTCGATGCTGGCGTTTGCCGATTGACCCTGTCTTCGCTGCTGGCCGTCGGCCCCCGCGAGGCGGCGACCCGCATGTCCTGGTCCGACGCGAAAACCTATGTGGGTTGGCTATCGCAAACCACGGGTTGGCGTTATCGCCTCCTGACGGAAGCCGAGTGGGAATACGCCGCACGCGCCGGCAAAGGCAGAGGGCCGATGGAGCCCGAGGAAGGCGGCCACTACACGGTCGACACCATGAAGGATACGAGCGGTTTGTTCCCTCGCGTGCGCTTTGGTCACTTCACCTCCGCGGGTCCCAATACGTGGGGTCTGCAGGGCGGAGGCGTCCTGGAGTGGGTGGAGGATTGCTGGCACGGAAGCTATGATCAAGCCCCGGACGATGCTTCGCCATGGCGCTCAGCCGCCGGCGGGGATTGCGATTACCGCGTTGTGCGCGGAAGTGAAACGGCGGGCGGCGGATTTGGCTGGCGGCCTAGTGCGAGGGCCAAGGAATTTGCGGAAACGAAAGCGCCGACGCTTGGATTCCGGGTTGCCAGAGAAATCTCTGCTCCTACAAAGACGGCGCTCGACGGAAACGAGCATGGTCGGCGCCAGCCATAAGCTAATTTCTGTTTGTGCGTTTTTACGTATATTCTATCCTTGAGAATAGAATATCGACGCCATGCTTAAGTCAACGCAGGGCACTTAAAGTTGATCGTGCTGGGCATGAAATTTTCGTAACCAAGCAAGACAAAAACAGCCAAAGACTTTACTTATAATGTCGGCTTTGGCTTAAGAGCGCCATAAAAAAAGAGATGCTCGAAAATTGGTCAGGCTGGAGGTAAAACTGGGTCGGCTCTGAGACAGTCGTCTGAGAGCCAAGTGATGACACAAGAGTCCGCGCCTACTGTCACCTATGCCCCGCCAGCCTTGCCGGCGGTTCGCAAAATAACCTTTGCCGACCTGTATGATGCCCTGGCCGAGGGCCGAGAGGACTTCATACAGAAGCCAAGTTATGACCTGCTCCTGGGCATCATTTACCCGATCATTGGCCTTTTTATCGCCAGGCTGACCTTCGGCTATGATGTGCTGCCGCTGCTCTTCCCGCTTGCGGCTGGCTTTGCCCTGCTTGGTCCGTTTGCGGGCTTGGCGTTTTACGAGATCAGCCGCAGACGGGAGCAAGGTCTCGATCCATCCTGGTGGAGCGTTTTCAGCCTGCTTCAAAGCAAGTCGCGCGGCTCCATATTCGCTCTGGGCGCGCTCCTGACGGTTATCTTCTTCGCCTGGATCGGGACGGCCGAGTCAATCTACCAAGCCCTCTTCGGGGACGCTCCGGCGACGTCCTTGAGTGGTTTTGTTCATCAAGTCTTCGAAACCTCCGAGGGCAAACGCCTTACGCTCATCGGCGTCGGGACAGGCTTCCTCTTCGCGCTTGTGACCTTCTCAATCAGCGTTGTCTCTTTCCCGCTTCTCGTCGACCGGGACATAAGCGCCCCTGCAGCAATCGTGACTTCGGTGAAGGCCGTCGTCGCAAACCCTCTCACGATGATGACGTGGGCAGTGATCATAGCCGTGGGCTTGATTGTTGGCTCTTTGCCGCTCTTCCTCGGACTTGCGATTGTTCTGCCGGCGCTCGGGCATGCGAGCTGGCATATCTATCGCAAAGCCGTAGTTTAGCATCGGACCCCGTCAATATTCATGAAGTCTTCCTTCCTCGAATTCTGGGCCATCGCACGCCCTTACTGGTCGTCGGCTGAGCGCGGCTTCTCGGGCCTTCTGCTCGCCATTGTGGTCGCGCTCAACCTTGGCATCGTTTACATCATGGTGCTCCTCAATGACTGGAATGCGTTGTTCTACAACGCGTTGCAGAACTATGATCTCCCGGATTTCTGGTGGCAGCTCGGCCGCTTCTGCGTGCTTGCCACAATTTATATCGTTGCCGCGGTCTACCGGGTCTATCTGCGCCAGATGCTCCAGATCCGTTGGAGAAATTGGCTGACAGGGCGCTATGTGGCCCGCTGGCTCAGCAACGATGCCTATTACCATCTGCAGCTTGGCGATAACCGTGCGGCCGATAACCCCGACCAGCGTATCGCGGAGGATATCAATACCTTCGTGAGCCAGAACTCTCATACTCGGCCTTGGCATTTTGGAGGCCGTCGTCACGCTCGCATCCTTCTCTCTGATTTTGTGGGATTTGTCCGGCTCGCTCAGCGTGGGCGGGCTTGTCATTCCTGGCTACATGCTCTGGGCCGCGATCCTCTATGCGATCATTGGAAGCTGGCTCACTCATCTCATAGGGCGGCCGCTCGTCCCGCTTAATTATCAGCAGCAACAGTTTGAAGCGAATTTGCGGTTCGGGCTGGTTCGCGTCCGTGAAAATGCCGAGCAGATCGCGCTCTATCGCGGAGAGGAAGCGGAGAAAGGCGGCATTGGATCGGCCTTTGCCGACGTGGTTGAGAACTGGTGGGGAATCATGCGGCGGCAGAAGCTGCTGACATGGTTTTCAGCCGGCTACGACCAGATTGCGACTGTCTTCCCCTTCGTAGTCGCCGCACCGCGCTATTTCTCCAAAACCATCCAGCTCGGCGGCTTGATGCAAATTGCGCAGGCCTTTGGCCAGGTGCAAACGGCGCTGTCATGGTTCGTAACAAACTACACAAGTTTCGCCGAATGGCGAGCGACGGTCAGCCGTTTGGGCGGCTTCGAAAAGGCGCTGGCGGAGGACGGCAAGATTAAAAGTGCGCTTTTGGGAGAGAGCCAGGCTGCAAGGGCCATCTCGGTTTCAGGCCTGAATATCTACCTTCCTGATGGGCGGCCTCTACTGAAAGACCTGTCCCTGACCCTTCCTCCCTCCGCGCGCGTGCTGATCTCCGGGCCGTCAGGCAGCGGCAAGAGCACCTTCCTTCGAACATTGTGCGGGATCTGGCCGTATTGCGAAGGCCGGATCGTCATGCCTGCGGGCCAAAAGCTCTTATTCTGCCCTCAAAAACCTTATCTGCCGCTCGGTGCCTTGCGGCAGGCGGTTCAGTATCCGGAAAGGGGCGGCGCGCATAGCGACGCGGACATCAGGCACGCGCTCCGCTTGTGCGGTCTCGAAGAGCTTTGCTGGCGTCTTGATCAAACCGAGAACTGGGCGATGAAGCTCTCGCCTGGCGAGCAGCAGCGTCTGGCCTTTGCTCGCGCGCTTCTCATCCGGCCGCAATGGCTGTTCTTCGATGAGGCAACGTCGGCTCTCGACGAAGACTCTGAGCAGCGGCTTTATGGCCTTGTCGCCGAAATGCCAGGATGCGCCCTGATAAGCGTCGCTCATCGGAGGACTCTGAGCGCCTTTCATGACCTGACAATCGCATTTACGAAGAGTGGCGCGGTTCAAAAGCAGGATGAAGCTATCGCTTTTGTGAGCGGTATCACCGCCATGGCTCAGACCGCGGCAGGGGAGTAAGCTCAGCTAAGCATGGCGTTCAATATCATTTCATTGACGATGAGTGCTATGCATACCAGACTGCTAATACCGCATGCGAAAAGCCGGAAAAGGCAAAGCGGGACATGGGAGAAACGCATGAAAGTCGGTCAACTACTTCGTAAAAAGGGCGGGCGAATTGTTTCCGTCCGAATGAATGAAACTGTCGAGCGGGCAGCACAAATGCTGCGCGATGAAAACATCGGAGCGCTCGTCATCAAGGACAGCTGCAATACCGAGGGCGACGTCGTGGTCGGGATGTTTTCCGAACGCGATTTTATGCGGGCCATCCTGGCGCGCGGCCCGGCGATTCTTAAGCTGCCGGTCTCGCGTTTGATGACGCCGAAAGTGATTGCAGTACGGTCGAACGACGATACGACAAGAGCAGTCGAGCTTTTCAATATGCACCGCATCCGCCACCTCCCTGTGATCGACGACCACACGCTTGTCGGTGTCATCAGCATCAGGGATATCGTTGCCGCCTATGAGGCGGTCGCGCTCAGAGCGGAAATGGCTGCCTAAGCGCCGCACATCTCTCCTCTCTTGAAAAAGACATGGCCGCGGTAGGGCGGCCATGCAAAGCGGGTTGATTCTTCGGCAAGTCTCCGGATGCGGGCAGCGCTATATTTTTCCAAAAGGGGCAGCCTGCTGGCTTGAGAAAGTTTGCGGAGTCGGCGCAGCCGGGGATGCACCGAAACTCAGGGCTCGCGGCGTACCCAGCCCATTGGAGTAAGGTGCTCCTGGGGCGTGAACCGCGTCTTGTAGGCCATTTTTCGCGATCCAGCGATCCAATAGCCAAGATACACGAAAGGCAGGTCACGCGATTTCGCGAAAGCGACCTGCTCCATGATGATATAATTCCCGAGGCTTCGCTTCGTCAGATCAGGCTCGTAAAAGCTGTAGACGAGCGAGATCCCATCGCTGAGACGGTCGCAGAGCACCGCAGCGACGAGAGGATTGTCTTTGGCGCCTGCCTTACCGGGGCGGTTGATCCGATACTCCGTTAAGAAGGTCTCGACCGCGCTATCCTGAATCATCATCGAGTAGTCGAGCAGCGACATATCCGCCATCCCGCCTTCGGCGTGGCGCGCCTCGATGTACGCGCGGAAAAGCGCGAACTGCTCGATGGTCGGCCGCCCTGATACGCGGCGAGCCTCGATATCGGCGTTTGCCTTCCAGATTTTCGCCAGCGTGCGCCGAGGCTGGAACTCGTTCACAACAATGCGAACCGGCACACAGGCGGCGCAATGGTCACAATAAGGCATGTAGGCGATATTCTGGCTGCGGCGAAAGCCGCCTTTCAGTAGATTATCGACCAGCGCGACCGGCCTGTCGGCAGAAAGATGTGTAAAGATTTTCCGCTCAAACCGGCCAGGAAGATAGGGACACGGCTGCGGCGCGGTGACGTAGAACTCGGGAAATCGTCGCTTCTGGTCCACAGCGGTCCGGGGATTGTCTGGAAATCCCGGTCATTGTGCCGAAAAACTCGACTTTAGGCCAGAGCGGAAATTGCACAATTGCTAAAAGTCATTGCCAAAGCGATGCAACTCAGCGCCGTAGGTTTTCAGCCAGATGCGCGCCCGCTGCATTCCAGGGACCGCATCGCGCATCAGTCTCCAAAACCGCGGACCGTGGTTCATTTCGCGCAGATGCGCGACCTCGTGCGCCGCCACATAGTCCAAAACAAATGGCGGCGCAAAAATGAGCCGCCATGAAAAAGAGAGAGTACCGCTTGTCGAGCAGGATCCCCAGCGAGTAGCTTGATCGCGGATCGCGATGCGCTTGTAGCTACAGCCGAGCGCCCTGGCATGCTTCTCCACGCTAACCGCGATGTCTTTGCGAACCTCAGCCCGCAGCCAATCGTGGAATCGACGCGGCGCGTGCTCCTGCTCGCCGCTTACACACAGGCTTGGAATGTGTGCATCGAAGCGGAAAGTGCCCAGGTTTCGCCAGTCCGCCAGAGATGTCGTTACGCCTGGCGCATTCTCCCCGTCCTGCTCGTTCCAGACGACCCGGCTGTAGCGGTGGGGGCCAGCGAACTTTATGCGGTGAAGCACGCCCCTCACAGGGACGATAGCGCCATCAACAAATGGAACGGGCTCCGGCAGTCGCTCCATTTGCTTTCTGAGCCAGTCCTCATGGCGCGCGAGAAAAGCACTCGCATCCTCGACCCGCCCGCGGTTCGGAAGCGTTAGAATTGCGGCGCGCTCAGTATGGCTCACTTTAAGAGAAAATCGCTTGGCGCGTGGAGACCGTCTCAGTTCAACGGTGCAGCCGATGCTTGGCACTCGAAGAACTGGAGTCTGTTCCAATGAAATGACAGTTGCAGCTCGCATGAGACTTTCGTCGATGCTTCAACGCGGTTTAGTTTCTAACGATGACTCGATCCAAAGACTAGCATGGCGCCTATGAACAATCTGCGTTTTTCGGGCCACAGATTGCAGAATAAACGATCAACATAGCGTAAGTTTTCTACCAACGCCACAGCTAATCCCCTCCTCGAGGATTTGTTACCGTACCACTATTTCCACTGCCGAGGTCGTGCTTTCCAGCAAAAGCGTGAAAAAAGCGGTAAGTTTCTCAATGATATAAACAGCCCCTTAACCTAAATTGCAACCTCAGGTTTTGCTACGCTTTGACCCATACCTGGGGGCGACGATCGCGAAGGAGAAGCGGGTAAGGCCAGATCAAGGCGAGAACATGGCTCAAGACCGCGCCACGCCAAAAGTTGTAGAAAGAGTTGATTGATGGCCGTTTTTCAGATGAGTCTTCCACAGGAGCCGCTCTCGTGTTACAAGCCCTATCCCCCTTCAGATAGCGAGCCGCAAGGAGGCATTTGCTGATGACGGTTGCCATTGCCCGGTAATTAAGCGCGAGCAATCATCGCGAGGCCGTCAGCTTCGCTTCGCCGCGCCATTTATCCAATCTCATTTCATGCGAGCGAAGCCATGCTTTCCTGGTTCGAAAAACTTATTGACCCTTTCAAAGATGCGCCTGTTCAGCAGCCGCCGAGCAAACTCGGGGCCTTCTACTGGCATTACTTGCGCCCTGTCTGGTGGTTGTATGCGCTCATCATGCTGTTCGGGCTCGCCGGCGCGCTGATCGAGGTCTCGCTCTTCGCATTTGTCGGAACGATCGTCGACCTGGCCAAGTCTGCGAAAGATCCGGCGTCGTTCTTCGATGAGCATGGAGAGACGCTGCTCCGGATGGCGTTTGTCGCGCTCGTCGCGAGACCTGTCGCCTTTGGGCTGCATGCTCTCTTGATCAACCAAACGGCGAACGCCAACGTCATGAGCATGGTGCGCTGGCAGCAGCACCGCTACATGCTGCGCCAGAGCCTGTCATTCTTCCAGAACGATTTCGCGGGCCGCCTCGCTAACAAGATCATGCAAACGGGCGGCGCGCTTCGCCAAACCGTCGTCGAGGTCGTGGACGCGCTCTGGTTCGTCGCGATCTACTGGACGAGCGCCGCCGTGATCTTCTTCGATCTCGACTGGCGGCTGGTTATCCCGCTTGTTCTGTGGATGCTCACCTTCCTCGGCACGATGTGGTTCTTCGTGCCGAGGCTCATCCGCTACGCGACCATCGTCTCGGACGCGCGCTCCATGCTGACCGGCCGCATCGTCGACAGCTATACCAACATCCTGACCGTGAAGCTGTTCGCTCACACCGAGGGCGAGGACGCCTATGCGAAAGAGGCCGTCTCCGACCACCTGAACAAGCTGAAAAAGCAACTGCGCTGGATCACGGGAATGGAGATGACCCAGTGGGTGCTGACGGGCATGCTTATCACCGGCACTACCGGGCTTGCGCTATGGCTTTGGACGAAGGGGTCCATCACGCTCGGCGCGATCGCGGTGATCACCGGCCTTGTGATCCGCATCAATAACATGGCCGGCTGGATCATGTGGGTGATCACGGCGATCTTCGAAAATCTCGGCACCGTGCAGGAGGGCATGGAGGCGATTTCGAAACCTTGGACCGTTGTGGATGCCCCGGCCGCGCAGCCTCTGCGCGTCTCAAAGGGTGAAATCCGCTACGAGGGCGTGCGCTTCCACTATGGGCGCGACAGCGGGCTGATCGAGAACCTCTCTCTCACGATCAGGCAGGGCGAAAAGGTCGGCCTCGTGGGGCCGTCCGGCGCGGGCAAATCCACGCTGATCAACATCCTCCTGCGCTTCCATGATCTGGAGGCTGGGCGCATTCTGATCGACGGGCAGGACATCGCCTTGATCGGGCAGGATAGCCTGCGCGCGCAAATCGGGCTTGTGACGCAGGATACGTCGCTCCTGCACCGGTCAGTGCTGGATAACATCCGCTACGGTAAGCCGGAGGCTGGACAAGAGGAGGTGGTCGCTGCTGCGCGGAGGGCCCACGCTCATGAGTTCATTCTCGACCTCGAGGATTACAAAGGCAGGCGCGGCTACGATGCGCAGGTCGGCGAGCGCGGTGTGAAGCTTTCCGGCGGCCAGCGCCAACGCATCGCCATTGCGCGGGTGCTCCTGAAGGATGCGCCGATCCTGATCCTGGACGAGGCCACGTCAGCACTCGATTCCGAGGTCGAGGCGGCGATCCAGGAGCAGCTCTACAACCTGATGAAAAACAAAACCGTGATCGCGATCGCTCACCGGCTTTCCACGATCGCGGCGATGGACCGCCTCATCATCATGGAGAAGGGCTGCGTCGTCGAGGATGGCAGCCACGAGCAGCTCCTTCGCCGCGGCGGGCTTTACGCAAGCCTGTGGGCGCGGCAGTCGGGCGGCTTCCTGTTCGAGGATCACAAGTCGTCCGATCCGCTTATTCCGCCGGATCGCTTTGCCGAAATGGAGGGGCTTGCCGAATAGTCCGTTCCAGGCGCGGTGGCCGTGCCTGGAACTCAAGGCCGCGTAAGGACAAACGCCTAAGCCTCGAGCACTCTCCTACGTCCTCCGTGTTGAGCTCTTCTAGGCAATTGCAGGACGTAAGGTGCAATAAGCAAGCTTTCCCAGCTTCCCCAACGACGCCCCCCTCACCCTGTCCCTCTCCGCGAGGGGAGTGGGAACGCCTGCACAAACCCTTTCCCCCCTGCGGGGGAGGGTGGCGTACAGCTTGCCCGGCGCCGGGTGGGGGGCGAACCGTTGTTCTCAGCTTGCCTTGCGTTTGCATTCACAGATCTTAGAAAAAAGCGCGTTGCCTGGAGATTGAAAATAAGTTGCTGATATTAAAGAGAATGCCGGCCAGTTTCTCCGCGATGCTCCGCGTGTTCCGCGCTTCTGGTCGGCTGGACAAGCCCCGCACAAGCGCAAAAAGTTAGCCTGATAACGATCTGTGCCGAGACGGTTAGTAGATTAAGGAGATAGAGTATGAAGGGATTGATGCTCGCGGCTTTCGCCATAAGCGCAGGCCTGTTTGCCGGGGGCTCTGGTACACAGACGGCGAGCGCGATGGTTTTGTCGGCTGTTGGGACTTCGACCGAGGCAATAGCAAAAGCACCAGTAACCAAGGTTCAATATCCCCCCTGGTACGGTCACCCGCGCGCAGGCTGGCGTCGGGGGTATGTGTGGCGTCCGGGATATGGATGGGTGGCGCCAGCAGTCGTAGGCGGCGTGATCGCTGGTGCTGCTATTGGAGCCGCCGCCGCCGGTGCACCGCCCCCGCCGCCCCCGCCGGGACCATATCCATATTACGGACCTTCTCCCTACTATGGTCCTCGCTATTAATGGAGGGCGACGGGCGCATTCATGCGATCTCGCGCCCTTTGGCGCGAAAGCTGTTGCCCAAAAATGTTCAGATCGTGCCCTGAGGCAGACGATGGAAATTGCCTCGCCAGTCTTTTTCCATGACCTCGCGACCCTGGCGCGCTAATGTCTCGCAATCGCTTATATGAACCTAAAGGGTGCGGCCGATTGCGAGACGCCGAACGAGCGCTACCGCAGGAACGGGCAGAGGACCTGAAAGCCCTCGTAAGTCGTGTAGGTACCGGTCACCGGATCGAATGAAAAGTAGTTGGCTGCGCAGGCCGCCATGCGGTCGGCGTAGGAGGGGCCAAATGAATCCCCGTATCCTCCGCTGAAAGCGCCTGTCACAAGGCCGAGAGTGCCGCCAATGACTACTCCAGGTAAATCCAGGGGACTCGCCTCGTAGCCGGGGTAGTACTGCACCTGTGTTACCGAAGATGGACTGGGTTCCAACGAAGCGCCGATGGAAGCTGGCATGGCGCTGGCAGCGGTCAGACTTGTCAACACGGTCAAGGTTGCGGCCGCAGCACAAAAAAATCGAGACATTACTTACTCCCTCAAACAAGGACACGTTGAAGCTGCACCTGCTTAACGGGCATGATTACAATTAATCGTAAAATAAGCTTTAATTGCCTTCTCGGGGCTTCCGGGAGGGGCCGCGACATTGCGGCTAGATCGGGGTTGGCTTCTCAAGCAAGCTGAGAAGCGCCGCCCGCAGATCCGATCCGGTGAAAGGCTTCTGAAGCACAGGGCTTGCAGACCACCGGGCATCGACGCCTCTCGCGCCATAACCGCTCGCAAACATGAACGGAATGCCGCGGCCATCCAGCGTCTCCACCAACCCCGATATGCTTTCGCCCGCCACGTTGACGTCCAGAACCGCGACATCGACCGGGCAAGTCTGAAGGCCCTTCATCGCCTTCGCGATGCGGCTCGCCGAGAGGGCCACTTTGCAGCCAAGTTCCACGAGGTATTCCTCGATCAGCATCGCCACGAGGGTTTCGTCCTCGACGATGAGAACCCGCAAGCCATTCAGAGGATCAGCAGCAATGTTCACAGCCTGTCATCCCATATACGCGCCCGTTAGGTAACGTCGCCCCTCAGGTTGCGTTCCGGCTTGTTTCTTCGAAAATCTCAAAGCTGAGTTTTTTCAAGAACAGCTTTAGGATCGAAAGCGCCATCCTGGTGTTGAAAAATCTCAGCGCAACCGTGTGAGAAGCCTATGAAGCTTTTTGAATGCCAGAATTGCGGCCAGCTCATTTATTTCGAAAATACCCAGTGCGAGCGCTGCGGCTCCGCTCTCGGTTTTCTGCCCGATACAGCCATATTGACGGCGCTGCAGACTAACAAGTCAGGCGGGTTCACGCCTTTGGCGGACCGGTCGCGCACCGTTTCTTATTGCGCCAATTTCGAGCACGGCGCGTGCAATTGGCTCGTCGATGCGGGCTCAGGACCTCTTTGCCCCGCCTGCAAGCTCAACCGCACGATCCCCGATCTCACCCAGCCTGAAAATTTGCGCCTATGGCAGCGGATAGAGATCGCGAAACATCGCCTTGTCTACAGCCTCCTCCGTCTCGGGCTTCCGATCGCAAACAAGACCGAGCAGCCGGAAACCGGGATCGCCTTCGACTTCCTCGCGCCGCTGCCGGGAGAGGATGGGCAGGGCAAGATCCTGACAGGGCACGATCACGGCGAGATCACGCTCAACGTCGCAGAGGCGGACGACGCCGTGCGAGCCGAGATCCGCCAGAAGATGCACGAACCCTACCGCACGCTTCTCGGGCACTTCCGGCACGAAATCGCGCATTACTACTTCGAGCGGCTCGTTAAAGACAAACCGGTCTACGGCCTATTCCGAAAGTCCTTCGGCGACGAGACCCAGGACTATAATCAAGCGCTGCAAGCCCATTATGCGAATGGGGCGCCGGCCGACTGGCAGCTCCATCACATCAGTGCTTATGCCAGCTCACACCCACACGAGGATTGGGCTGAAACCTTCGCGCACTATCTGCATATGGTCGATACGCTGGAGACCGCCTATGCGTTTGGCTTGAGGATCAGGCCACGCGCGGGCCAGGACGATAACCTCAAGGCGAGCATCACCTTCGATCCCTATACGCAGCCGAAGTTCGACACCATCATCGAAGCCTGGATCCCGATGACGTTCGCAGTGAACAGCATGAACCGGAGCATGGGGCTAGACGATCTTTACCCCTTTGTGATCTCGCCCGAGGTTACGGAGAAGCTCCAGGTCGTCCACGACATCGTCAGGAGCCATGCCAAGGAGGATCGGCCGCTCATCCAGCGCATGGCGCGCCTTATCGCTGGGGCTTAGAAAAGCGGTTACTGGCCGCTTAATAGGCGTTAATTTTTTTGGTAAAAGATCAATAAAAACCGACCAGGCGTTAAGGTAAACAGACGAGGCCGCGTTATGATTAACGGACTTTTCAGCGTCCCATTTTCGCCAAAAATACAATCTGTTAACATTGAAAATACCTAAGCCTGTTCAATGACTTAATCGCCTTCGCCTATCGCGGGGCTGATCTCGCTTTACGGAAAATTAGGCAAGTTTGCCCTGTTTCTGGAGGGAACTTAATCGTAAGCTTCGGCGATTAACCAGGATTTCGTTAAAGTTACATTTGCGGCCTGACCAGCGAATGGACGGGCAGCTGGAGACATCTGATTTCGGAGAGTGCCCGACCCTGGGAGATGAGCCGCCGTTTCTGGTCGGCGCCAACTGCCTAGGGCTGGAACCGGAACTTGTGCAGCGCTCAAGAATACAGCCGATGTCTTCCGCCGGTCCGAAGCGTCATTCAGAGGTCGCTTCAGCCTGAAAACTTCAAGTCACGCGCATCCATGGTCGAGCTTCACCGTGCACCGCACTTCGTTTCCAGCGCCCAAATATTCGACACTATCAAAAGACGTCATGCGCGAGACCGCGATGCCTCGTCCATGCAGATCGGTTGCGCGATTGGGTGAGAACTCCAAGTATTTATGCCAGTCGAATCCCTTGCCATCGTCCTTGATGTGAACAAGGATAGCCTCTTTGGTCACCGTCAAGGCGAGGGAGGCAAACTTCTTCTTATTTTCCGGAAGGCCGAGCCTGTGTTGAATCTCCGCATTCCAGCCGCCATCTCGCGAAAGCGCGGCTTTTTCAGCGTAACTGATGCCAAGATTTCCGTGCTCTACCGCGTTTATCAGGAGCTCGTGCAACCCGAACACCACGGTTTCGGGTTCTGGAAAGCAGTTTGCGATATAGTGGGCGAGATAGACTGCCTCATCCAAGGTTTGGAAGTTGAAGCGCGCTTCCCTCAACAGGTCCAGCATCCGGTCATGCCCGCGAACCTTTTCCCTCAACTTTTTTTTGGTTCTCGCATCCTGCAGCGCCGCTTTGACAATCCCAATAAGTATTGCGTCTTCATAGGGTTTGGTCAGGTAGTAACGCACGCCCGCCTTAAAGCCCTGCATGATCTGATCGGTGGCGGCCGCCGCTGTTTGCATGACGACCGGAATATCCTGAAAGCGTGAGTCCGCCTTGATCCGCTGCAAAAATTCCATGCCGTCAAGATTTGGCATCATCCTATCGAGAACGATCAAATCAATGTCTGCGTTTTCTTCCAGCCTTTTCAGGCCGGCAATGCCGTCTTCCGCCAGCACCACTTCATAGCCAGCCCGAGCCAGATTGTAGTCGATGATTTCGAGGTTGCATTCTTCGTCATCGACGGCAAGGATCTTCAATCGGTCTCTCATGCTCATTCTCCGATCCTTGAGCCTTGTTTTGAGATTTTTCGTAGCTTTTCGTCATACTGCGAAATCGCCGAGTTCGGTGTTTTCCGCGGGACACGCGGGCGGACTGTCCGGGTGCGATTTTTGCCCAAAGTGATGAAAAAAAGGCAAAGTTGACGCTAGCTAGCCGTCGACGGAGGACATGTTCGAGCGCCCTGCCAGAGCACAGGGCGGTCTTGTTTGGCCTCCTCAGGCGGAACATCCCGCATGCGCTGTTCGGTGCGAGGTCAAATGCGCTGTCGCAATGCGGCGAGCTTGGGGCGCCCGCGTCGGGCAATTTCGCCACCCACGGTCTGATTGCCAACGTTGCGGTGTCCGGCGACCAAATGGATTGCGTCCCGTACAAAGCGCTACGCATCAGCCGCGACAGGCGGCGACTCAGCGCCGGACGAGACTTCTTTCGGAATGACGAATGTAAACACGGCCCCTTTGGGCATGGCGTTCTCGGCCCAGATGCGTCCTCCATGAGCCTGGATGATCATCTCGCAAATGGCCAAGCCCAGTCCTGTACCCCCGGCGCCGGTCTTGGTCTTGCTGCTTTGAACGAACTTGTCGAAAATCGTCGTTAGCTCCCCGTCTGGGATACCCGGCCCTCCATCGGTGATCTTGCAACACAACGCTGGGCCGCCGCTAGCGAGTCTCTCTTCACGAACTTCAATGACAATCTGGCCTCCCGCGGCGGAAAACTTAATCGCGTTGGAGAGAAGGTTCACCAAAACCTGAGCTATGTAATGCCTGTCGAAGAGCGCTTCCGTGCAATCACCAAAGCTGGCGCTGATCTCCAAGTTCTTTGCCTTTATTAGAGGGGCTAACTCTATCAGCGTGCTATCAACGGCCTCTTTCAGATCGGCCCGCTCGCGATCGTACTGGATCTTGTCCGAATCCAGTTTAGCTAAGGTTAGCAGATCATTGAGAAGCCTTAGGAGGCGCGTGCCAGAACTTTTGATCCTGCCGACGTATTTGAGGGCGCTTTGCGGCATGCCTTCATTGATAAAGTCAAGGCTCATGTTTGAGTAGCCAAGGATGGCGTGCATGGGCGTCCGGAGTTCGTGAGACATGTTCGATAAGAATATAGATTTCGCTTGGTTGGCCGACTCTGCCGCAAAACGGGCCGCTTCAAGTTCAGCTGTGCGTGCTTTGACACGCTCTTCGAGCGTTGCTTTACGCCCGGCGATAAGAATCAACACGGCTCCGAAAAGAGCTGAGAATACCATTCCTCCGATCAGCACAAAGTCAGCATCATGCCGCTTCTCCTGGCGTTCGAAGGAAGGCGTGCTCGTCCAAACGAGTGTCCAGCGCTTCTGCATGAGTTTGAGGGTCTTACGCACTGAGAAAAGCGGGGTTGAAGCGCCTTTGTCGGCATCGCTGCTATAAATAAGGGCATCGTCCGTTTCGATGTTGCCGTCGAAAATTCTAAGATTGAGAAGCTCACCTTGGCTTTTCGTGAGGTCACCCATAAAATCCTTGGCGATGAATGGCTCGTAAACCCAGCCAATAGTTTTTTCTCTTTTTTCTTCTACGGTTTCAGGTATCCTTTTTCCTTCGTAGAGTGGGTGAAAAATAAGAAAACCAGGGGTTTTATTATCATCTTGAACGAGAATTATCTTGCCAGTAATCGCCGATCTGCCGCTCTCCATCGATAATATTGCGGCCTCCCGGCGGGTGTGTTCTAAGGCAAGATTGAGGCCGAGTGCGGGACGATTGTCTCGAATCGGCTCTATGTAGGAAACAACGAAGTACTCATCCTTTGTCGTGTCCGGATGAATACTAAAATCCCGCGCGCCGTCTTGGCGCATCCGTTCGAGAAATTGCGGAACGCCATCCGGTTTGACCCGGTCGATCAATCCGAGACCTCTTATCCCTGGAAAAGAAACCCGCAAATGAAGAGCTTCCACGAAGCTTTCCCAGCCTCGGCGCGTCAGTTGCGGTACATTTTCGACGAAACCTGCGCCTGAATCGAGCGCGTGATCGTAGGAGGCAAGTCTATGTTTAAGCGCCGTTTCGCTTTCTCGAGCCAAAGCTGAGAATTTCGTCATGCCCAAGGCAAAAACGCTATCCGACAAGTATGACCAAGTATATAATGTTATGATTAGGGGCATTAACAATATTAAAAGAACTGCTAGCGGAATGCTTTCAATCTTGCGGCCGCGCCAAACCAATATGGATGTTCCAAACGCACTAACCAAACTCTTTCTCAACAGCATCGGCATAAAAGCGCTTATCGTCATATCGCGATCGCAGTGGGACAAGAGTGAACAAAGGCGAAGAAAGCGTTTTCCTAGCTGTAATCCACATCGTTTAAGGGGTAGCTCTAACGACGAGTAAAATTACTTCCATCCTAATTTTAGGTCGCATGTGTGTTGCCTCACGGGCCACGAAACGCCGGAGGCATTCATCTGTGAACCCAAGAATGCCCTGTAAGTGCGCCACGCGCGGATGGCCGGTGGAGAAGGTATGTCCGCCGCGGATTGGAGACGGCGCCAGGCAAGGCCACCCGAGTCACGTGGGAGAGTCCGGTAAGGCGCTGACGCTTGCGCTCAGATCTCTATAAAAGTGCCGACTTCCACCACCTGCTCGGACGGGATGCAGAAGAAGTTGGAGGCCGTTGTCGCGTTCTTGGTGAGGAAAATGAAAATGCGCTCCCGCCAGTGCGACAACTCCGGCGTCGTAGATGGGACGGGTATTGCCCGTCCCACGAAGTAGGAAACGTTTTCGCAATCCATTTCACAGCCGAGGTCGACGTTCCGTTCGAGGGCGCGGCGGAGCGAGCGCGGCACGTTGGGCGACTCCGCAAAGCCATACCGCAAGGTCAGGCGCACAAAGCCATGTTCAAGAGGTTCCGCCACGACGCGCCGATGTTTCGCCACGCGCGGGACGCGCTCCGTGAGCACCGTGAGCAGGATCACATGTTCATGCAGGCACTTGTTGTGCTTCACGTTCAGCTTGAGGGAGGACGGCACCCGGTCGGCCCGGCTCGTCAGGTAAATGGCGACGCCGGGAACGCGGGGCATGTTCGCGCAATGCATGTCCTCCCAGAACTCCTCATAGCGCGGGTTGTCCCTTGCAATGCGGTCGAACAGGATGATCCGCCCTTTGCGCCAGGTCGTCATCGCGGCGAAGATCGCAGCGCCGACGAGGAGGGGGATGTAACCGCCTTCAAAAATCTTGATCAGGTTCGCGCTGAAAAAGGTCGCGTCGACGATGAAAAAGAAGGTTATCACGGTCCCCGTCAAAAGCAGGCTCCAGCCCCAGATATATCGAGCCACGGCGCCGACGAGGATCGTCGTGGCGAGCATCGTCGTCGAGACGGCTACGCCATAGGCTCCCGCGAGCGAGTCGGAAGTCTTGAAGGCGAGAACGAGGCCGATAACGGCCACCGCGAGAATCCCGTTGATTTGCGGGATATAGATTTGGCTGGCCTCGGTTTGCGATGTGAACCGGATTTCCATGCGAGGCAGGAAACCAAGAAGGATGGCTTGCTGCGTCATGGTGAACGCGCCGCTGATGACAGCCTGGCTGGCGATGATCGTTGCAGCGGTCGCAAGCACAACCGCAGGATACAAGGCCCAGTCCGGAAACATGAGATAGAATGGGTTTGCAACCGCATCCGGGTTCTGCAGCACGAGTGCGCCCTGTCCGAAGTAGTTCAGGAGCAAGCCCGGAAGCACGATCGAAAACCAGTCGATGCGGATGACATCGCCGAGAAAGTGTCCTTCGTCAGCATAGAGGGCTTCGGCTCCGGTAAGAACCAGGAATACCGATCCGAGGACATGGAAGCCGGTCCAGCCGTGTTCCGTGATGAGACCAAGGCCGTAGGCTGGGTTCAGAGCCTGGAGCACTTCAGGACTTTTGAAAATATGAGGTAAGCCGGCCACTCCGATCACCGCGAACCAGACGATCATCACCGGCCCGAAAAGCTTGCCGATCTTCGCCGTGCCCCGGCTCTGCAAAATGAAAAGGCCGGCGAGGATGCCGGCGGCGATGGGGACGATATAGGGCTTGAAAACCGGCGTCGCGATTTCGAGCCCCTCGACAGCGCTCAAGACCGAGATCGCGGGCGTGATGATGCAATCGCCGTAGAAAAGCGCGGCGCCGATCAGGCCGACCAGAATCGCCGCCTCGCGCCATCTGTCCACTTTGAGGGGCGTGACCGCAAGCGCCGTCAGCGCCATGATGCCGCCTTCGCCGTCGTTGGTGGCGCGCATGACGACCAGCACATATTTGATCGACACGACGATGATGAGCGCCCAGAAAACCAGCGACATGCACCCGAAGACGATGGGGCGCAGCGCCTCGAGATTCCCGGCCGAGTGAAGCGCCTCCTTGTATGCGTAAAGCGGACTGGTGCCGATATCCCCGAAGACGATGCCCAGCGCGCCGACAAGCGCCGCCTGCCGCAGCGTCGGTTGCTCGGTCTCGGTAATCGACGCGGTTGTTGTCATGGAGCCGCCGGATATGTAACCGCATAATTGCGCGCAGGAGCTTGCTTTTGCGAACACAGCGCTGCCTGCATCGATCCGCCTTCGCGCTGGCCGGAAGTTTGCCTCGCTGGAGCTTATCTGGAGCGCATTCTACAGTTTTCCACAGGCTCGCGATACCGGGTGCGCCCACACGTCACTCAACTGCGTGGAACCGGGCGAGCAGCTTCCCGGGATTGAGGATGCCGCGCGGATCGAAGACGGCCTTGATCCCGCGCATCATCGCAAGCTCCAGGGGCGCTTTCACCGTTTCGAGCGTCGCCGCTTTCATCCGGCCGATTCCATGCTCTGCGCTGATCGAGCCCCCACGCAGAAGCACGATGCCATGAACGAGGGCGGCCACCTCGTCCCATCGGGTGAGGAATGCGTCCTTATCCGCGCCCTTCGGCTGCGATATGTTGAAATGGATGTTGCCGTCGCCGAAATGGCCGAAAGGAACGGGACGCGAGCCGGGAATGAGAGCGGCTACGGCGGCGCTTGCCTCCTCAATGAAACGCGGGATTTGCGAAACGGGCACGGAGACGTCGTGCTTGATGCTGCCGCCTTCGTATTTCTGCACCTCGGCTGCGCTCTCGCGCAGGCGCCAGAAGGCATCCGCCTGAGCCTGGGAAGCCGCGACGGCGGCATCGGCGACAATGCCTTTCCCGGCGGCATCCTCCAGGATCGACAAGGCCGCGCGTTCCGCCAATCCCTCCGCGAGCGGCGCAGAGACTTCGAAAAGCGCATACCAAGGATAGCGGCCGGCGAGCGGATCGCGGTTTTGCGGAAGATGCGTCAGCAGGAAATCGAGAAGGATGCGCGGTAGGAGTTCGAAGGCGGTCAGAAGCGGGCCGGCCTTTTCGAACGCGCTCGAAAACAGCGACGCCGCCGCATCGAGGCTGGGCAAGCCCGCGAAGACTGTCGCCACCTCGGCCGGACGCGGGAAAAGCCTGAGCGTCGCCGCCGTGATAACGCCGAGCGTCCCCTCCGACCCGATCAGCAGGCTTTTGAGGTCGTAGCCCGTGTTGTCCTTTCGAAGTGACTTGAGGCCGTTCCAGATCTGGCCGCCAGGGAAGACCGCCTCGAGGCCGAGCACGAGTTCCCGCGTGTTGCCATAGCGCAGCACGTGAACGCCGCCCGCATTGGTCGCGATGTTGCCGCCGATCTCGCACGTGCCCTCGGAGGCGAGGCTGAGCGGAAAAAGCCGGTCAACCGCCGCCGCAGCCTCTTGAATCGATTGCAGGGTGACGCCCGCCTCGGCGGTCAGGATGTTCCCGGCAGGATCGACGGCCCGGATCGCCTTCATCCGGTTGAGGCTGAGGACAATTTCGCCGCCTGTTTCGAAGGGGATCTGTGCGCCGACAAGCCCGGTATTGCCGCCCTGGGGCACGACCCCGATGCGCTCCTCATGAGCGAGCTTCAGGATTGCGCTGACCTGATCCACGGTTTGAGGACGAAGCACCAACGGTGTGCGACCGTGATAGAGGCCGCGCGATTCATGGAGGTAGGGTTCGGTGTCGTCTGGCGCTGTCAGCACGCCCTTCTCGCCCACGATGGCGGCAAAGCGCGACAAGTCTTCCGGCGTTGGCGCTTTCAAGTCAGGGCGCAAGGGCGGACGCCTTCCGGACCTCGGCTTCTAGCGCTTCGAAGCGCTGCACAAACGCATATTGCGCAGCCGAGGTCTCCATCGGCTCCAGCGCGACGACACTTTCCGGAAGCGCGATAGACAAAGAGGAGGGATCGCCGAAACAGACGTTCGCATCCGCCACCGAAAAGCCGGCGAGCTGTGTCGCCTCATAGTAGGCTGCGATCTTGTCCGCCTTCTTGATGACCTGGCTGACGCCTGGAGGCAGAACAGGCGGAAGGCCGAAGCGGATGTGGATGGCCCGCTGAATACGCTCCTCGAATACCTTATAGCTGGCGCCCATGACGGCCTTGAACGGACTGATCAGGTCACCGACGACGTATTCGGGCGCATCGTGAAGGAGCGCGGCGAGGCGGAATTTCGCGATAAGGTTCGGCCTCAGCGCCGAGGCTATGGCTTCCGCCAGGATGGAGTGCTGCGCGACCGTGAAAGCGTGCGGGCCCTTGGTCTGCCCGTTCCAGCGAGCAACGCGCGCCAGGCCGTGGGCGATGTCGCCAATCTCGATGTCAAATGGAGAAGGGTCCAGGAGGTCAAGGCGTCGGCCGGAAAGCATGCGCTGCCAGACCCGGGCAGGCAGAGGTGTCTCAATCGGCGCATTCATGGTCGGCTCCCTCGATTCGTCCCCTCTCTTTTATGCCAGAAGTCGGGGACGCGACAAAGCCGCACATGCGTCGTGGCGATGACAGGAGATGAGGTGATCATTGACGAGGCCGCAAGCCTGCATCAGGGAGTAGGTCGTCGTCGGGCCGCAGAAACGAAATCCGCGCGCCTTGAGTTCCTTTGCGATGGTCCGGCTCAATAGCGTTTCGGGCGGCGTCTCCGCCATGTTCGCGAAGCGGTTCTGGATGGCCTTGCCGTTCACAAAACCCCAGAAGAAAGCGGAAAGCGTCTGGCTTCTCCTCAGATCGAGGTAAGCACGCGCGTTGGCGACGGCCGCTTCGATCTTGCCGCGATGCCGGATGATGCCCGCATCGGCGATTAACACCGCAATCTTCTTTTCGTCGAAGCGCGCGATTTTCTCAGCCTCGAAGCCGTCGAATGCCTTTCGGAAGCCCTCGCGCTTGCGAAGGATGGTGAGCCAGGACAGGCCGGACTGGAAGCCTTCCAGGATCAGCTTCTCGAAGAACTCGATGTCTCGCGTCTTCGGGACGCCCCATTCCTCGTCGTGGTAGCGAATGTAAAGCGCATCGCCGCGCGCCCAGGGGCAGCGGCAAAGAGCATCGCTTTCGCTCAGGGTCACTGCGCGGCTCCGGCGGGCTCACCATCCAGCGAATAGTTTGCCCAGGCCGGCGCCGCGAGTTCAACCGGAACGCCATGCGCCGTGAAGGCATGGCCCTTCGCCAGCGCTTCCTTGACCCGATCCAGGCGCGCCAGCGCCACGCCCCGTTCGCTCGCAACGGAACCGAGCCTTCCCGCCGCGGAGCCGTCCGCCAGGATGTCCGCGCCGCCCTGCGGCAATTGCTGCTTCGCCGACACGGCCAGCACCCGCGTGCGCGCGGTTCCGCGATGCTGCATCCGCGACACGACCTCCTGCCCGACGTAGCAGCCCTTTTTGAAGTTCACGCCGTCAAGGAGATCGAAGCAGGCCTCATGCGGGAAGGCGTCGCCATAGGCGTAATCCTTTCCGCCTTCGGGGATGGCGAGCGCGATGCGCATGGCTTCGTAATCGCCAAGGCTTGCTGAAAATTGCGGTTGATGAGATCCAAGAACCAGCAGCCGAAACCCAAGGCTGGACAGGCGAGGGTCGGGATAAGAGACCGGCGCATGAGCCTTGGCCCACTCCGGAGCGCCCTCGCCCCAGACTGCAGCAACGCCCCAGCGGTCCGAAACGCTGCCGATCGTCACCCTGGCGCGCAGGCGGTAAAGCGCAAGGCGCTTGGCGAGGGCTGCGGCGAGTTCACTCGGGCAATCCACGAGAAAGCTATCGCCAGCAGAGACGATGAAGAAATCGAAAAGGATTTTGCCTTGTGGCGACAGGAGCCCGGCGAAACATCCCTCTCCTTCAGTCAATCCGTCTACATCGTTCGTGAGGAGGCCCTGAAGAAAGCTCGCTCGGTCTTCACCTGCGATTTCCAATACGCTTCTATCGTCAAGAAGTGTGGCGTTGGCGCTCATCGCGACTCCGATCAGGACAAGACTTTGTGCGTCTTGAACCACTCTACCATTCTATTCCACGCATCTTCCGCAGCTTCTTTCCTGTAGCTTGGACGGTAATCCGCATGGAAAGCATGGGGTGCGCCCGGGTAAATTTTGAACTCCGCTGTCTTCCCGGCCGCTTTCAGCGCGGCTTTCATTTCCTGGACTTGAGAGACTGGGATGCCCTGGTCCGCGTCGCCGTAAAGCCCTAGGACGGGGGCTTTCATCTCCGGGGCAAGCTCTATCGGGCTCTTCGGCCAGAGGGGATTTTGCGGATCGACAAGCGAACCGTAGAAGGCAACGCCGGCCTTCAGCGCGGTACTGTGCGCCGCGTAAATCCAAACAGACCGGCCGCCGCGGCAAAAACCGATCATTCCGAGCCTTGAAGCATCGCCGCCCTGCGCCTTCGCCCAGTCTACGGTGGCGTCGAGGTCCGAGACAAGCTCCGCATCCGGCTTGGCGTTCACGATGGGCATCAGTTCCTTGAAGTCTGTGATCTTCGTCAGATCGACGCCCTTGCGGAAATAATAGTCGGGCGCGACCGCAAACGCTCCGAGCTTGGCAAGACGGCGGACGACGTCCTTGATGTACTCGTGGAGGCCGAAAATCTCCATCGCCACGAGAATGACGGGTGGATTGCTGACGCCTTCTGGCCTTGCGAAATAGGCAGGCATCTCGCCGCCTGGGACGGGGATTTTGACTTCGCCCGCGACCAGGCCAGCGGCATCTGTCTTGATCGCATCCGCTCGGACCGGCCCTGCCGCAAGCGTATAGCCAGCCGCTGTCGCCGCTGCCGCCGTCATGAACTCGCGACGCGAGAGCGGCGCGGCCTTTGTCATTCCTTCAATGTCAGATGTCACGATGCAAGCCTCGGAGAATTCGGGACGCAAATCTCGCCCCGAACCTAATCACGCCGGCTTAACGATGCCACAGCGCCCGAAAAAAATTCTGGAAAGGATCCTTCTCATTGGCTTTGGCTTGACGCGACCGCTTGAGGTGCGTGTGCCATCCCCCCTGATCCGCATTTTTCGGGCTCTTCTGATCAAGATTTATCGGGGTCCCGTGTTTCACTTTCTGCGCAGGCTCCGGGTTTGCAAGAGCGGCCTGCTCCGTCTTCGCCGGCGCTTTCTCTCCCGAGCTTGAAGCAGCGGCCTGCTCCGTCTTCACCGGTGCTTTCTCATCCGAGCTTGGAGCAACTGCCTGCTCTGTCTTTACCGACGCCTTCTCATCCGAGCTTGGAGCAGCCGCCTGCTCTGTCTTTACCGGCGCCTTTTCATCCGGGGTTGTGAGAGCCGCCTGCACCGCCTTCACGAGTGGGTTCTCAGCCAAGCTTGTGAGCGCCGCCTGCTCCGTCTTCGCGTCCGGCTTCTCTTCGATCTTTGCGACAGCGCCGCTCCCCGACACCACGTGCACCACGCGATATCCCCTCTTCTTCAACTCACGCAGAAGAACCGGCAGCGCGTCCGCCGTCCTCTTGTGAATATCGTGAAGAAGGATAATGCCTTTCTTTTTGGCCTCTAGGCGGTTCAAGGTCAGAGCTGTAACCTTCTCGCCGGTGATGAAGGTCCAGTCGCTGCCGTGAAGATCGGCGCTCCAGATGGTCAATCCCAGATGCTGAGCGCGTTCGTCGGCCGCTTCGAGATATGGGAACCGGAAAAATGGCGCAACCGCGTTCTTGTCGCCAAGAACTTGCTCGACGGAGGCGATCCCGTCGGAGATCTCCTTTTGAGCCTTCTCCGCCGAAATGTGTTCGAGATGCGCATGATGCTCTGTATGCGTGCCAATGGTGTGCCCCTCGCGGTACACCCGCTGCAAGGTCGCGGGATGCGCCCTAGCCATTTCCCCCACGATAAAGAATGTCGCTTTGACACACTCGGCCGCGAGAGCGTCCAGCACTTTATCCGTGTGGGGCGGAATCGGTCCGTCATCGAAAGTGAGAACCACCTCGTGGTCCTCGAGAGGCAAAGTCTGCTTGTACTGGATCGTACCGAGCCGCTGAAGCTCGGCGGGATTAAGCGAAATGATGCGGCTGGTGCCGAGCGCATCAGGATTTCCCGCACATTCGCCAGCCATGGCTGTGCTAGAGAAGGAAAAAAAGGCGAATATGCCTGCGGCCACGAACCGGCAATTCATCAACAATCCCCACCTTGTTTCGACGACAACCGCCCGAATCAATCATTCCTAGCCTCTATATCAAGGCCCAGCGCCCGATCCAAAATCTTCAGCCCAGACGCCTCGAAATTGCGCGGAGGGAGAGTCAAAAATGGCACAAAAGAGTCCGCTCAGTATACTTCGGCCCATTGATACCACATTTTGAGGCTTTTCCGTAATCGTCTACCTGAGTCGATTACCTAATTTTGATCGGACACCATGCCTCGGCAACAGACATTACAACGCGGATTATTACTGGCGGGTTTCTGCGCCACGCTCCTTGGAGCCGGATGCACAGGCACCGCGCCCGGACTAAGCGACACCGTTGAGGGGTCTTTCATCCGCGCGGCCCAGACCTGGGACATCAATCACGATGGCAAGGTCACATGCGATGAGTGGCGGACCTATGCGGCGTCGCTGTTCAAAGACGTCGATACCAATCACGACGGGAAGCTGACGCGTGAAGAGTTTGTAAAGCTTGAGAAAATCGACAGGCTCTTCGAGGTCGCCAACTTCGACTATTACGACGTTAACAAGCAGGGTTTCGTGACCCAGGCCGACTTCGTCGAGCGGCCGAATCCGGCCTTCACCGCGCTCGACAAGGACAAAACCTGCGTGCTGAGTTCCTATCAGCTTCGCGCGGCCACCGCGGGCGAAGAGCCTAGGAAAAAGGAAAACCCCGGAATACCAGGGTCACGATAGGTTGAGAACTCAATGGCCGGGCCTCACGGCCATTTGACGACAGGCGGCATCGAGGACAGGATGGAATCGACGTTTCCGCCTGTCTTCAACCCGAATACTGTGCCGCGGTCGTGCAGCAGGTTGAATTCGACATAGCGGCCGCGCCTGATGAGTTGCTCCTCGCGGTCGGCTTCGGTCCAGGGCGTGTTCATGTTGCGGCGCACGAGCCTGGCAAAAACATCGAGAAAGGCGCGGCCGACATCTTGGGTGAAGGCGAAGTCCGCGTTCCAGTCTCCCGAATTATGATAGTCATAAAAAATTCCGCCCATTCCGCGCGGCTCCTTGCGGTGCGGAAGATAGAAATATTCATCGCACCAAGCCTTGTATCGGGCATAGTCGGCGACAGGGTGCTTCTCGCAAGCGCTCTCAAACTTGGCGTGGAAGTCGAGCGTATCCTGGTCGTCATCCTTTCGCCTGCGCTCCAGCATGGGCGTCAAATCGGATCCGCCCCCGAACCACCATTTCGTTGTCGCGATGAACCGCGTGTTCACATGAACGGTGGGCACGTTTGGATTGAGCGGATGGGCGATCAGCGAGATCCCTGAGGCCCAGAAGCCCGCATCCTGATCCGCGCCTGGGATCTGCGACCTGAACTCGGGCGCAAATTCTCCATAAACAGTAGAAACGTGGACGCCGACCTTCTCGAAAACGCGCCCATGCATGAGGGCCATCGTGCCGCCGCCGCCGTCAGCTCCGGTATGGTCGGTGCGCTGCCACGGCTTCCGGACAAACCGGCCGGCTGGCAAGGATGCCGCGGGCCCGGTCTTCAACTCGTCCTCGATCCGCTCGAACTCCGCACAAATGTCATCGCGCAATGACGAAAACCAAACCCGCGCCTTCGACTTCTCAAGATCAAAAGTTTCTGGATGCTGGGCTCGTATGCGCGCAGCGCTGGATATCGACATGGTCACTCCGCCCGCCGGGCTAGCTGAATTGGGAAAAACCCCCTGTTTGTCGAAGGGCTTCTCCTAGCACCATTGCAAGCGACACGGCAACATTCAAGGAGCGCAGATCAGGGCGCATTGGAATTCGGACTCTGAGGTTAACCGAAGTATGGACCACCTCCGGAACGCCTGCACTTTCGCGTCCCGCAAGAATAATGTCGGCTTCCTTGAACACGATATTGTGATAGGCGGTTTCAGCACGGGTCGTCAGCAGAATCAAACGTCCACCAGTACGTTCCGTATTCTGCTTGAAGTCCGCAAACGTGTCGTGGCGCTTAAGCTCGACCTTGTCGAAGTAATCGAGAGCGGCCCTCCTGAGCGCCCGCGACGAAATATCGAAGCCAGCCGGTTCGATGATATCGACTGCGACGTTAAGACATGCCGCAAGCCGCAGGATCGTGCCGGTATTTTGAGCTATATCAGGTTGATAAAGTGCAATGCGCATCTCGGACCGGCTCGTTAAAAGGGATGAGCGATAAATTGCGCCATAGACAACCCAACTGGATCGAGTGCATAAGAGCACGATTTGTTCGCACCTGCAAAAAACGTCCTACAAGGTAAACTCTCTCATGGCCTCAACATACGACAGTGATCAAGGCGATGTTTCGCGCCGTGATTTCATCTACATCGCCACGACGGCGTTTGCGGCGATCGGGGCTGCGGCTGCGCTATGGCCCGCCATCGACCAGATGAATCCAGACGCGTCGGCGCTGTCACTTTCATCGACGGAGGTGGATCTCGCGCCGGTCGGCGTCGGGCAGGCCATCACCGTGCTGTGGCGCGGCAAGCCCATCTTCATTCGCCATCGCACGGCGGAAGAGATCAAAATGGCGCAGGACGTGGCTGTGGCGGATTTGAAAGACCCCTATGCAGAGGTCATGGGCGCTCCTTCGGATTTGCCCGCCTCTGACGCGAACCGGACGAAGCCAGGCAAGGAAAACTGGCTCATCGCAATCGGCATCTGCACCCATCTCGGCTGCATTCCGAAGGGCCAGGCGCCCACCGATGACCGGGGCCTTTACGGTGGCTGGTTCTGCCCATGCCACGGTTCCATGTACGACACCGCCGGACGCATCCGTCAGGGGCCTGCGCCGCGTAACCTGGAAATCCCGCCGTACGCTTTCACGACGGACACCAAGATCAAGATCGGCTAAGCCTCCGGCACCTGAGAGAGTTGCTCCATGTCTCACGCTTCGACCTACGAACCGAAAACGGCGTTCACCCGCTGGCTCGATTCCCGACTGCCAATCATCCGCTGGACCGCGGATTTCATGGCGTTTGGAACCCCGAGAAACCTGAATTACCTTTGGACGTTTGGCGCGATCCTGACCTTTTTCCTGGTCGTGCAGATCATCACCGGCGTCATTGTCGCGATGCATTATACGCCCAACACCGGGCTTGCATTCGACTCGATCGAAAAGCTGATGCGCGACGTGAACTACGGCTGGCTGATGCGCTACACGCACATGGTCGGGGCGTCGCTGTTCTTCCTCGCGGTTTACATCCACATCTTCCGCGGCCTCTATTACGGCTCCTACAAGGCCCCGCGCGAGGTGCTTTGGATCATCGGCGTCGCCATCCTGATCGTAATGATTGCGACCGCATTCATGGGCTACTCGCTCGTCTGGGGTCAGATGAGCTTCTGGGCCGTAACGGTTATCACGAACCTCTTCTCCTCCTTCAACTCGCTCATCCCGGGTCTCGGCACTACACTCGTGCAATGGATTTGGGGCGGCTTCTCGGTCGATAACGCGACGCTCAACAGGCTCTACAGCCTCCATTACCTCTTGCCCTTTATCATTGTGGGCCTCGTCGCCCTCCATGTTTGGGCGCTCCACGTGCCGGGCAGCAATAACCCGGTCGGGATTGAAGTGCGCAACTCCGAGAAAGAGACGCTTCCTTTCCATCCGTACTTCACGACAAAGGACATGCTGGGCCTGGTCATTTTCGCCCTGCTTTTCGCCTACGTGGTATTCTACGTACCGAACTACCTTGGCGATGCGGTGAACTATGTGCCGGCCAATCCGCTTCTGACGCCTCCGCATATCGTGCCGGAATGGTATTTCCTGCCTTTCTACGCGATCTTGCGTGCGTTCCCGACCAAGCTTGGCGGCGTGCTCCTCATGTTCGGTGCGCTGCTCGTGCTGTTCTTCGTTCCCTGGCTCGATACGTCCCGCGTCCGGTCCACGACGTACCGGCCCATCTACCGCTGGTTCTTCCTGGCATTGGTGATCGATGTGCTCGCTTTGGGTTACATCGGCGCAATACCGCCGGAAGGCAGCGCGATCCTGGGAGCCAAAGTCTTCACGCTGTACTACTTCGCGCACTTCCTTCTCGTGATGCCGATTGTCGGTTTGATCGAGACCCCAAGGCCGATGCCTTCCACCATATCTGAAACCTTCACCCATAAAGCTGAGGGCTCAGGCCACGATATTCGTGCAGTGCCGGCCGAGTAGGAGAGGACAATGACAACGATAAAGACCACCCTCCGGCAGTCGCTGAGGGCTCTCGCGGCCGGAACCATGCTCTCGCTGGCTGTGATCGCAACAGCGGCGGCAGCCGAGCAACCAGCAGAAGCTCCAAAACCGGCCGCAGAACCGGCAGCGGCGCCTGCCCCGGCCGAGCACTACCAAATCCCCCGCCAGGAATGGACCTTCGGGGGCCTCTTCGGGTATTTCGACGAGCAGCAACTGAGGCGCGGCTACAAGATCTACAAGAACGTATGTTCGAACTGCCATAACATGCGCTTCCTGGCTTACCGCAACCTCGGAGAACCGGGTGGCCCGAACCTCTCCAAGGAAGAGGTCGCCGCGCTTGCAGCCGAGATGCAGGTCGAAGACGGGTATAACGATCAGGGCGAACCCGTTATGCGTCCGGGCAAGCCGTCAGACTATTTCCAGTGGCGGTTCAAGAATGCTAAAGAGGCTGCCGCTACGTTCAACGGCGCCGTGCCGCCGGACCTTTCCGTCATGGCTAAGGCCCGCACAGTCGAACGCGATATCGCCTGGTATTCATTCCCCTTCCTCATGCTGAAGGATCTGTTCACACAGTACCAGGAGCAAGGGCCTGACTACATTTATGGGGTCCTCACGGGCTACGTGGACCCGCCTGCCGGCTTCAAGCTGAACCCGGGTTCTAATTACAACAGGGCCTTCCCTGGGCACCAGATCGCCATGCCGCAGCCTCTAACCGATGGCGTCGTGGACTATGAGGATGGCACACCGAATACTCTCGATCAGGAAGCAAAGGACGTCGTTTCCTTCCTCGCGTGGGCGGCCGAACCGCACTTGGTTGAGCGCAAGAAGCTTGGTCTCCTTGTGCTTGCCTATCTAGCCGCCCTAGCCTGTCTGCTTTTCGTCGCGAAGAAGACCCTGTGGCGTAACGTCGAGCACTAAGGGCGTCCTCTTCAACAAATTCGCGAATGGCCGGGCATTGCCCCGGCCATTTTGTTTGAGGTGAGTGCAAAGTTGTGGTCGCGGCAAAGAAAAGCGCCGCGGGCCGATGGACTAAACCGAGGCAGGCGGTTTTCTCGCCGGCGCAATTAAATTGGCCTTACCGGTAAGTCCGAAATATTGAGCGATACCGGGGCCTAGCGCGGCCTGCGTAAAATCGGAAGCGGTTGCGGGGCGCCGAATGCGCCAAGGCGCGTTCCGGGCGACGATCACGATGACGCCTTCCGATTGAACGCGGGATGCTTTGAGGCATGCTTCGCCAATCTGGCCGTGCCATCCGTGACGGCGCTCGCCGCACGCCTAGAGCACGTCATCCCGGAACGACGCCTGCGTCGTATCCGGGATCGCAACAGGCGCTTCGATTTGTAACGGCCCCGGATATGCGCTGAGGCGCTTTCCGGGGTGACGATCATCGGGACGCACGACGCTCTAAAGGTAAACCGTTCGTCAACCTCCCGTAAGCGTTAATACAACATGGTTAACAGGAGCGCGCCGGATTTATTTCCGGCCTGAGTATGCTTAAGAAAGCGTCTATCCCCCGCGAAAGGAGCAGCGCCGCGCCTTACGGCTGGCCGTAGGCGGGCTCGTCTAAGTCATTGAAAAGGAATAGATTTCTGTCATTCACTCGATCGCCATTAAATAGAATTTAATGCCGGAATTTTGGCATTAAGTCGGCTCGCAAAAGTCCGTTAAATATGTTTGCGATTTCACGCGTTAACCCTTTCGCCAGCCCGAAAAGCTGCGGCGCAGGCGGCGGCGATGGCGTCCCGTTCGGTATTTTCCCCTTATTTAGCAAGGGTTGGAGCGGGGTCACGCTGCGTTAACCTGTCCGCAAGGCGATATCGCCGAAGATCTTTCAGAATAAGAAATGCGGACGAAATCGTCAGGGATAGCTTGACAAGCAGAGGTGGCTTTGCGCAACGTGTATACAAAAATGCATCCAGGCGCCCGACTAAAGGCGCGATGCTTTAGCGCCCTTTGGAAGGTGGCGGCCTATGCAGCGCTCGCGGCGCGCTTGAGCCTCCGGCGCGCCGCCGATGACGGGATGCGGAGCGCTTCGCGGTATTTCGCCACCGTGCGCCGGGCGATGTCGATGCCGTCTGCCTTGAGCAGCGTCACGATCCGGTCGTCGGACAGGATCTCGGCTGGCGATTTATTCAATATGAATTCTTTGATGCGATCCCGGACCGCTTCGGAGGAGTGAGCGTCAACTGAAGCGCCGGAACCTGGAATAGCCGAAGTAAAAAAGTACTTCATCTCAAAAATGCCGCGCGGCGTCGCGATCGCCTTGTTTGACGTGACTCGGCTCACCGTTGATTCATGCATCCCGATTTTTGCGGCGATCTGCCGTAGGTTCAACGGTTTCAAATGGCGAACACCATGATCGAAGAAGGCTGACTGCTCCTCAACAACGGCTGTCGCCACCTTCAAGATCGTTGCAAGACGCTGTTCGAGGCTTTTCACGAGCCAGTTTGCAGAGCTGAGCCGGTCGCTGATATAGGAGCGGTCCGCATCCGACCGGCAGCGCGCCTTCAGGCTCGCGTAATAGGCTCTGTCCACGGCAAGCGATGGCGCGGCGCCAGGATTGAGCTCCGCGCGCCACTCCCTGTCGGGCCCCCGTCTCACGATCACGTCAGGGACGAGCGTCTCGACTTCCGTGCGATCGAACGCCCTTCCCGGCCTGGGGTCGAGCTGGCGCAATTCAGCGATCATTTCCCGCAAATCTTCTGTATCCACGCCGCAAACCTTTCGCAGGCGATGGAAGTCGCAGGCGGCTATCAAATCGAGGTTCGCGAGGAGTCGTTCCATGAAGGGGTCGTAGCGATCCTTCTCCTTCAGCTGCAGCGTCAGGCACTCCGCGAGGTCGCGAGCGCAAACTCCTGCCGGATCGAAGGCCTGAAGCGTGAAGAGAATGCGTTCGATGTCCTCCAGGCTCGTGTTGAGCGAAGCGGACACATCTTCAAGAGGGCTGCGGATATAGCCGTCGACGTCGACAAGGTCGATCAGGTAGCGGGCCACCAGACGGTCCTGGGCCGTGGTGAAGGCAAGCTGCGCCTGCTCGTTGAGGTGATCGGCAAGCGAGATAGCGCTCGCTACTGTCGCATAAGGATCGTAATCGTCGCCTGGGGACAGGTTCGAACCACTCGCCGCGGGCCATTCGGCAGCGGCGGAAGGCGCTGCCGGTTCGCCTTCAAGCACGCGGTCGCCTGGGGTCTCCGGTTCCCAGTCTGTGCTGATCTCCGTCTTACTGACGTCGCGGGCATCGAAAGCCGGGATGTCGGCATCGCCGTTGGCGCTTACAGCGATTTCGGGGAGCGCTTCCGAAGCGCTTTCGTTATCGGAGCGCTCCTCGCTGGACAGCAGAGGATTTTCCCGGATTTCGTTCTCGATGTAGGACTGAAGCTCGATCGCGGAAAGCTGCAGAAGCTTAATCGCTTGCCGTAATTGCGGCGTTATGACGATCTTCTGTGTTTGCCGTTGCTCAAGCCTTAGTTGGAGCACATTGAACCACCGGAGTTGCGGACGCGGGACGCTGCCGTCACCGGGAGAACATATCGCCCAGGTAGACGCGCTTCACCTCCTCATTCGCGACGACCTCGGCGGGAGTGCCCTCGATCAGCACACGGCCGTCATAGATGATATATGCCCGGTCGATTAAGTCCAGGGTTTCGCGCACATTGTGATCCGTGATGAGAACACCAATTCCGCGATCGGTTAAGTGTCGTACTAAAGTTCTAATGTCGTTGATGGCAAGAGGATCAATTCCCGCGAAAGGTTCGTCGAGAAGCATGTAGGCGGGCCGGCTGGCGAGTGCGCGCGCAATTTCGCAGCGCCGGCGCTCGCCGCCAGACAGCGCAATGGAGGGCTGCTTGCGCAAGCGTGCGATCTTGAACTCTTCCAGAAGTTCATCGAGACGTCGCTTGCGTTCCTTCTTGTTAGGCTCCGTGACCTGGAGGACGGCCATGATGTTGTCCTCGACTGACAGGCCGCGAAAAATTGACGCTTCCTGCGGGAGATAACCGATGCCGAGCCGCGCGCGACGGTACATCGGAAGCTTGGTGACATCGTAACCGTCGATGAAGACGGAGCCCTCGTCCGGCTTGATCAGGCCAGTAATCATGTAGAAGACGGTTGTCTTGCCGGCGCCGTTCGGGCCAAGGAGGCCCACCGACTCGCCCCGCTTCAGGTTGATGCTGACGCCTTTGACGACAGTTCGCTTCTTGAAGGTCTTCTTGACCCCATCGACGATGAGGCGCTCTTCCGCCGCCGCGCGCGAAAAGGAACGGGGGTCACCGTGCGGATCGGGGATGGGTTGGATGCGCGGGCGCTGCTGAGGCCGCTGCGGAGCCGGGCCAGGCTGACGTTTATCGAGAAGAACCATGACCTTTGCCGCCCCTTAGTGATTTTGCGTCTGCGAGTTCGACCCCGCTGATGGCTTGGGCGTCTCCGTACTCGAGTCCGCGTCCTTTTTCTTGGGGCCAGTCAGCGGACCTTGCGACATTCCCTTGGCGTCATCCTGCGTCAAAATAGCCCGGACGCGCCCCTTCTCCGGAATGACAGTAGCCCGTCCGGTGGCGAGGTCGATGTCGATCTGCCTGCCTTTCACAACATTCTTCTTTTGCGTGAGGATCACTTCCTTCCCCGTCATGGTGATTTTTTGACCCTTCACATCGTAAACAACGTCTTCGCCGGTCGCTTCCTCGTCATCGACCTTGTTTATGACCACAACCTTGCCCCCGGTCGCGTGAACGAACTTGATCTGCCCATTCGAAACCGGATCCGCGGAAGCATCGGCGTTGGCGTTTGCACTCGCCGGCTTCGCGCTTTTCGAGCCTTGCGCGCCGCCCTGCTCAGGGGAAGTGGCGTCTGCCGCCTTTTCGTACGTCACCTCGATACGCGGCGCGCGCAGGTTGAAGTCTCCCTGCGTCGCGATAACATTCCCGCTGAAGATTGCCACGTGTGTCTTATCGTCGACTTCGAGCCGGTCAAACTCGATGTCGATAGGCTTTTTGGAATTTGCGCCGCCGACGCTGCTGAATCCTGCAACCGGAGTCTGGGCCAAGGCTCGCCCAGGGAGAGGCAAAAGAGCAACGGCCATCAGCATGGCCCATCGCCAGTTCCTGTCTTGCCGATATGACGCCATTCTAAAATGCTCCGCGGTCTATCGTGCCGGGGCGGCTTCCACGGCCCATCCTCCAGCCGGCTGAGGCTGCGTTTCAGACTGCTGGCGAGCGGCTTCCTCAGGGCGCCGCTCCAAATGCGTCCTGACATTTCCCTCAAAAATTGCCCGTTGCTCGCCCCAGTACATCGTCATACCGTCCGCGTAAATCGTGCTCTCATGAAGGCGAACGATAACGGGCGTTTTCGAAATGACGGTTTGCTGCTTGGTGAATGCGACCGCCGTTTGAAACGTGGCCGTCATATCAGCCTCGCGTTTGACGACAACGCCATTGTTGAACGTCATCTGATCGGTCTTGTTGTTGTGGAGGCCGTTCGGCGCAGTCAGCGTTGTGATTTTGCCGTCCTGCCCGGTCATATGGCCGCGGACATTTTCGAGATACATCTCGTCGGCGCCTTTGGACGCCTGCGTTGCCGAATCTGCCACAAAATCGTAAGGCTCGTTTCTTTCGTTTACCCCTTTGACGTGCGGGTCCAACATTTTCAGCGACCCCGCCTCCAAGGTAACCGTGCGCACAGAGGCGGTTCCCCGACCCTTATCGATGGAGACCCTGAAGAAGGAGGGAAGCAAATAGAGGCTGAAAATCCCTGCCGCCATGGCAGGGAGGAGCATCTTGAGCGCCTGAACGCGCACGCTGTGACGTTTGGCGATACGGAATTCCCGGGGCCGGTCGGGACCTCCGCCGCGCGCCTCCCGTGACCGCTGGTTTGGCGGGCTGCGTCCGGCGGGCGTTGTCGCAAATGCCATATCGTTCCGCTTTCCGTCCCCAGGGGTCTCAATCGCTAATGGTTGAAGACGTCCGAGTCGTCATACCACCCTTTGAGATCGAGTTCAGCCCTGTAAGGAAGGAAGGAGAAGCAGGCGTTCGCCAGTTCTTCACGCCCTTCGCGCCTGAGAAGCGCATCAAGTTTGTCTCTCAAGGCGTGAAGATGGAGGACGTCGGAGGCGGCATAACTCAGCTGCTCCGGCGTCAGCACAGCCTGTCCCCAATCCGAAGTCTGCTGCTGTTTCGAAATTTCGACGCCGAGCAGTTCGCGGCACAGATCCTTCAAGCCGTGACGCTCCGTGAAGGTGCGGACAAGCTTGGCGGCAATCTTGGTGCAGTAGACCGGACGGGCCGTCACACCGAGATAATGCAGGAGAACCGCGATATCGAACCGTCCGAAGTGGAAAATCTTCACAACCTGGGGATTGATCAGAAGCTCCCTCAGGTTGGGGGCATCATAGCGGCCTTTCTCGAACTGCACGAGATGCGCGTTTCCATCGCCAGAGGAAAGTTGAACAACGCAAAGCCTGTCGCGATAAGGCTTCAATCCAAGAGTTTCGGTATCGATCGCAACCGCGCTGCCAAAATCGAGGCCGCGCGGCAGGTCGTTCAAGTAGACGGAGACGGTCATTTGCGCTGCGGTTCACGCCCTTTGAATGGAGTCCAGTTTGAGGGAGCACAAAGGCGGAGCGCTTGCAAGACTTAGATTTCCACGATCAGGACGCAGGCGCCGCGTCTTTCACCAGTGAGCGCGCCGCACGGATGCACACAGGCTCAACTCTGCCTCGAATGAAAGGCTGAACTCCCCTTTCGCCTGAAGCATCCTTTGCCGGCTCATCCACCAGAAACGAAAGCTGTCGCGATTGCGCCTCGTCCTGCGCTGGCAGGCTAAAGCCTCGCGCGCTTAATCGGACGCGGGCCTCGATACACCTTTCTGCATGCACATTGGACCTCATTTCATTGGCTTCCCGCTTGCGATTGCGTCACGGATTTTTCTTGAGTGAGGATTGTATGAGAAAGCGCCTTGCCGGGAAGTTAACGGGTAAGTCATTGATCTTAAAGAGAAAATTTAGGACGGACGGCGCTCCCGGCGCGCGCGGCTGGCTGATTTCGGAACGGTCATGGTTAACAGCGGAATCTGGGATTATATTTAACGGACTTTTCAGAGCCCACTTAATGCCAAAATTCCGGCATTAAATTCTATTTAATGGCCTTGGCCGAAAACGAAAACCCGTTCATCTTCAATGAGTTGAACCGCCTCTTCCTAGCGGGCCCTAGGCGCGAGCCGCTTCTTTTTGAGACAAACTTAACGTTTATAAGACGTTAATTGGACCGGAAATAAATCGGCCGCGTTCCGGTTAACCAGCTTCAGATTAATGCTCGGAGCCGCGAACGAACAATTAACCCCGAGGCACACGGCGGGCGCCGTCTGAGATGGCAGTGGCCAGAGGGCGAGAAGCACCTCCTGCCTCCAATCGGACGCGGGCACGCCGTTATGTTGAGCTTGCGTCGCTACGGTTCCGGTTTTCCGCGCGCCGCGCGCTAGCCAGCTTCAGACAACGGAGTTGAGGCGGTGTCTTCCGGACCTTGTAAAGTCTTGATGCGCGCCATCTCCGACGCGACCCAACACAGCACTTGGCCCAGAGCCTCCATGGGGGACATACCGAGACCCAGGGCCTCCTCGAAGCCCGCAATCATGTGTGAATGAAGCGCCTCCTCAGCCTTACCTCGGAGGGAAGTCATAGGATTGGAGAGGGAAAAGGTTATCCATTTGCGGAATTGTCAACCCAACATCAGATTGTAATAGCATCGGCAAAATCCTGCGTTTCCACATATGCTTAAACTTAAGCCAGTGGCGGATATTGACACCAGTCAATCTATTCCCGAAATGCACAGTTAATTTCTAATTTTGACAAAAATGCCACAACTTGAGCTGTGCTGGAAGAGCGACCCCGCGGTCCGGCTTAGCCCTCGACGCGAAGGCGGTAGCCCACCCCGGTTTCGGTCATGATGAGGGCCGGCCGCTCGGGGTCCGCCTCGATCTTCTGCCGAAGCTGCCGCACGTAAATCCGCAAGTATTGCACATCGCAGGCCGCGCCCCAGACCTGCTGCATGATGAAGCGATGGGTGAGGACCTTCCCGGCATGCAGAACCAGGAGGCGGAGGATATCATACTCCTTGGGTGAGAGCTTCATCTCCTCACCGGCCACCGTGACGACACGGCGGACAAGGTCCACCTGGAGCGGCCCGCTCTTGAACAGCGGCTCGCCGCCCTGTTCCTGAAAGCGATGGCGCAGCGCCGTGCGAATGCGGGCGACAAGTTCCGCGATGCCGAAGGGCTTCGTCACGTAGTCATCCGCGCCAAGCTCCAACGCCTCGACCTTGCCGCGCTCGTCCCCCCGGCTCGATAGAACCACAATCGGCAGCTTCGATCCGCTCTTGCGAATGCGCCGGATGACATCCAGGCCATCGTGGTCGGGGAGGCCCAGATCGAGGATGACAATTTCGGGCTTGTTCGCCTCGATCGTCGCGAACGCCTTCTCGGCGTTATCAGCCTCGAACACCTCGAAGCCCTCCGCTCCAAGACTGGTGCGCAAGAGACGCCTGATCGGCGGTTCATCGTCGACCACTAGAAGCGGTGTTCTGTCACTACCTGCGGTCATGGTTTCACCGCCCCGTTAAGCAGCCAGTTCCTTTTCGTGATAGGGAAAGGTAATCGTAAATATTGCCCCAGACCGATCGGCCCTGTTCGCCGCTCCTATCTTGCCTCCGAGCGCCGTGACAAATCCCCGGCATATGGCGAGCCCGAGCCCTGTTCCGGCGCGCTGGCGGTCGCCATGCTTGACGCGATGAAACTTCTCGAACACGCGCTCAAGGCGATCCTCGGGTATTCCCGGCCCTTCGTCCAGGACCTCGATCGCAACCGCGCCCGGCGTCCGCCGCGAACGTATGCGAATTTCCGACCCTGGCGGCGCATATTTTGCGGCGTTGTCGAGCAGATTTACAAGCACCTGCTCGAACAGCATGACGTCGAGCTTCAGCATCGGAAGGCTCGCCTCAAGATCGACCTCGATCTTATGATCGGACACAATGGTTGAAACCCTCTGCAGCGCAGTGGCGACCACGTCGTCGATATGGACATGCTCCCGGTCGAGTTCTATCGAACCGGACTCGATTTTGGTCATGTCGAGCAGGTTGGCCACGAAGCGCGAAAGCCGCTCGGCTTCCTCCTGGATCGTCGTTACAAGCTCGTCCTGGGTCGGGATATCGAGCATGTCGCGATACTGTTTCAGCGTCGTAACCGCGCCCAGGATCGACGCAAGCGGCGTTTTCAGGTCGTGGGACAGGGATGTCAGAAGCGCGGCCCGCAGCCGCTCGCTCTCGGCGGCCAGGCGAGCCTCATTGATCTGGCCCGCGAGGCGGACGCGCTCAAGCGCAACCGCCGACTGATCCATCAGCGCATCGAGGAGACGCCGCTCATCCGGAGTAAGCAGCATTTCCGGCCGCTGTCCTCTGGCCAGCCCAACAACCCCGATTGCGCCGACCGCGGTCCGAAGAGGCAGGAAAAGCCTTTTGGCGCCCGGCAGCGTGTCGGATCCGCGCCCCGCCGCACGGTTGTTCTCAAAAGACCACTTCGCCGCTCCGAGTTCCGCCTGATCAAGGTCGTCCTCGGGAGGGAACCCGGCGCGCACGCGCAAAACGCCGTTGCTATCGGCAAGAACGATCACAACGTCGGTTTTCAGCGAATGCGCGATCTGGTAGGCGGCCGCCCAAAGCAGATCGTCGAGGGAAACAATCCCCGCCAGCTTCTTCGAGAAGGCATAAAGGGCCTCGGTAGTCGAAGCCCGGTTGCGCGCGGTGTAAGCTTGCGCGCGCACTTTGGCAGTCAGGTTGCTGACTACGAAGGCTGTAAAGAAGAAGAAAGCAAGCGCGGCAAAGTTCTTGAAGTCAGAAAGGCTTGTATTGTTAAGAGGCTCCAACAGGAAGAACTGGTAACAAATCATGCTTAGCACGGCGGCGGCCATGGATGGCCATAAGCCGTACTTGTAAGCGATGCCGATGACGGCCACAAGGAAGACGAGATCCGAGCTTTCGATACCGATCAGCGGCTGCAGGACATAGGCGAAGCCAAGCGCCAGGGCGACAGCGGCGACCGTCGCGACGTACGGTATGACATCCCACCCGCTGAAATCCTGCTCGCTCGTCGTGACCGATTTTTTCGGGATCGGATCGGCGATGAGGTGCTCGCCCGCGATCACATGGACGGTGATGTTGCCTGAACTGCGTACGAGTTCGCTGACGACGGAGCCATGGATGAGTTCGAACCACCGTGTTCGCCCGGATTTGCCGGCGACGATCTGAGTGACGTTATTGGCGCGGGCATAGGAGAGAAGCTCTTCAGCGACGTTGTTTCCGGGAAGGGTAATCGCTTCGCCCTGGAGACTTTCCGAGAGCCGCAGCGTGTCGGCAACGCGGTCGCGCTCGACTTCGGTCAGCTGCTGGCTTCGCCTTGATTCGATGTAGATGGCGGTCCATGGCGCGTGCAGCCGGTCGGAAAGGCGCTTGGTGTAGCGGACGAGCCCGGCGGAGCGAGGGTCTTCGCTGACACAAACGAGGAGCCGCTCGCCTGCGGGCCATGGACCAGGGATCGCGTGCGCCCGCATGTGGGTGAGGAGCTGCTCGTCGACGCGCTGGGCGGTGCGGCGAAGCGCAAGCTCGCGAAGCGCGGTTAGATTGCCGGGCGAGAAATAGTGCTTGAGCGCGCGTTCGGCCTGCTTTGGAACGTAGACCTTGCCTTCTTTCAGCCGCTGAATGAGTTCATCGGGCGCAAGGTCGATCACCTCGATGTCGTCTGCCTTGTTGAGCAGAGAATCCGGCACGGTTTCGCGCACGCGGATGCGCGTGATCTGCGCCACAACGTCGTTCAGGCTTTCGACATGCTGGATGTTGAGCGTCGTGTAGACGTCGATGCCGCCGGCGAGCAGGTCTTCGACATCAAGGTAGCGCTTGGGGTGTTTGCTGCCCGGCGCATTTGTATGGGCGAGTTCGTCGACCAGGACAATTTGCGGATGCCGCTTGAGGATGGCGTCGAGATCCATCTCCTCAAGAACATGCCCATGATAGTCGATCTTGAGCCGCGGGATGATCTCGAAGCCTTCGAGGAGCGCGTGCGTCTCCGCGCGCCCATGCGTCTCAACCACTCCGATGACGATATCCGCGCCCTCGGCCAGCTTCGCCCGCGCCGACAAAAGCATTTCATAAGTTTTGCCGACGCCGGGAGCGGCGCCGATGAACACCTTAAGGCGGCCACGGCTGCGGTCTTCACGCCGAGCTTCCTCGAGCAGCGCGTCCGGCGAAGGTCTCCGTATCGTGTCGGTTTGGGCCATTCCCCTTAGCTTGCCAACTATCCGGCCTTTTCGGCCTGCTTCACAATAACATTATAAATATCCAATGGCTTCGTTGCTTTGCGCATCGCCGACGCTCGCTCCTTGTCTCTCAGGAGTCTTGAGATGGCGGCCAGGTTCGACAGGGATTCGCTGCCCTCTGTCTTGGGATTGGTCGGACTCATCACGGCGCAGACGAGATCGACCCCTCCGCCGTCTATCGAATCAAAGCCGATCGGCTTGGCGAGAGAACAAAGGAAGGCATAAGGCCTCTCGATATCGGGGAAGCAAACATGGGGCAGGGCCACGCCATTGCCAATTCCGGTCGACCCAAGCGCTTCACGAGCGGCGAACGCGTTCGCGATGCGCTCGGGATCGAGGCCACTCCTCGAGCCGAGCGCCCTGCTTGCGAACCTCAACGCATCGGGCTTGTCGCCGATGTGCACGCGCACCGCGATCGATGCCGGTGTAATCAAATCGGATATACGCATGCTCATACCCACCCAAGGAGCCCCCATCTGAGAATCGGTGCGGCGGCTCAACTTTCAAGCCGCCACCTGAGTAGGATCATAGAAACCGGCCTTCGATTAACGTTTGTTGCAGTCATGCTGCCCATGGCCTCATGGTGAGCATGCCGAACCACGACAGTCTCACCATGAGCATTAACCGCTGAGAACATCCAACCTCATCCTGAGCCCAACCTCATCCTTGTCGAAGGATGGGCCGGGTTTCAGGGTTCTTCAGCAGCCTGCCTTGTGGCCTCGGCGTCCAGCCTCATATTGAGCTTCAGCACATTCACACGCCGTTCCCCGAGAATGCCAAGCGAGCGCCCTTCGATGCTTTGGTTCACAAGCTCGCGCACCTTGGCTTCCGGCATCCCTCTTGCCTGCGCCACGCGTGGAACCTGGAAAAACGCGGCTGCGGGGCTGATGTCCGGATCGAGACCGCTCGCCGATGCCGTTACGAGATCGACGGGGATGGGCGTGGACGGATTCTCGGCCTTCAACTTATCGGCATCCTGGGTGACACGGTCGATAAGGGTTTTCGAAGTCGGCCCTGCGTTCGACCCTCCGGAATTGGTGGCGTTGTAAGGCGCGGGCACCGTCTTCGTCGAGTCGTTCGGGTCTGTGTCCGTTGTCGCGGACGGCCTGCCGTGGAAATAGCGCGCATCGGCGAAATTCTGGCCGATGATCTCCGATCCGATCACCTTGCCGTCTTTTTCGATCAGGCTTCCATTCGCCTGATGCGGAAAGATGAACTGCGCGAGCCCGGTCATGCCCAGCGGATAGGCCAAGCCCGTGATGAGGGTGAGGCCGATGATCATCACGATGGCGGGCCGGATTTGTCTCAACATGATTGTACTCCTTAAGCGAGACCGATGGCTGAAACAGCCATGTCGATCAGCTTGATGCCGAGGAATGGGACGATGATGCCGCCGACGCCGTAGATCAGCAGGTTGCGAGTCAGGATTTTCGATGCGCCCAGAGGCCGGTAGCGCACGCCGCGCAACGCGAGCGGGATCAGGAAGATGATGATCAGCGCGTTGAAGATGATCGCCGACAGGATCGCGCTTTGCGGCGTCGAAAGGCCCATCACATTGAGCGCATTGAGCTGCGGATAGAAGGCGACGAACATCGCGGGGATGATCGCGAAGTATTTCGCCACGTCGTTGGCGATGGAGAAGGTCGTCAGCGCGCCGCGCGTAATCAGGAGCTGCTTGCCGATCTCAACGATCTCGATCAGCTTCGTCGGATCGCTATCGAGGTCGATCATGTTGCCCGCCTCGCGCGCCGCCATCGTGCCCGTGTTCATGGCCACGCCGACATCGGCCTGAGCCAGGGCAGGGGCGTCGTTGGTGCCGTCGCCGCACATGGCGACGAGCTTGCCCTTGGCCTGCTCCTCGCGGATGAGGTTCAGCTTGTTTTCGGGCGTCGCCTGCGCCAGGAAGTCGTCGACCCCGGCTTCGGCTGCGATGGCGGCGGCAGTGAGCGGATTATCGCCGGTGATCATGATGGTGCGAATGCCCATGCGGCGCAGTTCGGCGAAGCGCTCACGGATGCCGCCCTTCACGATGTCCTTCAGATGAACGAGCCCGAGCAAGCGGCCGTTTCGCGCGACGGCCAGCGGCGTTCCGCCCCCCGTCGAAATCGCTTCCGACGCGCGCTCGAGCTCGGGCGGAGCGGGCATGTTGGGGTTGCCGGTTACTTGGCGGACATAGTTGATGACCGCGTCGACCGCGCCTTTGCGGATCTGCTCGCCCTCAAGGTCGATGCCGCTGATGCGCGTCTGCGCCGAGAAGGGAATGAAATGATGGCCGCTGAAGTGAGACAGGTCGCGGCCGCGGATGCCGTAGCGTTCCTTGGCGAGCACGACGATGGAACGGCCTTCAGGCGTCTCATCGGACAGCGACGCGAGCTGAGCCGCATCCGCAAGCTCCTTCTCCGTGACGTCCGCCAAGGGAATGAACTCGGACGCCTGCCGGTTGCCGAGCGTGATCGTCCCGGTTTTGTCGAGGAGCAGCGTGTCGACGTCGCCCGCCGCCTCCACCGCGCGGCCGGACATGGCGAGCACATTGAAGCGCACGAGCCGGTCCATGCCTGCGATGCCGATGGCGGATAGGAGCGCGCCGATGGTTGTCGGGATCAGCGTCACGAAGAGCGCGACGAGCACGATGACCGAAATCTCGCCTCCGGCATAGGCCGCGAAGCTTGGAATGCTGGCGACCGCGAAAACGAAGATGATGGTCATGCCTGCGAGAAGGATGTTCAGCGCAATCTCGTTCGGCGTCTTCTTCCGTTCCGCGCCTTCCACAAGGGCGATCATCCTGTCGAGGAAGGTCGAGCCCTGGCCTGCGGTGATGCGCACGACGATCCAGTCCGAGATCACAAGTGTGCCGCCCGTCACCGCAGAGCGGTCGCCACCGGATTCCCGGATCACGGGAGCGGACTCGCCGGTGATCGCCGCCTCGTTAACCGATGCGACGCCTTCGATCACTTCGCCATCCGATGGGATGAGATCGCCCGCTTCCACAAAGACGATGTCGCCCGGTTTCAACTGCATTGCGGGCACGAGGTCGTAGCGCTCGTGGTTCTTGGCGTCCGGCAGCTTCTTGGCGCTGATGTCCGTTTTTGTCGCGCGAAGGCTTGCGGCCTGGGCCTTGCCGCGCCCTTCAGCGACGGCCTCGGCGAAGTTCGCGAACAGCACCGTGAACCAGAGCCAAAGGATAATCTGGATCGAGAAGCCGTAATTCCCGGCGCCCGTTATGAGGTCGCGGGTCAACAGCACCGTCGTCAGGAGCGCAACCACCTCGACGACGAACATCACAGGGTTCTTGGCGAGGGTCCGAGGGTTGAGCTTCTTGAATGAGGCGCCAATG
Organism: uncultured Alphaproteobacteria bacterium; assembly: GCA_963764115.1. Classification (GTDB taxonomy): domain Bacteria; phylum Pseudomonadota; class Alphaproteobacteria; order Rhizobiales; family Rhodomicrobiaceae; genus Rhodomicrobium. Next base: position 76,503 of record CAVXRT010000037.1, read on the forward strand.
GCCGGGACCAGGATCTTCGGATCGGTGATCGTGGCCGATGGCGTCCGTTTGCTTTTGGCTGTAGTGGCTGGAGCGAGCATGGATTTTTACCTCGAAGCTCAAAAGGTTTGGCCAGCGGTCATTGCGAAATGTTCGACCACGGGTCCGAGCGAGAGCGCGGGGAAGAATGTGAGACCGCCAAGAATGAGGATCACGCCCGAAACCAACAGCACGAATTGCAGGCCATGCGTTGGGAAGGTCCCGGCTGATGGCGGCAGGGTTCTCTTGCGCGCCAGAGAATCCGGCTATGGCAAGCGCCGGGATGACCATCAGGAAGCGTCCGATGAGCATCGCGAAGCCGAGCGTGGTGTTGTAGAACATCGTGTTGGCGGAGAGCCCCGCGAAAGCGCTGCCATTATTTCCGGTGGCGGATGTGAATGCGTAAAGCGCCTCGCTGAAGCCATGGGGTCCGGCGTTCGCCATCCCGGCGAGACCGTCCTTGACGACGACGGCGATGGCGGTGAAGCCCAGGATCGAGAACGGCAGGATGAGGATTGCGAGCATCGCCATCTTCACTTCCTTGGCCTCGATCTTCTTGCCGAGATACTCAGGTGTGCGCCCGACCATCAGCCCCGCGATGAAAACGGCCAGGATCGCGAACAGCAGCATTCCGTAAAGACCCGAGCCCACGCCTCCGAAAATGATCTCGCCGAGCATGATGTTGATCATCGGGATCATGCCGCCGAACGGGGTGAGGCTGTCATGCATGGTGTTGACCGCGCCGCAGGACGCGTCCGTCGTTACGGTCGTGAAGAGCGCGGAGTTCGCGATGCCGAAGCGGAGTTCCTTGCCTTCCATATTGCCGCCCGGCTGGAGCGCGGTTGGCGTCATATCGATGCCGAGCTTCGCAAAGGCAGGATTTCCCGCTCCTTCGGCCGAATAACAGACCGCCACGCCAGCCAGGAATAAAAGGCCCATGACAGAAAAGATGGCCCAGCCCTGCCGCTGATCGCCGACCATGCGGCCGAAGACGTTCGTGAGCGCGGCGCCGATCGAGAAGATCAGGACGATTTGCACGAAATTCGTGATGGCGTTCGGGTTCTCAAAAGGATGAGCGGAGTTGGCGTTGAAGAAGCCGCCGCCATTCGTGCCGAACATCTTGATGACTTCCTGGGAAGCCACCGGGCCTTGGGCGATGAGCTGCTTTCCGCCCTCAAGGGTCGCGGCGTCGGTGTAGGCGCTCAGGTTCTGCGGCATGCCTTGCCAAACAAAAAACAGGCCGACCAAGATCGAAACCGGCAGCAGCACGTAAAGCGTGCAGCGGGTCATATCGACCCAGAAATTGCCGACCGTGTTGGAGGTGCGCCGCGAGAAGCCCCGGATCAGCGCCAGCGCCAGGGCGACGCCGGTGGCGGCGGAGAGGAAATTGTGCACCGTAAGCCCGGCCATCTGCACGAGATAGCTCATGGTCGTTTCGGGCACGTAGGACTGCCAGTTCGTATTGGTGATGAAGCTGACCGACGTGTTAAACGCGAGGTCCGGCGTGATCGCGGCTTGCCCCTGCGGGTTGAACGGCAGCGATGCCTGGAAACGTTGCAGTACGTAAAGCGTGACAAAGCCGGCTATGCTGAAGAACAGCATCGCGCCCGCATAGGTGACCCAGTTTTGTTCCTGCTTCTCGTCGACGCCGCCGATCCAATAAAGCGCCTTTTCAACCGGCCGCAAAGGCCAGGTGACGAGCAAGCGCTGTCCATTGAACACGCGGGTCATGTACCAGCCGAACGGCTTGGCGATGAGAATGATCACAACCGCATAGAGTGCAATCTGCACCCAGCCTAATACTGTCATGGATAACGCTCCACTCGATCAACCCGCCTTTCATCGGAATCGATCAAAGGCGGAAAAGTTGATCAATTCTAAGGTGCTAGAGCAGCTTATCCGCGTCCAAACGGACGCGGGCTGCTCTAAAACCGCTCAGGGCGGACAAGCGCATAGACGAGGTAGCCCAGCAAAAACGCGGTGACGGCCCCCGCAAGAATGTAATCAAAAAGCATGATGGTCCTCACAGCCGGTCGCAGGCCGAAACGTAGGCAAGGGCTATAATGAAAAAGCCGATGCCCATTGCCAGCATTACAATGTCGGTCATTTTGAGCCTCAAATCTGTACTCAGCACCGAAAGGGTCGCCCTTCGATGCGGATATCGCGGAAATCAGTAGCCAGACATAAAAAAACAATTTGAGCGCTCGCACGCTCCTATAGGAATTTCATAGTCGCGTGATGAGCATATGAAGGGCTAGGTTGAAGCGGCGCGCATCATCCAGGAAACGACGCCTGCGTCGTATTCGGGATTGAATGGTGATGGCCTGATCTCGGCATTCAGAAGAATGGCTGGAGAGTAGGCCTGAGACGAAGGATGGCCATCCTTACTCAGGCGCCTTCAGGGGATGACGTTCTCAGTGATCAAACGCCTTCGGTCCAGGGGAGGCCATGGCGGAGGAAAGCAGCGCGGCAGGTGTTCGCCATGAGATAGGCGACAGTCATCGGCCCGACGCCGCCCGGCACGGGCGTAATGGCGCCTGCGACGTGGCGTGCGGTTTCGAAATCGACATCGCCGACGAGCTTCGTCTTGCCTTCCAGCGCCGGAACCCTGTTGATCCCGACATCGATGACGATCGCCCCCGGCTTGATCCAGACACCGGGGATCATCCCCGGACGGCCCACGGCGGCCACAAGAATGTCGGCCTGCGAGACAACCGCGCCGAGATCCCGGGTCTTCGAATGCGCAATCGTCACCGTGCAGTTTTCGGCCAGGAGAAGGTGCGCCATCGGCTTGCCGACGATGTTGGACCGCCCGACGACGACAGCGTTAAGGCCGGCAAGATTTTCACGGACGCTCTTGATGAGCCGCAGGCAGCCAAGCGGCGTGCAGGGCACGAAAGCCGGTTTACCGATGAAGAGGCGGCCGGCATTCACCACATGGAAGCCGTCCACATCCTTTTCAGGGGCGATAGCGGCAATGGCGTCGTCCGCGTTGAGGCGCCCCGGCAAAGGAAGCTGGACAAGGATGCCGTCGACCGCCTCGTCCGCATTCAGCGACGCGATCAGGTCGAGAAGCCCGGCCTTGCTGACATCGGCGGGCGGGCGATGCTCGACTGAGTGGAAACCGAGTTCGCGCGCCAGCTTGAGCTTGCTTCTCACATAGACCTGGCTCGCCGGGTTCTCGCCGGCAAGCACGACCGCGAGCCCCGGACGCCGGCCGGAAGCAGCGGCGAAAGCTGCGGCGCGCTCGGCCACCTGGCCCTTGATCTCGGCGGCCATGGCGACGCCGTTCAGGATCTGTGCTTCAGCCATCGCTTACCTTTTCTTTTTGGGTGCGTCTCGCGAGGGACCGGCGAGGAGTGTAAAGACTTTTTCTAGCAGCATATCGGGGTCGCCTTCCACCGCAACCGATTTCAATCTCGATTTTTGGCCGGAAGCGATCGACACGGAGGACTTCGGAACCCCGAGCCAGTCCGCGACCAGCGCGAGAAGCGCGGCGTTCGCCTTGCCGTCTTCAGGAGGCGTTGTCACGTAGGCTTTCAGGACCGGCTTCCCGCCGCGATCTTCAACTCCGGCAATGCGCGCCGCGCTGCTTTTCGGCGTCAAGCGAACATGGAGCACAACGCCATCTGCCTTTCGCGTGGCGGGCGTGGTCATGGCTGAACTCCAGGCCGCCTCCGAGGAGCTCTAAATCAGCCAGCTCAGCAGAACGACGTCGCGGATGAAAATCAGGCCGAGGATCAAAATCACGGGCGAAATGTCGAGCCCGCCTAGATCGGGCAGGACCTTGCGGATGGGACGGAGAGCGGGCTCGGTCAGCCGATACAAGCTATCGGCGATGGTATAGACCGCGCGGTTCCGACGGTTCACCACGTCGAAGGCGATCAGCCAGCTCAAGATCGCGCCGATGATGATCACCCAGATGTAGAGCGAGATCACCATCGCAATAAAACCGATTAATGCATGCATTCGCTTTGCCTCCCCGCAAGCTCGATGCCAACTCTTTAGCTTGGTGCATACGGCACTTCAAGGGATTAGCGCGGCGGCGCAACTCTTTGCCGACATTCTCAGCTTCAACCTGGGGAGGCGAAGGCGCATCATCCTTCGACAAGCTCAGGATGAGGAGTTCGAGGGGCTCAGGATGAGGCTCGCGCGGCCCCATGGTGAGCAGGCCGCCCCTCGACAGGCTCAGGATGAGGGAGCCTCATGGTGAGGAGGCCAAAGGCCGTCTCGAACCATGAGGCGAGATGCTAGCGGCGGATGCCAAGTCGGCCGATGAGATCGCGATAGCGACCTTCGTTCTTGCTCTTCACGTAGTCGAGCAGGCGGCGGCGCTGGCTGACGAGCTTCAGCAGCCCGCGGCGCGAATGGTTGTCTTTCTTATGCGTCTTGAAATGTTCCGTCAGGTTGGCAATTCGTTCCGTGAGAACAGCCACCTGAACTTCTGGGGAGCCCGTGTCACCCGGCTTCGTCCCATATTCTCCAATAAGCGCGGTTTTGCGCTCTGCGGTAATCGACATCGGTTATCTCCGTCCGCTTTTTGCTGATCCGGCTTCAGGCGGGGATATTGAAAACCCTGATCGGATGCATCTCGCCGCGCTCCACCTCGCCAATGGCGACGAGGACCCCGCGCGAGGTCGCATAGATCGGGCCTTTCAGGATTGGTGCGTTCCCGCCCCGGATGAGGATGGATTGCCCCCGCTTCAGCCTAGCTGCATCGTCCCCGCTTACGGCGAGCGCCGGGATGCCGTCCAGCGCCGTCTCAACAGGGATTATCGTGCTCATAAGAGCATCGAAGCCGCCGTCACTATTGCTTAAGTGTTCCAGCTTTTCCAGGGAAATCGCGTTCTCTTCGTCGAATGGTCCAACGGATGTTCGCCTGAGCGCCGCGATGTGGCCATAACAGCCGAGCATACGGCCGAGATCGCGAGCGATGGAGCGGACGTAAGTGCCCTTCCCGCAGGCGCAGATGAGCCGCGTGAGGTCCGGCGATATCATCTCTTCGATCTCAAGCTCGTAGACCGAGACTTGCCTCGCCGCCAACTCGACCGTCTCGCCATCGCGCGCCAGATCGTATGCGCGCTCGCCCTCGATCTTGATGGCGGAATAGCAGGGCGGAACCTGCATGATATCACCGATAAAGGCGGGCAGCGCAGCCTCGATGGCCTCGCGGCTCGGCCTCGCATCGCTTGTCCGGACCGGTTGCCCTTCCGCGTCGTCAGTGTCGGTTTCGACGCCCCAGAGGATGGTGAAATCGTAGGCCTTTTCGCAATCCACCACATGCGCGACCGTTTTGGTGGCTTCCCCGAAGGCGATCGGCAGCACGCCTGTCGCCAGTGGATCGAGGGTGCCGGCGTGCCCGACCTTCTTCGGATTGAACAAGCGCTTCAGGCGGCCGAGCGCTTGGTTCGAGGTGAGCCCTTGCGGCTTATCGAGAATAAGCCAGCCATTGATATCGTTGCCTTTGCGCCGCGCCATGATGTTTCGCTTTACGTTTCCGATTTCAAATCGCGGGCGACTTCGGGAGAGCGCAGAAGATCGTCGATGCGTCCGGCCTCATCGAGAAGGTGATCGCCTTTGAATGCAAGCTCGGGCACATATTTCAACTCGATGCGGCGCGCAAGCTCTCCGCGCACAAATCGATGATGGCGGTTAAGAGCCTTGGCGATGATGTCGCTATCCTTGCCGCTGAGCGCGCTCGTGAAGACAGTCGCGTGCTTCAGATCGGGGCTCATCCGCACCTCCCCCACGGTGATGATCTCGCCCTTCAGTTCGGTGTCCTCGATGTCCTCGGTCTGGAAAATCTGCGCAAGCGTGTGCCGGAGCAATTCACCAGCGCGAAGCTGCCTTTGCGAGGGGCCTTTTGTTGGTTGATGTTTCATGAGCGTTCTCCGAAGTCCGCATACTTAAGCGAATTCCGGCGAGAGACAAGCGAGTTTGCCTTATCGGTTGTGCAAGTCCGCTTGCTCCGCCTTTCGCCCGAATGAACTCCCATTTTGCCGCTGGAGCATAGGTGGCCGCCCGCGGGCCTCGGTACGCTTTTCCACCGGCACATTGGACCTAACTTCATCCCCCCGGATTGGCTTCCCGCTTGTGTTTGCGTCACGGATTTTTCTTGAGTAAGGATTGTATGAGAAAGCGCCTTGCCGGGAAGTTAACGAATAAGTCATTGATATTACAACGAAAATTATAGAACGGACGGTGCCCCCAGCGCAACGGCGGGCTGACTTCGGCGCGGTCGTGGTTAACAGGGGAATCCGGGATTATATTTAACCGACTTTTCAGCGTCCATTTAATGCCAAAATTCAGGCATTAAATTCTATTTAATGGGCCGGTTTTCGGTAAAAAAGCTGTTCAATTTCAACACGTTGGAACCGCCTGCCTACCGACCTCGTAGGCCTCGTTCTGCGCCGGACAAAGGCATGGTTAAGCCTAATGAAGCGTAAATTGGACCGGAAATAAATCGGCCGCGCTCCCGTTAACCAGCTTCAGATTAACACTCTGCGCTGCGAACGAACCGTTAACCCTGAGGCGTAAGGCGGGCGCTGTCGGATGGCGGCGGGATGAGCGAGCAGCGCTCCTGCATTTAGACCGTCTCGAAACTATCCGGAATCCCCGTGTTGTCGTGGCCGCCCTCTGAAGGCGCCATCCAGGAAACACGCTCAAACACCTTGATCTCAAACACCGTAGATAACAATTCCCAATCTTATGGAGTTAAAAACTGGATGGTCGGGTCAAGCTCGGCCATGACATCGGTTCCAGCTAATCGCGACACGCTTCAATCGGATGCAGGCGCGCGGTTGAGCTGGCGTCGCTACGGTTCCGATTTTCCCACGCCGCGCTAGCCGGTCGCTCCTGAGGCCTCATCGGTCCCGACGGGTCTCGCGGATTCGATGAAACTGACATAGACGTCATCGTATTTTTTTATATGGTAGGTCAGCCAGCTCCGGAGGTTCACGCCCATGTCCGGCGAGAACGGGACAGTGCCGTGACTGAGTGCAGACGTGAAATTCTTAAGGCTCTGAAGCAAATAATCATGGTCGTGCTTATGAAATGTCAGCCCTGGAAATTCGTGCGAGGCCATAAGCCCCTCTTCATGCTGGAAATGTGACTTGGCTATTTCCACCAGTTGTTCGAGACTAACGATCACCTGTCGCAGGTCTGAAGGGCTTTGATTGGCGGGTGCAGAAAAGAAAAACTCGACTTGCCTGGATGCATTATCGATGTGCTCAGCAATGAGGCGATGTTCCTCCACTATTGACTGGCGCCGTTCTGGATTCGTCCCTTGATCGGCGAGGGAAATCGTCATCGAAATAAGCTCCTTAATGAAGTCATCTTGGTGTCTTTAAAGGACAATCGGACGGCCAAGCTTGAGAAATGTCAAAGCACAATAACGTCATGAAACTGTCATGGATCGGCTGCAGCGGCGCCGGGGTGGACGCTTATCCGGCCAGCACTCCTCCCACGACCGGGCCTGCCGCTCCCGTTGTTCCGGGGAAGGTTGAGGGGAGATCCTTCAACCGCCGCACGGCGAGATAGGCGAAAGCCTCCGCCTCCATGAAATCGGTGCTGAAGCCGGCCACGTCGGCCGTCAGCGTGTCGGGGCCAAGCACACGCCGCAGCCCCTCCATCATGTGGGGATTGTGGGCGCCCCCGCCAGAGATGATCCAGGTTCGCGGTCTGGCGGGGAAAAGCCGCGCTGCGGCAGCTATGCCTGCGACGGTGAAGGCCGTGAGCGTGGCTGCGCCATCGGGGCCACTCAAATCAGCGAGCGCTTTCAAAGGAAAGGCGCCCCGATCCAGCGATTTCGGCGCCGGCGCGCTGAAAAAGGGATGCGACAGGAGCGCCGCAAGCGCTCGCCGGTTCACCGTCCCGGCCAAAGCCAGGCGCGAGTCCCGGTCCAGAGGTTCTCCGGTGTGCTTCATGGCCCAGTCGTCGAGCAGACAATTCCCGGCGCCGGCATCGAACGCGATCAGCCCTTCGGCCGGTCCGTCCGGCACATAGGTCACATTAGCGATGCCGCCAATGTTCACGAAGGCGGCGGGCAGTTCAAGCTTCTCGCGGAAGGCGAGAGCGCGATGGAAGATGGGGACGAGCGGCGCGCCCTGCCCCCCCTTCTCCATATCGGCGGCCCTGAAATCGTAAACGACCGGAACGCCCAGCGCCTTGCCGAGGGCCACGCCATCCCCAAGCTGCACGGTCAATCCCCGCTCGGGTTTATGGAGAACGGTCTGGCCATGAAAACCGATGACATCCACCCCCGCAAGGTCAATGCCATTGTCCGCCGCGAATGTTTTCACGCTCTCAGCGTGCTTGGCGGTCAGCATGCTTTCTGCGATTGAGAGCACGCCGCTCCGATCCGCCCGATTGGCGATGCCTCGCGCCCAGTCCATGGCCTCGCGCAACAACTGCCGCTCAAGCGCGGTATAGGCGAACCCGGCCGCCGGTCCGAGCGAATGGACCGCTTCACCGTCCGTCTCGATCAGCGCAACGTCGACGCCATCCATCGAGGTGCCGCTCATAAGCCCGATCGCCTTCATCACCCCTCGCTTGACGCAAAATACGAATGCCTTACATGGTGCCGTCTCTGCTAAACGCTACCAGCCGAACTGTCGAGGAGCCTGGGAGCGAAGGAGGACATCATGCCGGCCGCATCCGGAGATTTATTGGATTTCGTTCAAGTTTTAAGAGAGCGCGGGTACATCCACCAGGTTTCCGACGAGGAAGGGTTGCGTGCGCTGGCCGCGAAAGGCCCGATTACCGCCTATATCGGCTTCGACTGCACCGCGCCGAGCCTGCATGTCGGCAACCTTATCGGCATCATGATGCTTCGCGTGTTGCAGCGCTGCGGGCATCGTCCCATTGCGCTCATCGGCGGCGGCACGACCAAGGTCGGCGATCCCTCCGGCAAGGACGAAAGCCGCAAGCTTCTGACAGAAGCCGAGATCGACGCGAACAAGGCCCGGATCAGGGACACCTTCGGGAAGTTTCTCATTTTCGGAGATGGCAAGACGGATGCGTTCCTCGTCGATAACGACGAGTGGCTCAAGCACCTTCATTACGTCGATTTTCTGCGGGAATACGGCCGCCACTTCACCATCAACCGGATGCTCACCTTCGATTCCGTGAAGCTCAGGCTTGAGCGCGAGCAGCCGCTGACCTTCCTCGAATTCAACTACATGCTGCTCCAGGCTTACGACTTCCTCGAGCTTGCTCGCCGCCACAATTGCGTGCTGCAGATGGGCGGCTCGGACCAGTGGGGAAACATCGTCAACGGCATCGAACTCGCCCGCCGCGTCGAGGGCCGGGAGTTGTTCGCGCTCACGACGCCGCTGCTCACCACATCCTCGGGCGCGAAGATGGGCAAGACCGTCAAGGGCGCGGTCTGGCTGAACGCGGATATGCTCAGCCCCTACGATTATTGGCAGTTCTGGCGCAATACCGAGGACGGCGACGTGGGCCGTTTCCTGCGTCTGTTCACCGAACTGCCCTTGGATGAGATCGCGCGGCTTGAGGCGCTGTCCGGCTCCGAGATCAACGAGGCGAAGAAGGTGCTGGCGACGGAGGCGGCGGCGCTTCTGCATGGGCGCGACGCTGCGGATGCGGCTCAAGAAACCGCGCGGCAGGCTTTCGAGGAAGGCGCGGCGGCGGAGGGGTTGCCGACGGTCGAGATTTCCAGGGAAGAGCTGAACAAGGGGATTGGCATTTTGACCGCCAACACAGCGGCGGGCCTGGTTGCCTCGACGAGCGAGGCCCGTCGCCAGATCAAGGGCGGCGCAGTCCGTGTGAACGACATCGTGGCCACCGACGAGCGTGCAGTGCTGACGATGAACGACTTGAACGCCGATGGCGTGATCAAGCTTTCGCTGGGCAAGAAGCGCCATGTTTTGCTGCGCCCGACGCCGTAGCGCGCCGCCGGAGTTCGTCGCTAAAAAAAGTCTCGCGCCAGCCTGGGCCGGACGCGATCGTTCTCTATTCCAATGCCAGACGGCGTTCCATCGAAGCTGTGTTTGTCGCCACCGCCGTCATCCCGGAAAGGCGAAGCCTTATCCGGGATCGTTACAATCGAGGCGCTTATTTTTTGCGATCCCGGCTCGGCGCTACGCTTGGCCGGGATGACGCGGAGTTTGCTTAGCCTTTCTTAGGCGGTCTCACCAGCGTCAAGGCGATGATGATACCAAGGGCCGCCAGGCCGCCGGTGACGTAGAAGGCATAGATATAGCTGCCGAACACGTCCTTGGCTTGACCCGCTATGAGCCCGGCCGCGATGGCGCCAATTCCATAGGCTGAGAAGATCACGCCATAATTCGCGGCGGAGTTCTTAATGCCGAAGAAGGTCGCGGTGGCAGTTGGCGCGATGGCCAGCCAAGACCCCAAGGCCGCCCAAAGGCAGGCAAAGCAAAACATGAACAGGATCAGTGTGCCTTCGCCGGCAAAGAGCACCATCAGCACCGAAGCCAATAACACCAGGAAAGCCGACAGCGCCGCTGCTTTCCCAGGGCCCACCGCGTCCGTCAAGAATCCGAAGACGGGCCGGCCGCCGCCATTAAACAGGGCGAAGAACGCAACCAAGCCTGCCGCAGTCTTGGCATCCACCTTGATGATTTCCTGCCCGACGCCGCTCGCGATGCCGATGGCCATCAATCCGGCCAGGGAGCCGATGATAAAGCACAGCCACAAGCCCCACGCGGAAAGCGTCCCAAGCATCTCGCCAGAGGTGAAGTCGACGGCAGCGCCCTTGCCGGCGGCAGGCTGCCATCCGGCGGGCTTCCAGCCAGCGGCCGGAAACTTCAGCAACAGCGACAGCAAAACCAGTGCTACGAGGAAGAAGTATCCCAAGGAACTGAAGGCTTGCATAACTCCTTGAGACACAATCAAACTCTTCGCCACAGGAGCGGTGACGACCGCCGATGCTCCAAACCCGAGAACCGTAGCGCCGACAGCGAGGCCCTTCTTATCCGGGAACCATCTCGTCACGACTGCAATCGGGATACCGTAAACGATGCCCACGCCTGCACCAGCGATCACACCATAAGTCACGTACATGTAGTTTATATTCGACGCATATCCCGATAGGACCCAGCCCGCAGCCACAAGCAGGCTACCGATTATACTGAGTAACCTGGGGCTTACCCCCCGTTGAAGGATCCGGCCGCTGATAGGCATGAGCACGGTAAAAACCGCCAGAAATATCATGAACGGCAATAGCGTCTGAGTAGCCGTGATTTTCACTTCAGGGGTAGAAAAGTACGCTTGCAGAGGTTTTGTGAACATGCTCCAGGCATAGACCGTGCCCAGACACAGGTTCATGATCATGCCCGTGATAACGAACACCCATCTGCCGCTTTCCGCCGAGAGCCCGTATACGGACACCCTTGTATCAGCAGCGCTAACGCTAGCCATTTTTGTTTGCCTCCTTATATTTGTTGGTTGAAAGGCAAGTATTTAAAATTTGCCTCGCTGGCCCCAATTCGGGCGCATAGCGCCCATGCGGAGGGCGATCGGCGCCTTCCTTTCCTCCAGCTTGTAGGTTAGTGATTACTAGCAGCTAGCCGTTTGATCTGGCGCAAATTTCTTTCTCAGCCTTTCGTTGAGTGATGGGTTCGGGATGACTTTCTCCCAGGAACATAAACATTGTTGCGGGAGTTAACGGTAACCCCGCGTCCCGCGAAGGATCAGCTGCAATAATTCGCTTTGCCGGTGCGTATCAGTTTTCGTCATGCGCGCCGCCGCATCCACCCAGAAAATCCTTAAGGGCAGCAATGAAGTTTTGCCATTGCTCATCTTCTCCCGTTGCGTAAATGGGATCCAGCAGCGTTTCCAAAGTGTCCGCGTCACCTGTTTCTGCCTAAAGCGAAATCTGTCGGGAGTGGAAGTATTTGTATTCCCGGTTGAACTAAAATCGCCTTAAGGTTGCAGTTCTCGAGTGATGCTGCCGAACAGGCATAAGAGAGCGGAGACGATGACACGCAGCGCTGAGGCATTTCAGATCATACAGCGGCAAAAAAGGGGGTGCGGCATGATGAAGGGAACTGCAGGACACTTCGTTTCGCCAGCAGCTGGCGCGGGAAGAGACGGCGGCCATCCGATACTTGTCGGGGCGGCCAGCCCAAGTGTTTTCGAGACCGCCGGGCCGACAGCAATTTCGCCCATCATGAGCGAGACCGTTCTGGCCTGCCTTCGGCTATTCAATTCAAAACCTTCTAATAAGAAGTAGGGGGCGCTCAGCCCGGCCCTTTGTCGCCGCTCGCGCCGGGGGTTTGCGCCAGGTATTCTGGCGAACGCATTTCCATGATCCGTGACACGGCTCGTTCGAAGTATTCGGCATCGTCGCCAACCTGGCACAACTCACGGGGTTCAACCGCGGCGGTCGCCACAAAGCCGGTCCGGTTATCGTAAAGAGTATCTATGAAGGTCAGGAAGCGGCGCGCAGGATTCTGGTCGTGCCGTCCCATCTTCGGGATGCCTTCCACGAAGATCGTGTGGTAGTGGCGCACGAGGGCGAGGTAATCCTGCGTGCCCAATGGTTTCTCAAAGAGGTCGGCAAACGAGAAACGCGCGACCCCCAGGCAAGCGCAGGGCACGTGCAACTTGTGACCGAGCACGAGGATCGTATCGCTGGCGCATGGCTCGCTGAAGGTCAGTTTCCGCCAGAGTTCATGCATGGCCGCTTTTGCCGCGTCGTCGTCGGGCGTGAAATAAAGCGTGCTTTCCGAAAGTTGTTGGAGGCGATAATCTTTGGTCGCTTCCAGCTGAAAAAGCTCCACGTTCTGCTCGACGAGATCGATAAAAGGCAGGAACTGATCGCGGTTCCGCCCGCCTCTGTAGAGGTCGCTTGGTTTCGAGTTCGAGGTAATGATCACAACCGTACCGGCCTCGAAAAGCGCACCGAAAAGACGGTTCAGGATTGTCGCGTCCGCAACGTCGGTCACGAAGAGTTCATCCAGGCAAAGCAGGCGCGCTTCCGCCGCGATGCTGGTTCCGACGGCGACGATAGGGTCATCTTTGGCCGCCCGTCGCGCGACCGCCAGCCGGGCGTGAACATCCGCCATGAACTCGTGAAAATGGGCGCGGCGCTTCTGCTGGACTGGCGCCTCCTGGAAAAAAAGATCCATCAGCATCGTTTTTCCGCGCCCCACGGGACCGAAAATGTAGAGGCCCTTCGGCACCTCGCCGCGCTTGCGCGTAAAAAATGAGAAAAAATCGGTCCGGGCCGGAGGCGTATAATGAGCCAGCCGGTTCGTCAGCATTTGCAGTTTCTCGACCGCAAGCGCCTGCGCGCTGTCAGCCGAAATCTTTCCCCCCGCCAGCAAGCGGCGGTATCTCTCTAAAAGCGATGCGCTCATTACCGGGGCTAGCGGACGTTACGAAGTTCGAGTTCCACCGACGTAATCGTCGGGTTTGGCGATACTAATTCAATATCAAAGTCGGACCGCTGATTCGATCTTATTTTTGTAATGCTCAGCTTGGCGGAATATTCCCGGTCCAGCGCGGAATCCGCATCCCGGATGATTATGAAAAAGTCCGGAACCCTGACCTTGCGGCGCGCCCGGTTGAAGATGCTCCCGGTTACAGTCAGAACAGGCCTATTGTCTGATACCGACCACTCATATTGAACAGATTCAAAAACCAGCGGCTGAACCGTAACTGGCATTCCCAAGGTGCGATAAAGGGGAGCCAATCCAGGAGCGGCATCGGCGAGGATGTCCCGGAAAGCGAAGAACCCCACGATAAGCCCGCTCGCCACGCAGAGAAACAGCCCCCATGCCGCAGCGAGAGCCAAGCTTCCCCGGCGTCCGCGCCGCAGGACCGACTTTTCCTGGGTTTCCTCGATTTCACGATAGAGCCGTTGATCGAAAGCGTTGTCCTGGTCCCTGCTTTCGACGGGCTCCTCCACTGCTGCTTCCGGCGCCATCTCCGCGTCGACGCCCCGAGGCGCTTTGCCCCAAAGGCCCGCTATGCTGCTTGGCCTTGCCTGATCTGCCGCGGCCGTCGATGACTTATAGTGAGTTTCGAGTTTTTCGGCGAACTCTTGAGCCGGCGGCGAAGGCGGAAAATGCGTTTTCCTGGGAGGGGACTGGAAATGAGCCCTCATCGCTTCGCGAAGAGCGGCGTCCGGGTCGGTCTCATCCCCTTCTGTTGCGACATTCGTCTTGCCACGGCCGTTCAGTCCATGCATGGCGTAAGAGAGACCTTTATCGTCGGCTTCGCCGTATGACCTTTGGAGGCCATCGGATGTTTCCGCCGATTCCCGCCAGCCGCTTCCCGACTGACTTTCAGCCGAACCCCGGGCATCACCAGAAAGGGCGGCCGTCGCAGCAAACGGCCTTCCCAGACTGGAAAGGACGCTTCGAACAGCCTGCCGCGCGGTATCAAGCGTGCGTTGCTCCTCTCTGACTTCTGTCGTCTCTTGCGGTCGGGAGGAATTGGAGCGCGGGAACGGGATTGGCTCGGCGGTTGCGCGTCCGCGTGTATCCGCCGCAGTCTCCTCGGCATCGTCTTCTTGCCTTGCCTTGTTCCCTCGCCGGAAACTGCTAAACCAACGGACTTTCCCAGCGCCGGCATCTTCCCCGGCGGAATCATTCCGGTCAGTTTCGTATTCCTGCTTGGGCTCGTCCGCCTCGTCCTTGAAACTTGTTTCCTCTTCGGGAACGTTTTCTTCGCGAGGCGCCGCAGCGCGTGCTTCTGTTGGCCATTCGCTGTCCTCACCATAGCCTGCAGCCGCAAAGTGTTCGTGGGCTTTTTGCTCTTGGGGCCCCTCGTGTCTGCTTTCTCCCGGTCCTCCAGAGTGACCCGGCGCGGGCGCCCCCCAAGCCTCAGCCACATCATCTTCCCCGCCGATATCCGGCATGGCGCGCCAGACAGTGCCGCATTTCGCACAACGGACTGTCCGGCCATCCGGCGGCAGTTCGGCCTTGATGTCGTAGCGGGTTGTGCAGGCGGGGCATTCAATGATCATTCGACAACTCTATTTCGCCGTTTTTTCGATACCCGTCTCGCCTTTGTCCAAATCGATTGCTAGATCGCACGCTCTTTATCATGAAGACGAGGCGAGAGCGAAAAGCAGGGTAGGGTTGTGGTATCGGGTCATGCTCTAATTCGGTTCGAGAATGTCGGCCTCCGCTATGGAGTCGGGCAAGAGGTTTTGCGCGATATCAACTTCCATTTGCAGCCCGGATCGTTTCACTTCCTGACAGGAGCATCGGGCGCTGGCAAAACCACCCTGCTCCGTCTACTCAATATGTCGCTTCGTCCCACGCGTGGACTTGTATATCTTTTCGGACGAAATATTGCCAAGAATACGACAGCCCAGCGCGCCGATCTGAGACGGCGCATCGGGATCGTCTTCCAGGATTTCCGGCTCCTCGACCACCTCACCACGTGGGAAAATGTTGCTCTTCCTCTCCGCGTCATGGGCCGGTATCAGAGCGATTACCAGGAGGATGTCACGGAACTTTTGAAATGGGTGGGGCTCGGCGATCGGATGCACGCTTTTCCCGCAGTGCTTTCTGGCGGGGAAAAGCAGCGCGCCGCTATTGCCCGTGCAGTGATCGCCAAGCCGGAACTGCTTCTCGCCGACGAACCGACCGGTAACGTCGATCCGCAGATGGCGCGCCGCCTTCTTCGGCTTTTCATTGAGCTGAACCGCCTCGGAACCTCCATCATCATCGCAACGCATGATTATCAGCTCATGACGCAATTCCCGGCTTCGCGCATGCAGTTGGAGAATGGACGCCTGGACCTTCACGAGTGATTTACCGATTATGAGCAGCGTTGAAACAACACTTCCGGTTCCATTCAAGGCACGGCCGCAGCCTGCAGCAAAATTTGCGCGGGCGAATGCCCCTATCGTGCCCCCCGGCTCCGTGACAGGTCAGTCCCTCACCCTTGTGATCGCCATCATGGCTTTCCTCGCGGCTGTCACGGCGGGCGGCGTATATGTGGTCTTCAATGCAGCGAACGTCTGGACGAACAAGATCTCGGCGGAGATCACTGTCCAGGTTATGCAGCGCCCGGGAGATACAGGTGACAACAAAGCGACGGAGATCGCACGCTTTCTCACCGACCAGAATGGAATCACGCGGGTCACGCCATTCACGCGGGAGCAATCGCTGAAGCTCGTAGAGCCTTGGATAGGAAAGTCCGAGGTGTTGAAGACCTTCGCGATCCCGAGGCTCATTGCGGTCGAGATCGAACGGGATAACCCGCCCGACATTTCCACGCTCAAGAAAGTTCTCGAGGCGAAATATCCCGGCGCCCTGCTCGACGACCACGGACATTGGCGTAATGAAATACGTCGCCTTACGCGGCTTCTCGAGCTTGCCGGCGTCGGAATGTTGTTCCTCATGGCGGCCGCAACAGCCGCTGTGATCATCGCGGCGGCGACGAGCGCGCTGGCCTCCAACCGCGAGATCGTTTCGGTGCTGAATTTCGTCGGCGCCGAGGAGAAGTTCATCGCCCGCCAATTCGAGGCGCATTTTTTGAAAGTTGGCGTCAAGGCCGGAATTGTTGGGGTTGGCCTCGCCGCTATCGTGTTTCTCATTCTCCCTTATTTGACCGAAGGCGTAAGCAGTTCCGTCACCTCCGAGGCGGAAATCCGGCGGCTCGTCGGCGCCGGCTCCCTCGACCTCGGAGGATATGTCGTTCTACTCTTCGTTGTTATCGCGGTGGCGGCAATTTGCAAAATGACCTCCCGTTACGGGGTGAGGCGCATTTTGAATCAGCAAAATGCATAGTTATCCAAAAACCGTCGTTATACCTCGCGGAATGAAAAAAAATATGCAAGCTCGTGGCCTTAGCGATATAATGCTTAAGGGATGAGCACCGCGCCGGAAAAGAAAAGCCTTCTAAAGGCATTCAGCATGAGAGGAATTCTCCTGCACGCTCTGCGTGTGACCGTGATTTTCGGTCTCGCTCTCGTCGCGGGCTTTTTCGTCTTCGCTTACTCCGTCAGCGTCATGCCATCCGGGGTCCCAGGGCTGGCGGACGGCATCGTGGCGCTTACCGGCGACGAGGATCGCATCTCGGAGGCGGTGCGGCTTCTGGCCGAAGGCAAGGCGCAGCGATTGCTTATTTCCGGCGTCAACAAAAGCACCGGTGCGCCGCAGATCATATCCTTGAACGCGGCGACGGGGAAAGAGGCCCTGTTGTTCCGCTGCTGCGTCGACCTCGACAAGCGCGCCCTCAACACCGAGGACAACGCCTTCGAGACGACGGCCTGGGTCAGGCAAAAAGGCTTCCGCTCGCTGATCGTGGTGACTTCGACTTACCACATGCCGCGTACTCTGATCGAGTTGCGGCAGTCTATGCCCGATGTGGAGCTTATTCCATATCCGGTGAAATCGCCCCGCCTTGAGGAACAATGGTGGAGCGATCCCCGCACAGCCTGGGTTCTCGGCAAGGAATATGTTAAATTCATAACCGCGTTCGCTCGTTACGGCGCAAATTCTGTATTGGGGCCTTCCGCAAAGGCCGAGCACGGCACTCCGTTGATCAATGCGCGCGCCAACTAAAATTGCGCTCTATTTGAGATCGTTTCTGTTCTATCCCGTCCTCTACATTAACTGGGCGCTTTTTCTCGTCTTAGGAAGCTGGCTTCTGCTTGCCCCGCGAAGCTGGGCCATGACGGCGCTCGCGCTGCATGGCGATGTGACGGTCTGGCTTCTCCGCGTGATCTGCGGCACGAAGATGGAGGTGCGCGGGCACGAGAACCTTCTCCCCGGACCTGTTATCGTGGCTGGGAAACATCAGGCGGCATGGGACACGTTCGCGATCATTTCGCTCATGCGCGATCCGGCGCTGGTGATGAAGGCCGAGCTTCTGTCCGTGCCGATCTACGGAAGGTTCTGCCGCAAATTCGAGTTGATCCCCGTCCAGCGAGAGCTTGGCCCTGCGGCTTTGCGTCAGATGGTGCGCGAGGCGCGGACTCGGGCGGCGCAGAACAGAGAGATCGTGATTTTCCCTGAAGGCACTCGCAAGACCCCCGGGGACGCCCCGGATTACAAGCCGGGGGTCACTTTCCTTTATCAGGATCTGAAATTGCCCGTCTGTCCACTCGCATTGAACTCCGGCATGTTCTGGCCGCGCCGCTCTATCCTGCGCTATCCCGGCACGATCGTTGTCGAATTCCTGGAAGCGATCCCCCCCGGCCTGCCCCGTCAGAAGTTCATGGAGAAACTGGAATTGGCGATTGAGCAGGCCTCGAATGAGCTTTGCCTGGAGGCTCGGAAGGAACTCAAAGAAAAAGGCCTGCAGCCGCCCGTCAATTTCCTCAACGGAGCTCTGGCCGAGGCTGAGCCCGAGAAAATCTAGGCGCTCCTGTTCCGCGCTCTGTCATCCGGCATCATGTTTCATATCTTGAGAGAACTGTAAAAAGTTATCCACAGGCCACGCTTGACGCTGAGCACAAAAAGTGAACATTTGATGTCTAAAATGGGAATACGCCGTGCGCGTTCTGGATAAATCACCAATGCTGATCCCGATTTCCCAGCAGATTTGGGACACGAAATACCGCTTCACGCCGCCCGGCGGTCGTGCCGAGGAGTCCATCGAGGAGACATGGGCACGCGTTGCGCGCGCCGCTGCCTCCATCGAGCCGGAGCGGTCTCGGAAAGCCTGGGAACAACGCTTTTCCGGCGCCCTGACCAACTTCGCGTTCATCCCCGCTGGCCGAATCCTGTCGGGCGCTGGCGCCGGCCGCGCCGTAACGCTCTTCAATTGTTTTGTCATGGGCGAGATCGGCGACGACATGGGCTCGATCTTCACCGGCGTGAGGGAAGCCGCCCTCACCTTACAGCAGGGCGGTGGCATAGGTCACGACTTCTCGACGCTTAGGCCGAAGGGCGCGCACGTGCGTGGCGTGGGCGCGGATGCATCTGGCCCCGTAAGCTTTATGGATGTCTGGGACGCGATGTGCAGGACGATCATGTCGGCGGGCGCGCGGCGCGGCGCGATGATGGGCACGATGCGATGTGACCATCCTGATATCGAGGCTTTCATCGAAGCGAAAGGCGACCCGGCAAAGCTCCGCAACTTCAACCTCTCGGTGCTCGTCACGGACGCCTTCATAGAAGCCGTAAAGGCGGAGAGCTCGTGGCCGCTCGTCTTTGGCGGTGAGGTTTACCGGACGGTGAGCGCGCATGGGCTTTGGCGTAAGATCATGCGCAGCGCCTACGATTACGCCGAACCGGGCGTCATCTTCATTGACCGCGTGAATGCGTTGAATAACCTCGGCTACTGCGAGGAAATCAGCTCTACCAATCCCTGCGGGGAACAGCCCTTGCCTCCTTACGGCGCTTGCCTTCTGGGCTCCATCAATCTCGCAGCGCTTATCGAGCGCCCCTTCACAGCCAGGGCGGGCTTAAATCAGAAGAGATTGGAAGAGCTGGCGCCGGTAGCGGTCCGGCTGCTCGACAATATTATCGATGCCTCCCGTTACCCTCTGCCTCAGCAGGAAAAAGAGGCTAAGGCGAAGCGGCGCATCGGCTTGGGCGTCACCGGGCTCGCCGATGCGCTGATCTTGTGCGGCGTGCATTACGGCTCGGAGAAGGGACGTGATCTTGCCGCCTCTTGGATGGGGCAGATTAGCCACGCGGCGTATGCGGCGAGCGCCGAACTGGCCAGGGAAAAGGGAGCATTTCCCTTCTTCGACGCCAGCCAGTTCTTGCGGCGCCCCTTTCCTGCGTCACTTCCGTCTTCGCTTCAAAAGACAATCAGAGAGAATGGCCTGCGGAACGGCGTGCTGACCTCCATTGCGCCGACCGGCACGATCTCGCTGCTCGCAGGAAATGTCTCAAGCGGGATCGAGCCCGTTTTCGATTTCGAATACCGCCGCCGCCTTCTAGCTCCGGACGGCTCCGAACGGCAGGAAACCATCCGCGATTACGCGGCGCGGCTTTTTCGCGATACCCATGGCGATGCCGCTCTTCCCGAAGCCTTTGTAACGGCGCACGATCTTTCCCCCCAACAGCACCTCCTGATGCAGGCGGCGCTCCAACGGCACGTTGACGCGTCCATTTCGAAAACGGTCAACTGTCCGGAATCGATCGCCTTTGAGGACTTCGAGTCGCTCTATCTCGACGCTTACCGGCTCGGGCTCAAGGGCTGCACAGCCTACAGGCCGAATGCGGTCACGGGTGCTGTTCTTTCCCCGGCGTCCGCCGGACAGGCCCTGCAGCCCGCTCTCCCGCTCACGCCCGCCGATGCCGTGCCGCGAACTCGCGATGCGGTGCTCGCCGGCTTCACTTACAAGCTCAGATGGCCGGGGTCTGACCACGCCATCTATGTGACGATCAACGACACGTTCGACCACGGTCAACGCCGCCCGTTCGAAATCTTCATAAATTCAAAGAACCTGGAGCACTACGCCTGGACGGTGGCGCTTACACGCATGATCAGTGCGATCTTCCGCCGCGGGGGAGATGTGTCCTTCGTTGTCGAGGAGCTGAAGGCCGTTTTCGATCCGCGCGGCGGCGCCTGGACGAATGGCAAATACGTGCCCAGCCTTCTCGCCGCGATAGGAGAGATTATAGAGCAGCACTTCATCCATATCGGGTTCCAGGCGGAGGGCGCTCGGGGAGGCGCCGCTCATGAAGAGAAGATTGAGAGTGAGGAGCTGGAATCAACCAGTTTCAGGAATCTTTCACCTTCAAGCTTTTGTCCGCGCTGCGGATCTCCTAGTATGATCTACCAGGAGGGATGCCGCGTCTGCCGCAACTGCCGACATTCCACCTGCAGTTGAGTTTGCAAAATCGAAGAAGGTTCAACCTCTTCGACCTTTGCATTGTTGCCCTTAAGCCAAGCAATCAACATAATGTCGGCGAAACCGCACATTCAGGGAGGATGTCAATGACGGTGGTGAAGACCTATCCGGTTCCAGAAAATTGGAGCTCATCGGCTTGGATCAATAAAGAAGAATACCGGGCGATGTACGACCGGAGCGTTAGCGATCCGGACGGGTTTTGGCGCGAACAGGGCTCCCGCGTCGACTGGATCAAGCCGTTCACGAAGGTCAAAAACACCTCCTACGATCCGCATAACGTATCCATAAAATGGTACGAGGACGGAACGCTGAACGTATGCGCGAACTGCGTTGATCGTCACCTGGAAAAGCGCGGCGATCAGGTAGCCATCATCTGGGAAGGCGACGATCCCAGTATGGATCTCAGGATCACCTACCGGCAACTCCATGAGCACGTCAGCCGCTTCGCCAATGTGCTCAAGAAGCACGGCGTGAAGAAGGGCGACCGGGTCACGATCTATATGCCGATGATCCCCGAAGCGACCTATGCGATGCTGGCTTGCGCCCGTGTTGGCGCGGTCCACTCCGTTGTCTTCGGCGGCTTCTCGCCGGATAGCCTCGCGAGCCGTATCATCGACTGCGATTCGACCGTGCTGATCACCGCCGACGAAGGCGTTCGCGGCGGCCGGAAGGTGCCGCTCAAGGCGAACGCCGACAAGGCCCTCGAGAAATGCCCCACGGTGGAGCGCGTTATCGTCGTAAAGCGCACGAACTCCCCCGTTGCGTGGACGCCGGGCCGCGATTTCTGGCTCGGCGAGGAGATGGAGACGGTCTCGGCCGATTGCCCCCCTGAAGAAATGAGCGCCGAGGATCCGCTTTTTATCCTTTACACTTCGGGCTCCACGGGACAGCCGAAGGGCGTGCTTCACACTTCAGGCGGCTATCTGGTCTACGCCGCGATCACCCACCAATACGTTTTCGACTACCATGACGGCGACATCTATTGGTGCACCGCGGATGTTGGCTGGGTCACCGGGCACAGCTACATCGTTTATGGCCCGCTCGCGAATGGAGCGACCACGCTTATGTTCGAGGGCGTTCCGAACTACCCAACGCCGTCGCGCTTCTGGGACGTGGTGGACAAGCATAAGGTCAACACGTTCTATACCGCGCCGACCGCAATCCGCGCTCTTATGGGAGCGGGCGAGGGCCACGTGAAGAAGACAAGCCGCGAGTCGCTAAGGCTGCTTGGAACCGTGGGCGAGCCGATCAATCCCGAAGCCTGGGAGTGGTACTTTCACATCGTGGGCGATGAACGGTGCCCCATTGTCGACACCTGGTGGCAGACGGAAACGGGCGGGATATTGATTACGCCGCTTCCCGGCGCGATCGCCACGAAACCGGGCTCGGCGACGCTGCCGTTCTTCGGGGTCAAGCCCGCCCTGGTCGCGCCCGATGGGCAGATCATCGAAGGGGCGGCTGAGGGCAACCTCGTCATCACCAACTCCTGGCCGGGCCAGATGCGCACGGTCTTTCGCGACCACAACCGCTTCGTGCAGACCTATTTTTCCGCCTATCCCGGCATGTATTTCACCGGGGATGGTTGCCGGCGCGATGCCGACGGCTATTACTGGATCACAGGCCGTGTTGACGACGTGATCAACGTGGCGGGCCATCGCATGGGCACGGCGGAAGTCGAATCCGCTCTCGTGGCGCACCCGAAGGTCGCCGAGGCCGCGTGTGTGGGCTATCCCCATAGCCTCAAGGGACAAGGCATCTACGTCTACGTCACCTTGATGTCGGGTGTAGAGCCTACTGAAACGCTGAGGACAGAGCTTCGCAACTGGGTCCGGCAGGAAATCGGCCCGATCGCTACACCCGATCTGATCCAGTTTGCGCCAGGCCTTCCGAAGACGCGCTCCGGCAAAATCATGCGTCGTATTTTGCGGAAGATCGCCGAGGACGATTTCTCGAACCTGGGCGACACATCCACGCTGGCCGAGCCGGCCGTGGTGTCCGACTTGATCGAGAACCGCATGAACAAGCCTGCGGCTTAAGCATACCTGCCCGGCGGTTACTTCCGCCGGGCGCTTCGCCCCTCGGCTTATCCACAGGCTGGATCGAGTTTCCAACAACCTGCACTAGATATAGATGCCCCCGCTACCGCATTTTGTGGCAGCTTTGTCACGCTTGCGATGCAGAAACGCCTCTCGCCCGGCCGAGGCATGACACACTCATTCGGATTTGGGGTAATAAAAGGACGTGGCAGCGTAGCTTAGGATTGATCCATGATTGAGCGGAAAGTTGTAGAGGGCGTTCGGGACAAGGCGGTTACCAATGTACGCTCGCCGCTGTTGATGCCCATCGTGGAAGGAAACACCCTAGAAAGCGACCATGTCGTCGAGTTCCTCAAAGGCCGTTTAGCTCGCCTGCTTGAAAAGCCTGCTCAGCGGTCGCGGATGAGCTGAAAACGCGAGCGGGCGATGTCCGTTCCTTCGGCGGCGCAGTTCCTGCGGCATCTGGCTAATCCGAAACTTCGGACAATCGAGCTTAAAGAGTTGATCCAGGATGCTGCCTCGCCTAGTGTTCGCGGCACTTAAGGCTTTTCACAGACGCCACTCAATCAAACATAGGTTTTCATGCGCCCCTCGAAACGGCAGGTGGGCGATCTGCGCCCCGTTAGCTTCCAGCGCGCCTTCTCGCTTCATGCGGAAGGATCGTGCCTTATCAAGTTCGGGAACACCCATGTGCTTTGCACAGCCAGCCTTGAGGAGCGCGTCCCGCCATGGATGAAGGGGCAGGGCAGAGGCTGGATCACGGCCGAATATGGGATGCTGCCGCGCGCTACTTCAGAGCGGACGCGCCGGGAGGCGACATCCGGGCGCCAGTCGGGACGCAGCCAGGAAATTCAGCGGCTTATTGGCCGTGCTCTTCGCGCCGTCGTCGATCTGCAGGCTCTCGGCGAGCGGCAGATCACCGTGGACTGCGACGTGCTGCAAGCCGATGGCGGCACGCGCACCGCGGCAATCACCGGATCCTGGGTCGCCCTTCACGACTGCTTTCAATGGATGCGCGCGCGCGACATGATCCGAGATGGCGTGTTGAAGGATCAGGTCGCGGCGGTTTCGTGCGGAATTTGCAAGGGCGAGGCGGTGCTCGATCTCGAATATGTCGAGGACTCCGAGGCTGAGGCCGACGCAAACTTTGTGTTTACCGGCAAGGGCATGATCGTCGAGATCCAGGCCAGCGCCGAAAAAGCTGTCTTCTCCGAGGAACGCATGGCTGAACTGACCGGACTTGCTAAGAAGGGCATCGGCGAACTTCTCAATCTACAGAAACTGACTGTTCTCTAAAGGCAGTGAATGGCCGCTCGCTTCTATCTCACGAGCCGCGACAGTCTCGTCGTCGCTACACACAATAAGGGCAAGCTCCGGGAGTTCCGCGACTTGTTCGATCCGCTTGGCATTGTCGTCGCTTCCTCTGGCGAGCTCGGGCTTCCCGAGCCTGAGGAAACAGGAAGCACCTTCGAGGAGAATGCCCGCCTCAAGGCTTTGGCGACGGCTGCCGCCACGGGGCGGCTTGCGCTTGCGGACGACTCGGGGCTGGCAGTCGAGGCTCTCGCTGGCGCGCCGGGCATTCACTCCGCGCGCTGGGCCGGGGAGCCGCGCGATTTTTATCGGGCCATGTCAAAGGTTGAGAACGAACTGCAAGCAATGGGCGCTCGCGCCCAGGCGCAGCGCCGCGCGAAGTTCGTTTGCATGCTCTGCCTTGCAAATCCGGGTGGGACTGTCCAGTTCTTCGAGGGGACCGTTCCGGGCCAACTTGTGTGGCCGCCGCGCGGCACGAAAGGCTTCGGCTACGATCCCATATTTATGCCCGAAGGATATGACGTGACTTTCGGGGAGATGGACCCAGAAAAGAAGCATGCGATTTCCCACCGCGCCCGAGCCTTCGCAGCTTTCCGCGCCGCCGTTCTCGACCGAGGCGCAGGAAACTAGGGCCTCACTAGCGGGCGAGACTGCGCTCGCAATCTACATTCATTGGCCTTTCTGCCAGTCGAAATGCCCCTATTGCGACTTCAATTCTTATGCGCGGCGGACGATTAGCGAAGAGCAGTACCTTCAGGGCGCCATCCGGGAACTCCATCACTACGCGGCCGAGACCGGATCTCGCCCCGTTTCCAGCGTCTTCTTCGGCGGCGGAACGCCTTCGCTGATGGCCCCGCCGACCGTCGGCGCCCTCCTCGATGCCGTCGCCAGACTTTGGCCCGTCGAAAGTGGATGCGAGATCACCCTTGAGGCCAACCCATCGAGTGTTGAGTCCGCGCGCTTCGAAGGCTATCGCTCCGCGGGCGTTAATCGCGTTTCTCTCGGCGTGCAATCGCTCTCCGATGAGCAGTTGCGCTTTTTGGGCCGGCTTCATACTGCAGACGAAGCACGGCAGGCGCTCTCGGTCGCTGGAAAATACTTTGAACGCATGAGCTTCGATCTGATTTATGCGAGGCCGGGCCAAAGCGAATTCCAATGGCGCTCGGAACTGGGCGAGGCGCTCAAAACGGCGCGCGGCCATCTCTCTCTCTACCAGCTCACCATCGAACCTGAGACCGCGTTCTTCGATCTCAGCCGGCGTGGGAAGCTCAGAATGCCGGGACAGGACCTGGCGGCGGACCTTTATTCCCTCACGCAGGAGATGTGCGAGGCGGCCGGGCTTCCAGCCTATGAAGTTTCGAACCACGCTGCGCTCGCGCAGGAAGGCCGCCACAATCTCATTTATTGGCGTTATGGCGACTATCTCGGGATAGGGCCCGGCGCACATGGGCGGATAACCGCTGGCGGAAAGAAATATGCGACGGCGGCCGCGAAAGCGCCGGCAGCGTGGCATGCTAAAGTGCGCGAATGCGGGTGCGGATGCGAAGAGCGCGTTGAGCTTGACGCGCGCCAGCAGGCCGAGGAAGCAGTTCTTATGGGGCTTCGCCTGCGCGAGGGGCTTGATCTCGGCAAACTCGCGGCGAAGACCGGTTTCGGCCCGGCGCCTCAGGCCGTTGCGGCGCTTGAAAATGAACGCCTGGTCCAGCGCGATGGCGCTCGCCTGAAGGCGACGCCACAGGGTCGACTGGTCCTGAACGCCATCGTGGAGGCGATTGCGGCGACGCTGGAGGAGACGAAAGCGCCTCAATATTGAGCGATCGCCGTCCCGAAGGCTGAAGGAGCTGGGTCGATCGGCTGGTTGCCGGATTTCTGCACTTCCAAGATAGCAAATCCGCGATCTGCTGTGCCGTCGGGCCGGAGCCGGAACAGACCGTCCACGCCCTGGAATCCGCTTGAGCGGGTCAGCTCCGAGGCTGCGAAACGCTGTCCGGGCGGGTTGCTAGAAAGCGATATTGCTAGGCTGACAGCATCATAGGACAGGCTTGCCAAGCGTGGAGGCGTGCCGCCATAGGTCTCGGCATACCGCTTGGTGAAGTCCTGCCAGCCCTTCGGGTCGGGCGCGGCAAACCACCCGCCTTGCAATGCAGCCTCTTTGTCGATGCCGATGTAATCCCATCCCGAGAGCCCCATGAGCTTCACGGTCTCCGTGTCGGCCTCGTTATACGGGAAAAGCGGCGCCAGCGATGGCAGCGTGTCGCCGCTGGCCGGGATGAAGATGGCGTCGATCTGCGGGGACGAGCCCTTCTTGGCGAGCGCCGATATATCTTTCACCGGCTGCATCATGCCGTTCGCTTCTGGCGGATATGTCTTCGTCATCACGACCTGCGCGCGATTCTCCTGAACGGCGCGGTTGAACGCCTGCTCGACGATGCGGCCATAATCGTTCTGCGGGAAAAGGGCGGCAAAACGGGTTTTGCCTTTGCTGACGGCATAAGAGATCATGCGCGGCACATCGCTGCCCGCGACGAAACTCATGAGATAAACGCCGTTGCCGGCCACATTACGGTCGCTTGAGAAGGCAAGGACCGGAACATTGGCTGCCTGCGCGACAGGGGCGACAGCGGTAACCTCGCTGGCGAAAAGCGGTCCAATCAAAAGTTCAGCGCCTTCCTTGACCGCATCCTGCGCGGCCTGGCGCGCGCCGTCCGGCGTCCCGTGCGTGTCTTTAGGGATGAGCTTCACATTGGGCTTGTCGAAGTCGAACAGCGCCAGCTCTCCCGCCTGCTTCATCGCCTTCGCCACTTGCTGTGCGTTGACGTTTCCGGTCAGTGGCAGAAGCAGCGCCACCTTCACGGCGCCACCCGCAGGCCCTCCTTGCGGACTTGCTCCCGACAAGCTCGATCCGTTGTTAGAGCCACCCAAACCACCGACAGAGCAGGCACTCACGCCCAGGCAGGCGAGAATGAATGCGACGCCTGCGAGAAGGCGGACGCGGGCATGTTCAGTGGTAAGATTCATAGGCGCTTCAGCTTTTCGTTGACCTGTGCAGGTTATGAAGGCAAGCAAACCCATTGCCTTCGAATCGCGCGCCTATTTTGCAGCGCACTCGTTCTGGGGCAAGCTGTTTCGTAACTATGGCTGATTGGTGATGGCCAAGCCGCAACGGGCAAAAAAACCACGCGCTGAATGCCAAGACGCCGCGGCGGCAATGGGCGAAGACTCTTCGCAGCGCCGATATGCACTTGCGTCAGGGTTGCAACAGCAACTCGAAAAGCTCAACGCGGCCCCGCTCGCGGCCGGGCTTTACATCGTTTCGACTCCCATCGGAAATCTTGGCGACATCTCGATCCGAGCTCTGTTCACGCTCGCCGCTGCGGACAGTGTTGTGTGTGAAGATACCCGCCACAGCCGCAAGCTTTTCTCCGCGTACGGCATCGGCAGGAAGCTCGAGACCTATCACGATTTCAGCAGCGAGAGGGATCGCACTCGCATTCTGGACGCCCTTCGCGAAGGCAAATCTGTGGCCGTCATCTCGGATGCCGGCACGCCGCTCATTGCCGATCCTGGCTTTAAGCTGGTCCGTGCCGCCGTTGCCGAGGGTTTCAGCGTATTTCCCGTGCCCGGTCCTTCGGCGCTCCTGTCTGCGCTTGTCGCAAGCGGCTTACCCTCGGACCAGTTCTTCTTCGGTGGATTTTTGCCTCCGAAGGCGATGGCGAGGCGAAGGGCCATTGAGGCGCTCGGGGACATTCCCGGAACGCTCATCCTTTACGAGACGCCGGGCCGGATCGAGGCCACGCTTGCAGCGCTCGGCGAGGTCTTACCGGATCGCGCAGTCGCGATCGCACGCGAGCTGACCAAACTGCACGAGACATTGGTCAGAGGAACGGCGGCGGCTCTTCTTGAGCAGATGAAACAAAACGCGCCCAAGGGAGAGCTGGTCATCCTGATTGGCTCGGGCGAGCCTCGGACCGCATCGGAAGCCGATATCGAGGCAGCTCTGCGTAAAGCCATGAAACGAGAGAGCGTTAAGGAAGCTGTCGAAAAGGTTGTTACCGAGCTTGGAGTGGGGAAAAAGAAGGTCTACAACTTGGCATTGAAGCTGAAGGGCCAGAACTCATGATTGCTCCCCGCCGCAGTTCGTCCCGTCAAAGCTCTCACGCCATTGGACTGGCTGCAGAAAGCCGCGCCCGGCAGCTTCTTGAAAGCAAGAGCTATTGTATCCTGGCGCAGCGATACAAAACCAAAGCCGGGGAGATTGATCTTATCGCCAGGCGCGGCGACCATCTGGCCTTCGTCGAAGTCAAGCAGCGAAAGACCCAGGACGAGGCAGCCTGGTCGATCGCGGCGCGCCAGCAGGCCCGCATAGCGCTCGCCGCGGAGGTCTTTCTTGGTGAGCACGTGGCGCTGTCCCAATGCTCCGCGAGCTTCGATGTCATCCTTATCAGCCCCACACAGGGCTGTGCCCACATCGAACAAGCCTTTCTTGCGTAATCAGGTCCTCGCCTTTAAGTCTCCTCTCAATAGGAAGAACGTGAGGAGCGGATGCGGCTGAAAACCGGGGTCCAGATGGACCCGATCGAAAAAATTCATATCCATGGCGATTCGACGTTTGCGCTGCTCCTCGAAGCGCAAAAACGCGAGCACAGCATTTTCTATTACACACCCGACAAGCTGCACATGAGGGATGGGCGCGTCTTCGCTGAGGGCCATGAGCTTCGCGTCGACGATGTGCATGGGGCTCACTACGAACTGGGCGCCAAGCAGACGCTGGAACTCAAGGAGCTGGATATGATCCACCTCCGCCAGGACCCGCCCTTTGATATGGCCTATGTGACCACAACTCATATTCTCGATCACATTCACCCTGGGACGCTAGTGGTGAACGATCCGGCGAGCGTTCGCAACGCCCCCGAAAAGCTGTTCGTGACCGAGTTTCCGGACCTGATGCCGCCGACCCTCATCACGCGCTCGCTAAACGATGTGAACGCGTTCCGCGCGGAATTCGGCGACATTATCATCAAGCCTCTTTACGGAAATGGCGGTGCGGCGGTTTTCAGGGTGCGGCCCGATGACACGAACACCGGGTCGCTCGTGGAACTGTTCCAGACTGTGTTCCGTGAACCATTTGTCGTGCAGCAATATCTGGCCGATGTCCGAAAAGGCGACAAGCAAGTCATTCTCGTGGATGGCGCACCGGTTGGCGCGATCAATCGGGTGCCGGCAGCAAACGAGACGCGGTCGAACATGCATGTTGGAGGGCGGCCCGAGGCTTCCGAGCTAACCTCTCGCGAGCGCGAAATCTGCGAGGCAATCGGCCCCGAGCTCAAGCGCCGCGGCCTCATCTTCGTGGGCATCGACGTAATCGGGGACTACCTCACGGAAATCAATGTTACCTCACCCACTGGCATTCGCGAGGTCAGCCGTTTCGGCGGACGCGACATCGCAGCCTTGATCTGGGATACTGTGGAAGAGAAAGTTTGTTCCGCGAAGGTTCGCTGATTGTTCTTGATTTTA
Organism: uncultured Alphaproteobacteria bacterium; assembly: GCA_963764115.1. Lineage (GTDB taxonomy): Bacteria > Pseudomonadota > Alphaproteobacteria > Rhizobiales > Rhodomicrobiaceae > Rhodomicrobium. The sequence continues at coordinate 106,143 of CAVXRT010000037.1, forward strand.
TAAAATACGGAGATAATATCCACCGTGTTTATTGAAGGTGTTGGTGGAGTGGCCAGGAATGTTCGCGCAGGTGTCCACGGTGACATTCGAGGGCATTGATGCGAAGCAGGTCGACGTGCAGGTTCTTATCGCCCCCGGCCTTCCGGCTTTTTCAATTGTTGGGCTTCCGGACAAGTCAGTCGCAGAAAGCCGGGAGCGGGTGCGCGCGGCGCTTACCGCCATTGGTCTTGGTCTTCCGGCGAAGCGGATCACGGTGAACCTCGCTCCGGCGGATATGCCGAAGGAGGGGACGCATTACGACCTGCCAATCGCGCTCGGCGTGATGGCGGCGGCTGGCGCGATCTCGCCAGAAGCCTTGAAGGATTTTATTATCATTGGCGAACTCGGGCTTGATGGCGGCCTCGGGCCGATCGCGGGCGCTCTGCCTGCCGCACTGGGAGCGGGTTCTCTAGAGAAGGGTTTGATCTGCCCTGCGGCCTGCGGGCCGGAGGCAGCCTGGGCTTCAGCCTTGATGCCGATAGTCGCGCCCTCGCATCTTGTTGCTCTCGTGAATCATCTGAAGGGAACGGCTCTCATTCCGCAGCCTCAGCCACATCTCGCTCAGAGCGCGGACGCAGCCCCCGATCTCAAGGATGTGCGTGGCCAGGAGAGCGCCAAACGCGCGCTTGAGGTCGGGGCGGCAGGCGGACATCACATGCTCATGATCGGGCCTCCAGGAGCAGGCAAGTCCATGCTCGCGCAGCGGCTGCCAAGCATTCTTCCGCCGCTTGAGCCTCAGGAACTTCTTGAGGTCGCGATGGTCCAAAGCATCGCAGGCGCCATCGTAAACGGCACACTGACTTCGAGCCGGCCTTTTCGAGCGCCCCATCATTCGGCGAGCATGGCGGCGCTCGTGGGCGGCGGAGCCCGGCCAAAACCGGGCGAGGTCGCCCTGGCCCATCACGGCGTCCTTTTTCTCGACGAGTTCGCGGAGTTCCCGCCCCACGTGCTCGACGCGCTGCGCCAGCCGATCGAAAGCGGGGAAACGATTATTGCGCGCGTCAATCACCGGATACGCTATCCTTCGCGCTTCCAACTGGTGGCCGCGATGAACCCCTGCCGCTGCGGCCACGCCTGGACACCGGGCGTTACCTGCCGCCTCGGACCGAGATGCGAGGAAAGCTATCGGGCAAGAATTTCCGGCCCGCTTTGGGACCGCCTGGACATTCAGATTGCGGTGGCGCCTGTGAAAGCGACCGATCTTGCGCTTCCGCCTTCGCGGGAGACGAGCGCAGACGTAGCCAAACGCGTCGCCATGGCGCGGTCCATCCAGGCGCGGCGATATGCCATGGTCGGCAACGATGCCATCACGACAAATGCCAGATGTCCGGCCGCGTTGCTCGATGAATTTTGCGGGCTCGATCGCGAGGGCATGCGTCTTCTGGAGCAGGCCGCGGACGCGAACGGTCTGTCGGCGCGCGGCTACCACAGGACGCTCCGCCTCGCGAGGACGCTTGCGGACCTCGATGCCAGCGCCGATATCCACGTCGTCCATGTCGCCGAAGCCCTCAGTCTGCGCGGCGATGGATATGGGGTGCGCCGTGCAGCTTAAGGTTTTCTTGGGGGGAATGCTTTTTTGCGTTAACATCATTAGCGGCGGCGCCGGGCTCCCGTAACGCTTGAGCGCCCGGCCTATCTCGGGTACATAAGGCTTATGTATCCTTTGTATGGGCTTGGGGTGGTGGCGTAGGCGCCGACGGCGCATTGCGGGGGCTGCCTTTTTTGGAAAGAGCGGCGAAATGACACCCTTGAAGAACGTGCGCTGATCAATGTCCAGCTTTACACCGGCCCGCCTCATCTATGACATTACCATCAACATTTTAGAAACAAACCTACGCCTTGCCGAAACCTTTGCCGCTTTGATGAGAGGATCAAAGTCTGCTGAGACAGGCAAGAACTGGGATTCTTACGCACAGAAACCAGGCGGCGTGGATGCCGCCACCGATCGGAGGACTGAAATGCCAGGGACGGAAAAGTTGGTTTATCGCTTCGGCGCCGGAAAGGCTGACGGCTCGGCGAGCATGAAAAACCTGCTTGGCGGCAAGGGCGCCAATCTCGCTGAGATGTCAAATCTTGGTCTGCCGGTGCCACCGGGCTTCTCCATCACGACGGACGTCTGCAACGCCTACTACGCCAACGGCCGGAAATTGCCGGAAGGGCTCAAGGAGGAGGTCGAAGCGTCGGTAGACTTTATCGGCAAGACTGTTGGCGCTGTCCTCGGAGACGCCCAGAATCCTCTTCTCGTATCGGTGCGCTCCGGAAGCCGGGCGTCCATGCCTGGCATGATGGACACGATCCTGAACTTGGGCCTGAACGATGAAACGGTGAAAGGGCTCGCGGCGCGGTCTGGCGACAAGCGCTTCGCCTATGATAGTTATCGCCGCTTCATCCAAATGTACTCGGGCGTCGTGCTCGATGTGAAATATCACAACTTTGAGGAGATCCTGGAGCACTATAAGCACCAGAACGGCTACGATCTCGACACCGATCTCACCGCGGAGGATTGGCAGACCCTCATCGGCCAATACAAGGAAGTAGTTCAGCGCAAGCTCGGGCGGCCGTTCCCGCAAAACATCAACGAGCAGCTCTGGGGAGCGATCATGGCTGTCTTCGACAGCTGGAACAATGCCCGCGCCATCAAGTACCGGCAGCTAAACAACCTCCCTGAAAGCTGGGGCACCGCCGTGAATGTTCAGGCGATGGTCTTTGGCAATCGCGGCGATACGAGCGCAACGGGCGTTGCCTTCACCCGGAATCCGTCGACCGGTGACGCACGGCTTTATGGCGAGTTCCTTGTCAATGCACAAGGCGAGGACGTGGTGGCGGGCATCCGCACGCCTCAGGCCATTACGGAAGCGGCGCGCAAAGAGGGCGGCAGTGACAAACCTTCGCTAGAGGCGATCATGCCGACCGTGTTCGGTCAGTTCAAAGGGATCTGCGAAACTCTCGAACGCCACTACCGCGACATGCAGGACATCGAATTCACCATCCAGGAAGGCAAACTCTGGATGCTGCAATGCCGCAACGGAAAGCGCACGACGCCAGCGGCGCTGAGAATCGCGGTCGATCTGGCCAAGGAAGGGCTCATTACCAAGGAAGAAGCCGTAACCCGCATCGAAGCAACTCAGCTCGATCAGCTTCTTCATCCGACCATCGATCCCTCGGCTAAGCGTGACATTGTCGCCACCGGCCTGCCCGCGTCTCCAGGCGCCGCCTGCGGCGAGATCGTTTTCTCTCCCGACGATGCCGAAAAGCTGAAGGACCAGGGCAAGACCGTCATTCTCGTCCGCACGGAAACAAGCCCGGAAGACATCCACGGCATGCATGCCGCGGCTGGCATTCTGACCGCGCGCGGCGGTATGACAAGCCACGCAGCCGTTGTGGCTCGCGGTATGGGACGGCCCTGCGTATCCGGCGCGAGCGCTCTTCGGATCAACACCGAATTGGGCACTCTCACCGCGGGTGACGTTACGCTCAAGGAAGGCGACCTGATCACGATCGATGGCTCCACGGGCCAGGTCATCAGGGGGCAGGTCGCCATGCGCCAGCCGGAACTCACCGGCGATTTCGCGGCCCTCATGGAATGGGCAGACGGCCTGCGGCGCATGAAGGTGCGCACGAATGCCGACACGCCGAAGGATGCCGCCCAGGCGCGGAAATTCGGGGCGGAAGGCATAGGCCTTTGCCGCACCGAGCACATGTTCTTCGACGCGACCCGCATCATGGCGATGCGCGAGATGATCGTAGCCCACGACACAAACGGCAGACGTACCGCGCTCGCGAAAATTTTGCCGATGCAACGCCAGGACTTCATCGACATCTTCGAAATCATGGGGGGCCTGCCGGTCACGATCCGTCTGCTCGATCCGCCGCTTCATGAGTTCCTGCCGCACGGCGACGAGGAGATCAACGAACTGGCGAAATCATTGAAGATTGAGCCGTCCGCCCTTCGGGCCCGGCTCAGTGCTCTCAAAGAACAGAACCCGATGCTGGGCCATCGCGGCTGCCGTCTTGGCGTTTCCTACCCGGAGATCTCCGAAATGCAGGCGCGGGCGATTTTTGAGGCGGCGGTCGAAGCGGGCAAAAAGACCGGCTCACCTGTTGTGCCGGAAGTCATGGTTCCTCTGATCGCCACGAAAGCCGAACTCGACATCATTAAGGCGATTATCGACAGGGTGGCCAAGGAGGTCGAATCCGAGACCGGAACCAAGATCAACTACCACGTCGGAACGATGATCGAGCTGCCGCGCGCTGCGCTTCGGGCCGGGGATATCGCGAAATCGGCCGAGTTCTTCTCCTTCGGGACGAACGATCTCACTCAGACGACCTACGGTCTGAGCCGCGATGACTCCGGCACATTCCTTGGCGATTACCTCGCGCAAGGCATTTTCGAAATCGACCCGTTCGTCTCACTCGATCCCGAAGGTGTAGGCGAACTCGTCCAGATCGCGGCCGATCGCGGGCGCAAGACGCGGCCCGGCATCAAGCTAGGCATCTGCGGTGAGCACGGGGGCGATCCCGCGTCCATCGAAATTTGCGAAAAGGTCGGCCTCGACTATGTATCGTGCTCGCCGTTCCGCGTGCCGGTCGCTCGGCTCGCAGCCGCGCAGGCCGCAGTGCGCGCAAAGGGCAAGGGCGGGACGTCGTCTACTGCGTAGGGGCTTGCGGCGGGCGGATTCGCCCGCTTAAATCCCGGCGTCAGACGATTCGTGGACAGGGGCGCTCGAAGCGCTCCTGTCTGCCAAGAAAACAAGGCATCAGGCGGTGAACGCGCCTCCAGCACTAAACCTTGCCCGCATCTCCGGAAAAGCGCAGATCGCTGCGGCTCTCTCCGCCATCGAGGCGAACCCTTCGTCGATGTCGGCCCTGCTCGACGAGGCCCACGCGAATCCAAAAGGCATCGTCATTGGGATAACCGGTCCGCCGGGCGCCGGGAAATCCACCCTCATCAACGCCCTGATCGCGGAATGGCGCGCCCAAGGCAAAACCGTCGCCGTTATTGCTGTCGACCCTTCATCGAGGGCCACCGGCGGCGCGCTCTTGGGGGATCGCGTCCGCATGCGCACGGACCCCGATGACAGCGGTGTTTTCATTCGCTCTGTCGCCGCAAGAGGCCGGCTCGGCGGTCTTGCGGACATCGCTTACCCATCGGTGGCGCTGTTTCGCGCCCTTTATGACAAGGTCATTGTTGAGAGCGTCGGCGTCGGGCAGTCGGAAACGGATATCGCAACAGTGTCCGATACCGTTGTGCTTTGCATTCAGCCAGCTTCCGGAGACTCGCTGCAGTTCATGAAAGCGGGAATTGCCGAAATTCCCGACATCGCCGTCGTCACCAAGGCAGACATGGGCGCTCCCGCCACACGCGCACTGGCGGACTTGAAGGGCGCCCTTGGGCTTTCCCACCGGGAGCCCGGAGCATGGGAGCCCGAATGCCTTGGCATTTCGTCAACCACCGGCGATGGCAGCCTTCGCCAGCTTTTCGCCTCGTTCACCCGCCACGAGGCTTGGCTTCTGAGTGAAAACCGCCTGGCTGCAGGCCGCAAGATAAAAGCGCAGGCGTGGGTGCGCACCGAAATATCGGCAGAGTTTGGCCGAAAGGGCTTGGCCGTTGCTGGACAAGGACTTTTCCAGCCCTGGAACAACAAACCGTTCGCCACCGTCAGACGGGCGCTGGCGGAACTTTCGGTTGTGCGCAGCCCAGTCGCAACCGCCTGAATTCTTCTTCCGCCGCGCTCCGTAATTTTGACAACAACGAAGCTATAGCATTCGACATAAATTGTTCGGGTCGCATAACCGCCCGTTAACCCTCTCCAAGCTATGACTCTGGTTCGCGTAGGAGTGTCGATGAGAAGTAGCCGTCGAATGAAAGAGTATCAGGGGCGAAGCAGGGCACTTGTCGCGCAACACAGCCCGAGGCCCATCGTAGTCCGTAATTCCGATCTCGCGGTTTCGCCGCCTCGCCGGCTTCCCATTACTTTGAAAGCACGGCGATCTTTCGCGAAGCTTACGAGGTACACGTTACTCGCTTTTATTTTTGCGATTGTCGGTTATGGTTATCATGATGCTGATATGCGCAGGGCCGTCGATTACCAGCTGACCCTCCTGGTCAGCACCGGCGTCTCCAGCGTTTCACCCACTTATTTCGATCGCGCCAGGGCTTCGGAGCCGCTTCCGGCGCACGCGTCCTATCTTTTCGCAGACAGCCAGAAAGGCCCCCGCGCCGACAAATTCGCCTATGCGCTGAAAGCTGCCGGAAATGACAGCATCGCGCGACGGATGAAAGCCGATCCCCTTCATCTCCAGGCCGCCACCGCTGAGCAGCCTTCTACGCAGACAGCCGCGATAGCCGAGGCCTCCCTTTTCATGACGGCGTTCGGCCCGGACGGCGTCGGCGATCCCGACTCCGACGTGCGACCGCCAAACAGCGCTGGCAGTCAGTGGGCCGGCCTGCTCAAGAATGCGAGCCTTTCTCCGGACCAGCCCAAGACATTGTTCGGCGGCCTGACAGAGGACGAATTCCGGGCGCGTGAACTGCGCTGCATGGCGACCGCGATCTATTTTGAGGCCCGCGATGAGCCGATCCGAGGCCAGCTTGCTGTCGCGCAAGTCATCATGAACCGCATCCGCAGCCCATTCTACCCGAAGACTGTCTGTGGCGTGGTTTATCAGGGCGAGCGCAATCGTACCGGCTGCCAGTTCTCCTTCACCTGCACGGGCAAGCACAACGCCATAAAAGAGAAAGAAGAATGGGCGACCGCGGTGAAGCTCGCGAAGCAGGTCATCGCCGGCGAAGTGTGGATCGATGAGGTAACGAACGCGACGCACTATCACGCGACCTATGTGCACCCTACGTGGCGGAAAGAATTGGACAAGGTTGCCCAAATCGGAGGCCATATCTTCTATAAGATGAAGCCTGGCACCGTGCAGCTTGCGCTTTTGAACGAGGGCCTCTGACCGCGCAGGGGGCTGCGAGTAAGAGGGGAGCCGGGCTGCGCTCACGCTGGCCCGGCTATTTCATTTTGGGGCGACCGCAATACCCAGATCTGACGAGTCTGCAGCGATCCATTTGCGTTCCGCGGATGATGAGGAACGCTGTTCCGTTCGTTTTCAACCGGAAGCAGCGGATCTCAATTCGCTTTGTTGACCGTTTGGTATTTTGCATACTGCAGTAATGAAGGGCACGGCGCGCGCCTCAGCCAGGAACCAGGCGCAGGCAAATGGCGCCAGGGATGATCGGGCTCTGGAGATCCGCGCTTCCGGCCCGCGGAGGACCAAGCGAAATGGCGAAGGCATTGGAGGGTGTGAGGGTCTTGGACTTCACGCATGTGCAATCGGGGCCGACCTGCACGCAGCTTCTCGCCTGGCTTGGCGCGGACGTGATCAAGGTCGAGAAACCCGGTTCCGGCGACATCACCCGCGGCCAGCTTCGCGACATCCCTGATGTGGACAGCCTCTACTTCACCATGCTGAACCACAACAAGCGGTCGATCGCGCTCGACGCAAAGAACCCCGCCGGGCTGGAAGTCCTCGCCCAGCTCATCAAAGCCTGTGACGTGCTTGTCGAGAACTTTGCGCCGGGCGCCCTGGACCGCATGGGGCTCTCCTGGGCCGCCATCCAGGATTTGAACCCGCGTATGATCCTGGCGTCCGTGAAGGGCTTCGGGCCTGGGCCTTATGAGGACTACAAGATCTACGAGAATGCCGCCCAATGCGTCGGCGGCGCGGCGTCGACCACCGGCTTTCGCGATGGGCCGCCGCTTGTGACCTCCGCGCAGATCGGCGATGCGGGCGCGGGGCTCTATCTCGCCCTTGGCATCGCTGCCGCCTTGTATCAGCGGGTGACGACGGGTCGGGGGCAAAAGGTCGCCTGCGCGATGCAGGACAGCGTTTTGAACCTCTGCCGCGTGAAGCTGCGCGATCAGCAGCGGCTCGCTCGCGGTCCGCTTGAAGAATACAGCCAGTTCGGCGAGGGCATGCCTTTCGGCGATACCGTGCCGCGCGCCGGGAACGATTTGGGCGGCGGCCAGCCCGGCCGCATCCTCAAGTGCAAAGGCTGGGAGACAGACCCGAACGCCTACATCTATTTCATCACCCAGGCGGCGGCTTGGGATGCAGTTTGCGACGTGATCGGCGAGCCGTCATGGAAAACGCACCCCGGTTACGCGACGCTGAAGGCGCGCCTGCCCCGCCTGAACGAAATCTTCGCCCGCATCGAAGAGTGGACCATGACCAGGACGAAGTTGGAGGCCATGGAGATCCTTCAACGGCGCAGCATCCCCTGCGGCCCGATCATGTCGATGAAGGAGCTTTCCGAGGACCCGGCGCTGCGCGCTTCGGGCGCCGTCGTCGAGGTCGATCACCCCGCGCGCGGCAAGCATCTCACCGCCGGCAACCCGGTCAAGCTTTCGGATAGCCCCTGCGAGGTCGCGCGCGCGCCGCTTCTTGGCGAGCACACGCGCGCGATCCTGCGCGAGGTCGCCGGTTTCTCAGATGATCGGATTGATACTATGGCGCGGCTGGGCGCTTTTGGGGAGACTATCACACACGACTAAACTAAACAGGCATTCGCGGTTTGGCCAACGAATGGAGGGTGACCGCTTCATCTTCGGCTGCAGGCCGATTCCAGACCAACCCGCCTCAAAAACTTTGTTAGATCGGCATGCCCGCTTATAGATCCCTTTGCGGGTAACCCGAATTGAGCGTCAGACGGTGGAGGTGCTAATTAAGCCCAGGTGCCTTGGCCTCATTCAATACCCATCCTTCTAAGTTGCGCATGATATTCAATCTTCGCATCAACGACGTTGCAGATCTCCCGCTCAAGCCCGTCAAGGTAGTCGGACAGCTTTTCCATCCCGACCCCGAAATTAAGAATATCTATTGTCAAATCGGCTGGCAGGGAAGGTAGCCATTGTGCCTTCTGCCCTTTCGCCTTGGTCGTTGAATAGCGAAACGGCTGTCCGTCCGGGTCGTGCTGGTGAAGTTGATCGATGTAAGAATTTATCCCCTCAAGGTCGTCCGTCGGCAGCGCGGGGAAGCCGCCTAAACTGCAAGCCGGATTTAACATGGGTTTTGCCAGATTCCAGAGCTTCACTAGGTCGTGGCGGCCAAGCGTGTCGAGGTCTTTTCCGGTGAGCGTGTAATCGATCACAAAGGCAGCGGACTCAATGATGGATTTCAGTGTTAGCTCGATGTGGTGTCGGTATAAATAGACGATTGGATAATCGAGGAAAGCTCCCTCTCGTCCCGCCTCGCAAGCATATTTCGCTAGTTGCTGGGCTGCACGGCGATATCCGTTTCGATAGACCCACTCCTCTTCAATTCTGACGCAACCCACGCCAGAACCGAACAACACGTCCGATTTCCGGGGCGGCGGCAACGCGGCAACTACTAATTCTTCCTCGTTATCCAAGAGCGGTCTTTTGTGTTGATATGAAATCATCTCGTCGCGACGATCGCGACGCCGGATAGCCCCACGCTCCCTCTAATTTGTGCATGATTCATGACTTTAGCGCCACCGGTCGGTGGTGTGTTTCGCAGCTCAACATGGTGCAAATTGGCCCGTGTCAAATGTGACTGTTCATGTGCGGCGGGGGGCATGTCTGGGTATTTTCAGAAAAGGCCGCGTTGGGATCTGACACCTTCCTTGGACGAGGATAAGCCGAGCCCAGCGATGTGGATAAACCCAGTGCCTGGGTTTGACTGCGGCTGAATGGTGGTACGATATGCTGCGATTCTTCCCATCGCACCGGCAGCACATGACAAGCATCGAAGAACAGCTCTATGCGCTTCCCGAAGACCCTGACCTCGCTTTTGTTCGACTGGAGGAATTGGCGCGCCAGGAGTTCGACGCTCGCTATGGGCGGTCTAGCGAAGTTTCAGAGTATGAAGCCAAGCAATGGGCGCTTGATTACATGTGCGATGTTTTAGCTGCCGCTGAAGAGTACGGCATCTCTGAGCTTTTAGACTGGAAGCTACCAGCCTACAATTCTGACGAAGTCTGGGGCATTTCTCAAAACTTTAGGCAGGAAGCCAAACACGTTGCGAGAAAGCTTCATCTCAAAGCGGTCAGGCGTGACAAAGGGCAAACAATAGCCTTTGACGCCGCCACCAAGCTGAAGCTTCGCCGCCTGCTGGAGAACGTGCGCCAAATCGTGGACAAGCTTGAAATATCTCAAGCCAAGAAAGAGCGTTTTTATAACTGCATAGAAGCCCTTGAGCTTGAGATTGGCAAGGAAAGGACGCGGCTGGAAGCCTATGGCGACCTGGCCATTGAGGCCGCGACCATAGCAGAGGAAGCGTCATCGCCGCTGGCGGAAGCCATCCGCAAAGTTGGCGCTATCTTTGGGCTGGCAAGAGCGCAGTTACCGGCTCCCCGGAAGCCAAGACAATTAGAGGCTCCGAAGCCGAAAAAAATCGAGTTTACTCCGAAGCCAAAGGCTCTGCCAAAATGTACTTTTGAAAAGGACTTAGACGACGAGATTCCGTTCTAAATCGCAGCGGCCCTAACGCGCGACCGCGCTACCTTGGGTCAAGGGCGTGATTGCTCCGTCCTTTTCGGAAAAGACGGCAATAGGATCTATTAGCCGACTTGCCGGAAATAGAGGTGCGAACGAACCGGCTGGACCGCTCCCGACCCGTGTCGGTCCGAAGTGCATATCGACGGTCGTCCCGTCGCGGCTTGCGACCGCGATGCGAAGCGGGGTCGCGGCGGGGGTGGTTTCAGCGTTTGGGCGTTCGAGCGTTTCGGTCGTCATGGCGTTCTCTCCAGGGGCGAATTCTGGAGAAACTCATGGCAACCTTCGTGCCAGACGCTATTCCCTCGTCAATATAGCTTTTCAAGCCGCCGCTCGCGCACCTCGCCGAACTATTTTTCACGGTTTCGTACGATTTCGAACGCCTGCGTCCGGGCGTACATTCGTGAACACCGCGAATTCCGCACATTGACTGGCCTTCAGCGCATTTTCCAAAGTTTGGCACGCCTCCTGCAATAAGGGGGACAGTCCACTTCCGCATGCAAGCAAGCGGGAAGACACCCTCTGAATAGACCAAGGATCTGTAGCCATGCCCATGGTACTTCTCGAATGCGACAAGGATATCCCGGAGCGCGAAAAGCACATCTACTTGAAGGTTGACGGCGAAGACACACGCGACTTCCTTCCCGTTTCCAACGCGCCGACCATTCCCGGAA
>CAVXRT010000038.1:0-100690 GCA_963764115.1 uncultured Alphaproteobacteria bacterium
AACGCCGGCCGCCGTCAGGATCGCCGCTATGCTCGGATTGACGGACGCGGCGCTCATTGGGAGGCCGGAACCGCTTCGGGGTTGGCCGCCTTGATCGCCGCGATCCAGGTCCGCACCCGGTCCACATCCGAATCGACGCAAGGAATGAAGGCTTCCGCGCGGAAGACCTTCAGCGCCTCCGGGTCGGTGACGGTGATGAAGGCCTTGCGGATCTCCTCCTTGAACGCGGGGTCGAGCCCTTCCCGGAACGTCCACATATATTCGGGGATGGGGGGCGAGGCGGCGAGCACGCGAACGGTCTTCGGATCGATCTTTCCCTCTTTCAGGAGCCGGTTGTAGATCGGCAGCGACAGCCCGCCCCCGGCGACCTTGTGGTTGGAGACAGCCAGCGCCACCGCGTCATGCGCGCCGAGCACGCGTAGCGTATAGTCCCGGCCGGAGACGAGGCCGGCCTCCAGGAGCTGATAGCGCGGAACCCATGTGCCCGAGGTGGATGCCGGATCGCCAAACGCAATCTCGCCGCCCTTCAAGTCTTTGAGGCTCTGAGCCGGGCTGTCGGCCGGAACGATGATCACGGCCTGGAAGGTCGGCCCCACGACCTCGTGCGAAGGCCGCGCGAAGGGTTCGAGTTTCGCGGCGCGGGAGCGCAGGATATAAGTCACCGGCCCGAGATACGCGATGTCGAGGCGCCCAAACCGCAGAGCCTCGCCGGTCGCGGCGTAGTTGGCGCCGACAAAGATTTCCACCGGAATGCCGAGCCGCCTCTCCAGGTAGGCGCGCAAAGGCTCGTTGAGCCGCATCACGGTCGGCGCGGATTCACCCGGCAGCAGCCCCACCACCAGTTTCTCCGGTCGCGTTTGCGCCACGGCGGGCGCAAGCATCGTTACGATTATATGCGCGAGCACAATCTGCCCCTGGCGACTATCGCCCGTTTTGGGGAAGCCGAGCAGCGCTTCGCTGGCCGCAAAGCCTTCACGGCCCATCTACAAAAACTCGGCCTTACGGACCTTACGGTCCAGCCCCGATCGCCGCTTGAAGGACATCGCCGAGAGGCTTCGCGACGAGCTCGACGAGCTTCGCCGCCTGATGGGCCGGAAGCCATGACTGCGGTTAGAACGAGGATGCCATGGTCGTGCGGGATGCTCAAAGCCAGAGATCAGCGCCCTTTTCCGCGCCGTCTAACAACACACTTTCCAAGGCGCCCGCGAAACAGATACCGAGGGTTTGGAACGCGGTGATGGTGGGTGCGGCTATGATCGCCAAGCGAATTGTGCGTGAGCGCGGCGCCTCGAACTTCCGCCGCCTCGGCCGCTACATCCTCGACGGCGCCGCCGAGGAGGAGCAAGCGTGATGGCACGCATGGCGGATTACATCCTTGGGGCGGAAAAGAGCCGGGCCGCGAATGTCCGCTTCTCGAACTGCGTTTCGACGGATGCGGAGCTGGCGCTGAAGGAGATCCTCGCGACCCAGGCCATGAACCAGCGCGCCAAAGGCGATCGCACCTATCATCTTGTGATTTCCTTTCCGCCCGGCGAGCGGCCCACGCTCTCCCAGCTCGAAGACATCGAGCGGGTCTTGTGCGAGCGGATCGGGCTTGGCGGGCATCAGCGGCTGTCGGCCACGCATGTCGACACAGGCCATTTTCACCTTCATGTCGCGATCAACAAGATCCATCCCGAGAGCTTTCGCTGCAGCATCAACAAGGCCACGACAAGTCGGACCGGCCAGTTGTGGTAACGGGGCGTCGTCGCGGCGTGCATCGTCATCGCTTTGAGACCCGGCGGCTCTGAGAGCGCCGCTGCACATTGGACGCGGGTAAGGCGGCCATCACGCGCGCGGCTTGACCCGCACCGCCCATGGCGAAATCTCAACTGTGCGAGAGGCGACGCGCACCGCGCGCCAGACCATGCTGGCTCTGCTTCAATCGAACGTCCTGCCGAAGCTCCTCATGACCGGTCCTCAGACGTGGGAAGAGCTGCACAGCCTTCTTTGCGACCATGGTCTCGAACTGAGACTGCGCGGAGCCGGTCTTGTCATTCAAAACGCCGGCGGCACGGTGAGAGTGAAAGCATCCTCGGTCGCAAGAGAGTTCTCTCTCAAAGAGCTGACAGACAAGCTTGGTCCCTACAAGGCCTCCGCCTGCGAGGATGGAGCGGTGAGCAAGACCCTGACAAGCGGGTCTGCCTCCCTTTACCAGCGTTACAGCGCTGAACGCGCCGCTGCGGCGAGCGCAGAACATGCAAACAAAGCCCTGGATGCCTTCGAGCTCGTCAAGGCGTCCTATTCGGCATCGTCACCTGGACAGTGGAGTTGCCGTCCGATGCCGAGGCGGCGGCCGGGATCGACAGCGACGCGACAAAGTCGTTGGGCGGGAGCACACCGAGCCGAATGAGTTCGAGGAACCCGAAATCGGCGACATCATGAGCGTAGAAACAGCCCTCCTGGAAGCAGAGCCTATCGTTGGGATCATTCGGGTCCGACGCCTTGCTCTTGTCGATACGCTTATAGTAGACGTGGCCTCCCCAGAAGCCGCTGGACGTGACCGTCCACGGGATGAGGCGAGCCCGCCATGAACTGGCGGTAGCTTCCCAGGTGTCTGCGCTCGCGCTGTCGCGGTTCTCCCGGGCGATGTCTGCTGCAGCGACAAGGCCTGCGATCTCCGCGGCGATTGATGACGGCGATTTGCCGAACTGCTCCTCCCAGCGTTCCGTCGTCTCAGGACCCGCCGCCTGAAGATGATTTGCCGCCATCTTGATTTTCTCATAGGTGGCGGCATCGGTGAGGCCCATCATCCACGCAAGCAGGATCGCACACCCTGCCTGGTCGAACTGCTCGCAACAGCCGAGCTGATCGGGAGGCGCCTTGCGGACTCCGCTGACCGGACTGTAGCGGGGGAACGATTCCGGCGGATAAGTTGTGTTGGCTCCGGCTTTGCTGCTGCTTATGAACTGGCTGTTCCACATGAACTGCGCCATGCGCAACGCCTGCGCGAAGTCGCCAGCGGCGATCAAGCCTACGGCCTGCTGGTACAAATCGCGTCTCCCCTCGGCGTTGCGAACCCTGCAACGCTGGCGCCGCGGAGGGTCTTATCCTCAGCGGCGTGCAGCGCCATTGCGGCCACGTAGTAGACACGGCGAGGCAGCGTGTCGACCGATACGCTCGCGGGGGCCGGACGCAGTCCGTTGACGTAGCCGTTCCAGCCGCCGCCATACGGCTGACCCCCACGATAGGCGGCTTCGCGATCGGCGAAGCCTGCAGCAAGCGATCCGCTGGCGGATGCGAGCGCCGATGTCGCGTCGCTTCCGTAACCCAGCGCGACAGTGAACGTCGTATCGCTGCCGACGCCGCCGATTTCACCGCACTGAACGATGTTGCCTCCGTCCGCTCTGTCGAAGTGCTTGCTGAGCCGCTTGTGTTGAAAAAGGTCCTGGTAGCAGTCGCTCGCCGCGCCGGAGTAGCCATTGTCGAATGAGACGAAAGCATTCGGAGCCGACACTTTCAGGGCCGAGACGATTTTCGCCGCCGGACCGAGGGAGGTGAAAGTTCCGCTCGACATGAGGGCCAGGTCCTCCCTGTCCCACCAGCCATCGTTATTTCCGCCGCCGCCCGCCATGGACGCGTTTTCGAGCAGATACAGACGATAAGCGCCTCCATCGAGGGATTGGAATCGCGTGCGGATGAGGAGGGTGTTGCGGCTGGGGTCGGTAATGTAGGTGTTTGTGATCCTGTATTTGGGCGCCGCGCGCTTGTCTGTATTGGTGACCGTGTACTCGAGCGCTTTCTCGTCCGGCATTGAAACGTTGTGTCTGGTTGCATCGCGTTCCAGGTCGACGAAGGTGCTCCCGTCGGTGATGATGTACTGCATGTCTTGCATATTCGGGATATCGAGGCGCGGGTAGAAGACCTCGCTCGTGATCCCCTTGGCCACCGTGAACCAAACCTTGCTGGTTGTGTCGGCCGATGTGCCGACAGCCAGTTTGTTCCCTGTTGTCCATGAGGCCTTGAGTGACGACTTATCGCCTGCAGCCCCATCTGACCTCTGCAAATCGACAGGCGCCGGCGAAAAGAATGCCATCATGGTCCCCAGGATGATCGGAGCATCGCGCCGCATAAGTCTTCGTTTCGCTCCCCTCACAGGCGTTCGCCTCGCTATACACCGAACTTAAGCGCGTTTGTTACATTGCAGAAAGGCCGGAACGAAGGTGTGTTGCAGGAGGTCAATTCGACCCCACACAAACCCGTGGCCGGAGGCGAGCCTTCGTTCAGCGTTGCGGCGTTTCACCCGGCAACAACTTCGTGGATATTGGATTCTTTGCGAAGCCGCTTTCGAGCAAAGGATGCAAATGGATATCGCCTCGAGATCGTCGTCCGACCCCGCCGCATTGGATCGAACCGTCAACGCGCACATCGACGCGCCGGACCTCAGGATCTTCGTGTTCGCGCTCTTCTTCATCTTTGGCGGCATCACAAGCCTCAACGACGTCGTGATTCCAAAGCTTAAGGCGCTGTTCACGCTGTCTTACGCTGAGGCCATGCTGGTGCAATCGGCGTTCTTCGCGGCGTATCTTCTGATCTCTCTTCCAGCTGCCGCAATCGTGCGTCGCGCCGGCTATTTGCGGGCTGCCGCAATCGGCCTCGTTACGATGGCCCTTGGGTGCCTGCTGTTCGTGCCCGCCTCGTCGTTCGGCGTCTTCGCGGCGTTCCTGCTCGCGATCTTCGTGCTGGCCTCCGGCATCACGATCGTGCAGGTGGTCGCCAATCCGCTGATCTCGATGCTTGGGGCGCCCGCAACCGCGCCTAGCCGTCTTACCTTTGCGCAGGCGTTCAACTCGCTTGGGACGACGCTTTTTCCGTATGTGGGTTCAATTCTGATCCTGGGCTCACTGAATGAGCGCGACCTGACCACGCTCACCGGCGCGGCGCTCAAAGCCTACCGCGCGCAGGAAAGCCAGGTGATTGTGTCGACATATCTCGGCCTTGCGAGCGTGCTTTTGGCCGTGGCGGGGGTTGTGTGGGCGCGCCGCAATCGTCTCGCGGCGCAGCCAATCGCCAAGACACCGATCTGGGGCGCTTTCGGGCTGTTGCGGCGCCCGCGTTTCGGCTTTGGCGCGCTCGGGATCTTTCTCTATGTCGGCGCCGAGGTTGCGATCGGGTCGGTGATCGTCAATTTCCTGATGCAGCCCGATATCCTTGGGCTGAGCGCTCGTGAAGCGGGCGAACGCGTTCCGTTGTACTGGGGCGGCGCCATGATCGGGCGCTTCATCGGCGCATACCTTTTGCGCCTCTATTCCCCGGGAAAGGTGCTTGCGAGCGCGGCCGCTGTCGCGATCCTGCTTCTGGCCATTGCGGGCATTGGCGCCGCTTCGCTCTCCGGCCGGGCACTGCTGGCGATTGGCCTCTTCAACTCGATCATGTTTCCGACGATTTTCACGCTCGCATCGGAGGGCCTCGGCAGCCGCGCGCACGAGGGCTCGGGCATTATCTGCATTGCGATTGTCGGAGGCGCCATCATCCCGCTTATTACGGGGCATGTGGCGGATATCGCGGGTCTCAATGTGGCGCTGGCCGTGCCAGCGGCGTGCTATGCGGGTATCGTAGCCTTCGGCATCTACGCTGGTCGGCCGCTTAATGCGCATTCGTTAGAGGCCGCGCCGCAGGCGACAATACCGCTCGCAGCGCCGGAGCTGGACTAATAAGGCGTCCGCGGCTTGACCAGCGAATGGTTGGTGGGATTGAGCCGCTTCATTCTCGGTCGGAGAGGCCGGAAGCCGACGAGGCGGCATTAAAAACTTCGTTAGATCGGTACGTCCGCTTTCTGATCGCTTTGCGGACTATCATGGATCGAGCCTCAGACGGGGAAGTTGGGCCATGGAGCGAACATGCTACGCGCGAGTTTGCTGCTGCGCTCGATGCGGTTTCGCTTCCGGTAGGCGGCTTCGTTATGGGGGATCTGAACCGTACGGGATCGCTTGGAAGGGATGACGTCTTCAGCGCCCATATCCGCGATCAGCGTCCGCAAGGCGTTAGTATCAAAGGCTTTATCGGCAATGACGCCGCCGCATTCGCAGCCTTTCAGCAAGTCGGAAGCCATTTTGCTATGATGAACCTGGCCGGCGTCAGAAGGAGGCGCAGAGGGCGCCCCTGCATGTTCGTGTCAACAGAGAAAAAACATTTCATTTTCAACCCACTATCAGCGCAGTCGGGTTTAGGCGCTTCCATCTTGCGCGGGGAGGGCGCTTCGACAGCAAGAAACAATCAGGTCCTTCATCAAAACGGCTGCCCTAAGCGGTCGGTTTTGATATCCCGCAAAGCGCGACGAAGTTTGCTCAGCATGACCATAAGTCACTGATTAAGCGAGACAAGTTCGCCTTGCAAGGCATATCCATTCCGTAAGCTGCTTACGGAATGGATACATATCTGTCTAGTTAAAACTTTTCAGTGTGGACCCGCCATGGAAGTCGCCAAAAAACCCGCCAAATTAGCCGCCACCTAAAGGGGCCACATGGGAAAGGTTTCTAAACTTAAGCGAAGGGCTTCTAGCATTACAGTTGCAATTTCATCTTAACATGCGCCTTTTGGGCGGCGGCCTGATGGGCCCTTCGCCAAAGGGACCAGGCGATGATGCGCGCTGGCTCGATGCGTCGTTGCGCGAGCCTTATGGCTATGCGGCGAATTTCCTGAATGGACCAGCGGATAAGCGGCGGGCCACAAGGATCTGGGGTATCGCTTGCTGTGTTGGCATCGCATTGGCCCGATGACGGATCGTGGCCATCATGGCGAAGGCCAGCATGACGAGCGAGACGTGGCGGTTCCATCCATGCCAGGAGCGGGTCTCGTTATGATCGAGGCCAAGCTCGTTTTTCGTCGTCTCGAAGCTGTCCTCGATGGCCCAGCGGCAGCCTTCCACGCGGACCAGTTTGTCGATGGAGGTTCCCGCCGGAGCCCAGGTGGAGAAGAAGGCCAGGTCGTGATCTGCGATGGTGCGGCGGATCAGAAGGCCGCGCGTCCAAAGACCGGAGCGGCTGGCATCGTATTCGCTGGCGTCGAGATCGGCCAGTTCCACATAAGCCCAGTCGTAGAGGCGCGGTCCCTCGGCGCCATCGCCCGCCGACAGCCGTTTCCAGTCCGAAGGCGCCAGGCCTTGCGCGACGCTTTCCGCCGTGCCTGCGATGGGCTTGGCCTTGCCCCAGGAGGTGACGCTGTGGTTCTTGGCGACGCCAAGCACATAGCCCTTGCCGGCCCGGCGCAGCACCCCTTCAACCTCGCCAACGCCATAGACGCTATCGGCGGCGACCCAGGCGAAAGGCGCAGCCGCCGCGATGGCGCGTTCGATCATGGCGATGGCGAGGGCGGGCTTGGTTGCGAAAGCCGTTTTCTCCGGGACTGGGCCGCCTTCATGCGCGCCGCATCATCTGTCCACGCCTTCGGCAAATAAAGCGCCCGGTCGATGAAGGCATGGCCATGCCGCGAGACATAACAGGCGAAGACGCCGATCTGGCAGTTCGTGATCTTGCCCGCCGAGCCGGTATATTGCCGCCCAACTCCACACGAGGCCTTGCCCTGCTTGATAAATCCGGTTTCATCGAAGACCAGAACCGCGTCGTCGTCGTCGGCGAACGTCTCAAGCGCATAGTCCCGTGCTAGCGCTAGGAAGAACTCCTTCTTACAAGGGAATCTCTTATCTGAGGATAAGGGAGAATCGACAGACGCAATGGAGCCGATGCGTATTAGCGAAAGTTCAAAGTGGCGCGGCGAATTGGGTGAATTAGCCATAGACCTTACCTACAAAGCGGCTGAGTTCAAAGCCAGCCTACCAAAAGGGCTACGGAGCACTTTATGTGATTTAGTTAGGAACATGAATTGCTACTACAGCAATCTAATAGAAGGACATCACACGCACCCCATCGCGATAGAAAAAGCACTAAATGAGGTTTACGACGCCGATCCAGAGAAACGAAACCTCCAGCTTGAGGCAAAGGCTCACATAGCAGTACAGCGATGGATCGATGAAGGAGGTTTGGCTTCAGAGCCAACCTCAGAAGCCAGTATACGTGAAATACATAAGCGCTTTGTTGAGTGTCTTCCTGAGGACCTTCGTTGGGTAACTTTTCCGAATACTAAAGAAAAGTTACCGGTTGTTCCCGGAGAATACCGCGAGCATTTCGTTCAAGTTGGTCGGCTAATTCCGATAAGCTCTGGTGCCGTGCCACGCTTCATGCGTCGGTATGAAGAGTCCTACGGCAATTTGGGGCGAGCAGAGACGATTTTAGCTTGTGCTGCGGCGCACCATCGGCTCGCGTGGATTCATCCATTCTTGGACGCAAACGGAAGAGTAATACGCCTAGTTTCGCACGCAATGATGCAAAACCCCATGAAGGCTTCGGGTCAAGGGCGGGATTGTGTCAGCGTGTTCTTAGAAGCCGGCAGTGGGATCCATTAGCCGACTTTGGCACGCACCGGATCGCGAAGGAACCCGCACTTCCGCTCGCGCCCCGGCGCCGGGAAACTTTTTGAGGCGGGCAATCGGTGTCGTCTCAAGGCATGGGGCGTAGCGACAGGAAAAACCAGGAGCGGAGTCCGGCCGGCAAGCCGCGCTACCTTGAGCCCGCCAACCAGAGGAACCGGCACGCAAAAAATTGCTTTCGCCCGATGATGACAGTCAAGGGGAGAACCAGCATGACTTTCGACCAAGCCATCAGACAGGCATTCACGCTTCTACTCATCGCTTTCGCAATCAAACCCGCCTTCGCGGATCCGATGCTGGCCGACTTCGACTACCCCTTCGACGTCAAGCGCTTCGAATTCACGTCGCAGAAGCTGCCGCTTGCCATGGCCTACCTCGACGTCGCGCCAAAAGGCGCGGCGAATGGCGAGACGGTCGTTCTGCTCCATGGCAAGAACTTCTGCGCCGCAACGTGGGAGCAGACCATAAAGGTTCTGAGCGCAGCCGGTTATCGCGTTGTGGCGCCGGATCAGGTCGGGTTCTGCAAGTCCTCGAAACCTGCCCATTATCAATTCAGCTTTCAGCAGCTTGCCTTCAATACGCGCGAACTTCTGCGGAGCATTGGCATCGAACGTCCGATCGTGATGGGACATTCGACCGGAGGGATGCTCGCCTTTCGCTATGCGCTCATGTATCCGCAGGAGACGAGGGCTCTGGTTGCAGTCAACCCGATCGGGCTTGAGGATTGGAAAGCCAAGGGGGTTCCGCTCAAGGTCATCGATCAACTCAATCAAAGCGAACTGAAAACAACAGCGGACAGTATTCGCGACTACGAGCGCAAAACCTACTACGTCGGCGAATGGAAGCCCGAATACGATAAGTGGGTCAACATGCTTGCAAGCATGTATCAGGGCAAGGACGGGGAAATATTCGCCTGGAGCCAGGCGCTAACCACCGATATGATTTTGAGTCAGCCCGTGGTTTATGAGTTTGGCAATATTCGTGTGCCGACGCTCTTGATGATCGGCGCTAAAGATAACACTGCCATTGGCAAGGCATGGTCTCCCCCCGAGGTGGCCCAGCGCATCGGACATTACAGTGAACTTGGCCCTGAAACCGCAAGGGCTATCCGCGGGTCAATCCTCGTTATGTTTCCGGAACTGGGGCACGCCCCTCAAATGCAAGACCCGGAGCGCTTCCACGAGGCGTTGTTGAAAAACTTGGAGGAGTTGCGGAGGTCTCACGGTCAATAGCATCGCTCCGCGCGCGAGCCCCGATATCCGAACTTGTTCCAGAGGGCGGCCATTTGCAGTCCGAGGCGACGTGACGAAGCCGCTGTTCGTGAAACCATACGGGGGAGGCCAGCGAGCGGACTCCGATGTGACGCCGGGTCAACCGACTGATGCCAGGGCGCGCACGGGCGCGCGGCGCCACACGAAAAGACAGAGAAGCGCCCCTGGAATACCGATGGCCGATGCTATGAGGAAGAAGGCCGGGTAACCGAAAGCGTCAACCACGAACCCCGAAAGTCCACCGACAAGCTTGCCCGGCAACGCGTAAAGCGAACTCAGCAGCGCATATTGCGCCGCGGCGTATGCGGGCGAAGTGAGCGAGGACATAAAGGCGATGAGCGCGGTGCCGGCAAAGCCCGAAGCGAAGCTTTCGACGCCGATCGCCCCGGTCAGAAGATCGAGCCTTGCGCCGGCATGCGCGAGCCAGGCGAAAGTTAGATGCGACGCTGAAGCGGCGACGCAGCCGATCAGGAGCGCCGGCATCAGGCCGAGCCGCAACACCGCTATGCCTCCTGCGAAAACGCCTGCGATGCCGATCCAGACGCCGTAAACCTTGGTTACGGTTGCAATGGCGGTTTTCGAAAAGCCAAGATCGATATAGAGCGGGTTCGCCATCACGCCGGAGACGAAATCGGGAACGCGGTAAATCGCGACGAGTGCGAGAATAGGGACGATCATCGCCCCATTGCGCCGAAGCAGATCGGCGATCGGCTCAGCATAGAGCTTGAGGAAGGATTCACGCGGGACGTTTGCCGCCGCCGGCTCGCTTTGCGGCGTGTGCGGCACGAGCAGGCTTGCCAAAATGCCGACAGCCATGAGGAGAGCCATCACGCAGTAGGCAAGCTTCCAGCCGCCGAAATCGGCGATATAAAGCGCCCCGGCCCCTGCGCAGAGAAGGGCGATCCGGTAGCCAAGCTGATAGCTCGCCGACATCATGCCCTGCCGCTCAACGGGTGCGGCCCCAATGCGCCAGCCATCCACCACCACGTCCTGCGTCGCCGAGGCGAAAGCGACAAAGAACGCGCAGGCCACGGTCCAAACCAGGGAATTGGCGGGATCGCCAAAGGCGACGCCGACAAGGCCCAGGCCGACGCTTGCCTGAGAAAGGAGCATCCACGCCCGGCGGCGACCGAAGCGCGACAAAACCGGAACGTCGCGCTGGTCGATAATCGGCGCCCATACGAACTTGAAGCTGTAGGCGAGCGCCACATAGCTCAACAGGCCGATCTGCGCGCGCGCGATGCCCGCCTCGCGTAGCCAAGCTGAAAGTGTCGAGAAGACAAGCAGGAACGGCAGCCCAGCGCTGAAGCCCAACGCCAGCATGAGTGCAAGGCGTTTATCGGCTATGATTTCAGCGATGAGCTTCGAAAACCGGGAGATGCCGTCCCCTTCTCTAGTCATTGTTTCTTATAGCTCGAAATTTCGGAAATGGGATCAAATCCGGTCTCGCCTGTATTTTCGCAATCCCATGCGCGCCAAGGCGGCTCAATGCGGCCTTCCCTGAAAGGGACAAGACAATCCCGGAGGTATTGAGAGCGCATAGAGACCGGCTCCGGCTGGCAATCCGCCATCGAGGAAACTTGTGAGTCCCAGATTAAGATGTGGCTCGTCGTAGGCGACCGTCTTGTCTCTCCTCGAGAAGCTTAACCGCCTCCCTGTACCTTCTGGCGAAGCCGTCTAAAGTGTCGTGCGCTTAATCGGACGCGGGCCTCGATAGGCTTTTCTGCAGGCATTGGACCTCACTTTTATCCGCGAATTGGCTTCCCGCTTGCGTTTGCGTCACCGATTTTTCTTGAGCGAGGATTGTATGAGAAAGCGCCTTGCCGGGAAGTTAATGGATAAACTATTGATATTATTGATAAATTTCCGGCAGAGGCGGCGCTCCCGGCGCTCGCGCCGGGCCGACATCGGCGCGTCGTGGTTAACACGGGAATCCGGGATTATATTTAACGGACTTTTCAGAGCCCATTTAATGCCAAAATTCCGGCATTAAATTCTATTTAATGGGGCGATTGGCGGCAAAAAAGCTGTTCACTTTCAACGCGTTGGAACCGCCCGCCTACCGCCCTTGTAGGCCTTGTTCTGCGCCGGATAAATGCATTGTTAAGCCTAATCAAGTGTAAATTGGACCGGAAATAAATCGGCCGCGCTTCCGTTAACCAGTTTCAAATTAACACTCAGCGCTGCGAACGAATCGTTAAAGCGCGTTGCGATTTGCCGGAACCGATGTCATGGCCGGGCCTGGGAGTTTGTTACCCCGGATGGCCGCCTCGGAGGGCGGCCATGACAACAAGGGCGCTCTAACCGAGAGGCGTAAGGCGGGGCGCCGTCGGAGACGGCAGCGGCCAGAGGGGCGAGAAGCATTTAAAGCGTGTCGAACTTATTCGGAATCCCCTTATTGTCATGGCCGTCCTCCGAGGCCGTCATCCAGAATAGTAATTTCCGATCCTTTGGATTTCAGGACCGGAAGGCCAGGTCAACCCTCGGGTCAAGCCTAAGGGCATGGCCCGGCCATGACATCGGTTCCATCGGATGCGGGCGCGCGGTTGAGTTGAGCTTGCGCCGCTACGGTTCCGATTCCGCGCACGCCGCGTTAGCAATAGCCTGTCATTATGGGTTTCGCGCCCCCACAAAAGCCTTGCATAGGGTCGTTAAGTCACTTTCGGATAAGCGCATAAACGGCTATGGAGAAGGCCCCCCTGATTGCTGGCATGCAATTGGCGCAGAGGTCCACAAAATGTTATGGAACAAGAAATCGCTGGGTCTTTGGGTCTGTTGGCGTCAATCGTCAACTCGTCCTTCGACGGGATCATAAGCCAAACGCTTGAAGGAACGGTCACAAGCTGGAATCCGGCCGCGACCAAGCTTTTTGGCTACGAGTCCAGCGAAATAATCGGCCAGTCCATTCGCCGTCTGATTCCTATCGACCGGAAGGAAGAAGAAGACCAAAATCTCGCAATGATCGCGGCAGGCGAGCGGGTCGAATCCTATGAGACGGTCCGTCTTCATAAAAACGGCAGTCCCATTGATGTCCGCTTAACAGTCTCGCCCATCTGGAACCCGGACGGGAAAATAGCCGGCGTCTCAAAAATCTACCGCGACTACACCTCGCAAAAAAGAGCGGCGGAGAGCTTGCGTCGAAGCGAGGCGCGCCTGCGCGACAGCGAATCGCGAACGCGTCTGGCGCAGGAGGCCGCCAAATCCGGGACCTGGGAGTTGAGGCTCTCGGACAACCGCAGTCAGTGGTCCGAAAACATATGGCGCTTGTATGGGCTGAAACCGGAGGATTGCACGCCCTGTTTCGATGTCTGGGTGTCGTCGGTCCATCCGGAAGACCGCGAACGCGTCACAAACGCGCTCAGAGATGCGATTGCAGCCGGTCAGGAGTACGAAAACCAGTGGCGCGTGAATTTGCCGCAGGGTGAACCCGAGCGCTGGCTGTTTTCGCGTGGCAGGCCGATCGCAGGCGCAAACGGGACTGCAGAACGCTATATCGGCGTCGTCATCGACATCACTGAACGCAAGCACATGGAAGAGGCTCTCCGCAAAGCGGAGGAGCTGGAAAGACAAAAACGCGAAGAGTTAGAGACCATTCTGGCCGCGATGCCGGCTGCGGTCGTCATTGCGAAAGACGCGGACTGCATTGAAATGGCTGGAAACCGTTCAGCCTTTGACCTTTTGCGTCTCGCTCCGTCTCAGGATCTTTCCAAGTCCGCTCCGCCTGAGCGGGCGCCGAAAAATTTTGAAGTTTTTGCAAACGGCCGTCGGCTGTCTCCCGACGAAATGCCGATTCAACGCGCAGCAACCAGCAAGACAGCGATAATCGGCGAAGAGCTGGAAGTTCGCTTTGTAGAAGGCGACAGCAAGTTCGTTCTCACTAATGCGATGCCACTCTTCGACGACAAGGGACAAGTCCGAGGAGCTGTCGGAGCGTTCGCAGACGTTACAGAGTTGAAGCGCACGGAGGCTGCGCTGCGGAAAGCCGAGGAGCTGGAGCGGCAAAAACGAGAAGAGTTGGAAGCGATCCTCGCCGCGATCCCAGCCCCGGTGCTTATCGCAACGGACGCAAGCTGCGAAAGCATGATCGGCAATCCGGCAGCCTATGAGCTCTACCGCGTCCCTCCAGGAGCCAACCTTTCCAAATCGGCGCCCGTGGGACAGGCCCCGGCCAACTTTGAGATCTACCAGAACGGCCGACGTTTGCCGCCAGAACAACTTCCTATCAGGAAGGCCGCCGCCACACGCGCATTTTCCGGGGAAGAGATCGAGCTTCGGTTCGTTGAGGGCGACAGCAAATACCTGCTGGGCAACGCTCTGCCTTTGTTCAATGACGCGGGGGAAGTTCGCGGCGCCGTCGCCGCCTTCACGGATGTCACAGAGTTGAAGCGCACGGAGGCGGCGCTGCGCGAGAGCGAGGAGCGCTTGAGATTTCGCGCTCGACGCAGCGAACGCGGGAACCTGGGAGTCAGTGCCCGAAACCGGTGAATTCTTCGCATCGGATCGCGCGCTCGCCTTGCACGGCGCGCCTCCGGGTACGCCGCTGTCGCGCGAAAAGGCCGTGGGCGCCGTGCATCCGGAGGATCGGTCTCGCGTCGAGGAGAATTTCCGGCGCGCGGTGGCGAGGCGAGAACCCCTCAGGCACGAATTTCGCTTTCCGTTGCCGGACGGATCGATCAGGTGGGTTGAATCACGCGGCGAGCCGCGGACCGTTTCAGGAAGACAGGTGATCAGCGGATTGCTTCTAGACATCACCGAGCGGAAACGGGCTGAGCAAGCCTTGAGCGAAAGCGAGGAGCGCCTGAAATTTGCGCTTGAGGCCGCGGGCGCTGGAACCTGGCAGGTGGCGCTGGAAATCGGAGAGTTTATCGCATCGGATCGCACGCTTGCTTTGCACGGCCTTCCTCCGGGAACCCCGATGACCCATGAAAAAGCGCTGGCCAACGTCCATCCTGAGGATCAGCCACGCGTCGAGGAAACTTTGCGGCGGACCCTTGAGACGGGGGAACCTTTTAGGGTGGAAACGCGCATGGCGCTGCCCGACGGGTCAATCCGCTGGATCGAATCGCGTGGCGAACTGCGATCAGTTTCTGGGAGGCAGGTGATCGGTGGATTAGTTCAAGACATAACCGAGCGCAAACAGACCGAACAAGCCTTGCGTGAACGTGAGGAGCTCCTGGCCTCTATCATTAAGCACGCGCCGAATCCGATAATATTGTGGAGGGAGGATCGAAAGGTTCTCCTTATGAACCCGGCCTTGACGGAGCTTAGCGGTTACACGGCTTCCGACATCCCGACCCGGGATGAGTGGGAGGTGTTGGCCTACCGCGAAACCGCTCCCCGGGGGAAGGAAGATTTTGACCGGACCTTTGAGAGTGGCCTTCCCGCTGATATTGGGGACCGATGGGTCTACACGAAATCTGGCGAGAAACGCCTTTGGTCGCTCATGAGAGCGCCGGCGGGGCGCGACGCTTTTGGCCGGCGCCTCATCGTCGGCGTAGCGCTCGACATCACGGAACGCAGAAAGAGCGAAGAGGAGGCTCTGGCGACCAAATCCAAGTTGGAAGCCGCGCTGGCGGCGATGAGGGACGGTGTTTTTATTTTAGATGCAGAAAGCCGCTTCATTCATTTCAACGAGGCTTTTGCCCGGTTTCACAAATTCAAATCGAAAGAGGATTGCGCCCGGACATTTTCCGAGTATCCAGACATTTTGACGTTGTTCCTTCCAAACGGCGAACAGATCGCGCCAGAGGAGTGGCCTTCCCAAAGAGCGCTCCGCGGTGAGACAGCGACAGCAGCAGAATACACGATCAAGCGGCGAGATGGCCAAACCTACATAGGAAGTTACAATTTCGCTCCCATTCGCGACGCGAGCGGCTGCATCACCGGAGCTGTTGTCTCAGTTCGCGACATCACCGATGAAAAGCACGCGGCGAACCGGCTGCGTGAGAGCGAAGCGCGGCTCAGCTCGATTATCGACACGGCGGCCGACAGCATCATTGTCATTGACGAGAAGGGGATCATCCAGTCAGCGAACCGTGCGACGGAGGGCATCTTCGGCTACGGTCTGGAAGACCTCGTCGGGCGCAATATTGGCATACTGATGGCGCCAGGTTTAGCGGCTCAGCATGATCGCTTCCTCATAGCCTCCTCGGGAAAGGGCGCCGTCAGGCAGGTCGATGCGAAACGCAAGGACGGCGCGATGGTCCCGATCGACGGGGCCGTGACGGAATGGCGAGACGGCGAAGGCAGGCGTTTCTTCACCGGCGTCATGCGGGACCTCACCGAGCGCAAACGCAACGAGCAAGCGCTGGCAAACGCGCGGCGTCTCGAAGCAGTGGGGCAACTCGCAGGCGGCGTCGCGCACGATTTCAACAATCTCCTGCACGCCATATCGGGCAATCTGGAAATCGCCCAGGATCTCATCGGCGATGAAGCAACGCGGAGCTTCCTCGAGCGCGCGCGAAGCGCCGCCGAAAAGGGAAGCGCCTTGAATAGGCGCCTATTGTCCCTTGCCCGCAAACGCACGCTCAAGCCAGAGCGCCTAAATCTCAACGATCGGGTCCAGGAAACCGCAAAGCTTCTTGCGAGCACGGTGGGAGAGCATATTTCGGTCACGATCGATCTCGGCGCCGGCCTTTGGATCACGCTCGCTGACTCGGGCGAGATCGACAGCGCGATCTTAAATCTCGCGGCGAACGCGCGCGATGCGATGCCGGGCGGGGGGGGCATCCGGATTTCCACATCGAATGTCTCGCTCGACGCGGCGGCGGCAAAGCTGCATCCGGGGGCTGCCCCAGGAGACTATGTCCGGCTCGCGATCGCCGATAATGGCGTCGGTATGCCACAAGGCGTCCTCCATAAAGCGACTGAGGCATTCTTCACCACTAAGGGACCTGGGGCTGGGACCGGACTTGGGCTCACGAGCGTGGCAAGCTTCGCCAGTCAAACGGGCGGGTTCATGTCGATTGAAAGCGCGCCGGGGCATGGGTGCACGGTAACGATCTACCTGCCTCGCGCGACCAAGGGGCCAGTAGCGCAGGGGCTCACGCCAAGTGGAGTTCCACTTGGTCGCGGTCAACTTATTCTGGTGGTGGAAGATGACGATGAGGTCCGCGAAGTGACGCTTAAGCGGCTTGAATCGCTTGGCTATTCCACCACAGAAGCAAAAACGGGTCCAGAGGCCCTTGAGCGCCTCCAGTCACAAGTGGAGGTGCAGCTTGTGTTGAGCGACATCGTTATGCCCGGCGGCATGACAGGTTATGACGTCGCGCGCTGGGTGGCGTCGAACAAGTCGGACGTCAAAGTCATCATGTGCTCCGGCTACAATGACGGAGATCGGATCGGCGGCGCTCAAGGAGCGATCGATGGCATCGTCACTCTCGGCAAACCCTATACCCGAGACCAACTTGCACGCGCTTTGAGCAGCGCGCTTGCGCCCTGATACAAGTTTGGCCCGGGCTGTCGACCGATGCAACCAGTAAACTTTGAAGCCTGAAACTGGCGCTTTCCCGGTAAGTCAAATAAAACCGCATGCGCGCATAATGTGCAGGCCTAGCTTCTTTTCGGATCAACTCGAGCGTGGCTTACACTGGGCCGGGGCTGAAGCGGCAGGCACGGAGCGGACCTAAAAACAAGAACTGCCTTAGATGAGCTTTGGGAACGGCACGAGCGCCCGGGTCAAAATTCTTGCCGTTGATGACGATGAGTTCAATCTCGACCTCATGGAGCATCATCTGGTCCGGGCTGGCTATCAGGTGGTGCGGGCCGAAGACGGCGTTATTGCTTTGCAAAAGCTGGAGGAAGATCCCGGCATCGAATTGATTGTCCTCGACAGGATGATGCCTAACCTTGGCGGCATGGACGTCGTGCGCCGTGCTAAAGCCGACGCTCGCTTTAAGGACATCCCGGTGGTCATGCAAACGGCGGCGGTGGCGACAGACCAGGTCTCGGAGGGAATCAGGGCAGGCGTTTATTATTATCTCAGCAAACCCTACGCGGGCGCTACCCTTCTTGGCATCGTAAACGCCGCTCTGGCGGACGCCAGAACCAAGAAAAAGTTGAGAGAAAAGGTTTCCGCTTGCGGTCGAGCGCTTGGCCTCATGGAAGAGGCGCGCTTCCGTTTTCAGACCCTGGAGGAGGCTGCCGGCCTTGCCTCATTTGTCTCCAATTGTTTTCCAGAACCCGAAAGCGTGGTGATTGGGTTGCATGAGCTTTTGCTCAACGCCGTTGAGCATGGCAATCTCGGCATCACTTACAGCGAAAAAACCAAGCTTCTTCGAAACGATAGCTGGAAGGAGGAGATCGAACGCAGGCTCAGCCTGCCGGAATATAGCAAGAATTTCGCGACCCTCACGTTCAAGGCAACGCAAACGGCGCTTATTGTTCACGTCAAGGATGCAGGCGGAGGGTTCGACTGGAAGAACTATCTGGACTTCTCGATCGAGCGCGCGACAGATCCACATGGCCGGGGAATCGCCACCTCCCGCCAGCTATCCTTTCACAGCCTCCAATATCTTGGGGTGGGAAATGAGGTCAGGTGCGCGGTGATGCTCGATCCGGCAGCGGCGAGGCAAAACTGAGCGGCCCGATTGGCAAAGCGGCCCAATGCAGACTTGCTCGCCGAAAGCTTGGGCTGTTACAGTCCCGCTAGAGCCTATCCGCTTTTGATGGAATCGAAAGCGGGCTCTAAGTCTTTGCTTTGTCGTGCGTCTTATCGGAAAACCGCTTCGCGCTTTTCCGGACGCACTCTAATCCAGAGGCCTTTTCAAAAAAGGAGCTATCTATGCGTTTGCTATCTCGCACCGCTTTTCTCATTGCAGCTTTGGCTGTTTTCTCTGCCGCTTCCGCCATCGCTCAAACGGAGCCGGCGCAAAATCCATTCGGTAGCACGGCGCAGGCAACCACGCCTTCTCCCGTAACGCCCGCGCCCAGGAAAAAGCGCGCAGCAGCCCCGTCGAAGGCCGGCCAGTTCGCGACCGAGGCCGAGGCGAAAGCGAGTTGCCCTGGCGATACGGTCGTATGGGTCAACACGGGTACGAAAGTGTACCATCACGCCGGCACTTCCACCTACGGGAAGACGAAGCGCGGCGCATATATGTGCGAAAAAGATACTGCCGCCGCAGGCTACCGTGCGGCCAAAAGAGAGAAAAAAGTATCATAGAAAGAGCATAGGTTCGGGATAACGAAGTCGGACCGGGCTCGGGCTATCCGCCAGATGCCGGCTCTTTGCGAGAGCCGGGGCTCGTTCTATTCCGTTTCACTCACTTTAACCGGCTTTCCTCGCGGTCAATATTTCAAGCGCGATAAAAGCCTCGAAAAGATACTGCTTCGGCCCGTCCACTTTCAGCCCCGCGGCCTCCAAGGCGCGCGCATAGTCCCTGACGTTTGCCTGATCTGCGATGACCGCAATGCCCTGGGGCTTGAGGACCCTGGCGATCTCATGGCATGCCTTTGCACGCCCGCTGGCGTCGTCGATGCAATGCAGAAACAGAAGTGAAATAACGACGTCGAAGGAATTGTCGACAAACGCGATGTGAAGCGGATCATCGCTTCTCAGCTCCACACGGTCATGAACGCGGGCGAGTTCAAGGTTCCGTTGGGTTGCCTCCAGCCTGCTGCCGGCGTCGGCTGCGGTTTGCCAGTCGTCAATGCTCACCACCGTTCCCGTGCGAAGACGTTTTGCGGCCCCGATAGCCAGAAGCCCGCGCCCGGTTCCAATATCGAGAACGGTTTCGTTGCCGCGCCAGCGCACCATCCCCAACATGCGTTTGCGGATGTTGAACTTGCCCCAAAGGGAGTAGGCAAGCTTCGAGGCGCAAACCCCAAGGGTGAGAAATCCAAGGGCGAGCAACGTGGGGCCGACAAGCGTTACGTGAATCCCCCCCATACGGAACGACGGTAATAACAGGCCGCCGAGCATCGCGCCTGCGCCCGCTGCGAAAAGCAGCCTCACCCTTGTGGGCAGGTCGACCCCATAGTTCGGCTTGGGCCGCGCCCGTAATCGAGAAGGCTGCTTCATTCAAACCTAATTGCATTCCGGGTGGCTTCACGCCAAACACATAATGATGGCGGATGATGATGACGGACGCCTCGAAGCATCAATTCCTCGTGCATTGGATCTTAAAATTTGGAAGGCTATGAACCCTATAGGTTTGAGGTCTAGGTTAATTGAACTTTCAAGCGCTCAATGATTTCGCTTCAAGGCTTTCTCGGGTTGAAGACTCGGGCTAGTGGTGGTTCCAAAGAAACTTAGACAGGCAGATTGCCCATGATCGGCAGTGATCGAGACGAGAAAACCGCCGGAGGACGGGTCCCCTCCAATCCCGAGGGCGGCTATCGCCTTGTGCTGGGCTTTGAGCGCATCGGCCTCATCGCGCTCCGAACGCCGATCTTGTCCGCTATTATTGTGGCTTCGCTCTGCATCGCCGCTGCATTTGGCGTTGCGAAACTGAAGGTCGACGACTCGCTCAGCTCCCTCTTTCGCTCCGATACGCCCGAGTTCCGGCAGTTTGAGGACCTCTCGCGGCGCTTTCCTTCGCATGAGTACGACGTGCTGATGGTTGTCGAGGGCGACGGCCTTCTCGATCGAGAGAACGTCGATAAACTTCGCGACGTCGTCACCGATGTTCAATTGATAGATGGCACGCGCGGCGTTCTTTCCATGTTTTCGGCGCGGGAAGTTCCCCAGGCGGGACACTCGCCGGGGCCTCTTTTCCCCGCCGATCTTCCCGAAGGCGACGAGTATAAGGGGCTGATCGAGCGTGTTCTCTCCAACGATCTTATTCGAGGCAAGCTTTTATCGGAGGACGGCAAGCTCGCGCTCGTCGTAATCGCGCTCGACCCTGCAGTGGCCGATAGCGATAAGGTGGCAGACGTCATTCCCGCGATCCGGAAGACGATCGCCGATGATCTGCAAGGCTCGGACCTCAAAGCTGAGCTTTCCGGCGTGCCCGTCATGCGCCTGGAAATTCGAAACGCCGTCGAACGCGATCAGCTTCTCTACAACGGCATCGGCTTCGCCGCCGGCTGCTTGATCGCGATCATTTTTTTCAGGCGGCTTTCTTTCATGATCATCGCGGCCGCCCCGCCGCTGATAGCAATCCTTCTGGCGCAGGGGGCGCTTGGCTGGCTCGATTTCAAGCTGAACACCTTCCTGAACGTCATGACGCCTCTCATCATGGTCATCAGCTTTTCGGACAGCATGCAGCTTACCTTCGCGGCGCGCGACCGGCTCATCTCGGGTGAAAGCAAACGGGACGCATTCCGAAACGCGATTCTTGTTGTCGGGCCAGCCTGCGTGCTGACCCATGCGACAGCGGCTTTCTCGTTTATCGCGCTTCTGTTTTCCAGTTCCGATATGATCAGGAACTTTGGCGAGGCGGGCATCATTTCCACCGTGATTGCGCTATTCACTGTGATTACGGTTCTGCCGCTTCTCGGGGTGTTGCTGGTCAGGAGAGAAGCGGCATTCGCGGCGCGCCTGAAAGGCGCCGACTCAGCCATTGACGGGCTGCGCGCGTTCTGTTCCTGGATCGCCTTGCGCGTGGTGGCCCGCCCGGGGGTCTACAGCCTGATCAGCCTCTCGATCGTGGCGGTTCTGGCCGGCATCTATTCGAATCTCGATGCGAGATACCGGCTTGCGGATCAGGTTCCCGACAAACAACAGGCCGTCGCGGCAAGCCATCGCCTTGACACAAAGCTTACCGGATCGAACCCGATCGACGTTCTTATCGAACTGCCGCGCGGCGCCACAATTTACGATCCGAAAGCGCTCGCCGTGCTGGGCGAGGTACACAGCATCCTCGAAAAGCAGGCTGGCGTAGGAAATGTCTGGTCTCTCGAAACCCTGCGCCGATGGCTCGCCGAGAAGCTGGGCAAGTCCGACATCGAGACGATGAAGGAGTATGTCGGCTATCTTCCCGATCATCTCGTTCACCGCTTCCTCGACGCGAATCAGGATGCGGCGGTCGTTTCGGGGCTCATCCCCGACGAGGACGCGAACCGGTTGCTTCCCCTGATCGACACACTGGACAAGTCTTTGAACACCGTTCGAGCGAAGCACCCCGGTTATCAAATCGCGGTGACCGGACTTTCGGCTATTGCAGCCCGGAACAGTTCCGCCATGATTGAGCGGCTCAATAAGGCATTGACGATAGAGATCGTATTCGTCGCTGCTTTCATTGGCCTGGCGTTCCGTTCGGTGATTGTGATGCTGTCGGCGATGCTGCCCGCGATATTTCCGATTCTCGCCTCGGGCGTGCTGCTTTGGTTTGTCGGAAGCGGGCTGCAATTTGCCAGCATAGTCGCCCTTACCGTTTCTTTCGGGCTCGGGCTTAGTGCGACGATCCACTTCCTGAACAGGCTGCGGCTGGAAGACAGGCCGGACCAATCCCCCGGTGTCGGCGTAGAGCGGGCGACGGTTCTCGTTGGACCGGCTTTGATCCTGACCACGGTGGTGCTGGCCTGCGGTCTGGCGGTGACGGTATTCTCGGACCTGCCCTCTCTCAGGCTATTCGGATGGCTTTCGGCCTTCGCGATGATAGCCGCGCTCTTCGCGGATCTTCTCATTTTGCGGCCAACCATTATGTTCCTGTTGCGCTTGCGGCGCGGAAACCAGCCTGCGGCTCGTTCAAAGGTCGAACACGCGCTGTGAAGCCTAAGTTGAGTTACCTTTTGTTTGCACTTATCGGTTTATGACTGAAGGAAACTAGGAGGAGTACCGTGATGGCGTTGAAAGTAATGCGTGCAAGCTTGATCGGAGCAGCTTTGGTTTCAGCCCTTTCCATCGGCATCATGCCGGCTGCGGAAGCAAGAGACGAAGGCGGAACCATCGCCGGCTCATGGAGCGGGGGTGGTATGGTTGTCTATGCATCGGGGCAGCGCGAAAGAGCGCATTGCCGCGCGAGCTATTCTGGCGGCGGCGGTAGCGTCATGATGAGTGGCAACTGCGCAACGCCGTCCGGCAGCGTCTTCCAGTCGGCGCGTCTGCGCAGGGTCGGCGCAAACAGCTATGCTGGAAGCTTCTTCAACAGCCAGTATAACACCTCTGGCAGCATCTCCGTGACGGTTCACGGCAACACCCAGAGCGTGAGCCTCCAAAGCAGCGCGGGGTCCGCAAGCCTGACGTTAAGGCATTAAGCAAGAACGCTAAATATCCAGCGCGCCGGGTTCAGCGAACGCGGCGCGCTCTTGGATGAAGCGGAAGCGTGCCTCGGGCTTGTTGCCCATCAGCTGCTCGACGATGTCGGCAGCTGCAGCCTCGTCTGCTTCAAGGTCGAGGCCATTGAGGTCGCCGCTGCGGCCCGTGATCTCGACTCTTAGAAGCGTGCGCTTGGTCGGATGCATCGTCGTTTCTTTGAGCTGGGCGGGCATCATCTCGCCCAGGCCTTTGAAGCGACTCACTTCCAGTTTGCCGCGGCCATTGAATACGGTCGCCTTCAGTTCGGCGAGATGGGCGTCGTTGCGCGCATAGGCTGTCTTGCCGCCCTGGCTCAGGCGATAGAGCGGCGGCACGGCCAGGAAGAGATGCCCGTTGCGGATGAGTTCCGGCATCTGGCGATAGAAGAAGGTGATGAGCAGTGAGGCGATATGCGCGCCGTCGACATCGGCGTCGGTCATGACGATGACGCGGTCATAGCGCAGGTCGGTCTCCTTGTAGTGCTTGCCGGTCCCGCAGCCGAGCGCGAGCGTAAGATCCGCCAGAAGCTGGTTTTGCGCGAGCTTGTCCCGTGAAGCGCTTGCGACGTTCAGGATTTTGCCGCGCAAGGGAAGGATGGCCTGCGTGGCGCGATCCCGCGCCTGCTTTGCCGAGCCGCCAGCCGAGTCGCCTTCCACGATAAAGATTTCGGTGTCGTCTTTTGCGTTTTTGGAACAGTCGGCGAGCTTTCCGGGCAATCGAAGCTTGCGGGTTGCGCTCTTGCGAGCCGTTTCTTTTTCGCGTTTACGGCGAAGGCGCTCCTCTGCACGCTCGATGATGTATTCGAGAAGACCATTTGCCTGCTGAGGTGAGGCCGCGAGCCAGTGATCGAATGCATCCTTCACCGTGCCTTCGACCACCCGCGCCGCCTCTGCGGATGACAGCCTGTCCTTCGTCTGCCCCTGGAATTCGGGCTCACTGATAAACACCGATAGCATCACGCCCGCCGAAACGAAAATGTCGTCCGGCGTGATCTGCGCGGCGCGTTTGTTGTTCGTCAGATCGCCATGGGCTCGCAGCGATTTCGACAGGGCGGCTCTCAGGCCCTGCTCATGCGTGCCACCTTCCGGCGTCGGCACGGTGTTGCAATAGGACTGAGTGAAGCCGTCCTCGTCGGCGAGCCATGCGATGGCCCATTCGACGCTGCCGTGTCCTCCCTCCTTTTGAACACGTCCCGAAAATACGTCTTTTGTGACCGGTGTAAAGCCTTCGATCCTGCTTGTGAGAAAATCGCGCAGGCCGCCCGGAAAATGGAAGACGGCTTTCTCCGGTACATCAGTGTCGCCGTGCAGGAGCTCGGATGCGCAAGACCAGCGAATTTCCACGCCGCCGAAAAGATAAGCCTTCGCGCGCGCCATCTTGAAAATGCGCAAAGGCTTGAAGTATGCCCTCTCCTTGAAGATTTCGGGATCGGGCCGGAAGCGGACAGTGGTGCCGCGCCGGTTGCGGACCGCGCCTCGATCTTCAAGGCGCGTCTGCGGCACGCCGCGCGAGAAGGTTTGGCGGTAAAGCTTGCCCCCGCGCGCAACCTCAACTTCGAGATGCTCGGAGAGAGCGTTCACGACGGAAACGCCGACGCCGTGCAAGCCGCCGCTCGTCGAATAGACGTTCGAATTGAATTTGCCGCCGGAGTGCAGCATCGTCATGATGACTTCGAGCGCCGACTTTCCCGGATATTTCGGGTGTGGGTCGACGGGGATGCCGCGCCCATTGTCGGTGACGCAGAGCGTGCCATCCGCTTCGAGCGAGACTTCGATGAAGCTTGCGTGACCCGCGACAGCTTCGTCCATGGCGTTGTCGAGCACCTCGGCGAAGAGGTGGTGCATCGCCTTTTCGTCGGTGCCGCCGATATACATGCCGGGGCGGCGGCGGACGGGCTCCAGCCCTTCCAGCACCTCGATGTCGGCTGCAGTGTAGCTTTCGCCCGGCTTCTGCGGCAGGCGGCTGACGGTTGCCTTCGGCTTCAGGGCCTCCTCGCCGAATAGGTCTTGCGTCGAAGCCATATTTTGCTTGCTCATTCCCTACCCTTAACCGCCCGTTGCTCGCGTCACGAATCTTCAACCGGATGCGAAAGCCACAAGTTGCAAGCTGCGCGCAATTTGGCAAGTGGAAGCGCCCCGCTACCCACTCTTTCTATCCTACGGGCAGCGCCCGCGAAGTCGAATAAGCTTGCAATCAGACTCGCACATGGCCATCACTCCCGTATCCCTTAAAGCGAGATACGGTGAGGCCCCTATGAGCGATGTCCTTCTGCTCGGAGAAGTTTTTGTGCGCCTCGCCGCCGCGCTTGTCGCTGGCGCGGCCATTGGCGTCGAGCGGCAATGGCATCAAAAAATGGCGGGCTTGCGGACGAATGCGCTCGTCGCGCTGGGTTCCGCCGGGTTCGTCGCCTTCTCCAGCGTGGTCGGCCAGGGCGACCCGACGCGCGTCGCGGCGCAGGTGGTGTCCGGCATCGGCTTTCTTGGGGCGGGCGTGATTTTGCGTGAAGGCATCAACGTGCGCGGACTAAATACTGCCGCCACGCTTTGGTGCTCCGCCATGGTCGGGACTTTCGCGGGCGGCGGCTATTACGCTCTCAGCCTTGGCGCGGCGGCATTGGTCATCTTGACGAATATCGCGATGCGTTCGGCGATTTTGCATATCAGCCGCAGCCAGCAGGCGACGGCAGACCACGACGCCGAAACGCAATACACGATCGCTGTCACCTGCCGCAGCACCGAGGAAGCGCACGTCCGTTCGCTCCTCCTTCATGCGCTGTCGCAGGGAGGGCTGGGGCTCCGGCGCATCGAGAGCGAAGACCTTCTCGATAGCGACAAAGTTCGTGTGACCGCTGATATACCTCCGGGTGAACGCAAGGACAGCACGCTCGAGAATATCGTCGGCCGCTTGAGCCTTGAACCCTTCGTGACTGCCGTCTCCTGGGAAGCGGAGCGCGTAAACGGCGACGCTTGAGCTGCAGCGAGTTTTTTCAGCAATCATTGACCTTCATCAAACTGTCATCTGGCTGCGAGATAGCTTCGTCATCAAGCGCTTGGGAGTCTCTCAATGTCCGATATTGCCGCGCCGATGCCGGGGCAGGTGTCGCCGAAGCCGAATCTCGATACGAAAGTCGCACCCGTCACCGCCATCATCTTCATTCTGCTGTTGGCGACCGGGCTGCTTTTTACCGTCTACGGGGTATACTCCGACGTTCAGGCGTCGGGCGTTCCCGTCACAACATATGTCCCGTTCCTGCTCTTGGGCGCTGCCCTCCTGATTGCGCTCGGCTTCGAGTTCGTGAACGGTTTTCATGATACCGCCAACGCTGTTGCGACCGTCATATACACCCATTCGCTGCCCGCGCAGTTTGCGGTGGTCTGGTCAGGCTTCTTCAACTTCCTGGGCGTGCTGCTCTCCACGGGCGCGGTTGCTTTCGGCATCATTTCTCTTCTGCCGGTCGAGTTGATCTTGCAGGTCGGTTCTCATAACGGCTTCGCGATGGTGTTCGCTTTGCTGTTCGCCGCCATTATATGGAACCTCGGCACGTGGTGGCTTGGTTTGCCCGCCTCGTCATCGCACACGCTGATCGGGTCGATCATCGGCGTCGGTATTACAAATGCGATTCTCGCCGGCAGGGACGGGACATCGGGCGTGGACTGGTCGAAAGCGACCGAGATCGGTTACGCGCTGCTTCTTTCGCCGCTTGTCGGTTTCTTCGCCGCTGCGGGTCTCCTTTTGACGGTTAAGTATCTCGTGCGAAACCCCGCCCTCTATGCGGAGCCGAAAGGCAATCAACCGCCGCCCTTGTGGATTCGCGGCCTGCTCATCCTGACCTGCACCGGCGTTTCCTTCGCGCATGGTTCCAACGACGGCCAGAAGGGCATGGGTTTGATCATGCTCATCCTCATAGGGACCTTGCCGACGGCATACGCGCTCAACAAGACGCCGTCCGCCAACCAAATGCCGCTATTCCTGAAGAACTCTGCAGCGATTGAGCAAATCCTCGACAAGAAGACGCATGGCCGCCAGGTAGGCGGCAATCCGAGGCCGTTGGTCTCGGCCGATATTGCGTTGCACGAAATCGACAGCAACACGCTGCCGGCCGTGAGAGACCTTGTCCAGCTCATCTCAAACCAGGTTCAACAGTTCGGCTCGATCGCCCAGGTTCCGCCGAGCGCCGTCGGGAACGTGCGAAACGATATGTATCTCGTGTCCGAGGCCTTGCGCTGGCTTCTCAAAGACAACAAGCTCAATCTGGCGCCCGAGGAGATCAGCGTCTTCAAAGCCTATAAGGCCTCCCTCGACGACGCCACGCGGTTCATTCCCCTTTGGGTAAAGGTTGCGACCGCCATCGCGCTTGGCCTTGGCACCATGATCGGCTGGAAGCGGATCGTGGTCACGGTCGGCGAGAAGATCGGCAAGCAGCATCTCACCTACGCCCAAGGTGCGTCAGCCGAGTTGGTCGCCATGGGAACCATTTTCGCAGCTGACGGTTTCGGATTGCCGGTTTCGACTACCCATGTGCTGTCCTCGGGTGTCGCGGGAACGATGGCGGCCAACGGTTCGGGCTTGCAGATGTCGACCGTTCGAAATCTCCTCATGGCATGGGTGCTGACACTCCCCATGGCCATGCTGATTTCCGGAAGCTTGTTCTATCTGTTCACGCGGATTTTCTAAAGCTTGCTGATCTCCGGGGTTGCGCAAAGACGCGGCCCCGGAAAACATCGCCGGCCGCTCGATGGCCCGCGACCCAAGCGGCGAACCGGCTTCTTGTGTGCATGTTACGAAAGGGGTCCATCTCTCTCCCCGGTTTGGCCTGGCTTTGCGTCGGCCTTTGCTCGAGGGCAGCAGTGTAGAAAAAAGCGCCTTGTCGAGAGGTTAACGGCCAACTAGCTATTGATATATAGAGATAAAGTTCACGACGGCGCGCGATCCGCTCGATGCGCAAACGGCGCGCGGATGGTTAGCAGGCGCGATGGAAACATATTTAACGGACTTTTGAGCGTCCCGGTAAAGGAAAAAATTCCGCCATTAGATTCCATTTAATGGGAAGCCGTGGACGGAAAAAACTGTTTGTTGTTCAGAGGCATAACGCGGCCGCCCGTGCCCGCTCTTACGGCACGATGGTCTTCGGTTTGCACCGCGTAAACGGATCCATAACCATCATTCCGACCGGAAATAAATCCAGTGCGCTGGTGTTAACCATCTCCTGATTAAGGCTATGACCGGCTTAGGCGACGGCAACGGTTCGTTTACTTCGGTGGCCGCGGCCTTGCGCCGTGCGTTGGACGAACCAGCCGCGTCACCGGCCGTTGACGGGTGGCTTCTCACGATAGCCCACCCGCGTTCTCAGGATTTTCCCAGCACGACCCTTGCTTAATTATGCGCTGAAGGCCGAAAGCCGAAGATGCGGCTATCGAGCTCAAGCGGCTATGCCATCGCATCGCCGGTAATTCACGGTGGCGCGGGCTTCGGCAAGAGGGCCATGAGGGATACCTTGCTTACGAGTGTGAGCGCTCGTACCAGCCGCGAGTTCTCTGCACGATACGCACAACAGTCAGCATAACCGGGACTTCCACGAGCACGCCCACCACCGCGGCAAGCGCCGCGCCCGACTGGAAACCGAACAGCGCGATAGCGGTGGCCACGGCCAGCTCAAAGAAGTTGCTGGCGCCGATCAGGGCGGACGGCCCAGCCACGCGCCATGCAACGCCTAGACGCCGGTTCACCCAGTAGGCCAAGCCTGCGTTGAGATACACTTGGACGATGATCGGGACGGCGAGCAGGGCGATCACAAAAGGCTGCTGCACGATCTCTTCGCCCTGAAGTCCGAACAACAAGACCAACGTCAACAGCAGCGCGCCCAACGAGAAGGGAGCCAGCGCTTTCAGCGTATGGTCGAGCGCCGGTTGTCCGCCCGCTCGCAAGCGGAGGAAGCGCCAAAGCTGAGCGATGACGACGGGAATGACAATGTAAAGGACGACCGAGAGAAACAGCGTTTCCCAAGGGACTGTGATGGAGGACAGGCCCAGCAAAAGGGCGACAATAGGCGCGAAAGCCACGACCATGATCGCATCGTTGAGGGCCACCTGACTCAAGGTGAAGTGCGGCTCACCGTCCACGAGATGCGACCACACGAATACCATCGCGGTGCATGGCGCCGCCGCAAGCAAGATCAGACCCGCGATGTAGCTGTCGATTTGATCGGCCGGTAACAGAGGCCGGAACAGATACCCGATGAACAGCCAGCCAAGGAGCGCCATCGAGAATGGCTTCACGAGCCAATTCACGCCCACAGTTGTGGCGATGCCGCGCCAGTGCATGCCGACTTCGCGGAGCGCCGCCGGATCGATCTTGAGCAGCATCGGAATAATCATGACCCAGACAAGGGCCGCGACCGGCAGATTGACCTGAGCCACGGTAGCAGCCCCAATGGCGTAGAAGAGAGAGGGCGCCAAATGGCCAAGGACGATGCCGGCGATAATGCAAAGGCCGACCCAGAGTGTGAGAAAGCGCTCGAAAAAGCCCAATCCCGCCGCCTTGGAGCGGTCAGCGGGCGCCAAGCTCGCTGCGGTTTCGGTCATCGCGTCTCTTTCCCCCCGGCTGTCGAGCCTTCTATTTGGCCGATCTCCTTAAGACGGGCGGAAAGCGCTAATTTGCCGATGCTTTGAAGCGGCAAAGACGTGAATGCCGTGATGCGGTTGCGCAAATAGCGGAACGCTTCGTTGAAGGCGCGCTGCTTGTCGATGTCCGTGCCCTCGACGGCGGCCGGGTCTTCAATGCCCCAATGCGCGGTCACGGGCTGGCCAGGCCAAAATGGACAAACCTCGCCCGCCGCGTTGTCGCAGACGGTAAAGACAAAATCCATGACCGGCGCGCCGGGCGCCGCGTATTCGTCCCAGCTTTTGGAGCGGAAACCCTCCGCCTGATAGCCGTAAGCGGCAAGCGTTTGCAAAGCGTAGGGGTTCACCACGCCTTTCGGTTGACTCCCGGCTGAGAACGCATTGAAGCGCCCAGCTCCCTCCTTGCGAAGAATGCCCTCCGCAAGGACCGAGCGCGCCGTATTGCCTGTGCAGAGGAACAGCACATTATAGGTTTGCGCTTCCATGGCCGCCCCTTACGAACCGCGGCAGCCGCACGAAGCTTTTTTCGGCTTCACCGCGCGCACGAAGGCGCTCATGAATTTGCCGTCGATGTGGCCGGCCATCGCGTCCACATCCACGCCCTTACCGCTCAAGAACTCGCGCGCGTCCTCGCCCTTGTAGATGCGCGTCGGTTCGATCCCCACAGCCTCAAATCCGGCATTCGCGAGCTTCGCGGCATAGTCGCTCTCTTCAAGCGCGCCCGCGATGCAGCCCGCCCAGGCCAGCACATTCTTACGGATATCCTCCGGCGCCTCCCCGCGTGTGACAATATCGGACACGGCGAAGCGCCCGCCCGGCTTCAACACGCGGAACGCCTCTTTCAAGACGCGGTCCTTGTCGCCGGACAGGTTGATGACGCAGTTCGAGATGATGACATCGACGGAATTATCGGGAAGCGGGATGTGCTCGATCTCGCCTTTCAGGAATTCGACATTTTCGACGCCCGCTTTCTTCTGGTTGTCGCGGGCGAGCGCCAGCATTTCGTCGGTCATGTCGAGGCCGTAAGCCTTGCCCGTGGGGCCGACCCGCCGCGCCGAAAGCAACACGTCGATGCCGCCGCCCGAACCAAGGTCGAGGACGGTCTCGCCCGGCTGTAGTTGCGCCAGCGCTGTGGGATTGCCGCATCCCAGCGAGGCCAACACCGCCGCTTCGCGCAGCATGCTTTTTTCGGA
This sequence comes from uncultured Alphaproteobacteria bacterium, assembly GCA_963764115.1. GTDB lineage: Bacteria > Pseudomonadota > Alphaproteobacteria > Rhizobiales > Rhodomicrobiaceae > Rhodomicrobium. The sequence continues at coordinate 30,726 of CAVXRT010000038.1, forward strand.
GACGTTATAGAGATTGGAGATGATGGGGCTCGCTCCCTCAAGCGCAGCATCGCCGCCGCAGCACGATTTACCGTTGCTGACGCGTTGCGCCGCCTGGCTGTAGCGTTCGCGCACGGCTTCTTTCACAGCGGTCTGGCTCATGGTTTCTCCTGACAGCATGTTATGTCTTCGGGGTTGATGGCTGTGTTGCGCGTGCAGCACTCCGCGAAGAGGAAGGCGAGAATGTCTTGCAGCGCTTGGGTGTTTGCCGTGTAGCGAAGGAAGGTGCTCTCGCGGCGCACCTTTACGAGGTCTTCGTTTTTCAGTTTTTCGAGGTGATGGGAAAGCGTCGAGGCCGGAATGCCGAGTTCAGAGCCGATCTCGCCCACGACAAGGCCGTAAGGGTGAGCCGACAACAGAAGGCGCACAATCCTGAGCCGCGTTTCTGTGCCGAGCGCCGCCATCATGTCGGCGTAGCGGGCAATCTGATCGTCTTGCGCGGGGTCGGTCATCGGCGCCTCCGAAGGTTTCATAATTCTGTGAGTATAGAATTACAGAAGTGTCAAGCCCATGGCGCATACAGGGCTAAATGGCTGTTATCCTCCTGGCGCAATGCGGGGTGCTTGGAGTCCCTCGCCGGCGTTCGCAGAAGTCCTCATCAGGATCTGAAAGCCGCCGCGCCACATCTCCACACGACCCGGAACATAATCCTGGCTGCGGCCACAAATACCTGGCTGTCCGTTGGCAAAGAGCAAGACAGGCGCAACCTCTGGACGACCGCTTGCGCGTTGAGGCGCATGACGGTAAAGCGGTCATCCGTTCCCACTTTAAGAAGTTCTTAGCCAAGAAATCAATCTTGCTCGATGCTTATGAAATGCAGACTTGAGCCGCGACGGTGACATGTCCTATAAATCCTTACAGTCGCAGAAAGCTTGCCGCTGACCGAAAGTAAAGGTCCAGGCGGCGGATATCAAATCTAGCACCGCTCTGCGCTTTTCAACCCCTTCATCCGCCACGTCTCGCGAGGTTTCATGGACATCGATGTCGAAGTCTTGCCTGCGCGCAGGCGCGGTCGTCCCTCCCGTTACAACTCCGCGTATTGCGGGCGCGTTCTCGAACTCGCGGCCGAAGGCTGCTGCAAGGCCGAGATCGCCGCCAGCCTTGGGGTGAGCGTCAAGACACTGAATGTCTGGGTGCAGACTTACGGCGACTTCCGCGAAGCGCTGAGCAGCGCGAAAGAGCTGGAATATGCGTGGTGGCTGGCGGTGGGACGCAAGGGCCAGTTCACGCGGGCGTGGAATGCAAGCGCATGGGCGCTGCAGATGCGCAACCGGTTCCGCAAACGCTTCTGCGAACGCGGTCCGGCCATGGACGAGACCCCGGAGGAAAGCGTGAATGCCGAGCATCTCCGCACCGAAATGGAACGCAAACTATCTCGCATCGCTGACGCCGGAGCAGAGGACAGGGTTCCTTGCGGAACTGACGCCGGAGGAATTGAAAAGCCTCCAGCATGACTGGAGTTTCTGGGCGCGCCCCGAACAGCGCGCGCCAGCGGGAAACTGGCACACATGGCTGATCCTGGCGGGCCGCGGCGCAGGCAAGACAAGAAGCGGCGCGGAATGGATACGGGCCTGCGCTTGCGGGGGGACGCCTCTGACCGGCGGCGGCTATAACCGGATCGCGCTTGTCGCTGAGACGGCGGCGGATGCGCGCGACGTGATGGTCGAAGGCCCGAGCGGACTTCTCGCAATTCATCCCCCGGCGTTCCGCCCGAAATTCGAGGCTTCGAAACGCCGGGTGACCTGGCCGAATGGCGCAATCGCGACGCTTTACAACGCAACCGAGCCGGATCAACTCCGCGGCCCGCAGCACGACGCAGGCTGGTGCGACGAACTCGCCAAATGGCGCTACGCCCGCGAAACCTGGGACATGCTGCAATTCGGCCTGCGGCTTGGAGAAAACCCGCGGCAGGTCATCACCACGACGCCGCGCCCGATTCCGATCATCCGCGACCTTCTCGCGCGCGAAGGGCGGGGCGTCGCCTTGACCCGCGGGGCCACCTACGACAACCGCGCCAACCTCGCGCAGAACTTCTTCGACACCATCGTGAAGCACTATGAAGGCACGCGCCTCGGAAGGCAGGAACTCAATGCAGAACTCGTTGACGACGTCGCAGGCTCCCTTTGGACCCGCGCTATCCTGGATCAACACCGCGTTGCAGGCGGAAATCCGCTTCCCGCTTTTCAGCGCGTCGTCGTCGGCGTCGATCCCGCCGCAAAAGCCAGCGCCGACGGAGATCGAACCTCCGAAACCGGACTCATCGTTGCCGGACTGGGTGACGATGGGCGGGGATACGTGCTTGATGATCTATCATGCCGTCTGTCGCCCAGAGGCTGGGCAGCCAAAGCCATCGCAGCCTTCGACCGATATCAGGCGGACGCCCTGGTGGTCGAGATAAACCAGGGCGGCGCGATGGTTGAAGCGGTCCTCCGCGCAGAACGTGCGGGCCTGCCCTTGCGGCAGGTCCGTGCGAGCCGGGGCAAGACCGTGCGCGCCGAGCCCATCGCCGCGCTGTACGAGCAGGGCAGGGTGAGCCATGCAGGCGCATTCCCGGCGCTGGAGGATCAGATGGTGCTGTTTACGCCGTTCGGCATCGAGGGCGGCGGCGCGGCCGACCGGGTGGATGCGCTGGTGTGGGCGCTGTCGGATCTGTTCCCGCGCATGGTGAAGCCGGTCCCGGATGTGAGTTGGGATGATGAGCCGGGCGGCTATAGCTGGGGAAGCTGGCTGCTTTAGCAGTTGATGAAATGAAGCTCTCACAGTCAATAGTAGTTGATAAAATAGAGCTCTTATAGTCAACAAAGCAGCTATGGCGAGACCGTCACACTGACGCCTGGGAGGCTTTTGCTAGCGTCGCCGCTAACTATTTGGAAACCATAGCGAAACAATATGCTGGCACACGACTCGAAAGGCAGGACCTCAATGCAGACCTCATCGACCATGTTGCTGGCGCTCTTTGGACTCGCCGGATTCACCACTTATACCGCCTCGCAGACGCGCAGCAGCTCCCTTCAATGCGACGGATCGTCGTCGCCATCGACCCGGCTGCCAAAGCTGGCGCTGAAAAAGGTCGAACTTCATAAACAGGACCCATCGTTGCCGGATTGGGTCGCGATGAGCGGGGATATGGGCTTGAAGTTCTATCGCGCCGTCTGTTGCCCCGAGGCTGGGCGTGCAAGGCATTAGCGGCTAGTGACCACATGTAGCGGACGCCCTGGCGGTCGAAATCAACCAGGGCGGCCAAAACCGGATGGGGCATGGGAGGATGAAAAAGGGGCGGTGGCGGGAGCTGGTTGCTTTGATTACGTAGCTCGTCCGAGTCGCCGCAATCGCTTCAGTATTAAGCTTTCAGCTTATTCTTGATTGAATCCGATTTCTCGATACTCACTGATGTCCCAACCTGTAAGGGATGTACGAGGCGGGATGTGAATATTACGAATCCGTTATCTACGTGCGGTTGGCCATCTTTGCCGGGCATTTTAATCTATTACTCATACGCCTCGCGGACATTCTTGGCCACTATGTAGATCTTATTACGCGAACAAGCTCAAAGATCACGAATCCAGCGCTCAACCGCTTATGATCAACGCTGCTTGAAGCTCTTCCAGTTGCTGAGAGAAGGCTCTCTACTGCAAGCATCATGTCGGCGCTATCGAGCAACTGACCAAAGCGCCTTGAGCGCAGAAGAGGTTCCCTTGCCCAAAATTGACATCGTTCAAGAGGCGCAAGAGCGCCTCGAAGCCGCGTGGGAGCAGGATCGCGAGAACCGCGAGGATGCCTTCACCGACCTCAAATTTCTGGCCGGCGACCAATGGCCGAACGAAATCCGCCTGCAGCGCGAGGCGCAGAACCGGCCATGCCTCACCATCAACCGGCTGCCGCAATTCGTGAACCAGGTGGCGAACACGGTGCGGATGAACCCGCCTGCCATCAAGGCGATCCCGGCGGGCGGCGAGGCCACGGCCGAGCTGGCGGAGATTTATTCGGGGCTGTTCCGGCAGATCCAATACCGTTCGAACGCGACGCATGTGTTCGCGAACGCGGTATATTACGCGGTGGCCTGCGGCATCGGCCATTTCCGGCTCACGACCGGATATGCGGACGACGACGCGTTCGATCAGGAAATCCTCATCAAGCGCATTCAGTATCCGCTTTCGGTATTCTGGGATCCCGCCGCCGTCGAGCCGAGCCGGTCCGACGCGGACTATTGCCTCGTCTCCGAGTTGATCGGGCGCGAGGATTTCCGGAAGCGCTTTCCGGACGCGGCCATGACCGATTTCGCCGCGCCCGAAGACCTCAACGCCGAGAGCGGACTGTTCTGGGCCAGTCGCGATGCCGTGCGCGTATGCGAATATTGGGTGAAGCGCCCGAAAGAGCGAACCATTGCACGGCTTGTCACCGGCGAGACCATCGACATCACAGATGTGGATCTATCAGCCCCTTACACTGCCATTGACCCGGCCATCCAGCAAGCGGCTGTATCCCTTGGTGGCCGCATCAAGCGCGGCGATGACGAAAACCTTGCCTCCCAGATCATCGCAACGCGCAAGGTGAAATCGCACAAGGTCGAGCATTACCTCCTGAGCGGCGAGGAGGTGCTGGAAGGGCCGAACGAATGGCCGGGCCGGCATATCCCGATCTTCCCCGTGATCGGCTCGGAAACGGCGCTCGAATCCAAGATAATCCGCAGCGGACTGATCCGCTTCAGCCGGGACCCGCAGCAGCTCTATAATTTCTGGCGCTCCGCCGCCGCCGAGGCCATCGCGCTTGCGCCGCGCGCACCGTTTTTGGCGACGCCCGCGATGATCGCGAAGTTCAAGGGACAGTGGGACACGCAGAACACCGTGTCGCGGCCGTACCTGCTCTATGAGCCGGATCCGGACGCGCCGGGCGGGCGGCCAATGCGTGAGCCTCCCCCGGACATTCCGGCGGCTCTGGTGCAGGAAAGCGCGCTCGCGTCCGACGAGATGAAGGCGACGACCGGCATCTACGACGCGGCGCTCGGCGCGCGCTCGAACGAGATTTCCGGCGTGGCGATCCGTGCGCGCGAAAGCCAGGGCGGGGTTTCCGCTCTGCATTATCAGGACAATCTGATGGCGACACTGCATCACCTCGGCGAGGCGCTTATAGACCTCGCGCCGAAGATTTACGACAGCGAGCGCACTATCCGCATCATGCGAGAGGACGAAAGCCACGAGCCGGTGCGCATCAACGTTCCCGTGATGGGCGTGGATGGCAAGCCTATGCTGCTCAACGATTTGAGCCAGGGCACTTATGATGTGCGCGTGAAGATCGGGCCGTCCTATGCCACGCGCCGTTCTGAAGCCGCAGACAGCATGCTGCAGTTCATCCAGGCCGTCCCGCAGGCTGCTGGCGTGGCGGGCGATCTGGTGGCGCGCAACATGGATTGGCCCGGCGCGGATGAGATCGCGGATCGGCTTCATCGCATGCTGCCGCCGCAGGTCACAGGCGACGCTCCGCCGCTCGACGTGCAGATCGCGCAGGCCCGTCAGCAGGCTTATCAGGAGGCGTTGGCGCAAGCGCATTTGAACCGTGTGCAGGGCCTCGCCGCAAAGTCGGATGCCGACGCCGTCAGAGCGCACGCAGAGGCGCAGGATGCTGCTTCGCGCGCAGCTTCGAATGCCGCTGACATACTTTTCAGTTCGCCGCTTACGCCTGAGGGCCAGTTGAAAACCGCACTTCAGGAAGCGGATCTTCGGGAGCGGCAGGCAAGCGCCGCCAAGGCCGAAGCCGAGTTGCAGAGCAAGGTCTTCGACAACGAAGTGAAGCGCGCCCGTTTCGCCGAGCCCTCGCCTTATAAGCTTTCCTGATGGTCATGGCTGCCCTTGAAGCGGCCATTCAAGCCAGGTCAAGCCCGGCCATGAAAACCCGTACAAGCACAGGATCAGAAATGACAGAGCACGACGAGATCTCGTCCGTGGATGATGCCGTCTTGGCATCGGCCGGGGAAACCGAGCCAACCGGGAGTGAGGGCGGCGCAGGAGGGCCCGTGGCGTTCCCCCAACCGGAAGTCGGCGCCGGCCGCGTTCAGCAGTTGATCCGTGACAAGCGGACCGCTGAGGCGCTCGCGGCAACCAGCGCTGCGCAAGCTGCGGCCCTTCGGGAGCGTTTCCAGAGCGCGGGCCGTCCCCAGGATTATCGCGCCCCCGAAGATTATACCCGCGCCGTCGCCGAACAGGCCGTGCGCGAGGTCGGGTCCGAAATCCTCGCGCGCCAGGCTAGCCAGGCCCAAGAGATTGCGACGCGCGCCGCGCAAGACGCCTGGACAGAGACGACTGCCGAGTTTCGCAGCAAGGTGCCGGACTTTGACGCCGTCGCGCACAACCCGAACCTGACCGTGACGCCGGTCATGGCCGACGCGATCCGCGAATCCAGCCGGGGCGCTGAGATTGCCTACTACCTCGGCAAAAACCCTGCCGAAGCTGCACGTATCGCCAGCCTCGCGCCCGTTTCGCAGGCCACCGCGATTGCGCGCCTCGAAGCCCGCGTCGGCTCGGCGCAGACCTCCGTCAGCCGCGCGCCTCAGCCCGTCGGCACTCTGTCCGGCCGTTCCGGAAGCGCCGGCAAGCCGCTCGAAGACATGAGTTTCGAAGAGTATCGCCGCGCCCGCGGGTTCTAGAAAAACTTCGCCACCCACCACCGATGCCAGAAGCCGCTCGCTTCATGTCTGGTTGTCCCGGCCAAGCAAAGCGAGCCGGGATGATCCCGGAAAGGACTTGCGCCCTTCCGGGATGAGGATGCCGCGATCCGCTGACGTGTCCGAAGCTCTTTGCTTAGCCCCCCGAATACCCTGATGCCCCTCACCCCACCCGCTCCCAAGAGCGGGCCACAACCTCGCTACGGCTACCTCCTCCCGGCGAGGAAGTGACAGGGTGAGGGGCGGTTCCCCATCCAACAAGGAGACTGCACCAAATGGCCTCAACGCTCCTCACCCCAAGCATCATCGCCAAGGAAGGCTTGATGCAGCTCGACAACAACCTTGTCGCCGCAAAGATGGTCTATCGAGCCTACGAGTCCGAGTTCGGCGAGACGAAGATCGGCGACACGCTCACCATCCGCAGGCCGGTCAAATATGCGGTGCGCACCGGTCCGGTCGCTCAGATGCAGGACGCGACGGAAGGCAAGGTGCAGATCCAGATCAACACCCAGCGCGGCGTGGATCTGCGGTTCCCCACCAAAGACCTGACGCTCACTATCGACCGTTTCGCCGAGCGTTACCTGAAGCACCCCATGATCGCGCTCGCAAACCAGGTCGATCTCGACATCCTGTCGATGCATAAATATGTGTGGAATTGGGTGGGCACGCCGGGGCTGGCGCTTTCGGGCTACAAGTCTTTCATTAAAGGCCCGCAGCGGCTCGATGAAATGGCCGTGCCTGCGCCGCGCGCCTCCTGCCTCTCGCCCGCCGACTTTTACGGCATGGCTTCAAGCTTCACCGGCCTCTATGTGCCCGATGTCGCAAGAACCGCGCTCGAGAAATCCAAGCTGCCGATGGTCGGCAACACCGACTGCTACTCATCGCAGAACGTTATCAATTACACGGTCGGCTCCTATGCCGGAACGCCGGTCATTTCCGCGACGGCATCCGCGAATGGCGTCACCAACACTGGCGTCACGACATATCTGGCGTCCATGAATACGAACCAGACTGCGATCCTGGTCGATGGCCTGACGGCTGGCTCAACGTTGAACCAGGGCGATGTCTTCACGATTGCGGGTGTCTACGCTGTCAACCCGGTCACAAAGCAGGTCCTGCCATACCTGCAGCAGTTTGTCGTCGGCGCTCCTGTCACCGCAACTGGAAACGCGGACGCAATCACAATCGCGCCGGCGATCATCGTTTCCGGCCAGTATCAAACGGTGAGCGTAGCCCCCGCCCAGAATGCAGCGCTGACCTTAGTCGGAACCGCAGGAGCCGCTTATCCGCAAAACCTCGTCTTCCACGAAAATGCGTTCGCGCTTTGCATGGTGCCCATGGAACTGCCCGAGGGCGCGATCAAGAAGGCTCGAGAGAGCTTCAAGGGCCTGTCGATCCGCGTGATCTGCGACTACGACATCGTGAACGACATCAACATGTGGCGTCTCGATATTCTCTATGGTGTAAAGCCGATCTACCCCGACCTCGCCACCCGAGTATCCGGCTCGTAGCGCAGCGCAAAACAGCGATCCGCGAAACGTCAATTTCCCTCATCCTGTCCTTCTCTCACGCAATCTCGCCTTGGCGAGATCGCCACTCTATAAAACTGCATCCGCAGGCGGATGCAGTCGAGAGAAGGGACGCCGCTCAGCGGGCACAGCCTGCCCCTTTCCAAACCGCATCCGCTTGTGGATGTGGTCACCTTAAGCTGCGAACTCGCCAAGGCGAGTTCCTCCGGGAAAGGGCTGCGGCGCGGGGGATTTCCAGACGCGTGAGTTCGCCTTCGTCAACTCAAGAGTTCCACCATTTCTGGAGTTTTTCCATGCCCGTAAGACAGCTTTCCGACGGTAATTCCGACGGCACCGTTCTCGGCCAAAGCGCCGCCGATCTCATCTCTTTCTATAATGCGACCCCGGTGCTCCAGCGATCGGGTTCCGTGCAAGCCGCCGTCCCCACATCCGCGCCGACCAATGCAAGCCCCTATGGCTTCAGCCAGGCCCAGGCGACGGCCATCATCACGCTCTTGAACGAGATCCGGGCGACGCTTGTCGGGCTCGGCCTCATGAAAGGCCAGTAATGAGGGCCGACACACGCTTGTGGATGTACCGGAAGGGCGAGGCTCGCCTTTTCGGGCATCCCGATCACGTGCCGAAAAGCGAGGAGTGGCAGCGCTATCCCGCGAACTGCGGCGAGGTCGAGGAATCCCATGCCGAGATCCAAATCGCGCCTGTGCAAGACGCAGAGCTTTCCCAAGAACAGAAGCTCGAGCAGCTGACACGGCAGCGTCTCATGCATGTCGCGGCCGATTGCGGCGTCCGCTTCGAAATCAGCTGGACCAAAGCCCAGCTCAAACAAGCCATCATCGAGGCCATGAATGACAACGGCGCGTGACATAATCGCCGGGGCCTACCGGCGGCTTGGCCTTCTTCCGCTTGGAGCCGATCTCGATCCCGATCGCGCCGCCGCGGGGCTTGCGGCGTACAATGACATGCTGAACGCCTGGGCTGCCGACGGCGTTTTTCCAGGCGGCCCGAACCCGCCCAGCCAGGATCTCGACGACCTCTTTTTCACGAGCGACTTCATCGACGATGTGGTTTCGGACACGGCTGGCGCCTACCCGCCTTACGGTCCGAGCGATACCGCGACGCCGCCGGCCCCGGCAGCCCTGTGCTTCGGCCTCGCCGATCCGTTTCCGTTTCTTCCTCAATTCGTGGAAGGCGCGAAGGCGATCCTCGCCGTGGAACTTTCGTCCGCGAGCGGGATCGAACCGCTGGCCTCAACGCAAAAGCGCGCCGAGAGGGCCTATGCGGCGATGCTCGCCTATTACGTCATCGCTCCGCGCGCGGGCCAGGACATCGGCCTGACGTGGATGCCGAGCCTGCGGCGCTACGGCTTCCGCTAACTGTGATTTGCCTTAACTTTCCAAATCAGGAGATGTACATGAAAACTATTACGCTTTCGCTTACCGATACGGAACAGAACGCATTCCAGCAGCTCCTTGATATTGCTTTGCGTAATAACGGCATGGGGGCATTCTCTATCGTTTCCCATTTCCTCGCGCTTATAAATCAGGCCACTCAGCAGGTGAACCAGGCCACCCAGCAAGCGGTCGCCGCTCAGGCGCAGGTCACGACTTCGGCTGCTCCTGCAGGTCCTGTTGCCCAGGCCTCAAATCCGGCCGCGTCTCAGCCTCAGCAGCCCGCGCAGCACGGCGGCGGAATTCTGGGAGCGATTGAGAGCACGCTTGGCCTTGGCCATGAAGGTGGCCAACACCCGGCCAATCAGAACGCCAATCAGCCTCGTCCGGCAATGGTTTCCACGCCAGCAGCAACTCCGGCTCCGGCGGTTGCGACCACTACGCCAGCGGCGCAAACGCCCCCCGCGCAAGCGACGCGAAACGCTCCGACCGTCTCATAAGCTGACGGGTAGGCGCCGAGGCGGCCAACGGGCTAGCCTTTTTTTTGGGAACTTTCCTGGCTGACAGTTTCGAGCGTTGCGCGCAGCGAGGGCGAAAAGCCTTCGCTGCCGTTCCCGGGCAGGCGATCTCTCGAATGAAACTTCCCCTTCTTGGCGGCCGGAATTGAGCAGGGCCATGACAGCCGGAGGAGCATCCATGGTTGCAGTCGAATTCGGGCACACGTCGAACCCGGACAAGAGCGGGTTCGGATCGAGCCAGCGCCTTTTAAATGGCTATGCGGAGGCTCTAGGCCAATCGGCCAAGTCGCCGCTTCCGATCTATGTCGTGCCGGGCACATCACGCTTCGATACCGGAGCCACCGGTCTTACCGGTCCCTGCCGCGGCACGCTTTATGTTTATGGCAAAGGGCTTTACGTAATTTCCGGAACGACCGCCGCGCTGTTTGACGATCAAGGCAACGCCACGCCGGTCTCGGGAATAATCCCCGGCAGTTCCATGGTTATCATGGCCGCAAATCAGCAAACAAACCCGCAGATCGGTATTGTGGCTGATAACAACTATTACGTCCTCGACACGGGCGCGAACGCGATTTCTGAGCCCAATATATCGAGTCTCCCCGCTCCCAATAGCGTGACATTTCTCGATGGGTATCTTGTGTTCTCCATTGCGGACGGGCGTATTTTCCAAACAAATTTGAATGATGCGCTAACTGTCAACGCGCTGGCTTATGCGACCGTTTCGAGCCGCGCCGATGGCCTTCGGCGGATTGTGACGCATCGCGGCGCGCTCATCGCGCTTGGCGAGTCCAGCCTGGAAATCTGGGAGGACGCCGGCACGACGCCTTTCGCTTTTGCGCCCATCCGCGCCGATGTCGATATCGGCTGCATCGCCGAGCAAACCGTGGCGACGGTGGCCGACTCCCTCCTTTGGGTCGATCAGAACGGCATGGTGAGGCAGCTCACGGCTTCCGAGCCGGTCCGCATTTCCACCCACGCGCTCGAACGCGCCATCTCGAACCTGACATGGGACGAGCGCCGGGCGCTGCGGGGCGTCTACACGCATTTCAACGGTCACGACTTTTATGCCGTAACCAGCCCCTACTGGACATGGGAACTCGACCTCGCCACGGGGCTTTGGCACGAGCGCCAGAGCGGCGGCCTGACGAACTGGTTCGCGCAAGGCTTCGAGTTGTTCAACGGGCAGGTCGTGATTGGATCGAGTCAGGACGCAAGCCTTCACGTTCTCGATGACAGCTCGGAAACCGAAAGCGGCAATCCTTATCTTTTTCTGGCGCAATCAACGCCTGTGCACGCCTTCCCGAAAGGCCTGATCATCGACCAGCTCGATGTGGACATTATCCCCGGCGTGGGGATAACGGGAGGCACTGCGGACGCCGCCAACCCGAAATTGATGCTCGACTGGTCGGACGACGGAGGAAAGACCTGGACAGGGGGGCGAATCGCTTCTCTTGGACAGGTCGGCCAACGATCTGCGGTCGCAAGTTTCCACCAGCTTGGCGCCACGCTTAGGGCAGGGCGCACCTTCCGGCTTTCGTCCTCGTCGCCTGTGATGCGGGGCATCCTCAATGCAGACGCGCGCGTGAGGCCAATTTCCGCATGACCGGGCAATCCAACCTCTTCAGCCGCTTCGGGTTTCAGATCGGGCCAGACGGCAAGATCGATAATTACACACGCGCCTTTTTCTCAAAGTTCAAAGGCCGCGTCGGCGCCGCTATCCCCGATCTGGCGACGGACGCATCCGCGTCCTGGGCGCAGGTCGCGGCGACAACAAATGGACTTATCTCGGAGTTTGTGGCGCAGGGCTGGACTCAAAAGGGCTTCGACGCGGATGAAACCGCTTTCGCCAATGCGATTCAGGCCGTCGCCATGATCCCGGCTGCAACCGAGTGGGGCTATGCGCCTTACGAGGTGTTGCGCGACCAGATCACGACGGGAGCGGAGTTTGTCGCGACGGAGAACGCGTACAGTGTTTACGACAGCTCGCAATGGCTCATCCAATACAGCCAGGCCGCGAGCGCGGGCCGGATCGGCGGCGCAGCCTGCGATTGGGCGACTTCCCTCAACGGCTTGCAAAATCAACTGACCAACTGCAACCTCGTGAACCTCTACGTCGCCTGGTACGGAAACGATCTTCGCGCGGGCATATGCGCGTTGATGCCCGGCGTCACGCGGCCCGACTTCGGCGAAGCGCCCCATGAGTGGGGATGCAACGGCCTGCAAAGAAACACGGCGCATCTGGTTTCGACCGTGAACGGCAGCGCAGCCTTTGGCGGCACGCCGGACGATCAATCTGTTGTGGCGGCGATCAAGGATCTGAAAGCGCGAGGGCTGCAAGTCTGCCTGACGCCCTTCATCCTGATGGATATTCCAGCCGGGAACACCTTGCCTGATCCCTATAGCGGCGGCGCAGGACAGGCGGTCTATCCCTGGCGCGGGCGCATCACGAAGCAATACGCGACGGCTGACAAATCTGCCCAAGTCACGGCGGAAGTCGCGGCTTTTGTGAGTCAATACCGCCCATTTGTACTTCATTACGCCAACCTCTGCGCGGCAGCGGGCGGTGCGGACGTTTTTCTGCTCGGCACGGAACTACGAGGATTGACCTGGCTGCGGGACGAGGAAGGGAGCTATCCGTTCGTTTCCGCTCTCGTACAGCTTGCCGCCGACGTGAAGGCCATTCTGCCGAACGCACAGATCAGCTACGCGGCGGACTGGTCCGAGTGGTTCGGCCACCAACCACCAGATGGTTCCGGCGACGCGTTCTTTCATCTCGATCCGCTTTGGTCGGACGCCAACATCGCCGCCGTCGCCTTCGACAACTATTGGCCGCTTTCCGACTGGCGTGACACCGCTCCGAACATCGACGAGGTGGTGAAGGCAGACGGCACGCTTACGGCGATCACGGATTACGACTACCTTATGGGCAATGTCCGCGGAGGCGAGGGCTATGACTGGTATTATGCGAGTCAGGCAGACCGGACCTCACAGACACGCTCACCGATCACCGACGGTGCGTATAGCAAGCCCTGGGTTTACCGTTACAAGGACATCTGGAACTGGTGGGCGAACCAGCATTTCAATAGGCTCGGCGGCGTTGAAAGTTCGTCGCAGACAGCCTGGGTTCCGCAATCGAAACCCATCTGGTTCACCGAGGTGGGATGCCCTTCGGTCGACAAGGGCTCGAACCAGCCGAATGTCTTCTACGACCCGAAATCGTCGGAAAGCGCGCTTCCTTATTTCTCGGACGGCACGAGCGACTATCTCATTCAGAGGCGCTATCTCGACTCCATGCTGCGTTTCTTCAACTCCAGCGATCCCGAATTCACCGAAGACCGCAATCCTGAGAGCTCTCTCTATTCCGGGCGCATGGTCGACCTCACCCGCGTGATGATCTACACCTGGGACGCAAGGCCCTACCCCTATTTTCCGCTGTACACGTCGGTCTGGAGCGACGGTCCCAACTGGATCTTCGGCCAGTGGATCGGCGGGAAACTTTCCACCTACGCTCTTCCTCAGGAGCTCGATAACATGGCCGTTGCAACCACTTACGCACCGCTCAGCCCCTATATCATCGATCCGGCAACGGGGAAGCTCGACAAGCAATATCGCGACTTCTTCGAGGGGATCGAATTCGTTCAGGGCGGCCCGATCGCCAGCGTCACCCTCGACCCGACCCCTACGGAGGCCGCAAATGCGATCAACGCGCTGCTTGCGGTGCTGCGTTCGCAGAACCGGCTCGCGACATGATCGGCCCCATTGTACGGCGCGCCACCCTCGGGGATGTCGCTCGGTTCGTTGAACTTGGCCTGCGCTTTTATCAGGAGGAGGGCGGCCGCGAAGCTTCTCCCAATGCTCTCGCCAGCTTCGCCATCTCTCATGTTCGAGATCCTGATCGAGTGTATCTCGCTGCGGGCGATCCTATCGCCGCCTGCCTCTGCGGAATGATCGCTCCGCATTACCTCACCGGCGAGCCGACCGCGTTCAAGACCGCCTGGTATGCGATTCCGGGCGCGAGGGGCTATGGCGCGCATCTCCTTCGCGCGTTTGAGGCGTGGGCGAAGGAAAAGGGCGCCTGCCGCATCATCGTGGCCGGGCGGCTGGGTCGAACATTGACCCTCCTCGAACGGCTTCATTATCAGCCTCTTGAAACCGTCTATTCAAAGGATCTCCCATGGCAGAAGCAGCCCTTCCCGTCCTCCTAGGCGGCGCGGCGTCCGCGCTTGGCAATTATTTCGGCGCGCAGACCGCGGCAAATGCCGCTCAACAGTCGGCGGCCCTGCAACAGCAGCGTTTCAATCAGGCTGCGGGCTACGAGCAGCCCTTCATGCAAAGCGGACAGAACGCCTTGAACCTCTACAACAATGCGCTAGGCGTGAACGGTTCGACGGCGCAGCAAGCCTACTACAACACCTTCCAGAACGACCCCGGCTTCCAAGCCAGCGTGAATTACGGCTTGCAGCAGGTTCAGGCGCAAAATGCGGCGCAAGGGATGGGGTTATCGGGCAACACGCTCGCGGCGCTTCAGAGCTACTCTCAGAACGCGCTTTCTCAACAATACCAGACAAGGCTCCAGGATCTTTTCCAGGGCGCGCAACTCGGCGCGAACTCGGCTAATGCATTGACCTCTGCAAGCACGTCCAGCGCTTCCAACCAAGGCAACTACAATTCCCAGGCCGGCCAATATCAGGGGACAAGCCTTTCCAGCACAGGAAACGCGCTCTCAGGCGCGGCGAACAACTACGCGAATTACTATTACGGCACTCAGCAAAGGTCTTCGTAGCATGACGCTTTCCCTGAATATTACGAACGTCTCACCCCGTCAGCGTTTGCAGCCGCAGAACGCGCTGCTTGCGTCTGCCACAGCGGGGCGCGCTCCCGCGGGCCTTCCCCCGGCCGCACAGGACCAGCTTCTAAGAAGCGCCATCGGCCATGCTGCGGTATTATCGGACACTCCAGAGAAGTGGGCGGCGACCATAGATCTCCTCAAGCAGCATGGGGTCGATCCCGTTGGCTATGAGGACTTCGAGAAGGGGCGTCCTTTGGCGATTGCGGCCTCGGGCGTTGCGCCGTTCGCTGGCGCCAATCCAGAAGACGCGGATGGTGCTTAAGCAGCTCCAAAGGCGCTACAAGTTTGAAACCCAGACCAGGAGAAGAACAAAGCCGGCGATTCCCAGGCCGGCATGCGTGGCGAGCATGAACTCGCCATTCTTACGTCCCGTGGATTGGGCGAGAAGCGGCGCCGTAAATCCGGAGAAGATCGCCAGCGCGAACAGACCCGCAGCCGCCTTGGCGAGCGAGTCCGACGTGATTACCCCGCTCGGGGCACCGTGAATGAGAAGCACCAGCTGCTCAACGCCGCCCAGGCCCATCAGAATGTGGGCGCCAAGCAGGATACGCTTGGGACGAACGCCTCGCAGATAGAAAATGCCCAGGTAAATGCCCAGCAAAACAGCTCCTGTCACCAGGAGTAATGACGGGACTGTTATCATTCTTGACCTGTTGCTGTGGTTCTAGCTAGCGCGCCAGCTTGGGCGCATCTTTGGCTATTGAACTGGGCGGCGCCGTCCGCGTCAATCGGATAATTCGGCTCGCCCATCTGCTTCCGCCTTCGTCTTTCGTCCTTGGAGCCTGTCAAGACGTGACATGGGCGGTCTTATCGGTCAGGGTGTTTTTTTCGGCGATTTCGCCCTGACTTTTCTGCTGACGCGAGTTTGTGATGACAATCGAAAGCCAGGCCCAGGATCTTCTTTTTGACGTAAACGGCGGCATCGCCCGGATCACCATCAACCGGCCGGAAGCGCGCAATGCGTGCACCTTCGAGATGTATGAGATGCTGGCCCATGCTTGCGAGGCCGTGAATGCCGACGACTCCGCCAGGGTATTGATCTTGACAGGCGCGGGGGATAAGGCCTTCTCGGCGGGCACCGACATCGCCGTGTTCAAGGACTTTAAGGCGCCAGACGACGCCCTCGGCTACGAGGCCTTCATGGATCGCATCATGGGTTCGCTCGAGAACTGCCGGGTGCCGACGATCGCGGTTATAGCAGGGGCTTGCACAGGAGGCGGCGCCGCCCTTGCGGCCTGCTGCGATCTGCGCATTGCAACTGAAAATTCGAAGTTCGGCTTTCCCATTGCGCGCACGCTTGGGAATTGCCTGTCGACAACCAATCTAGCGCGGCTGGCGGCCCTTATCGGCGCCTCGCGCGTGAAGGACATGATCTTTAGCGGCCGGCTCTTCGACGCAAAGGAAGCGCTCCAAATCGGCTTTCTGAACGGGATAATGGGAGACCGGGCGGCCCTCGACAGCCACATAGCAGAGCTCGCAGCCCAGATGGCGAGTTTCGCCCCCCTGACTTTACGCGCCACGAAGGAGGGGTTCAGGCGGATTCATGCGCGGCAACGCCAGGAGCAGGACGACGATCTCGTCCTGATGTGCTACATGAGCGACGATTTTCGCGAAGGCATGGCGGCCTTCCTCGAGAAACGCGCCCCGCAATGGAAGGGGTGCTAACGCTGAAGCCGCAATTGCTGGCGCCTTAAAGCTCTCCTACTATAAAAGGGAGTGGATCAACGAAAGGCAGTGTGATGGCCGAGGCTCAAAAGCCGGCGCGCGACGCGACGTGGGACATTGCGAGGGGCATCGGAATGATGCTCGTCATCTATGGCCACCTGCTGGAGCCGATTTATCCAGCAAATCGGGTGCTCGGGCAGCCGCTCATGCAGGACGCCGCGGTTCAGTGGCAGACCATCTACTCCTTTCACATGATGCTGTTTTTCCTCGTTTCAGGCGCGGTGAACCTCAAGCTGCCCAAAAAGGCTTGGCCCGACGCCCTTCGTGGATCACTGCGGCTCCTGGCGCTAGCCTGGGTGGTTCAAATTATAGGCGCGATCTTCGCCATGGCGTTCGGTTACGCGCCCGAAGCGACACGCTCGGCCTGGGACGCCGCGGTCTACATCGTCGACCCCATCCTTGAGGGCTATTGCTGGTCCGTCGGCGTTCTGTGGTTCCTCACTTCACTCTGTTTCGTCCAGCTTCTTGCCTATGTCTCGCTCCGGCGCGTCCAAGCCCTTGCGGTTGCCCTCGGCGCGATGGCGGCAACCGCCGTGGTCGTCTATTTCGATGCCCCGAACTACTTCCTGTTCAGGACATGGATGCCGGGCCTTTCTTTCTTCGCGCTCGGCTATCTGTTCTCGCAATGGAAGGTGAAGTGGCCTGTCTGGCTTTTCGTTCCGCTGTTTGCCGCCGTCATTGTTCTGGCGCCTCTGAACAGCGGCTGTTCTTTCTCTTTCAGCGGGCCTTGCCAGCTCTACGGCACCGCTCCTTTCGGCATAAGGATGTTCGGGGGAAGTTACGGTTTCTTGCCGCTCTTCTTCCTCTCCTCGCTGTTTGGCTCGGTTGCCGTCGTATGCCTGAGCGCGGGGCTTGCCCGGTTCCGTACCTCGGAACTCTTCGCATATACGGGAAGAAACAGCCTGAACCTCTTCATGATCAATGGGTTCGTCGCCACGTTCTTGCCGCCCTACATCCAGCAGATACGCTGGCCTGAGTTTACACCGTTGGTTTCTATCGCGATGGCGGTAGGGGTTATCGGGGCGCATCTTGTGGCGCTGCAAATGCTGAATCCGGCGCTTGCCTGGATCGACAAGACAGCGCTTTCGATCGCCAACGCGCTTTCACGGCTGATAGCCAAAGGAACGCAAGCGGCTGAGCCAAAAGCCGCTTGAATGAGAAGCGGGCCATGCCGCTATCGGCATGGCTGGCTCGGCTTGTCCTCCAGCAAGGAGAGCACACAATTGCGCTCTGCTTGGTTATGGGCAGAGAAGATTTCCGCGTCGAGAAAGGCTTGTAGCGGCGGAGACAGCCACCAGCTCAATGAAACGCTTTTATACTGCACTTCTTCCTGTACTTTTCTCCGGATATGCGCGGCGCGTCTTTCTTCTTTTGCGGAATCATTGGTGCCGGTGTACTGCTCGACCTCCTTCACGAAAAAGCTTTCTTTCGGCTGAGGGCAGACATTGATTTGCGCCACGGAGCGTACGCCGCCATTGAACTGCTGGGCCCGATCTGGAAGCTCAAGAATTGTTTCGTAGCCTCTGGCGATCCTGGTCGAATTGACGGTCAGAACATCGTCCAAAGTCCCAAGAGGGCGGAAATCGGCCTGATCCGGAATCTTGGGCCTGTCCCCGTTGTTTGCATCGAAGCCGCATAGCTTGCTGTCTTTGAACCAGTCGGGCTCGCTTGAAACCTGAAGGATGAACGGCTTTAGGCGCGCATCGACGGACTTGAGGCCCTGAGCAATTTCGAGCGCCGTTACTACGCCCGAGTTATCGAAGTAACCGCCATCGACAACGCTGTCAGCAATTTGCGCCCGCCGGTCCCGGATGTTTCCGTGCGGCGACACGAAAGGCGACCTTGAACTCGCTCCCGCAGCGGTGCTGAGGCGGATGTCAATGGATGTCGGCTTCTTGTTATCGCACTTTGCGCGCGCGACAGGACTGAAACGATAGGGGAGAATCCTGGCAATCCGGTCCAACGTGCTGAGTTCGGGAAAGGCATTGGTCTTTGGGTCTCGATAGGGGGAGCACAGGATCTCGTGAAGGTCGTAAGCATCAAGAAACAGTGCGTTGCCGGTGTTCGTCGGCTCCGTCATTTTTACAGGCGTGGCAATCACTCGGCGGCCGGTCTCATTCGAGGTTGCATTCAGGAAGAGAAGCGGCGTCCAGCCTCCGGGCGACGGCGCGATCGTCTGCAAAGGCGCGGATAACGGAGAAGTCTCCCTTGTCGTCCCATAAATGTCATTGAAGGCATCCTCCCAGGAGGTTTCGAGGATGCCGGCGCGATCGTAGACAAACGGGAGACGCGACAATATCAACACATCGCGAGCGAGATAGGCGATTGCCACCGGCGATATGAAGTCGTTCGACAGCGCTGCTTGCAGGGCGTCCTTGTAGGTGACGTGATCGGTCAGGAATACCCTCGTAATCCATTGGCCCGCTGGCACATTTTCATTAGCCTTTTCGGGATTGGCGCTCGCCACGTTTGGAAACCAAAGCCGCTGCCTGAACAGGGCCTGCCTCAGTTGGTCGGTCGTTGTGTTCGGCCTTGCTTTCAAAGCGCCTATGTAAAAGGCCGCGCCCACGGAACTCCCGGAAACGCTTGAGATTGCAAAAAGCTGCTCGTGGAAGGGTCGCGCGGAAGGGTGTTTCGTGTTGTCGAGGCTGTCATCCTCAAGAGAGCCCAGCACACTCGCCAACAGGAAAGCGGCGCGGCTTCCGCCGCCCTCCCCGGCGACGACGATCGGGCGCGGACACTTCGCCAGAGCGGGGGCATCCGGCGCGAGCCATTCGCAACCCTTCGCATCCCAGCCGCTTGAGATCTTCCATTCCTTCACGGCGTGAGAGAAACCTATGGGTCTCAAAGAGGACTGCTGATCGCCGGAGATTGTGGCTACGCGGATGTCGTGACCGTCGCCGACGAATAGCGACAGCCCGATGACGATGACGATGAGTTCCGCGATGATCGGAAACTGATAGCGGTTCGAAAGCAGAGCGAGAATTGTGACGAAGGGAAGCCAAGCCCCGAAGACAATGAAAAGAAACGAGGCGCGCTTCAGAGAAAACGTATCCGATAACAAATCAAGCATGTAGGAATTGAAAAAGGCGTCGGGCAGCGTAATCAAGCGCTGGACGATCTCGGAATAGGACAGGAAATGGATCGCCACGAGGACGAGCAGAAACCAGGTGAGGCGAACCATATAGCGCCACATGAACTCCTTGACCCGCTGGGCGGCGACCCAGGTCTCCATGCTGAGAAAGGCGGGCTTGAGAGCCGTTAAATGGAGATCGAGTTCATCGAGGTTCCGGTCTGATTTTCTCGTCCATCTCTCAAATCGGATGAGAGATGTCTTGAAGCCTTTGGGATCGGTCTTCTCGAGACGCTCCATCGAGCGGCCATAGCCTCGCAGAAACATCCCTCGGACAATGACGAGAAGGAGCACAGCCGCCGTCGCTATGAGCAGCGCGACTAAATGCGCTTCCACAAGGCTTCTGATGGGTGCCTCGTACTTGTTTCCGCCATTTTGCAAGGGGACCGGAAGATTGTCCGCGGCGGCAATAACGCCTATGAGAACGGCAGCAAAGGCAAGGACGATAAAGAAGCTGGGAAACCGGAAAACATAGAACTTGAACCGCTCTTCCGTGTCGATGCCGATCAGGTCGAAGTTCTGAAGCAAGAGCAGGCGCGCCGAGAAGACGAGTGGCAACGCCCATATGAAAATACCGATCGCATAAAAGCCCGCCCAGTAAATTGCCTCCTGAATCCAATAGGGGCGAGCATCGAACAGCAGGTCTTGCACCTGGGGGAGTTCATAGAAAGCGTAGAGCGCTATGCTCACGCTGAGAATGCTGAAGAAGGAGACGCCGAGCGCCCGGATGAACAGCCGTATTCTCGACACGTGCCTCGCATTGCGGGCTGGCGGGCTGTCCGCGTCGCGGGCTTCTGAATTGGCTGCCAGCGTTTCTGACATGTCGACCGCACTCCCTCGATCAGCTCGGAGATGCGGGAGCCTTGGGCCAAGCTCGTGTCCCCATCAAGGCAATACGGGACTTTTTTAAAACGCAAATTCGACTGGGCCGGCTCGAATCGCGTCAAGTCAAGGCTGAGGCCGAATGGGAAGCGCTGCCAGCCCGAACAATGCAGCATCCTCTTTCTCGACGAGCGCGACCGGAATTCGCCTCATCCATTCCTTCATGGCGCCCTTGTCTTCGAAGGTTTGGCGGAACCTGGCGTGGTCGGCAACGCGAGCGACCCCTTTTGCAACACTGCCGAAGAGGAACACGCCATCCCAGGCTGCAACCGCCAAAGCGAGATTGCCAAGGACATCGGCGGCAATTTGTGTAAACAGGCTGAGCGTGGCGTGGCACTTGGGGTCGGATGGGGCGCGGTTGCAGATGTCCGCCGCCTCGTATGCGCTGCCATCCTGGCCGAGCGCCGCATGAAGGTTTTCAAGCCCCGGCCCTGACAAGATATGTTCTACGGATTTGAATCGCGGACGCAGCACCGTTTCGTACCCTTCCGGCAACGGCAGCGACATATGCCCCGCCTCGCTCGGAGCGGAGAACCATCCGGCGGCCGTCTTGACCAGCATTGCTGCTCCGAAGCCTGTGCCAATATTGGCCGCAAGAAACCTATGCGCAGTATCAAGCTTAGGCGCCGCATCCCCGATCACGAGAAGCTCGTGGCTTGATAAGGTCGGCAAGCAATAGGACGCGGCCTCGACATCGTTGACGAGAGTGCAAGGAGCGCCGATTTCTGCAGCGACCTCGGATTCATGAATGAACCACGCAATATTTGTGAGACGGGCCGATCCCACGGCGACGGGGCCGGCGGCTCCGATTGCCGCGCCCGAGCATCCGGACAAGCCGCCGTTCGTTTCGCCAGTATAAGCCCGAAGCGCATCCAGGAAAGTATCAAACCGCGAAACAAGATACGAGCAGCGGTCAACGACATTGTCTTCGTCGATCACGCGAGCGAAACGGACGTTCGTGCCGCCAACATCGGCGATAAGGCGCCACCTCACGAAACGGTCTCCGACACGCGGAAGCCCAGCACGTCTAGAAAATTCTTGCGCCAGAAGGAAACATCGTGCGCCTTGATGCGGCGGAGCAGCGCCGCATGCCGTTCTTTGCGTTCCTCTATCGGCATGCAGAGCGCGATCTGCATGGCCTTCGCCATATCGTCAATGTTGTAAGGATTCACGATCAGCGCCTCCTCGAGTTCTTCCGCCGCCCCCGCGAACTTCGAAAGGATTAGAACACCCGGATCTTCTTCATTCTGAGCCGCGATGTACTCCTTTGCCACCAAATTCATGCCATCGCGCAGCGGTGTGACGAGCCCGACTTCGCTTCCCCTGAACAGCGCGGCGAGCGTATCGCGGGGCATGGCACGATGGACATAACGAACCGGCGTCCAGTCAAAGTCGCCGAATTCGCCATTGATGGATCCGGACAGTCCTTCAAGCTCGGTGCGAATGTTGACGTAGGCCTCCACCTCGATCCGCGTCGGCGGGGCGATCTGCATGAGCGTCACGGTTTTCCAATGCTCGGGATGCAGTTCCAGGAACTTCCGGAATGCCTTGAACCGCTCGGGCAAGCCTTTTGTGTAGTCCAGCCGATCGACGCCGATGATGTGGGAGCGCACGACGGTCCGGCGGTTTAGCCTTTCAACATGCGACGCGGCCTCCGGCGTACGTGCCGCCGCTGCGAAGTCGTCCACATCGATGCCGATCGGAAAAGCGCGGGCAATGACCGCCCGCCCGAAGGCGCTGATACGCCCGTTATCGAAGGCCTGCCCGCCGACATGCTCCGTGACAAAACGCCGGAAATTTCCGACGTCAATCGAGGTCTGAAAGCCGATCACGTCGAACTGGAATAGCGCCTCGATGAGCCACTTATGGGCGGGAATGGCCTGAAGCAACTCCGGTGGGGGGAATGGAATATGAAGGAAGAAGCCAAGCCGCTGTGTCGCGCCGAGCGTGCGAAGCTCCTGGCCGAATGATATGAGGTGATAATCGTGAGCCCATACCATGTCGTCCGCCCTCAGGAGCGGCGCCAGCGCGTTCGCGAAGCTCTTGTTGACGCGTTTGTAGCCTTCGAAGTAGGCCGGCTCAAACTGAACGAGATCGAGGCGATAGTGGCACACGGGCCATAAGACCTTGTTCGCGAAGCCGAGATAGTATTCTTCGTAATCCCGCTCTGTCATCGGGATCGTTGCTATGGTGACGCCATTTTGGATAGTCCGGCTTACCTCGATTGGCGTTCCCTCGGCGACCGTATCCCCGTCCCAGCCGAACCATATTCCGCCAATCGACCGGAGCGCATCCCCGAGCGCGACGGCCAACCCACCTGATTGCACCTGGTTTTCCAGATCCGCGACGCGGTTTGAAACTATGACGAGACGGCTCAAACGAATGCCTCCCAAGGTTTTGAGAGCCTGGTTGCTCCGTTTATGATGCCGACCATCGAGTAGGTTTGGGGGAAGTTGCCCCAAGCCGCCCCTGTGACCGGGTCTGTGTCTTCAGACATAAGTCCCAAGTGGTTGCGAGCGTTCAACAAAGACTGAAATATTTCTCTGGCCTGTTCTTTTTTTCCGATCCGGGCCAAGGCGTCCAGCCTCCAGAAGGCGCAAATGTTGAACGCGGTTTCGGGAACGCCGAAGTCGTCGGCCGCCTCGTAGCGCATCATGAACGGCCCACGCCCAAGCACCTTCTCCAACTGCGTAACCGTGGAGATGAAACGGGGGTCCTGTCCGTCAATGAAGCCAAGCTCACCCATGAGGAGAACACTGGCGTCCAGATGCTCGCCGCCGAAGCTTTCGACGAAAGCCTTCCGTTTGTCCGACCAGGCAGTTGTCAGGATCTTCTCACGGACAAGCTCTGCTCTTTTGCGCCAGAATATCACCCGATCATGCTCTCCAACATAGGAGGCGATTTTTGCCAGCCGGTCGCACCCTGCCCAGCACATCACACTCGATGACGTATGAACCCGCGCCCTCGATCTTAGCTCCCAAATGCCCGCATCCGGCTCGTTATGAAGCTTGAAAGCCTGCTCGCCGACGGCTTCCAATCTGCGAAAGTCATCGATGCCCGCGCCGATGGACAGCCTTTTGTCGATAAAGGCTTGTGATGAGCCGAGAATGAGATTGCCGTAGGTGTCGTGCTGGAAGTGTTCGTAGGCTTGGTTGCCAACTCGCACGGGACTGTTGTCGGCCGGTCCGCAACTCAGAAACCCCGGCAAATGCTCAGCGGTGCGTTCCACAAGCGCTTCCTCGAGCGCAATGCCATACACGGGCTGAATATGGCCATTCGTCTGTGAGACGATATTCATGATCCAACGGTAATAGTTTTCAAGCGTGCGGCCGGCGGCGAGGCTGGTCAGAGCACGGATCACGAAGTACGCGTCGCGAACCCAGCAGTATCGGTAGTCCCAGTTTCTGCCGGTGGCCGGAGCCTCGGGGATGCTCGTCGTCATCGCCGCGACGATCGCACCCGTCGGTTCGTACGAGCAAAGCTTGAGCGTAATCGCCGCCCGTATCACAGCGTCCTGCCACTCGGGCTGCAGGGCAAGCCGGTGGCTCCAGTTCACCCAATAAAGGTGAGTTTGCTCTTCGAATTCGCGTGCAATGTTAAGGGGGCTGTCGGTCAGGGTTTCGTCAGGACCGAGAACGAAATTGATCGGGTCGCGAAGGTTGAATGCGGTTTCTTGAAGGACGTAGTCAACAGGGGCGTCCGTCGTCAGACGCAGCGTCATGTCCGGTCCGCAGTAGCGGATATGGTTGGATGCTGACGTTAGGGCAGGTCTGAACTCGCCGTATTTGAAGCGGGGCCTCATCCTGATGCGGATGCGCGGCCGACCCTGCTTGACAGCAACACTCCGAATAAGAGTCTGCGGACGGAATGGCCGGTTGCGACGATAGAAGCGCGGGATGAAGTCCGTAACCTCGACCGAACCACTCTCTCCGTGAAGCACGGTCTGCAGGATCGCCGTGTTTGGAATGTAAGCCTGCTCAGAGCTTTTGAAGTCGACAAGTTCGATGGCAAAGGCACCATCTCCCGGGTCGCCGCTCGAGCTTCCGAGAAGCTGGTGAAATACAGGATCGCCGTCGAATTCTTGGAAGACAACACCATACGATCCGGGCTTTTCGGTCGACGAGCGCGCTTATGCTGCAATTGCCGATCAGCCCCAGATCGAGATTAGCCATATTGTTCAGCTCCTCCAATTGATTGAGCGGTAGCAAGAAGCCACGTCAAAAACTCGTCCACGTTTCCTGCGCGCGCACGGGCGTGAGTTTCGCCTGGTCCAACCTTGACTGTGATGCCGTCCAGGGCGTTGACCGCCGTGAACGCATCCTCGTCCGTGACGTCATCGCCAGCGAAAAGCGGTACACGGCCCTTGAAAGGTTCTTCCTGGAGAAAATCGCTGATGGCGGTGCCTTTCGTGGCGGTGTGCAGCCGCATCTCAACGACCATTTTTCCGCGCGTCAGGACTACATCGGATAACAGGCCCACGAGATCTTCCATGAGCGAAAGGCAGAACGCCTCCAACTCCGGGCGGAGACGATAATGCAGGGCCAGCGCGCCGCGCTTTTTTTCCAGGAGAAGACCAGAATTATGGTTCACGAAGGACGTAAGGATTTTTTCCACCGCCCGTGCTGCGCTTTCCTCCGCGCCGGTTGTTGGGACTGAGATCGTAGTCCCGCCGTTCCGTCGTTCATAGCCGTGCACGCCGGCCACAGGCAATTTTAGCGGAGCGAGAAAGCGGTCGATGGACTCAATCTCCCGGCCGGTCACGATGGCGACTGCCCCTGATGCGCGTTCGAAGAGAGTCTCCAATGCTTCCCGGACGCGCTCGTCCACGACGACGGCGCTAGGCGTTTCGGCAATCTCCGTCAGAGTGCCATCGAAATCGAAAAAGAAACTGTATGCGCTTGCGTCGCGCAAAACCGGCAAAACAACCATGGTCAATTTTTGGAGGGCTCTCTATTGTTTGGACTATCAGCTAGGAATATGCAAGCGAAGGTGTCAATAGAATGAACGGGCATTTTCTCAAAAGCCGCGATGCTCACATATGAGTGGCTACACCCTTGTCCTATTCGCCTAAAGATTGTGCACATTGAGATGCTTTTTTGATTAGCTTGTGCTATTCTCTGGTCATATTTCCGGCGAGGATTTCCTTATCCTGACCTCGTCAAGGGAAGAATGGTCTTCCCGTGAGCCCAGTCAGATGAAGGATCCCGCCCGTAAAAATGGTTATCTTGATGGCTAGGATAGGCTGGGCATTTCTCGTGTTCTTTGCATGGCAGACGGCCATAGTTTATGCAAGTGAAATTCAAGCCCAATCCTTTTATTCAAAAGCGCTCGGCCGCGATATGCCCTACGAGATTTACCTGCCGGATGGATATCAGGGCGGACGGCAGCATTACCCCGTACTTTACCTTCTACACGGCGCCGGGGACGACGAGCGCTCATGGTCGGAGCGCGGACACATCCAGGAGAAGGCGAATAGGCTTATCGCCAGCGGGGCCATTCCGCCTGCGATCATCGTCATGCCGGCCTGCTCCGCCTGCTGGTGGGTCGACGGCGCCAAGGACAAGGCGGAGACGGCGTTCTGGTCCGATCTCGTTCCTTTTATCGACATGAGGTATCGAACGATCGAAACTCGCGGCGGACGGCTTGTGGCAGGGCTTTCAGCGGGTGGCTATGGCGCAGTTCGCTATGCCCTTCGCTACCCGAATCGAATTGCTGCGGTCGCGGCCCTTAGCCCCGCAGTCTACACGGAATCGGTGCCTCAGATTTCCGCGGCGCGGATGCAGCCGCCCTTTCTTGGGCAAAACGGCCAATTCAACCAAGCGTCCTGGGACGCCCATAACTATCCAGCCCTCACCGAGCATTACTTCGCGCAACCGTTCCGAGTGCCTCTTTACTTGGTATCCGGAGACAATGACAGGTTTGGCGTCGCGTTTGAAACTGCGCTCCTTTTCAAACGTATGTTCGAACGCCAGCCCGATCAGGTGGAATTGAGGGTCGTCGATGGCGATCATAGCTGGAAAGTCTGGGAGGCGACTATTGACGACGCGATGCGATACGTTTTTCAATTCGCCGACAAGCCGAAATCCGCGCCTCATACGGCTACGGCGACAAAGGTTCTTCTCCCTACACAGGAGATTTTGGCGCATCCTTAGCAGGGGCTTGGTTTGCCTGACGTGAACGAAGAACAAGCCAACTGTTGCAGACAGTCTGGAAGCCGAGCTTTGCATAACACCGATTTGAAGCGGGGTTGCGCAAGTCCACATAGAGGCAGGCTGCGGCACGTCCTTCGTCAAAAATCTCGCGTACAACGATTGCCGTGATCGCTTGGCCGAAACCTCTATTCCTGTACTCCGGCCGTGTGTACACCGAATTGATGAAAGCCGCCCTTTTCGTTCGCCGAGCGATTGCCGCCATTGAAACAGGCTTGCCTTCGTAGGTCCAAAGCCAATGCCGCCGGGAGCGCAGGTCGTTCATGATGGCGTCGTCGGAAGGAACAGGATCGGAAGGGACGGCCTCTCTGATAAAGGCGTGGGTCCAAGCCTTGAACAGCCCGAAGTCCTTGAACGAAAGCTGGCGCGGGATGCCGGGTACGCTTGGAACTTGACGGGTTATCATAAGCGCCTGAATTTGCTGGGGGACTTCCTCCGCCAACTCGGTGCCGAGTTGGCGCACCCTCTCGGCAAACCAAAGCGCCATATCGCCGGTACCCACAACACCAGGGTAAGTCGTATCGCTCATCATTTCCGCAAAGGCCTGGCAATCCGCCTTCGAAAGATTGCCTAGAACGACTGGATAGCCGGGCGTCTGCGCCGCACAAACACCGGGCGCGCCAAGCGTCCAGGTCTTCATCCCGTTTTGCCCCGGGCTGGCTCGCAAACGCGCAATGATGCTCAGGAGAAGGCTATGCCTGATCTCGTCGGCTTCGAGCGCTGCTTCGTGGAAGGCAGCGAAATCCAAGGGTTGCATACGCAAGCTGCGTTCTCTCACAAAAGCGTTCGTGCCGGAAATAGGGCGCGCACGCAAAAAGACCCTGTCCCAAAAGTTTAACAGGGACGGACTGCATGGCAATCAAAGACGTTAACGAATGGCAGCAACACGTTCTTTTTAGACGGAAGCGAAAACTTTGCGGTGCTTGACTTGGGGAGACAGTCAAGCCTGGTTTTCGAGGAAGCTCGCCTTCGCGCCTCCGGTCGTGAACCGTCGCTGCTTTAGAAATAACGGCTCACTAAGCCGCTGCCTTCGCCGTGCGGGTGAGCAGCCTCAACAACTCTTCGCGCCAAGATCCATAATCCGGCCGCAACCTATGCTTCGGCCATTTTCGACGGGACAAGCCTCGCGGATACCTTACCGCCGTCAAGGCCGCTTAGCAACCTCAAGCATCGTGTTCCAGGCTGCAATATCGTCTCGCAAGAAGACCTTCTGCGGCGATCCTCCAAGATCGCGACAGCCCGCAGAAACACGTTCAGCGGTCGCGGATCATTCTTCACTCGGCTGAAAACTTGGACGGCTGTCGCTCAGCAAACGCGACAGCCGGGCGAGCGGAAAGGCGCTGCTGGGCAAAAGAGACCTCTCAGCCGAGCAGGGCGCTACTCAAAACAAATGAGGAAAAAAATGAGTACTCTCCTTCGCTATCCAAAAGGCTACCAGTTCTTTGACGGTAACGGCAAACCGCTTGCCCTAGGGAACTTGTATTATTACGTCGCTGGCACGACCACGCCGCAGAATACCTATTCCGACAGTGTTGGAGCCATCCCGAATACGAATCCAATCGAGCTTGACGGTTCGGGACGGCTTCAGGTGGATGTCTACCTCGGCTCCACGGCAGACTATAAAGAGGTTTTGACGACCTCCAGCGTGACCGTCTCGCCATGGCCGGACGATAACATCGTGCGCGCCACGTCCATTGTCGTTTTCACGGGCGACAGCGGCTCAGGCGGTACCTCTGGCCTTGTCCCTGCTCCAGCCGCGGGTGACGCGCTCGCGAACAAGTTCCTAAAAGCGGACGGAACCTGGGCTCCCACGCCAGCCTCCAGCGGATCGAGCGCGACGAACCTATCAGCGACGGAAACGGCGACGTCGGTCTCGATCGCCTCGTCGACGGGAGCCGGCGTGACAATTCCAGCCGCCACCACCTCTTTGGCCGGCGTCCTCGACAGCGCGCGCGCCACAAAGATCGACGGTCTTGCCATTGTCGCGACTTCCGGGTCTTACGCGGATTTGTCGAACACGCCCACAATTCCTGCCGCACAGGTCAACAGCGACTGGAATGCCTCAAGCGGGGTTGCGCAAATCAACAACAAGCCTTCAACCATGACGCCTAGCGCTCACGCGGCTACGCATGCGTCGGGCGCTAGCGATCCGGTCACGGTTACGGCGGGACAGGTTTCCGGGCTTGCTACGGTGGCGGCATCGGGAAGCTATAATGATTTGTCGGGCACGCCGACCCTTGGAACGCTGGCGTCTCTGTCTAGCGTCAACAACGCAAACTGGTCTGGCGCTGCGCTTGCCATCGGGAACGGCGGAACTGGACAGACTTCGGCTTCTGCCGCTTTCAACGCGCTCTCGCCGCTCACGACAGCGGGGGATATTCTTTACGGCGGAACGTCAGGTGCGGGAACGCGGCTCGGCATTGGCTCTACCGGCCAAGTCCTAACGGTAAGTGGCGGCGTGCCAGCATGGGCACCCTATATTTTCGAAGATGATACGAACAATAACCTTATCGTTGGCAATAGCAGTTTCAGCACTACCGTGTCTCAAAGCGGCGGCGGGGTAAACGGCAAAGGCAATGTGGGTCTCGGGAATTTAGCCCTCAACTTGATGACCACAGGAGGCACCAACACCGCAATCGGGTATCTGGCTGGTCAACTCCTCACCACTGCGTCGGGGAATACAATCATCGGCGAAGGGGCCATGTGGCAATCTACGGGAGGCATCAACAATGTTGCCATCGGTGTTGAAGCCATGGGCGACGGTGGGAGCACCGGCAATCATAATGTTGCTGTCGGCAGCGTTGCCTTGCGGAACTCGACAACTGGATCTTACAACGCCGCCTGCGGAGATGGCGCGGGCTATAGCATAACGACGGGCAATGGTAATACTTATGTTGGTTTGCAAGCTGGATACAGCAATTCTAATGGTAGTTATAACACCTTATTTGGTTATAATGCAGGTGAATTCGTAACCGGATCTACAAACATAGTTATAGGTTCGCAGGCCGGTGCAACATTAACATCAGGTGGTAGCAATATACTGATCGGAGGTGATGTCGTAAACGCCTCAGATAGCTATAAGCTGAACATCGGTGGCTTAATACATGGCGATTTGTCGGGACAATATGTCGGTATTGGCATGGCAAGCAACGGGGTAGACCGTCTTGCCGTAAGCGGCACAGTAAGCCTTACCGGTGCACAGTTGAACTTTAACAACACCGGAAGCTCCTATATAACGTACGGGCAGAGCTGGGGAACAGGTGATTTTTCATTCAGAAATGGCACAACAACGATCCTAGATATTTCTGCAGCGGCCGGTTATACATTTTCAATAAGCCCTATTAATTTTGCAGCCGGAAACAATACAACAATTGGTACGACAACGAACTATGATTTGATTTTCCAGACAAACAGCACAGAGCGTCTTCGGATCACAAAAACTGGGCTATTGACCTTTGGCGGCGCAACGTCATCTTATCCGGCGCTCAAACCCGTAAGCGGCGCTCTAGCCGTTCGCCTTGCCGATGATTCCGCGGCGGGGCCTCTTAGTGCCGCCTCGCTTACTCTCAGCACCGCGCTTTCCATCGGGAACGGCGGCACTGGGCAGACTTCGGCATCCGCCGCTTTCAACGCGCTCTCGCCGCTCACGGCGGCGGGGGATGTTCTTTACGGCGGAACGTCAGGCGCGGGGACGCGGCTCGGCATTGGTTCTACGGGACAGGTGCTTACCGTTAGCAGTGGCGGCCTTCCTGTCTGGGCCGCCTCTTCCGGTGGCTCGCTCACGGTTAACACAACCGCGATTTCTGGCGCGACAGCGGGGCAGCTTCTTTATTCCGATGGTTCGAAGCTACAGGTGGGCGGGGCTGTTCTCGCGTCCTCACTCGCTCTTGGCGGGGCAACGATTGGATCAAATGCGCTGGCGGTGACGGGGACAACTCTCCTATCGTCAGCAATCGCAACAGCGGCAAGCGGCAATAATCTTGTTGTTACTGCTCAGAACGCGACGGATACTCCTCTTACCCTAAAAGGCGCTGCCAGTCAATCCGCGACTATGCTCGCCGTAAGAGATAGTTCTAATAATTTAGTTGGCGGGTTTGATGACTCTGGTAATTGTTACGTTGCCAGGTATGGGTCTTTTGTAAACACAGGTTCTTGGTTAGCTTTGACCAACGGCCCTTGGGGCGGCGGTCAACAAGTAGCGTTTAATGGCTCTGGAATCTCGCTCTCCACTTATTCAGCAGGTATTTATTGGCAGTCTTATGCTGGAGGTGGAGGCAACCAGTTAGTACTGACGGGCGACGCCGCAAACATCCTAGCCCAAGTCAACGGCACCAATGCTCAAACCCATCGCGTCTACCATGACTCTTCGTCCTCGAACGCGAACTATAGCCGTGCCACATTTGGCTACTCGCTTGGTGGCACAACCGGCCCCAACCTCGTTATAGGCACAGAAGCAGCCGGGACAAGTACGGCTGGCGGAATACAATTTGCTCAGAACGGCAGCAACGTCTTGGGTGATTACGGCATAACGACAGCAGGTGGCTGGACCTTTGGGTTGGCTAATACAACTAAATTTTTAGCCGGTTCTACCGGCTCTGGGTCCGCTGCTCTTGGCTCGAACTGTCCTGCTTCAACAGCGACAGCGCCGTACACGTGGATTAAAACCACGTCGAGCGACGGTTCAACCGTCTACATCCCGGCGTGGAAATAAGAGGGTATCATGACAATCTATCGCATATTCACAACCACAGTGGCTGACGCATCGAACAACACGATAAGCTAACAAACGACAAATCCGGACCAGCCAAGCCATACAGCGCTGGTTGTTTATCTTGCGTCGATTTTCATTCCACCAACAATCAAAAATGCGCAGAGGCAACAAGTCGCAGGGGACGCCTACACCGAAGCGCGATTCCTTGGGTTTATGACGGGTGCGCGGGCCGAAGGCAGCCTCGTTGCATTCGAATTGCAGAAATCCGGGCCCTGACCGGCGGGGCGCGAAGCCCCTGGAGCCCAGATCGGCAACCTCCAGCGCGTTCACAGCGCACCTGCTCAAATCAGCCCGCGAGCTGTGGTCTTCGCTGGAACCGTTGGGCGCGTTGCCCGATAGCCGCCCCCAACGCAATCGCGCTCTGTGGCGCATAAGATGGGTTAAGAACCACCTTCTGCCGGGAACCGACTACGCCGAAGTTCGGTCGCTCCGCGAGATGACGATCGCCCCATGACCGCCGAACTGCTTCTCGCGGACTGGATTCCATCATCGGAATTCGGTGAAGACGGGCGGGCCTCAAGTGTCAACGTCGTCCCACTAGAGGTGTTTCTCTAGAGTTGCAGCCCCTTTCGTTGGGGGGCCGCGTACACGTTCGCTCACGCACTCCTGCTCGGTAGAGGGTCCCGTCCCCGGTGGTGGTGTAACTCGACGGTAGCAAGCCGCTCGCGAAGCGCGCCCTCCATGGCGCCGTAGCGAGTGAGCGGCTTGCGGTGGTCATCGGCAACTCACGGCAGGATCGGGTTGCGACATCCAACGCAACCGGGGGACCACCGATGACCGACGACATGATGAACCTTCGCACGCTGATTGAGAAGACGCCCGACGCCGACATCTTGCGCGAGATGATCGGCTTTGCGGCCGAACGGCTGATGGAGATGGAGGTGTCTGGCCTCACCGGCGCCGCTCTTGGCGAACGCTCCCCCGACCGCCTCGTGCAACGCAACGGCTATCGCGACCGCATCTGGGAGACGCGTGCTGGCACCGTAGAACTGCGCATCCCGAAGCTTCGCAAGGGCAGCTACTTTCCGGGCTTTCTCGAACCGCGCCGGCTGGCGGAGAAGGCGCTGACGGCTGTGATCCAGGAAGCCTACATCCAGGGCGTCTCCACGCGCTCCGTCGACGATCTCGTCAAGGCGCTCGGCATGAGCGGCGTCTCCAAGAGCCAGGTGAGCCGCCTCTGCGAAGAGATCGATGACCGCGTCAAAACCTTTCTTGATCGCCCTATCGAAGGCGATTGGCCCTATCTCTGGATCGACGCGACTTATGTGAAGGTTCGCCAGAACGGCCGCATCGTCTCCGTGGCCGTCATTGTCGCTGTGGGCGTCAACAGCGATGGCCGGCGCGAAGTCTTGGGCATGGATATCGGTCCCTCCGAGGCCGAGACCTTCTGGACCGGCTTTTTGCGCAAGCTCGCCCGCCGCGGCTTGCGCGGCGTCAAGCTCGTGATCTCGGACGCCCACGAAGGCATCAAGGCCACCGTCTCGAAAGTGCTGAACGCCAGCTGGCAGCGCTGCCGCGTGCATTTCATGCGCAATGCGCTCGCCCATGCCGGCAAGAGCGGGCGGCGCGTCGTCTCGGCCTTCATCGCCACGGCCTTTGCCCAGGACGACGCCGTGGCCGCCAGCCAGCAATGGCGCAAGGTTGCCGATCAGCTGCGGCCCAAACTGCCGAAACTGGCAGCCCTGATGGACCACGCCGAGCAAGACGTTCTCGCTTACATGACCTTTCCGGCAGCGCACCGGGCGAAACTGCATTCCACCAATCCGATCGAGCGCCTGAATGGCGAAATCAAGCGGCGCACCGAGGTGGTTGGCATCTTCCCGAACGAAGCAGCCATCACCCGGCTGATCGGCGCGATCCTGCTTGAACAAAACGATGAGTGGGCTGTGCAACGCGCCCGCTACATGACGCTGGAAACCATCGCGCCTTTGAGAGTGGCAGCCCCTTTCGTTGGGGGGCCGCGTACACTTCGCTAGCACGCACTCCTGCTCGGTAGAGCGGAGCAGACCGGCGCCACGCCTTGTCTGCTTCATCGCCGCTCCTGGCGAGCTGTGATCCGTGAATCTCCTTCTAAACAATCAGCTGCAAAATCAAGAGAGGAGCCAATGGCCTCTGACAATTTTGAGCGCTGCCTCGCCATTACGCTGAAATGGGAAGGCGGATATTCCAATCATCCCGACGATCCAGGCGGCCCCACGATGCGAGGGATCATTCAGCGAGAGTACGACGCCTGGCGCAAAAGGCACGGCGGGCGGTTACGTCCTGTCCGTCAGATCGAGGAAGACGAATTGCAGGCCATCTATCGCACGGAATACTGGGATGCGATGGGTTGCGAGGATCTGCCTCCGGGTTCGATCTCTGCGTCTTTGACGCAGCGGTGAACGCCGGTGTCGGTCGCGCGACGCAATGGCTGCAAGCAAATCCTAGCCAAGATATTCAGGCCTATTGCAGTGCGCGCCTGGAGTTCCTCCGACGCCTCGGCAGATTATGGCGCGTGTTCGGCGTGGGTTGGCACCGGCGGGTCAACTCGATCCGCCTGGAAGCGCAGGCCATGGCAGGGCAGGTTGTGTCGCAGGTTCCCGATGACGGAAGCCTCCATGCAGGCATGACAGGACAAGCTGTCGCTACTCTTCAAGAGAAGCTTCGAGGCCTCGGCTATCCAGCAGGCGCAGTCGATGGCGTTTTTGGCGAGCAGACATACAGAGCCGTCATGCTTTTCCAGCATGACCATGATCTCGGTGGCGACCCTGGGATCTGGCAGCCGGCCTACAATCGCGTTCTTGCCGACGCAGGCCCGATGCTGTCCCGCCGTGCGAACGCAACCCGCGGCGACCTCGAAGACGCCGACGATCCACAGATCAATCGCATGAATCTGCTGCAACGCATTTTCGCCTGGCTTTTTGGCGGAGCCACCGCCGCACAGATTTTCGGGAGCGACAGCGTGCTCGACAGTATCAGCGGGATTCGTGAAGCTCTTGAACCTCTGCAGCCCTTGTGGCGGTGGGCGGCAACAAACCGATGGCTCTTCTTCTGTGCCATCTTCGTTGTGGCAATCGCAATGATTCGGCTTTTGCGCAGCGGGCACGTTAAAGCCTACCAGAATTTCGATTACCAAGGCCCCGCACAGGCCCCGATGCACTTCCCTAAGACGGAGATGGTATCATGAGCGCGTTTCTGGCCTTTATTGCCTCGCTGGGGGGGCGTTTAGCCGCTGGTGCCGCCAAATTTGGGCTCTCGGCGGCGGTTTTGGCTCTGCTTGGGCCGTTGTCTCCGGTCATCAGCGGGATCGCGCAGTTTGTCGGCGCAGTTGTGACGGCGATCGGCGAAATCCTTGCTTCCCTTTCGAAAAGCGCCGAGGGGCGCGTTGCCCTAGCCTTGGCAGCGATGCTCCTCGGGTTCTTGTACTTGCGCTTCCATTACATCGAGGAAGGGAAAGGCATCGCGAGAGTGGAAGCAGCGGCCACCCAGAAGCCCTGCCCTGCCAAAATTGAAAGACGCAGCCGATGACAACAGGTACACCTGCAGAGGCAACGCCTTCGCCGGCTCACCGTGCAACCGCCGCTCATGGCCGCCAGGATATCTCACTGACTCGCATTTACCTACCCTTTGCCATGGTCATCGGCTTTGGTGTATTCCTTGCCGCAGCGGGTTATACCGCTGGCGGTATCATGTCCGGTATTGCTCATGACAAGACCGAAACAGAGAAGCGATTGAGCGCCATCGAAAAAGAAGTAATCGCAATCAAAAACATTCTCTCTGAGAGAGCAGAATCCCCACAAGGATGCTTCTCCCGCTCAAAATAGGTACGATAATTGAGGCGCGCCAGAAAAAGGAGGCCAAATCGGCCTCCTTAAATCGCTTCACTCAGATCCTTGGCGGCACGGAATGCCACTTTCTTACTGGCTTTGATCTTGATCGCTTCGCCGGTCGCTGGATTACGGCCCATGCGCGCGGCCCGCTTGCGGACCTCAAGAGTTCCAAGTCCTGCGATGCGGATTCTTGCGCCTTTCTTGAGGTGCTTGCCTATGCTCGTTATGGCCTCAGTGAGGACTTCATTCGCCTGCTTCTGGGAAAGGCCGTGTGTTTCGGCGACTTCTGTCGCCAAATGGCGAAGGGTGACGATGTCGGCCTTCTCCGGTTTCGCAGCCGCCACCGCCGCCGCTTGCGTTTTCGTCATCTCAGTTCCTCTTATCCATGCCTTCTAAGGAGCAATCCGGCGCTCTTTGTGCGATGGCTGTTGTACAATCCACCCTGCCTTAATCCATGCGGGATGTTATACTTTCAGCCCGTCGGGTCAAGAGCATCACCTGTGTTTACGCCAACAGAATCAGCCAAAATCGACGTTGTTGGCCAGTCAGAACCTTCGAGCCGTGTAACGCCGCCCGTCAACAACCTTTCGCGTGATGAAGCCGGTTTTAAACGGGAACTTGGCTGAAATCTGGAATGCTGTGTGATTTTTTCGCCCTGAAGTGTGGATAAGGGCACGCCGTTTCATGCTTCCCCCGGCGTTTACGGAACAAGGCTCCATGACTTGACACGTGACAACAGCGTTCTTAGAACATTATGCGAACGAGTAGTCTGGTTGTGTGGAAAACCGGCTGGAGAGGCTTATGCATACCGTCGCTTGATGTACAGTCAAGGGCGAGACAGTGGTTTAGAAAGGAGCTCCCATGGCGGGCTCGGTGAATAAAGTCATCCTCATCGGCAATCTTGGCGCGGACCCGGAAGTACGGCACACCCAGGATGGCCGAGCGATTTGCAACCTCAGGCTTGCAACTACGGACGCTTGGCGCGACAGGCAGTCGGGTGAAAGACGCGAAAAGACCGAGTGGCACAGCGTCGTTATTTTCAATGAGCAGCTTGGAAAGATTGCTCAGCAATATCTGAAGAAGGGCTCGAAGGTCTACATCGAGGGCCAGCTTCAAACCCGTAAATGGCAGGACAATTCCGGCAACGACCGTTACACGACGGAAGTTGTCTTGCAAAGCTACAATGGGCAGCTGACCATGCTTGATGGCCGCAGCGGTGCTTCCGGCTTCAACGACGGCGGATCTGCCGATTTCGATGGCGGATCGAGCGATGGCGGCCGTGGCAGCAGTTCTAGAAGCGCGATCGGCGGAAAAGGCCGCGAGAACTTGGCACCAAAGTCTTTCGAAAAGGATCTCGACGACGAAATCCCATTTTGAGGCACCTCGCCTTCGGCGGCGCTCCTCTTCCGCTTTAGCATTTCCCATGTATAAGGTTCGTTAAATTCAGACAGGCTTTTTTCCTTTCTAAGAAGCCAAGGGTTTAGTTTTGGCAGGCAATTCAGAAGGCAATCACGGCGATCATGGGGCGGGTGAGATTCGTCCAATCCTGATCACCGACGAAATGAAGCGCTCATACCTCGAGTACGCGATGAGCGTGATCGTGTCGCGTGCGCTGCCCGATGTGCGCGATGGTCTGAAGCCCGTTCATCGCCGCATCCTTTATTCGATGCACGAGAACGGCTACCAATGGAATAAGCCCTACCGAAAGTCCGCTCGCATCGTCGGCGATGTGATCGGTAAATATCACCCGCACGGCGATCAGTCGGTTTACGATGCGCTCGTTCGCATGGAGCAAGACTTCTCGATGCGCGTCCCGCTGATTGACGGTCAGGGTAATTTCGGTTCGGTCGATGGTGACCCGCCTGCTGCCATGCGGTACACCGAAGTCCGCCTTGAAAAGATCTCCGACACGCTCCTCCAGGACTTGGAAAACGACACCGTCGACTTCCAGGACAATTACGACAATTCCGAACGTGAACCGACGGTTCTTCCTGCCCGCTTTCCAAATCTGCTGGTGAACGGTGCCGGCGGCATCGCAGTTGGCATGGCCACGAATATCCCTCCGCATAATCTGGGTGAGGTCATCAATGCGTGCCTCGCGTATCTGGAGACCCCCAGCATCACCGTCGAACAGCTCATGGAGCATGTGCCCGGCCCCGATTTCCCGACGGGCGGCGTCATTATGGGGCGCGCAGGAATCCGAGCCGCCTATCTGAGAGGGCGCGGCTCGATTGTCGTCCGCGGCAAGATCCACGTCGAGACGATTCGCAAGGATCGCGACGCACTGATCGTGACGGAAATCCCCTATCAGGTGAATAAGGCGGTGCTGCAAGAGCGCATTGCCGAACTCGTGCGCGAAAAGCGCATCGAAGGCATCGCAGACGTGCGCGACGAGTCTGACCGCGATGGCTATCGTGTCGTGATCGAGTTGAAGCGCGACGCTATGGCCGATGTTGTGCTGAACCAGCTTTATCGCTTCACGACGCTGCAATCCCCTTTCGCGGCCAACATGGTTGCGCTCAACAGCGGCCGGCCGGAGCAGCACACGCTGCTCGATTTCATCCAGGCTTTCACTCAATTCCGCGAAACTGTTGTCACGCGCCGGACAAAGTTCCTGCTGGCGAAGGCGCGCGACAGGGCGCACGTGCTTGTCGGCCTCGCCACTGCGGTTGCCAATATCGATGAGGTCATCAAGCTGATCCGCATGGCGCCTGATCCAGCAACGGCGCGCGAACAGCTCATGGGGCGGAATTGGCCCGCGGAGGATGTTGCTCCCCTACTTGCCCTGATCGACGACCCTCGTTCTAAAATCCTGGCCGGCAACGTCTATCGCCTGTCCATCGATCAGGCCAAAGCCATTCTCGACCTGCGCCTGCAACGCTTGACGGCGCTTGGACGCGACGAGATCGGCGACGAACTGAAGGGCTTGGCTGACAAGATCCGCGATTACCTCGATATCTTAAGCTCAAGGGCGCGGGTGGTAGGTATTGTGCGTGACGAGTTGATCGCTATCAAAGAGGAATTTGCGACGCCGCGACGCACCGAGATTCTCGATGTCGAGGGCGAGGTTGAGGACGAGGACCTGATCCAGAAAGAGGATATGGTCATCACCGTCAGCCATCGCGGCTATATCAAGCGTGTACCGCTGTCGACTTATCGCGCGCAGCGGCGGGGCGGCAAGGGCCGCGCCGGCATGGCGACGCGCGACGAGGATTTCGTGACCCGGCTTTTCGTAGCGAATACGCATACGCCCGTGCTTTTCCTGTCCTCGCGCGGTATGGCCTACAAGATGAAGGTGTGGCGGCTCCCTCTGTCCGCGCCGCAGGCGCGCGGGAAAGCGCTGATCAACCTTCTTCCGCTACAGCAGGATGAGACCATCACATCCATTCTGCCGCTGCCCGAAGAAGAGCGCGGCGAGAGCGGGGTCTTCATCATCTTCGCGACCCGGTCGGGAAACGTCAGAAGGAACGAACTCGCGGATTTCGCCGAAGTCCGCCAGAACGGGAAGATCGCCATGAAGCTCGACTTGGGCGATGACATCACGGGCGCACAGCTTTGCCGCGAGACGGACGACATTCTACTGACTACGGCCGATGGCCAAGCCATCCGGTTCCCGGTTACGGACGTGCGCATCTTCAAGGGCCGTAAATCGACCGGCGTCCGGGGGGTAAAGCTCGAAGACGTGGACCGTGTTATTTCCCTTGCGATACTCCGGCATATGGATGCGACGCCAGCCGAGCGCGCGGCCTATCTCAAGCAGGCGAACGCCATGCGTCGCGCTGCCTCTGGCGAGCGTGCCTCGCTCGATGGCGGCGAGGCAGCCGAAGTGGAAAATGATGTGGGGGAAGCCGGTGGCCTCGATGACAGCGAGACTATCGAGGGCGGCGATATTGCCGATCTGACCCCGGCTCGTTACGCGGAGATGGGTGCCGCCGAGCAATATGTGCTGACGGTCTCGGAACGCGGCTTTGGAAAACGGACCTCATCCTACGAGTACCGGACCTCCGGGCGCGGCGGCAAAGGCATCATTGCCATGGCTGTGAACGAGCGAAATGGCCGCCTCATTGCTTCCTTCCCCGTCGAGGATACCGATCAAATCATGCTGGTAACCAATGGAGGCAAGTTGATCCGGTGCCCCGTCGAGGGCATCTCCATAACAGGGCGGTCGGCACAAGGCGTGACGATCTTCAGAACAGAGCAGGACGAACGCGTCGTATCCGCCGAGCTCATCAATGATGACGGAAACGGCAATGGAAATTCAAATGGGGGCGACGCCAGCGATGCTGAGGGCGAGGACGACGCTTCCGAATAGCAGGAATCGTTGAGGGGCACATGCGGTGCGGTTTTTATCCAGGAAGCTTCGATCCGCCAACACTTGGTCATTTCGACATCATCGGGCGCGGCCTCGCCTTGTTCGATCGGCTTGTCGTCGGTATCGGTGTTCACCCCTCGAAGACGCCGATGTTCACGGAAGCAGAGCGCGTGGCTATGCTGAAGGAGGAGTTCGACAGGACTGGGCCGGGAGATTGTGGCGAGGTCATCCTTTTTAGCGGGCTGACTGTTGATGCCGCGCGGCAGAACGGCGCACAATTCATCCTGAGAGGCATACGGGGTGCGCCCGATCTGGGCTACGAAGCGCAACTGTTCGGAATGAACAGGACCATGGCGCCGGACATCGAAACGGTCTTTCTCATGGCATCGCCCGGAACGGCGCACATTGC
The DNA here is from genome assembly GCA_963764115.1 of uncultured Alphaproteobacteria bacterium. Taxonomy (GTDB): domain Bacteria; phylum Pseudomonadota; class Alphaproteobacteria; order Rhizobiales; family Rhodomicrobiaceae; genus Rhodomicrobium. Next base: position 70,957 of record CAVXRT010000038.1, read on the forward strand.
GGCCACACTGGTCCGGCAAATCGTGAGCCTTGGGGGAGATGTTTCGCCCTTCGTTTCTCCGGCTGTACTTCAGAGAGTCAAGGATAAGGTCCCGCGCCTATGAACGCGGCGTAACTCCTGCCCCGATACCAGCTACCCGCTCCGTCCGCAAAAACAATCAATAAAGAAAAGGTCACTCATGGTTCGTTCCAGCTTTCGCATGGCGCTGCTCTTAACGGCGGGGCTTTTTCTGGCGGCCTCTGAGGCTCGCGCCGAGAGCCCGGACAATACGCTCTACATGGACCTTAAAGACGGCCGCGTCGTTATCGAGTTACGTCCCGACCTAGCCCCCGAGCATGTCCAGCGCGTCAAGAAACTCGTCAAGGAAGGCTTCTACGACGGTCTTACTTTTCATCGAGTGATCAGGGGTTTCATGGCCCAGACAGGCGACCCGAAGGGCGATGGAACGGGAGGCTCCAAATATCCCGACCTGCCGGCCGAGTTCACCTCGACGCCCTTCAAGCGCGGAACTGTAGGAGCGGCGCGCTCTGGCAACCCCAATTCCGCCAACAGCCAGTTTTTCATCTGCCTGGAGGATGCCTCGCATCTCAACGGAAACTATACTGTTTGGGGCCAAGTCACTGAGGGCATGCAACTCGTCGACCGGATCAAAAAGGGTGTCGGCGCAAACGGCCAGGTTTTCAATCCGGATAAGATCATCAAAATGCAGCTTGCGTCGGACGCCCGTTGATCACCACATTTATGATCAGATTAGCATGAAGGCGCCTTATTTTAGGGTAAAATTACCTGTCTAGACGGCGCTAGGGGAAAGTTACACATGGAATCTCCAAGTAAAGAGAATACATTGGTCCTGGAAACAACCCAAGGCCGCGTTGTGATCGAGCTTCGGCCCGATCTTGCGCCCAACCACATCGCTCGCATCAAGGAGCTTGTGAACCAGAAATTTTACGACGGCGTTGTTTTCCATCGCGTGATCGAAGGTTTCATGGCTCAAACGGGCGATCCGACCGGGACGGGACGCGGAGGATCCGGCAAGAACCTGAAGGCAGAATTCAGCAACGAGCCGCATGTTCGCGGAGTTGTATCCATGGCGCGCGCCAATCATCCTGATAGCGCGGACAGCCAATTTTTTATCTGCTTCGATGATGCAACGTTCCTTGACGGCAAGTATACCGTCTGGGGCAAGGTGATCGAGGGGATGGATAACATCGACAAGGTAAAGCGCGGCGAGCCCGTCAAGAACCCGGACAAAATCGTTACGATGCGGGTCGGGGACGCTCCTTGATCACGTTAAAGCTCTGGGCGGCGAATTGACCGTGCTGTTAAAAGACTTTGATTTCGAGCTGCCCAAATCGTCGATAGCGTTGAGACCCGTTTCGCCGAGAGACGCGGCGCGGCTTCTTCGCGTCGATCCCGCTTCGTGTACCCCCTTTTCAGAGGCGCGGGTGCGGGATCTAACCTCTTTTTTGCGAGCCGGCGACGTGATGGTGTTCAACGACACCAAGGTGCTTGCAGCCGAGCTTCGCGGTTATCGCCCCGCTCGCGAAACCGGTGCTCCTGACGTCGAACTCTCTCTGACACTGATCGAGAGACTTTCTGACGGCGCTTGGAAGGCATTTGCCCGTCCCGCCCGGCGCCTCCTCCCCGGAGACGCCATCGTCCTTTCCCGGAACGGGGGAAGAGCGCGCCTGAAGGTCGCGGCGAGGGACGAAGAGGGAGCGATTCTGGTCACGGCCTGCTGCGGCGACACAGTCGAAGCAATCATGGCCAGCCACGGAAACATGCCTATACCTCCGTATATCGCCGGGTCTCGCCCCTCCGATGACCGCGACCGCTCCGATTACCAGACCGTGTACGCTAAAACGGAAGGCGCAGTCGCCGCGCCGACCGCGGGCCTTCATTTCACACCTGAGCTTCTCGAAAGATTGGCGGCCAAAGGTGTTTGCAGCGCTTTCGTCACGCTGCATGTGGGCGCGGGGACGTTTCTCCCGGTCAAGACCGAAAATGTCGCGGATCACACGCTGCACGCCGAGTGGTATAAGATCTCCGAGGATGCCGCGCACCACATCAACGCGTGCCGTGAAGGGGGAGGGCGGATCATCGTCGTGGGCACCACCTCACTTCGCGTCCTTGAAACGGCCGCGCGCGAAGATGGCTTGATCGAGGCTCGTCAAGGCTTTACGAAGATTTTCATCAAGCCAAGCCACCACTTTCGCAGTGCCGATTTGCTCATGACGAATTTCCACCTTCCGAAATCGACACTTTTTATGCTCGTTTGCGCCTTCTCTGGCACAGCCCTTATGAAGAACGCTTACGCGCACGCCGTCGCTGGAGGCTACCGCTTTTACTCATATGGCGATGCATGCCTGCTCAGCCGCGCGGATCGGTCGAGGTTGTGACCGGCTTTGCATTCAAGCTTCTGGCCAATGACGGCGACCCGCGCTTGGGAGAAATCACGACTCCCCGCGGCGTTATCCGCACCCCCGCCTTCATGCCGGTCGGCACCGCCGCGACGGTCAAGGCCATGTTCGCCGACACGGTCAAGGCAACAGGTGCGGACGTCATTCTCGGCAACACCTATCATCTTATGCTGCGCCCCGGAGCGGAGCGCATCGCCCGTCTCGGCGGCCTTCATCGCTTTATGCGGTGGAACGGCCCGATCCTGACGGATTCCGGCGGCTATCAGGTTATGTCGCTGAGCCAGCTTCGCACCGTGTCCGAACGCGGCGTCACCTTTCGCTCCCATATCGACGGCGCTCTTTATGAGTTGACGCCGGAGCGGTCGATCGAGGTGCAAAACCTTCTCGGCGCCGATATCCAGATGCAGTTCGACGAGTGCACGCCATATCCCGCGACGCGGGACGAAACAGAGCGATCCATGCAGCTTTCGCTGCGCTGGGCCGAACGCTCGCTTGCGGCTTTCCAAGAGCACGGCCAACCAGGGCGCGCCCTGTTCGGCATCGTGCAAGGCGGAGTTTATTCGGAGCTTCGCGTGCAATCAGCCGAAGCTCTTACCTCCATGGGTTTTCACGGCTATTCCGTCGGTGGCTTAGCGGTCGGGGAGGGCCAAAAGCTCATGTTCGAGACGCTCTCCTGGACAATACCGCTCCTCCCCCCCAACAAACCACGCTACCTTATGGGCGTCGGCACGCCCGCCGACATCGTCGGCGCGGTTGAACGCGGCATAGACATGTTCGATTGCGTGATGCCGACAAGGTCCGGCCGCCACGGCCAGGCTTTCACTTGGGGCGGCAAGCTCAACATGCGCAATGCCGCGCATGTTGAGGATCATCGCCCCCTCGACGAAGCAAGCACATGCCCCGCGGCCCGCGACTACTCCCGCGCCTACATTCACCACCTGATCCGCGCTGGCGAATATCTCGCGCCAATGATCCTGAGCTGGACAAATATCGCTTTCTACCAGGATCTCATGGCGGCGATCCGCCAATCGATCTGCGAAGGCAATTTTGCCGACTTCGCGGCACGCGTCCGCGAAGCCTATCCTTCGACCACGGTTGCGGAGGAAGCTGCCCCCTCGGCTCCGGGTGCCTGACGTTCCCGAAAGAGCAGGTACACTCCCGACATGATGATGATCGCTGCGCTGGCAAGTGCCCACCCTGCTTGGAACTCGCCAAATACGATTAGTCCCAGCGCGATCATGTAGATGATGCTGATGTAGCCAAAGGGAGCCAATATGGGGGCGGGCGCGCGCTCATGCGCCAGAATGACAAGCCAATGCCCAAAGCCGCCGAACAACACAGTGCTCAGGAGAACCAGCCAAACCCAAACGCCCTTCGGCGTCTGCCAACTCGCGAGCGCAAGGGGTGCAACGAGAAGAGCACCAGCCAGCGGCGTATAAACAAGGGTTGTCTGCGCATCGTCGAACCTTGCAAGATAGCGCGTCCACAGGATGTAAAGCGCATAGCTCAACGTGGCGAGGAGAGACAATGACACCTCGGCCAGGCGCTTGTAATTCAAGACGTCAGCTTCGGCGCTCATCTCCGCCTTGGCGGCGGAGGTGCGGATCACATAGATTCCGTCGAGCGCAGCCTCGGCTGCAACGCGCTTTTCATTGACGCTGAATGAGAGAGCTGCGTCCTGGATATCGAGATCGAAGTGCTTGGCCATCTTGTATTTGCCGATGACCTTGCCAACGCCCAGGCCAATCTTATCGCGTCGGCAAAGCTTGCCGCCGGCGACCATGCGGCAACCTTCTGAAGCTCGCGCTCCGTCGCGGCGATCAGGTCCTGGCGTTTTGCCGCGCGCAGCCTGGCAAGCTCCAGATTGCGGCAGGCGACGAGCCGCTCGGCTTGGATAGTCTTCGCTTGTAAAGCTAATGAGATTGCGCTCGTCGAACAGATCGGGCTGCAATTGGCCTGCATCGGCGAGCTTGGCGATGGCACCGCTCTTGATGGCCGTGATCTAGCCCGGATATCTCACGAGAGAGAGGTGCATCGGGGCTCTGAATCAGCGAAAGTTCCTCTGCAACAAAGGCTTCGGCTAGAGCAGAGGAGGTCCCCGATGCTGACAGAGTGTAGTCCGGATTCTTTCGATTTCGCCAGCCTCGGAAGCCGGAAAGTCACAGCGGCTTTCGACGGCGGCGCCATCACTTCGAACGCAGGCGCATTGCTTTTACGAGAGACCGATCGCGGTATAGGCCTGTCCCGGCAGGTTTCGGATAGCCACGCCTTCCATTTTGCGCATGGCCTCGATCTGCACATTGGAGATCATGCCGCGGTCCCCAACCATAATGAGCGAGGCAATGTCGAAGCGATCGCGCGCCTTCTCCACCTGCGGCAACAGCGTTTTGGGATCGGCCGTATTGCCCTCGAAGACGGAAACCGCGACCGGGCAGCCGCGGCTGTCCGCCAGCAGGCCGTAGTTCACTTGCAGCGTGCCGGGCTTGCCGTCGCGGCTATAGCCGATCTTGGCGAGCGGGCAGGTCACGCCCTCTAAGCTCGATGAGGTGAGACCGAAGAGTACCAGCCCGCCTTCCTTCAGATGGCGCTTGGCCAGCCTCTTCTCGATCTTGTCCTGGCGCTCGATCAGCCAGTCCATCGCGGCGTAAAGCTCGTCTTCATGGGCGTCGGCGACGCCCAAATCTCCGCCAGCGTCGTATCCGCGAGAGCGTGCGTCAATGCCAGCTTGCTGGCTTGCGGTGCGATGATGCGGCATGCGACCATCGCCACAACCAGATCGCGCTCGCGCGAAGCGTTGCCATCGATCAGTTTCTCGAAGCCCAGCCGGGGCATGGCGATGCGCACGGCCTCCACATGCCCATGCGGAGCGAGCGGATGCGTGCAGAGGCCCCCGCTCGCTGCGAGCTGGCCGCCCTTGAGCACCAGCCGGATCGCTTCCGCCTGCTCCAGCGTCAGGGCCGACAGGTTGGCGATAGTGCGCTTCTTGATGCGCTTGCCCTCCCGGATGCTCTCACGCAGCAGGATAGCGGGCTTGGAGCCTCGATTGAGCACAAAGTCGATGTACATGCAGAAAATCTAGCTGATTTGCACTGCATTGACCTGAGTCATGCTGGCGCATTACATGGGTACAACACAGCGTCCAGACAGGTATACCGCGTTGAAATATCAGGGCTACAAGCCTTTTTCCCGCCAGAACTTCGGGGTTAGTGGCCGTTTCTGCATAAGGTTCCGCTTGCGGCGCTGAACCGGACCCTTCGGGACGAATGTTCGTTCCGCTGTGGAGGATGTCGCAGCGTCAAGGATATGCTATCAAATATCAACGCCGGAACCTATCTTGCCGACGTGCTGGAAAAGCTCGTGAGCAGCTGGCCCGCCTTGCAACATCGACGACCTCTTGCCTTGGGTACCGCGTGCGCCCGCCCCGCTTTCATCGCCAAAATCTGATCGCCGCTTAAATCGCGTCAATGGAATTCAGAAGGTTGTCGGAGCTCCGCTTGCGTTGTGCCGGAGCACCAATAAAGGTCATCGTCCGCCACCGGCTAACCGGGGTTTTGCCTTTGGACACCAAGCCCCTAGCCGCGCCACTCGGGCGGCGTCTTGAACCGTTTAACCGTTCTTTCAGCGAAGAAAGCGCTTCCGGCCTAAGGATCGCGCCCGCCGGACCCTCCCGCCGGTCACCCAGGTGGTCTGGTCTGTGTCCGTTGTAGCGTTTGTGGAGTAGCCGAGCCCAGGGCGGAAAAAGAAAGGATCGCGGCCGCTTCGGTGATCGGGTCTCCCGAAAACAAAAGCCAGATTGCATGAAGTTAGCTCTTGAAACCGGAGCGGCCGCAGTGCTTCCAACTCCCCCCGCTCAAAATGCGATTTTAGCGCCGTCATGACCTCGCCCCTGTTAACGAATCACAAGCCCTCCATGTACTTCATTCGCTTCCCGTAGGGCATCTGGTCTCCATAGGAAGCAATCAATCGGGGTCGTTATTAAAAACCTCAAATTCGTTCAAGTTCAGCTCCTAAGAAGCGCAACTTGCCTTCTATGGCGCCCTGCTTGATTGCCAGCCTCAGCACTATAGGAAGATGGGGATTGGAAACAAGGAAAGTCATATCGCAACAAAATGCTCCAGAGGCCGGCATCTCAGCTTCGCCCATGACAAGCACGTCTTGTCCGCGTTTCTGACAGATATCCAGAGCAACCACGTTGCTGCTTATATTACTGGCAACGTCAAAAGATACTGCGATTTTCCATTCGCCTCTGGGAAGACCGAGGTGGGGGCCATGTACGAGGAACCGCGCGGGGCCTGTCAAATCAATGATTTCCGTTGCTGGAGTTTCCTTTTTTATATCTTTTGCCAAGAAGAGTTCTGCGGGCCAGCATATCTTGGAAATAGGAGCTAACTCGAGAATTCTGTTATAGCCGTCGAGCAAGGCGACTGTTTCGGCGGGCCATGTTGGCTTGATGGCCTTTTTCTCGGCTGGAAGTCCCGCTGAGGTAAGGCTCCGCTCGAGCTGGTCTTCAAGATAGACATTCCCGTCTGAGGCCTTGTGAAGGCTTAGGCCATTCATTATCTGATTAAGTCTCAGCCTCTTGGGAGCCAGTCCAAGAAAGGTGGCCAACTGCCTAAGAAGATCCCCGATCTCGGTTTTACCACCTCTTCCGCTGCGGATGATGAACACGTCCGGCGCAACAATCACATCCTCGAGGGCGGACATGGAAAGTGCTATTTTACGAATCGCATCCAGCGGTTGCTGGGCTTGCTTTTGGATAAGCTCTCGCGCATTCGCCTCGAAGCTGCTTAGAAAAGCAACAAGAGGCACTCCTTCCTTTATTAGGAATTCTATAAGCTCTGGTTCTGGAGTATTGTTGAAAAATAGGGCAGATGGAGTTCTGATTTTGCGCCAAGATGGTTTCACATCTTGAAGTGCAGCGACCCGCGTTGGCTCGCAGCCGCCGTACCCCTGGACCAGAAGATTTCTGACCAGGCGCACGCACAGTGTCGTAGAAACGGATGGAACGCCAAATACACCTACTGCCACGATGGCTATCCTTAAACGTTTATCTCAGGCAGGAAGAGACCTAATATAGATTACCGGCATTGCAGGCTCAGTAACCTACAGTCGAGGTGCTTCATTTGAGATGAGGCCTAGATTTTCGGCAGCCTTCATCTCTTGTGTTCCACAACGATGGTAGGCTTCCTTTAGACGCTGAAGATAGTGTTCCTTCGAGAATTTCGCGGCCACGGATTTGCCGCGGGAGACCTTTCCTTCCCTCAACTCTGCATTTTGGGCTGTGGCGATCATTGCATTCTTAATATCTCGTGTATTGTAGGGGTCCACCAATATGCCGGCATCTCCCGCGATCTCACGCATGGAGCCTATATTGGAAGTAATCACAGGAGTTTCGCAGACCATGGCCTCAAGGACAGGGAGACCGAAGCCCTCATAGAGCGAGGGGAATGTCACGGCTATTGCGCCGCGAATGAGATTCACCAGTTGCGGGAACGTCACGTAATCCATTTGAATTACTTTACGCTTTGAACGATCGTTCGCACCCAAGGCTGTCCACGTCTTAAGAAGCTTTAGTTCGGGCTCGCTTTTCCAGGTACGTCCACCCACGACAACCAACGGCATCTCAAGATTTGATCCGAGGTAGGCTTCGATGATGCGGCCCACATTTTTTTTTGGTTCTATGGCACCATAGTACAGAAAGTACTTTTTGTAATCCAAGCAAAACGTTCCCATCAACTCATCTTTGAGTACATTTGGAGGAATTGCTAGGTAATCATCTGGTATGGAAACGGTTTGGTAAGTGTTTGTGATTTTCGCTTCTGGAATGCCTAATAGAGAAATTATATCAGCTTTTGATGTTTCCGACACGGTGACAATGTGGTCGGCGGCACTCACCAAACGTCGAACCAAATCGAAGTAGCTGTTCTTTCTGTCGAGAGTCGTGTAAGGCAGGCGCAAAGGAACCAAGTCGTGAAGTGTATAAATATTTTTTGCCCCAAGCAATTGCGCCGGCAGCGGATATGTCCAATGCATGATGCTGATCGCGGCGGGGATACGCACCTTCGTTCTGCCGCCATATAAGCGAAAACGAAGGTGGGCATTTTCAAAGAAGCGGGGCGAATTCCACAAGTGGTCGAAATGAGGCAGGCACGGTCGCAGATTTTCATAGATAACCGCCCCAGACAAGGAGATGTGTCCGGCTCGTCGAACTCGAGGGTCGAGGCTTGCAATGGCTGCGCGGCGCATGTTTGCGAGTTGTCTCCTGACAGGCACCTTGCTCTGCTCAAAGTTATCTTCCGAGTTATCGTCGAAGAAGACCACTTCCTGTATCAACTCTGTTCCGCCCTCCGCTCCTTTTTTTCCATAGAGGACATGCACTTCATGTCCAAGGTCGCGAAGGCAATAGGATAGATTGCGACCGTAGGTGGCAACGCCTGTCCCTTTTTCGAGGGCTAAATTGAAACCGTCAATTGCGACCCTCATCGCAGGACTCCCTCGCTTGTCCGGGGTTCAGCTAAGCAGAATGAGAAGCAAAGATTGTTCTCATGATAAAGACGGTTGCCCATTGGAAAGCTCGATTGAATTCATGGGATTGGCAAGGCCACAAGTATGCCTTCCATCTGCTAACGCGATTTGCTTCAGTAATCGGATTAGTATCTAGGCACGCACTGTATACCCAAGGATGGCGGATATGTGATGCTTGAGGCACGCTTCAGTCAGCCCACACCTTCTTATCCAGCATTTGCATCGCCACCAGCTTCATATTGACCTGCTCCCCAAAACGTGCCGCCGTTCATAAATAGTGTCCGTTTTCGCTTATGCCCCTTTGTTGGGTGGGTTGCAAGCTCGGCAGGTGTGAGCCCCTGGCCTCGTATGCGGTCGTGCTGTGTTGTAGTCGAGACACAGCTTTCGATGATCCGCGCACTTGTTTCAGACTGCCAAAACAGGTGTTCAACTAAGCATTTATCACGCAGGCGCCCCCATAAAGCTCTCTGCAAACTCATTTTGCGTCAGTTTGCCGGGCGCGATGTAATGCGACTCCACCTTGCGCTCCCGCTGCTATTTCATGATGGCGTTAGCCGTTCTTATTCACCCGGCGAGGAATCTGGCTGGCGGGGGTAGCGCAAGGTGTTGAACTTGCGCAGGAAATGGGTATCGAGACCACTCTGCGCACGTCAACTCGCCCTGCCACACCCGCCATGACCGATGATAGTTCACTTACTTTCTTCTTGCCAGCCGTCTGCCGCAAGAAAGTCACAGCCGCATTCGATGGCGGCCGTCTTTCCTCCGACAGTGGCGTGATCTTGCTTTCGCTTGCCGAGCGTCGCCGGGCGTTAGCCAGGACGCTTGCCGCTCTGATCGACGATCCGCGCGACCCGGCGCATATCACCCACACAGTCGAGGATGTGCTCAGAACGCGCGTGCTGGCGATTGCCTGCGGCTATCCCGACGGTAACGATCTCAACTGGCTGCGGTCTGATCCCGCTTTCAAGCTCGCCTGCGGGCGGCTGCCCGAAACGGGCGCCGATTTGTGTTCGCAGCCCACCATCTCGCGTTGGGAGAACGCGCCTACGCTGCGGGAGATCATCCGACTGACCTATGCCCTCATCGATATCTGGTGCGGGAGTTACAAAGCGCCACCCCGCTCCGTGGTTCTGGACATCGACGATACGCTCGACGTCGCGCATGGCCGTCAGGAGATGGCTGAATGGAATGCTCATTACGATGAGCGCTGCTTTCTGCCCATCCACATTTACGACACCGCGACTGGACGGCCGGTCGTCATGATCTTGCGTCCTGGCAAAACGCCATCCGGCGTAGAAGTCCGCAGATGGCTGCGCCGCCTGATCAAGCGAATCCGGCGGCATTGGCCGGTTACGCGCATCATCATCCGGGGCGACGGCCATTACGGCCGCGACGAAGCCATGAACTGGTGCGAGGATAATGGCGTCCATTATATTTTCGGCTTTGGCGGCAACGCCGTGCTCGACCGGCTGGTTGAAGGGGAGGCAGACGATATCCGCACGCGCCGCGCCGAGGGGAAACTCGCCATTCTCCGCGGTTATGCCGAAACGCGCTACGCCGCCAAATCGTGGACGAGAGAACGCCGTGTCGCAGCACGGATCGAAGCGAAGGAAAGCGATGAGGGCGACATGCTCCGCCGCGGGCTTGATGTCCGGTACGTAGTCACCTCGCTCAACAGCGGCAGCGCCGAACACATCTACGCTGCCGTCTACTGCGCGCGCGGACAGGCTGAAAATCTGATCAAGCAGCACAAGAGCGAACGTTTATCGTGAGCGACAAGCGCTCACTCAGGTGCGCAAACCGCCTCTGACCGCCGCTCGCCAACCAATTCCGCCTCGTCCTTCACACTGCCGCTTACTGGCTGCTGCTCGATGTGCGCGATCATGTTCCGGGCTGGCATCCCTTGTGGCAGAGCGAGTTCAGCAGCATCTGTCTCCATCTCCTGAAGGTCGCTGGCCGCATTATTGAGACGGCAAGCCGCATCCGTGTTGCATTGGCATCCTGCTGTCCGGAGGCCGCACTGTTCGGTCTTGTCGCATTCCGGCTGCAACAGTCCGGGCCATGAACGGCGGGGCTCCCCGCCCCTGAACCCCATATCGCCAACCTCCAACGCGTAAGCAGCGTTCCCATTCCTGATCAGGCCGTAGCCGGTTCCGCTCGCGGCGAGCCCAGGCGTGTTCAGAAGCAACAAACCTCAGTGGTTCGGTTCAGACGCATAAGAACTGCTAGCCCGCATATCTCACCAACGTCGTGATCCGCGAGTGCTGGTCTATGCGGAACCGCTAAAAGCTGGAGCAGGCGCTTAATAGGCGCAGCTTTTGCCCCGGTTTGGAGAACCGGACGCTCGAAGTTTCGGATTGTATCTTTGCTCAGGGGGCGGGCTTGAGCCGGCGCATCATGCGGTGGGACACAATCGGCGGTGAGCGTTGACGAACACGCCTTTCAGCGGACAGGCGGAGGCGATGGCGATCTTGACGCGGCGCACGCTGAAGGTGACGAGGGCGCCGAGTTTCAAAAGTTTGAGGCGGATGGTTCCGGCGGTGGCCTGGGCCAGTTCTGTTCCTTGCAAGGCCAGGCGGCGCAAGGCGGTCATGAGCACGTAAGCGAGCGACGCGAACCACAGTCTCAGCTGGTTGGCGCGCAAGCTTGCCGCCGAGGTCCTGTCGGCGAAGAGGTCGAGCTGGCATTCCTTGATGCGGTTCTCCATCTCGCCGCGCGCGCAGTAGATTTTCTCGTAAAGCTCCTGTGCTGCAAAGGCTTCGCGCGGAAGCGAAGTGACGATGAAGCGCGGATTGGGGCCTTTCAAGAGGTGCTCCGCCTTCGCCACCACCCGGCGCTCTCGGGACCAGCTCTTGTGGGTTTGGTAGCGCAGCTCCTTGAAGATGCGTTCGGGTTTGCCGCTGTCCTTGGCTTTGGCGCAAGCCTCGGCCAGTTCGTCTGCGATCGAAGCTTCGAGCCTTGCGTTGCGGGCAAGGCCGAAGACGTAGTGAACCCCGTTGTCCTCGCACCAGGCCATCAACTCTTCGCGGCAGAAGCCGGAATCCGCCCGAAGCCAGATGTCAACGTTTGGCCAGCGCTCCCGGATCTGAGCGACAATAAAGGCGACCTCCTCCTTGGAGCCAGCCGAGGCGTCGATGTTCGCAGGCCTGAGTTTCGCCAAAAGCAGCTCCCGTCCGCAGAAAATGTAAAGCGGCAGATAGCAGTAGCATTTGTAATAGCCGTGGAAGAACCGGCCTTCCTGATCGCCATGGATGGGATCGTCGGTGGCGTCGAGATCGAGGATGATGCGTGCGGGCGACGTTTGATGGCTCTCGAGAAAAAGGCTGACGAACAGCCTTTTCATCGCGCCTTCGTCCACGCTGAGCTTGCGATAGCGGTCTTCGTTCGTCCTTGGCGCGTGCTCGAGCCGGTTCAGCGTCGACTTTCCCGCCAGCACCGCGCAATCGGCGCGGCGCGCTTCCGCCTTGCCCGAGACAAGGCCCAGTACGGGATCATGGCGCAGGTCATCGTGGTCGTTCAGATCCTCGTAGCCAAGCGCGATGCCATGAATGCGCTGGGCAACCAGCGTCTCGACCGCGTGCTCGACGCGGTCCTGCCTGCGGCCATCCATGAAACAAGCCGAAACCTGCCGGGACAGGCCTATACCGCGATCGGTCTCTCGTAAAAGCAATGCGCCTGCGTTCGAAGTGATGGCGCCGCCGTCGAAAGCCGCTGTGACTTTCCGGCTTCCGAGGCTGGCGAAATCGAAAGAATCCGGACTACACTCTGTCAGCATCGGGGACCTCCTCTGCTCTAGCCGAAGCCTTTGTTGCAGAGGAACTTTCGCTGATTCAGAGCCCCGATGCACCTATCTCTCGTGAGATATCCGGGTTAGTGTCCCGACTCTCAATTGCCGTAAAATAACTCACGCGGCCTCCAGCCTATCGAGAGCGGCGCGGGCGCGCTTGATTTTATCGAGGATCACAGCGCCTTCCGCCTTCCACTTATAGAGGCGCGGATTGGCGTTGCGCTTGGCAAGATAGGCTTCGATATCGCGCACGAGTTCTTTCACCGAGGCGAAACTTCCGGTTCGGATGACGTCTTGTGTCAAATCGGCGAAGAAGCGCTCGACAAGGTTCATCCAGGACGATGAAGTGGGCGTGAAGTGGGATTTGAAGCGCCGATGGCGCTTCAGCCAAGCCTTGACCTTTGGATGTTTGTGGGTGGCGTAGTTATCCTGGATCAGATGGATGTCGAGGTTCTTGGGCGTCTCGCGATCGATCTGCTTCAAGAACCGCAGCCATTCGACATGGGTGTGCCGCGCCTCGGTGCGCGCAATCAGTTTGCCCTCCATGGCGTTGAGGGCGGCGAACAGCGTCACCGTGCCATGGCGTGTGTAATCGTGCGTCATGGTGCGGGGCCGCTTCGGCGCAAGCGGCAGTCCAAGCTGGGTGCGCTCCAGCGCCTGGCACTGACTTTTTTCGTCGCAGCACAGAACCAGCGCTTTCGCTGGCGGGTCGAGGTAGAGCCCGATCACGTCCCAGAACTTCTCCTCCGGATCGTTCGAGAGCTTGAAGGTCTTGATAAGGTGCGGCTTCAGCTGGTTTTTTGCCCAGATGCGCTGCACCGTGCTGTGGGACATGCCGGCGTGGCGCCCCATGCTGCGCACGCTCCAGCGATTGCGGCCCGCAGGCGGCCGGGTGGCCTCGGTGATGACGCGCTCGATCTTCGCCGCTGGGATGGATGGCTTTCGGCCGCGGCCTCTCTTGTCCTTGAGGCCGTCGAGCCCAAATCGCTCAAAGCGTTTCGACCATATCGACACCGTAGGCATCGACGTATTCATCCGTTCGGCCACGTCCTCGATCCTCAAACCGTCAAGCCGCAACAGAATGATTTTGGACCGGAAGCGGTCGCGGTGAGCGCTCGTCGACGCTTTGGCTCTCCGTTCCAATTCTGCCCGCGCGTCCTCGCTCGCAATAATCACTTTGATCGGTCTTGCCATCCCCCACTCCCGGTCGCGCGCCGAAACAGGGATTATGTAAACTGATTTGCGAGACGGCACACTAGAGGTCGGTTCCATGCAGTTGCCGCTGGCGATGAGGCACGGAGCGCTGCGATGGCGATACGGTTGAGTTCGCCGGCGACGCGCACGCCGCAGGAGCAAGATATCGACGATGAGCGCCACGCATTCCCGGCTGAAGTCGTCGATCACCGCAAGTACGCGGAAAACGCCGGCCGGCGGTCAGCGCACCAGACGACGGGTGGTTGACTGAAGCGCTCCAGAACGTCTCTAGGGAAGGATTTGACGCAATAGGTTAAAGGATTCGCGATCGGGATGCCCCATGTGATATGGGCATATTTTGGGCGCAAAGCGTTGCTAAGGGCGATCGGGGTAGATCTAGCTTTATTGCTCCAGAGGCGGAGGCGGTTCGGCTGCTGGTGCGTATTTTTTCAAAGCCGAGGGTGGAAAAGCGGTGCTACTGGCAAAAGCAAGCGGGGTGAAGCTGCCTTCATTTTTTTGCGGGCTGACGCGAACGTCATTGTTGTTTTTGCTTATGGTAGCCATGCCCACAACCATAAGTAGCGTATACTACGCTTTTATCGCGTCTGACCGGTATTATGTCCAAACAGATTTTATCGTTAAGAGCATTCAGGGAAGCAGCCAAACAGGCGGCTTGTCTTCACTTTTTCAAACTTTTGGAATTACCCGAGCCGAGGACCAGTCTTACGCCGTTATTGACTTCATCCTTTCCCGTGATGCGGTGAAAGCCATCGACAAGGAACACCCCCTCCGTCAAATTTTCAGCAAAGATAAGGCTGATTATTTCGCAAAATTTCCCTATTGGTGGGAATTTTGGAGGGGAGACAATTTCGAGGCGCTCTACGATTACTACTCGTGGAAGGTCGAGGCGTGGTACCAGTCATCGAAAGGTGGGATTATCACGCTGACAGTAATAGCGTTCTCCCCAGAGGATGCAAAGACCTTGAGTGACTTACTGCTTCATCAGGGTGAATTGCTTATCAATCGCATGAATGAACGAGCTAATGCGGATGCTATTACGTTTGCGCAGAAAGAGCTCGGCCGTGCTGAAAAGATGGTGCTGGACGCTCATCAGCGCATTACGGACTTTAGGAATAAGGAGTTGATGCTGGATCCTTTGGCTGATTCTGTAAGGGAGCTTGATCTCATAGGGGCTCTTACACTCGAACTGGCTGATGCTCAGCGTCAGCTTAATGAAAACCTTCAGAGTTCCCCATCCAATCCCACCATACAGAGTCTCAACGTCCGGATAAAAGCTCTGAATGACCAGATTTCCGCTCAAAAGTTGAAGATTGCTGGGCAAGACACCTCGTTGGCAGGGAAAATCGCGGTCTACGAGCGGTTGATGCTGGAAAGTCAGTTCGCGGATGGAAACCTATCTGCGGCTTTCATCACCATGCAGGCGGCTCAACAAAACGCGTGGC
Organism: uncultured Alphaproteobacteria bacterium; assembly: GCA_963764115.1. Classification (GTDB taxonomy): domain Bacteria; phylum Pseudomonadota; class Alphaproteobacteria; order Rhizobiales; family Rhodomicrobiaceae; genus Rhodomicrobium. The sequence goes on from CAVXRT010000038.1 coordinate 86,346, forward strand.
GCCAGCAGCTTTATATCGAGACGATCGCTAGTCCGATCTTACCCGATGAAGCCAATGAGCCAGAAAGTACGCGATGTGTGGCGGCGGTTTTCGTAGTAACTTTTATCATCTTTAGCTTGCTCTGGCTTGTAATCTCGACGGCCAAGGAACATGCTAGCTGACAAGCGACGGATGGAAACATGAGGCGCTTTATTACTTCTCTCAGTATTCAGGTGCGAGTTGTGCAGGCACTGATGATACGAGAAATGCTTACCCATTTTGGTCGAGAAAACCTTGGTTCATTTTGGCTCGTGGGCGAGCCCCTGGTCTTGACAGTCGGCGTTATGGGTATGTGGAGCATTGCTGAAAACTCAAACAGAAGTTCAGTCGGAGTTGTGCCATTCGCATTAACAGGTTACACGATCATCACACTCTGGCGTCATCTCGTTTTTCGTTTGATCCAAGCCGCCAGGGAAAATACTAGCCTCATGTTTCACAGAAACGTACACTATATCGATACCCTCATCTCTCGTACTCTTCTTGAAACCGCAGGAACTGGTTTATCTTTTTTGACGATCTACACAATTCTATATGCCACGGGTTTTATCGATTCGTTCTATGATCCATTTGAACTCGCTGCAGGGTGGCTTTTGACTGCGTGGTTTTCGTTTGGGGTATCGCTTTCGATCGCCGGGATCTCCCTAATGTATCCCTTATTTGAATGGTTCGTTGCTCCCCTTATGTACATAACTCTGCCGCTGACGGGCCTCTTTTTTATGATTTCATGGCTGCCAGATAGTCTAGCAAATATTATCATATATTCACCGCTCGCAAATTGCTTCGAGTTGTTTCGTGATGGAATGTTCGGGCATAATGTGGAGGCTCGCTGGGATGCATTTTACGTCGTTAAGTGCAATATCGTTTTTACCGCTATCGGCCTTCTCCTGGTACGAAAGGCGCAAAGTTCGATTCGGTTCGAGTAATGGTTAGAAACTTTGTGCGTGCTCATTTAGGGGACGGAGTATTCATCGGATGTCTGAAAGCCGCCTTGAATCGTCATTGGAACTTAGGTTGCGCCCGATGTCGGGCCAGGAGAAAGAATGCGCCGCCCCTGTTCCGCTTAAATCAAGAGTTGTGCAGGCTCTTCTTGGCCCGCTAACAAAATATCCTCTCTTGTTTTTGATTGTGGGCATACCCCTGGTTTTGACAATTGTATATGAAGTCTTTATTGCATCTCCTATCTATGTTTCTGAGGCGCACTTCATGGTTCGAAGCAAGTCTATGCCATCTTCTTTGAATGGGGTATCCGATATGTCGACATTGAATCCACTTACTTCGATGTCGCAGTCTAGTGATTATACGCAAGCCGTGAATGATTATCTCTCATCGCGGGATCTGATTGAGGTCCTGATAAAAAAAGACAGGCTCATGGAGGTTCTGTCACGCCCAGAGGCGGACTTCGTTGCGCGGTTTCCACCTTTCTGGTCGTCAGGAACAATAGAGGCCCTCTGGTGGTGGTGGGGTAATTATATTTATCCTTATTTTGACACTACAACGGGCATAAGCGATCTGTATGTATATGCCTTTCGGCCAGAAGATGCTCAGAGAATCGCCGTGGCCGCTCTTGAACATGCAGAGGCTCTCATTAACCGGCTTAACGAACGGCAACAGAAGGATAGCATCGCATTTGCTCAGGGGATACTTGAAAACGCAAGGATAAAGGTTCGAGCGGCCGAACAAGACATCGTCGACTGGCGTAATCGGGAAGCCCATTTCGATCCCACTCGTGAAGGAGCCGCTGTAATAACCCTCATCAGCCAGTTGAATAGCTGGGCTTCTCAATTGAAGGCGGAGCTTAACGAGGTTAATTTAGGCTCCCCAGGGAGCCCAAAATTGGCGGGCATCAAAGCCAGAATCGCTTCATTCGAGCAGCAAGTCAATGAGCAGAGGGTTCTTCTTGCTGGAGGAGACAAATCGTTGGCGCCAACGCTGGCTGCTTATGAGAAACTTATCCTGGAGCGTGACATGGCAGTAAAGACATTTTACTCTACCCTCCTTCTGCTTGAAAGCGCTGTCAAGGACATGGATATGAAGCGCCTTTACCTTGATAGAGTAGTGGAACCTAATTTGCCTGATTATGCGCTATATCCAAGACACTACGTTGTTTTCCCGTTGGTCCTTGGGTTCTCGCTATGTATTTATTGGGTAATTAGGGTGTTGGGTGAAGCCATCATTAAGCATGAACCATAGCGTCATCTATGTCTAAAAGCGGCCTGTTTTGAATCTCGCGACGAGCCTTGTCGGCAGCGCGATGAACACAAGAGCGGAGATTCCAGATTCAGAAATTTGCGAAGCAAGAGCTGCAAAGGCGGGTAGTCGTATCTGACTTGGTTAAAGTCTATGATTTAGCAATTGGCCCCAGGCGTGTTCTTGATGGCATCTCCTTTTCGGTAGCTGAAGGCGAGAAGATAGCCGTCCTGGGTCGAAACGGCTCTGGGAAATCGACTCTTGTCAAGCTTGTAGGAGGCGTGGAACCTCCGACATGCGGGACAATTTCTCGTGGTATGTCAATGTCGTGGCCTATAGCCTTCGGCGGCGGATTTCACACCGGAGCGAGCGGCTTTGACAACATCCGCTTTATTGCCAGGATATATAATAAGCCGATCCATGACGTGATAGCTTTCGTTGATGATTTTGCCGAACTCGGGCGTCAGCTTTATCTTCCCGTGCGCAATTTCTCTTCGGGCATGCGGGCACGCCTTTCGTTTGCACTGATGCTCGCTATTGACTTCGACTGCTTTCTCATCGACGAGGTGGTCGCGGTAGGTGATCAGAGCTTCCGAACGAAATCTCATGAAGAGTTATTTGTGAAGCGTAGGCATTGTGCAATGATTCTTGTAAGTCACGATCCGGGATTAATCAGGAGTTATTGCAATAAGGCTCTTGTTCTGAAGAATGGGCGTGGTCGTGTTTTCGACGATGTTGAGTATGCAATCTCCATATATAAGACTTTGTAGGCTGATTTTAGACCATGCCGATCGCTGCGTTTTCACTGCCTGCATCCTAACTGGGCGGCACAGCGGGCACGCCCCCATAGGCGCTAAAATAAGCGGTGCTCCGACCGCATCTTCACAGGCGTGGCGGGCGCAGGCATGATCCCGCCGGCCACGCCGATACGGCGGGTCGAGGTGATCACGGGCGGGAACGGCGCCGGGATTGGGCTCGGCGGCACCACGGTGCGGACGCGCGGCGCAGTCGACGCCAAGGCGCTGGCGGCGGTGCTGCGCGCAGTGAAGGCCGTCGCATGATCGTGCCGCCAACCAATGTGCGGGTGCTGATCGCCACGAAGCCTGTCGATTTCCGGCGAGGGATCATGGGGCTGGCTGCGATCGTGGAAGCGGAGTTCAAGGCCGATCCATTTTCGGGGGTGATTTATGTGTTCCGCTCGAAAAGAGCTGACAGAGTAAAATTATATCCGTTGCGGCGGTATCACCTTCACTATCGGCTTTTTTCTCGCGAGACTGGCGGCAGAAGCGGGAACGGAAGATGAGCGCTTATGCAAAGTGACAGGCATCAGCACAGTCTCTTGCGGCAGGACGGCTACCGGCGGATCGAAATGATCACGGGGCAGCGGCGACGTCGGCAATGGAGCGATGAAGAGAAGGCGCGGATCGTGTCGGAGAGCTTTGCTCCGGGCGCAAATATCTCCGCTGTGGCGCGGCGGCATGGCGTGAGCTGCGGCTTGCTGCATAATTGGCGGGGTCAGGCTCGGCAAGCGGCTGCAGCCACGGCGCCATTCATTCCGATCGCGCTGGCGGACGGAGGCGGCAGCGGAGAAAATGATGCGGCCCTCGCTGCGTCTTGCGGCGCGATCGAGATTGAGCTTGCGGGCGCGTGCGTTCGCGTTGAGGGCGTGGTCAGCAAGTCGGCGCTCAAAACCGTGCTGGCGGCGCTGCGCGAGACGGCATGATCGGGATTTCCGGCGGCCGGCGTATTTTCTTGGCAGCACAGCCGATCGATTTCAGAAAGGGGATGGACACTATCGCCGCGCTGGTGTCGGAGGCGCTGAAAGCCGATCCATTTTGCGGCGATGTGTTCATTTTTCGTCCGAAGCGATGCGACCGTTTGAAAATCCTGGTTTGGGACGGCTCTGGCCTGATTTTGGCTACGAAACGGCTCGAGGAGGGGCGGTTTTGCTGGCCGCCGGTGCGCAGCGGGACGATCCAACTCAGCTCCGTGCAGATGTCCATGCTGCTCGAAGGCCTGACGTGGACCAAGGCGCCGGTCAAAGCCGTAAGGCGTCCGGCAAAAGCTGCTTAAGCGGGCGATTTTTACTGGCTGAGCGGGCGCGCTCTCGCATAAGTTGTAGTCATGATTCTCGACCTCTCCGATTTGCCCTGCGATCCGGAGCAGCTCAAGGGAAAGCTCATCGAGCTGGCCAGCGCTGCGGAAGAAGCCGCTGCTCAGCGCGACGCGGCGCTGGCGGAGAACGAGAAGCTTCTTTTTATCCTGGCTGAATTCAAGCGCGCCTTGTTCGGGAAGCGTTCGGAGAAGCTCGATCCCGATCAGTTGCAGTTCATCTTCGATCTGGCCGCGGCGGCGGCCGCAACGGAGGGGGCTGGCGAAAGCCGCGACGCCTCCGCGGCAGTTCGCAAAAAGCAGCGCAAACCCGCCGAACGCAATCGCGGCCAGTTGCCTGAGCATCTGCCGCGCATCGAGGTCCGCATCGATCCGGAGGCGAAGACTTGCTCCTGCTGCGGCGGGCCGCTCCACGTTATTGGCGAGACCGTGAGCGAGATGCTGGACATCGTGCCGGTGCAGTACCGGGTGAAGCGCATCATCCGCCCGCGCTATGGCTGCCGGGCCTGCGAGAACGCCGTGGTTCAGGCGCCTGCGCCGGCTCGGCCAGTTGAAGGCGGCATCGCCACCGAAGCGCTGCTCGCCGCCATCGCGGTTGGAAAGTTCGCCTGGCATCTGCCGCTGAACCGCCAGCTGCGCATGATGCGGGCGCAAGGCATCGGGCTTGACCGCTCGACGCTGTCGTTGTGGATCGGCCGGACCGCCTGGTGGCTGAAGCCGCTTTATGCGCTGCTGCTCGCCTCGATCCTGGCGCGGCCGAAGATTTTCTGCGACGAGACGCCGATGCCGGTGTTCGCCCGTGGCGGCGCAAGGCGCTGCCAGTTCTGGGCGGTTGCCGTCGACGACCGGCCTTGGGCCGGGCCTGCGCCGCCCGCCGTCGCCTACGCTTTCGCCGTGGGCCGAAAAACCGAGCACGCCATGACGCTGCTCGATGGCTTCTCGGGCATCCTGCAGGTGGACGGCTATGCCGCCTACAAAAAGCTGGCGGAGACGGAGCGCGAGGGCAAGCCCATCGTGCTCGCCTTCTGCCTCGCCCATGCGCGGCGCAAGTTCTTCGAGTTCCACAAAGCCACGAACTCGCCCATCGCCTTCGAGGCCTTGCGCCAGATCGCGGCCGTTTACGCCATCGAGACCCGCATCCGCGGCCTGAGCGCCGCAGAACGCTTGGTTGTCCGCCAGGCCGAAAGCAAACCGCTCATGGAAGCGTTCAAGACGTGGGCGGAGGAACGGCTGAAGGAGGTCTCCGCCAAATCGCCTCTCGCCGCCGCGATCCGCTACACGCTGAACCACTGGCAGGGGCTCGCCGTGTTCCTCGCCGATGGCCGCGTGGAAGTGGACAACAACACCGTCGAGCGCGACATGCGCCCCATCGGCCTTGGCAGGCGCAACAGCCTCTTCGCGGGCAGCGAAAGTGGGGCAGACTCCTGGGCGGTTCTCGCCTCGCTCATCAATACCGCACTGCTCAACGATGCAGACCCGCAACCCTGGCTCACTGATGTCCTCGAGCGCATCGTCTCCGGCCAGACCAAAAGCCATCAGCTTGCGGAGCTCTTGCCATGGAACTGGAAAGCCGCACGCGCGGTGCCTGTGCAAGACCTGAAAATGGCAGCCTGAACCGCCTCAGTGGCAGCCCCATAGCGGATACGTAAAATTGCTGTTCTGGGATGGAACCGGCGTATGTCTTCTGATCAAACGCCTGGAGGATGGCAAATTTCGCTGGCCCAAGATCGAGGACGGCGTGATGCGCCTATCGCCGGCGCAGTTGTCCGCGCTTCTCGAAGGGTTGGAGTGGACCCGGGTGCACGCGGGGCGAGTTCCGCGGCCCACGGCGACGCAATAACTTGTCGGTGCCAAGCGCGAACAGCGATTTCAACTGGAAGTTGGGCGCAAATCAGTGAAACTGCCGTCATGATCGCAGCTTCGCCTGATGCGCTTCCCAACGATGTCAATGCCTTGCACGCGCTCCTTCTTGCCGAGCGGGCTGCGAAGCGGCTGCTCATGGAAGAGCGCGACGCGCTGAACGCCGCCAATGAGAAGCTCGACGCCCGCGTCTTGGGTGGGGGCCGCGGCGGCCGAACTTGAGCCGCTTTACGAGCGCCTCGTTGAGATCCTGAAAGGAATGGACAAGCTGTTCGCCGACGAAACGCGCTGCCCGGTCCTCGATCCGGGACGCGGCAAGACCAAGCCCGGCTGCTTTTGGGCTCTGGCCTGCGGGGACCTGCCGTGGGGCAAGACGCCGCCTACCGTAATTTACTCCTACGCGCCCGGTCGCGGCGGCAAACATGTGAAGCCGCTGGAAGAGCGATGCGCCGTCCGGCAGGCACGATCACGGCCTGAGGTCGAGGCGCTAAAAGCCTGGTTTGTGGATTGCCAAGCGCGTCTCCAAGTCGTCGCCGGTTCGCGACGCCATCCAATACGGATTGAACCAGTGGGACGGCTTGATCCGCTTCCTCGACGACGGCCGCATCGAGATCGATTCCAATTCTGTCGAGCGCTCAATGCGCCCTATTGCATTGAATCGTAAGAATAGTCTCTTCGCCGGACACGATCAGGGGGCCCAAAACTGGGCATGTCTGGCGTCGCCCGTCGAAACCTGCAAACTCAATAACGTCAATCCGAACGCTTGGCTGACGCATGTGCTGACCAAGCTCGTCAACCGCTGGCCTGTGCGCCGCATCGATGAGCTTATGCCCTGGGGGTACTCCGCACCCCTGTGAACGGCGCACCGCTCACGAAGTTCATCACTTAGCGAAGCGCGGATTCACCCAAACCTGTGTGCCGTCGAGGTCGGTATGCTTTTCTCTTATTGCTTCATTGCCATGCTTCAGGGAGAATTTGCACGGCTTTTCCCGCTCAAGGAGCCAACCGCTTGAGGAAAGTGTATCAAAAAGCTGGCCTTCGATGCTGCGTGAGTGGGTACCAATGACTATGCGCTTTACTTTATTTTGTAAAGCTTCTAAAGAGGCAGGTATGATTTCGCGCTCGGAACCTTGCACATCGATGTGCACTAGGTCGAAAGTTTCACGATCTTGAAGAATAGTCCCCAGGCTAAATGCGGATTTCTCTAGGTATTTTACCTTTCGATTTCGGTAATCAACGCCTTCAGAGAGAACCATCTCATTGGAGGGAACGGCAGCGGCACCATAGTCGAACTTCGACTCGATCAGCGGGAAATACGCAGTTCCGTCAGCAGACGACGCGGCACCCTTCAATAACCTGAAATTGCTATCTTCATCGAGGCCATTATCGCGCAAATGCTGCCTCAAAAAAGTGCAATGGCCATCATCTGCTTCCACTGCGACAGCAAAAGTATTTAAGCTCTTGCGCTTAGCCGCAACCAAGGCGACAACGACCCAGGCACCAAATCCCGCACCAATTTCTGCAACAGCAAAACTATCTTTTGCTTCGTCTACGGCCTTTAGAACAGCGACCCATTCAATGGTTTCCGCGCGGAAGTTTTTGGGAACCGGTAGACCCTCAACGACACCGTTAAATTGTGCAAGACGTCGTGTAAAGGAAACACATGTTTTAACGCCGAGAAAGTCGGTAATAAACCCATATGTTGGACCGACCGGAAACGCGAACTTCTTCAGCAAAACGATATCTTCCGGATCATATCCGCGATACTCAATCGTGGCTTGCCCGCTTTTATTGCGAAATTCCTGAGAAGCCATAAGCACCCTTACCAATTCCCAGACAGTCTTGAAGCGCTTTGTCGCGTTATCGATGACCCCAGCATCGGGTACCCGGCCAAGTATATGCCGATAACCCAAAACGACTTCTTCTCGTGTTATGTGCATCATGCAGGTCCTTCATGTTGAAACAATATTTTGTTGAAGAAGCCTGGTTACCTCAATTTCCTGGAGTTGACGTTGGCCAAAGGCTTCTATCTGACAGCGGAAACATGATCAGTGGAGCGGGCCCTCTCCATTGCTTCCAAAAAGTTCCACCTGGGGTTGGTCTCAGTTCAGACCAGCCGTTTGCCTTTGGAGAGAGGTAGTGGCCTATAAACCAGTAGTTTCCGGCTGGATCACGTACTGGCCGAGTATATTCCTGTCGGTTGGTTGGCAGTTTGCCGTAGTCCACTCTTTGCGCATTATTGAAAACTTTTGTGCCAAGCGGTTCATCGCATTTGACGATAACCAAGTGGAAGCAACCCATTGTTTCGTGTGATGGCCTCGTACACCCTTTGCCACCCTGGCTAGACATGGCGACGATCTTATTTTCGTGATTTCATAAGGGGAGAAGATCAACCATGTTGTCAGCGAGAGGATCGTTTGGGTCTGGTGCCCACACCTCTGTTGTCAAAGGCTCGTCAATGGAGTGAACAACCCGCCCGCCGCTGCCTTTAACCGCGAAGCTGCCAGAATTTAATTCAAGCTCAGCACCGCGAATGGAAATGCTCAAGAAATTCCTCGCAAATTTCCCTTCATCAATGATGACAGCTGACCAGTAAACGAACAACCTATCGTGAAATACCAAGAGGTGCGGTACTCCGGCAGAGATAAATCTTCTCTTGTCGACACGATATCCGCTGACAATAACCTGGGCGCGATCCATATCGAACTCTTGCTTGGAAGGATCATAAACGGTGATACAAGAGGATGAGCCCGAGACGCCGTATCGGACGTCGTCTCGCAACCAGCAACCGAAGCTCACGAGGTAAAGGCCTCGATAGAGGACTATATCGGCATCATATGCCGAGCGAAGGGAGGCACCCTGCCTTGGGCCACCTCTTATCATGTTGCGCAATTGGCCGGTCTCAGGATCGACTGTTGTGTCCAGTAGCGTCTTTATGATGTGTAGCTTGTGTGTAGACCAGTCCATTCGGTTCAAGGTCAGGCTCCACTGCGCGCCACGACAATGAGCAGGCGCTACCAACTGACCATCCGGCGCGAACTTGGTCCGGTTAATGAAAAGATCAGGAAAGCCGGGGATTTGTACAGGTGCCGTTGGGTTGCAGCCGGGCGCATCGACAATCACCCAATCTTTCTCTCCGAGATAGCCCGACTTCGCGTGGCCTGCGCCAGCCATCATAAATTCAAAAATGATCCAGACCCAGACAAACAAATTCGGACACACTTGTCGCGTTCGCATCCCGCCTAGTTTAGCTCTGCGACAACCTTTTATGCACCACCGCATATCCAACCGTCACCACCCAGATTTTGGAAATGTGTTAGCTTTGCGACAATTCATTTGCGCGAGCCCACTCATACAACTTTTTGTCTTCGGCATTAAGTTCGCTCAACAGGTTAATATCATCTTCTGAAAGGCGTGCCAAATGATCCACCCTAGACGCATTCAGATTTTTAAGCACAGGAGGATTTGTCAGCCCAAGGCAAGCAGTGATTCTTGCAACCAGAAGGTCTATGCGTTCAAAAGTAAATATGTAGGGTTTATACCCATCTATGACTTTTCGAGCGTTATCAAAATTGCGATGCTGAGAAAGGTAATTGCACTGCTGGTTAGTTATTTCGCTACGAAAAACCCTGCTGCTGTTGGCTGCATCGACTAAACTCTTACCTACAACTTCGTGGCGTAAATGATGGTTGGGATCCTGAACGGCCATCTGATGCAATAGCGATGCAGCTCGGGCGAATGGCTCTCGAACAACAGCAAAGACCTTATCATCCGGTTGCAGGAATGGACGGAATTGCTTGTACTGAAAATGCCCCCCATAGACCGCATACCTGGACCGGGTTTCGGGATTGCTTAATACCGGCTCCGGAGAAGTTTCTATTGGGCCAGTATGCCACTGCGTTCGTTCCTTTCCGCATGCTTGCTCCAGCCATTGGTGAAAGGACGATCCAGCCGTTTTTGGTATGTGGGCAAATATGATCATTAGGTTCCCTTTGAGCTGCTACGAGTGACCTTCCACTTTGACCAAATTTCCACCGCGAAGAGGCGAAGCAGGAAAACGTCTAGGAAAACAAAAAAACTTACTTCCGAAAGCAACTTCCCTTTGGAGGGAGAGGCCCACTGGTCGATTCATTTCGAGCGCTTATTAAAGACATTAAAAGCGGTGGTCAAGGCTGCCGAAAAACAGAGAAGTGAGATTATATCTCGCGTAGAAACTTGTGGAACCGAGAGCAGGGCGCGCCGCGCCGCGCCACAGTGAAGGCTGCTAGACAGTTTTCAGAAGGCATTAGTAACGCCCGGTCTAGCGAACATGCGACGCCAGCCTTATTGACAGCAGCCTCATTGCCAGTATTAAGCTGCGCGACAAGCCACATTTATTTTGTGGCAACGTTATAAACAGCAGCGCCACTTGCAGCCGGCGCTATCGCTCCTCCTGCAATCCTGAGAGCCTTGCCGAGTTCCGCGCCTGGAGCGTCGGATATGTAGACCGTATCCCCCTCGCGCATAAGAAAACTTTGTGCGAGGAACAAGCCGATAGGGTCTCTTAAATTGAGCCGATATATCACAGGAACGCGGGAACCCGTCGACTCCTGCGGCCTATCAGGGAAAAGAACCGGCAAAAGATCCGCAGACTCGGAACGAAATACAAATACGCTTGCGGCATCAGCTCTTTCGTCGTTTAGGCCACCTGCGCGCGCGAGGGCTTGGGAAAGGGTCACAGTTGGAGCATCAAACGGCACCTCTGCATTCACCCCCGCGGCCCCAAATACTGTATAGGTTCTTTTGTGAGCGTAGAGTACCACCACGTCGCGCGGACTGAGCCTGATATTCTCCACAGGATTAGAAGCTAGCTTAAGATAAGGAATGGTAATAACCCGATTTCCTCGCGTCAGAGAGACATAGGTATCGTGGACTGGAGCTTTGATCCCCCCGGCCATGGCAATGGCTTCCTGAAGTCGTTCGTTGTTTGGACCCAACTGTATCTGCCCACCGGCTATCGCATCTCCGGCAACCGTAACCGAGTTGTCCTCGCTCCTAACGACGTTGACCAAAGCCTGCGGGTCGACAGCCTTCGCTCGGAGTTGGGTCACGATAGCCCGTTCAGCGTCTCGAGGCGATTTGCCCACAACCCTTATGTCACCGGCAAACGGAACGTTGATAGTCCCGGCTTTTGGCACAACCTGGTCTGGGATCGTGGTTCCACCGACAGACCCAATATTCGCTGCGGAGCTAGCTACAGTCGTGAAAAGGTTGCCAGGCGCAGCCTCCCAGAGTGTTACCCGAACGGTATCTCCTATGCCGATCACTGGCGTCGAGGCCGGTTGGTACTCCGATAGACTTGTAAGACTCGGGTCTGGTCGCGCCTGCAGCACAGAAACAACCTGTGGATTAAGGTCTACGACGGCGTATCCCGAAAGGGAGCCATCGTCTCCTCCAACCGGGATTGAAATTCCAGCCGGCCCGGCTCCTGGAAGAAAGGCGCAACCGGTAACAGTGAAGAGTAACATAGACAAAGTAGCGAAACAGACGCTCTTCATAACCCACCCAGTCAGCTAGCGGCACCCAATGTGCCAAATCTCCACCTGAGTCGGATGCATTGTTCAATCTGGTTCAAAACAGAGAGACAGAATGTTTCCGCATCTGTGACTAAATAGTTATAAGATGTTGCGCGTGTAGATTGAGCAGAAAAAACAAAACTCGCTCAGCGAGAAAAGAGCCGCAGTTATCCCAAGGCTCGATATTTGGTGTTAGTAATACTGAGTGTTGGTTGTGCTTTCTGATTTATGCACACTACAGCTTGTAATGTGGCGCGTGAAGCACAACATCTGATCAAACATTATAAACGGAAAATAGAGGGATAGCCCGCCCCGCAGGGAATCAGTGCACAAGCTTAAGCAATTGTCTTTTGGCTATGCACTTCTCGGGGGGGCAGGGTGGCGCGGATTCTTTTCGTATCGAGCCCGTTTGGGAGCTTTTTCCGTATATTGGCTAAGGACCTGACTGCACGCGGCCATCAGGTTTGGCGAATTGCTTGGGATGGCGGGGACTACGTTTCGACCCCCTCACACTACAGAATCGCGTTTCGAGGTCGCGACCGGGATTATGAAAGCTTCATCAAGGCAGCGGTTTTAAAGCATCACATAACGGCGGTTGTTACGTATAATGACACAGGTGAGCGCAATCGTGCCGCCATACAACTTGCGAGACAAATGGGCATCAGCCGCTACATCGTCGAGCATGGATACCTGCGGCCGCATTGGATTACATTTGATCGGGATGGGGTTAATGGACACTCGACGCTGCCTAAAGCCGGGCAATTTTATCACGACAACAATCGGGGCTTCGAAACCGCAAAAGCGTTTCCATGCCGTATGCGAGATCAGGTTTTAAGCACGATCAGACATTTTGGGGCCAGCGTGGCGCTCTATCCGTGGATGCCCTTTGATACGACTTACTACGGTGATTCGGTGTTCAAGCAGGCCGTTGGGTACGCATCGGAGTATCTTTGGCGCAAATTGAACGACGAGCAGATCTCGGTTGAAGAGATCGTCGCTCACCGACGAGACGGCAAAAAGCTGTTCGCGGCAATATTGCAAAAGCCCGGTGATGCACAACTTCGGGTTCACTCTCGCTACGGTGCCAACAATCCCTTTTTGCGTGAGGTCTGCGAATCCTTCGCCGCATCCGCTCCGAAAGGCGCTGTGCTTATTGTGAAGCAGCATCCGCTAGACTACGGCGTAGAAAATACTCCCAGATTTTTCGCACACCTCGTCAAAGCGTTGAAGTTGGAGGGCAGGGCTTATTACCTGAGAAAAACCAGCATTGATATAGTACTGGACAAGGTTAACGGATTCGTTGTTATTAATAGCACAGCTGGATTGGCTGCTGTTCAGCGCGGTTTGCCCGTTAAATGCTGCGGCAAAGCCGTCTTCGATATGGAGGGGCTAACATTCCAGGGCAGCCTCAATTCTTTCTGGACCGAGGGTACTGCTCCAAACAACGTGACTTTGAGTGCTTTCATTGCCTACCTTACGAGATATTCCCAAATTAATGGCGCGCTGTATGCCCCAATGGGGATGGCTCTCGCCAGCAGGGTACTTTGTGATATCATTTCATATGATCTTTTCTCTCCCCATCACTTGGGGGCGCCGGAAAAAGCGTTGGCTCGGGGGAAGGTTATTGCTGTTCCCGTTTCCTTGCTTAAGGCGGCTTGAGTCCCGACTTCGTCTGCGAAAAAACTTATCGATTGGGCCTCGTGTACTGTCTTATGCGGTTAATATCTAAGGGTGCCAATAGGTTAGGGGAATTGTTCGTTTTTTTTACTGCTGATAACTCTTGCCAAAACAGTATCGCGCCAGACGTGGCTCAGAACACCGGCTGCAATACTTTGTATCCGTTGCGGCGGTATCACCTTCACTATCGGCTTTTTTCTCGCGAGACTGGCGGCAGAAGCGGGAACGGAAGATGAGCGCTTATGCAAAGTGACAGGCATCAGCACAGTCTCTTGCGGCAGGACGGCTACCGGCGGGTCGAAATGATCACGGGGCAGCGGCGACGTCGGCAATGGAGCGATGAAGAGAAGGCGCGGATCGTGTCGGAGAGCTTTGCTCCGGGCGCAAATATCTCCGCTGTGGCGCGGCGGCATGGCGTGAGCTGCGGCTTGCTGCATAATTGGCGGGGTCAGGCTCGGCAAGCGGCTGCAGCCACGGCGCCATTCATTCCGATCGCGCTGGCGGACGGAGGCGGCAGCGGAGAGGATGATGGGGCCATCGCTTCATCTTGCTGCGTGATCGAGATTGAGCTTGCGGACGCGTGCGTTCGCGTTGAGGGCGTGGTCAGCAAGTCGGCGCTCAAAACCGTGCTGGCGGCGCTGCGCGAGACGGCATGATCGGGATTTCCGGCGGCCGGCGTATTTTCTTGGCAGCACAGCCGATCGATTTCAGAAAGGGGATGGACACTATCGCCGCGCTGGTGTCGGAGGCGCTGAAAGCCGATCCATTTTGCGGCGATGTGTTCATTTTTCGTCCGAAGCGATGCGACCGTTTGAAAATCCTGGTCTGGGACGGCTCTGGCCTGATTTTGGCTACGAAACGGCTCGAGGAGGGGCGGTTTTGCTGGCCGCCGGTGCGCAGCGGGACGATCCAGCT
>CAVXRT010000039.1:0-27753 GCA_963764115.1 uncultured Alphaproteobacteria bacterium
CTATCTACCTCGCCCGACTATGTTGGGTAGTTAGAGTTCTACCCACGATTTCAATGGTTTATGCGATAGCATGTAGAGATAGTTTGTAGCCCTTCCGGCAATCCAGCTTGGAAAGGGAGCAAGCAATGAAGTATTTCATCAATGATGTTTTGGCGTTGGCGCGGCCGCCAGAGGGACCGGTGGCGAGTTACATTGTTCCGTTTGCCGGATGGCTAGCTGATCGAGGCTACGGGCTTGCTTCTATGAGGAGCCAGGTGCTGATGGCTGCAGGCTTCAGCGAATGGCTCGTGCAAAAGGGGATTGAGCTAAGCGGCTTAAGTGAAGAGCAACCTGGGCGTTATTTGCTGGACCGAGCGCGTTCCCGGCGGCCAAGGCGTGGAGATAACGCCGCTCTCCGGCATCTATTGGCCTTTCTACGAAGCCAGAGCGCAATCGCCGAAGAGATTGAAGCCAACCACAGCCCATCGCCGGTAGAACAACATGTGCTGGCATACGAGCGGTATTTGCAGGATGCACGTGCGCTATCTCGTCAAACGATCGTAAATTACCGGCCAGTTGTCCGGGATTTTCTCAACTTCCGCTTCGGTGATGGTGAGGTCTCGCTCGCACAATTGCGTACCGTCGACGTGACCGGTTTCGTCCAAAAGAGGGTTTCGCGTCTCAACATGCGAGGCGCCAAAATCATGACCACCGCACTGCGGTCGTTTCTCTCCTATGCGCGTTATCGCGGGGACACCGTCTCCGACTTGGCCGCAGCGGTCCCGATCGTGGCCAACTGGCGGCTATCGTCTATTCCTCGTGCGATCGGCCGCGATGAGGTAACTCGTCTACTCGCCAGCATTGATCGCGATACGCCCGCCGGATGCCGCGACTATGCGATGATCCTCGCATTGGCGAGATTGGGATTACGGTCGAGTGAGGTCGTTTCGCTCGAACTCAACGATATCGATTGGGTAGCCGGACAGATCCATGTGCGAGGTAAGAACGGTCAACGCAACGGCCTACCGTTACCTGCGGATGTTGGCGAGGCGATTGCCGGCTACCTGCGGAAGTCGCGCCCGCGCAATGCCAGCCGTCGCGTTTTTTTGCGCGACAGGGCCCCGATCACGGGTTTCAAAGGGCCGAGTGGACTCGGGTCAGTCATCCGGCGCTCCCTCAGGAGGGCAGGCATCGCTTCTCCCACAAAGGGAGCGCACCAGTTCCGGCATGGGCTTGCCTCAGAGATGCTGCGTGGCGGCGCCTCGCTGGGTGAGATCGGTGAAGTTCTGGGACACCGTCATGTGCAGACAACGGCGATTTACGCCAAGGTCGATCTTAACGCGTTGCGAACATTGGCTTTGCCGTGGCCGGGAGAAGCCCAATGAGCACACTCCGGCAGGCTATTCAGGACTACATCGAGATGCGGCGAGGGCTGGGGTTCAAGCTGCGAGAGACAGGAAGGGGATTGATCGATTTCGTCACCTTCCTGGAGGCCAATGACACGCCATATGTCACGACGGAACTGGCTCTCGCCTGGGCTCAGCGACCGTCGCATGCGCAGCCTTCGCATTGGGCAAAACGGTTGGGCTGGGTCCGCGGTTTCGCCCGTCACCGGGCTGCCGCTGATCCGCGGACTCAGATTCCCCCAGACGGTTTGCTGCCCTTTCGCCCGAAGCGGGCACGACCGTATCTCTATTCAAAGGAAGACATCCAGCGCCTCCTGTCCGCCGCCCTCGATATGCCGTGCCGGTATACCCGCTGCAAGCTCAGGCCATGGACATATTATTGCCTGTTCGGACTGCTGAGCGTTTCCGGCCTCCGCCTCGGCGAAGCCCGGAACCTCAAGCTTTCGGATATCGATTTCGAGGCCGCTGTGTTGACGATCCACGGCACGAAGTTCGGAAAGTCCCGTCTTGTGCCGATGCACGCATCAACGTGCGCAGTGCTTCAGGATTATATCAAGCGCCGCCGGCAATATTGTGCACCCCAGGCGGCGTCTCCTTATTTGTTCGCTTCCCGGCTGGGTAATCGCCTCGATCTGGGTGACATTCATCGAACATTCTATGCTCTGTCCCGCCAGATCGGCCTGCGTGGGATAGAGGACAGCCACGGCCCGCGTCTACATGACATGCGGCACGTGTTTGCGACCAATACGCTGTTGCACTGGTACGAAGCCGGGCAAGATCCCGAGCGGCTCCTGCCCATTTTGTCCACTTATCTCGGCCATGTCCACGTGGCCGATACCCAATGGTACCTCAGCGGTTCACCCGAACTGATGAAAGAAGCAATGCGCCGGCTTGAGCGCCGCTGGGAGGACCGGACATGACCAAGCATGCCGGCCTGGCGCCACTGTTGGAGCGCTTCTTCACGCAACGCCTGATGCAACAGCGGCAGGCGAGCCCCCATACAATCAGTTCCTATCGCGATACATTCCGGCAGTTGCTGAAGTTCGCCGAACGAACATTGCATAAGCCGCCGTCTCGTTTGAACTTCGAGGAAGTCGACGCGCCGTTGATCGTTGCCTTCCTGGATGACCTGGAGAACCGCCAGGGTATCAGCGTCCGCAGCCGCAACTTGCGCCTCACGGCGATTTATTCCTTGTTTCGCTACGCGGCCTTCGAGGCGCCAGAGCATTCCGCCCAAATTCAACGCGTGCTTGCGATCCCCAGTAAGCGCTTCACTCGAACCCTCGTTAATTTCTTGACGCGCCCAGAGGTCGATGCCTTGCTGGCCGCACCGGATCAATCGACCTGGTCCGGGCGGCGCGATCACGCGTTCCTCCTGGTCGCGGTGCAGACCGGATTGCGGCTATCGGAGATCACCGGACTCAAGCGGGACGATCTGTTCTTCGGCACGGGCGCCCACCTGCGCGTCATTGGCAAAGGGCGCAAGGAACGCTGCACCCCATTCGCCAAGTCTACGGCCGCAGTCTTGAGAAGCTGGCTGAAAGAGCCACAGCGCGGAGAAGACGGTATTCTGTTTCCCAGCGCCAGAGGTGAGCGGCTAAGCGTTCATGGCGTTCAGTATATCCTGAACAAACACCGCCGGACCGCTTCCGGCATGTGCCCGTCGCTGAAGGAAAAGCGCGTCACTGTTCATCGTCTGAGACACACGATGGCCATGGACCTCCTGCAGGCGGGCGTCGACCGTGCCGTAATCGCTTTGTGGCTTGGCCATGAATTGGTCGAGACCACGCAAATATATATCGAGGCGACTTTAGCGATGAAGGAGGCGGCGTTGGCAAAGACGTCCCCATATTCCGGCAAAACATCCCGCTTCCGGCCTGACGACGATTTGCTGGAGTTCTTGAACAGCCTGTAGATCGCGCTGACTATGTCGGGTGGCCCGGATGCTTCTGCAGGAAACCTCCTTGTTCCTCAGACGTTTGTAGTTCCGCTCTAAACCTACCCGACATAGTCGGGCGAGGTAGATAGTGCCGCCTATGTCTTGATCGATATAGGCGGCACACCTGTGCGATGCATACCTTGCGAGCCACCCACGACGTCAGAAAAGTGTCGCTGTGGCTTGGCCATGCCAGCTTGCAAAGCACCGAGGTCTACCTGCGCGCCGATCCTGCCGAAAAACTCGAGGCGCTCGCCGCCATGGCGGCGCCAATGTTGAAGCCTGGCTGCTTCCGCGCGCCCGACAAGCTGCTGGCGTTGCTGAGCACGGCTGGGCATACGTAGGATTATGCTGAGTGAACACCGCAAAACTACCGTGGCTGGCAATCGCTTGCCGCCACGAGCTCCGCATAATTACGCGCTCCACATAATTGCAGAAATCGACGGGCTGGGGGGGGAACGCGTCGAAAATCACCGCCGCCTCATCGAACCAGGATGACCTCTGGAAGGCTGTTATCGCGGTCCCGCGCGAGTTCGAGTTCTGTCAGGCCAGAGGGCAGCGGCGCCCCCTTCTGCTCTGGCTGCGGTTTATCGATCATGAGCCCGTATGTCCTCCTCGCCGCTAAGGCCACTCACCCCCAATGCGAATCATCGTCGGTTTTCCGGATCGGCCGGGCAGAGCCTCGCGCAAGGAGGGTGAGCCATGGGGGATTATACGGAAGTATTCGTTGGGATCGACGCGGCCAACGTTAAAAATGCAGTGGCAATCGCTGAGGCTGGCCGGTCCGGCTTGGGGAGATTGAAAACACGGCTGAAGCGACCCGCAAATTGGTAGTCAAGCTATCGGCGAAGTATTCTCGAATAACCTTTTGCTATGAGGCCGTGCCGACGGAATACCGGGCTGAGTGCCTGGTGGTGGGCTCCTTCGCTGATCCCATAGAAGCCCAGCGATCGAGTTAAGACCAACCGGCGTGACGCTCTCAGTCTTGCCAACTATTACGAGCCGGAGAACTCACCGCCGTCTGGGTTCCAGGGGAGGACCATCAGGCAATGCGGGATCTGCTCCGCGGCTGGGATGCTGCCGTCATCTCGCTGAAATCGGCAAATGCGTCACTGCGGGAGCAATCGCCGTGCTCATAGTGGATGGGGCCGGATGGCATCGCTCGCCAAAGCTGATCGTTCCAGAGAATATCGTTCTGCTGAAATTGCCCCCTTATGCGCCAGAACTGAACCCGGCCGAAAACATCTGGGAATAACTTCGAGGCAACGCCCTAAGCCATCAAATCTGGGAAGCTTACGAGGGCATCGTCGATGCATGCTGCAACGCATGGAACTCTATAATGCCGCTCAATCGCTAGCCGCGACTGGGCGCAGGTCAATACTTAGGGCCGTTGGTATTATTGATCCGGCCCTTTAAAGTCTCTATGCGACATGCTTTTTGAGTCTTCTAATGAGCTGCGCCCAAACCGGTCTTCAAGACATTCACGGGCCTGGTCTATAGCTATCCAAATAAGATGAACCTTGAGATCGTACTTGCTATGACTGCTGAGCCGGTAACTTCGCATCGCTTGCTCGTCGCATTTGCGACGAGCAATAACCTTCCCTTCGCCTGAAGGCGAGGGATTTTAGATCCCCGAAGGGGACATTCAAAAGCGAAAACTCAATTCCCGGCCCCGGCCGGGCCCTTGTCGCCGTAAACTGGCGAATGCTCCGCCCCACGCCGAACCGAGCCGTAGCGCCAGCTGTTAACCGAAGCAGCCCTGCTGCAGACGTGAAATGAAGCGGCGATTTGAGACTGCCGCTTCTCCAATCAAAAGCGTGCGCTGATTAATGCTAATCCTCGCTACATCACGAGGAAGTCGTGGTGGATGAGATTCACATGGCTTTGCAAATCATCAACTTGCAAGGTTGAGGAGGTAACTGCCTGATCCTGGTAGTGATGCGACGAGCTGTAAGTGCCCGAAGCATTCGATGAGGAATTCAAAGCCTGCTGAACGCCCGTTGGTGTGAAAGTGTTCGATAGGGTTTGAGCGCTCGACGTGCCCGCATTCGATGCGGAGTTCGAGACGTGCTGAACGCTCATTGAGGTGGCAGTGTTCGACAAGGTTTGAGCGGTGGCTGTATTCGATGACGAGTTCCAAGCGAGCTGGCTGCCCGTCGGGGTGGAGTTGTGCGGCCAGGTGTGAGCATCCCAGGTGCTCGCATCCGACGAGGTAGGATTGTAGTGTGTGCCTTGATGCGAGGAGCCGGATGAAGTGCCAGTGGAGGCTCCACCGCCGGTGCCACCGGTGCTGCTCCCACCGGTTGAACCAGACGTCGATGTGCCTGTGCTTCCGGCATTGGAACCGCTACCTGAAGAGGAGCCGGATGAAGTGCCAGTGGAGGCTCCACCGCCGGTGCCACCGGTGCTGCTCCCACCGGTTGAACCAGACGTCGATGTGCCTGTGCTTCCGGCATTGGAACCGCTACCTGAAGAGGAGCCGGATGAAGTGCCAGTGGAGGCTCCACCGCCGGTGCCACCGGTGCTGCTCCCACTGGTTGAACCAGACGTCGATGTGCCTGTGCTTCCGGCATTGGAACCGCTACCTGAAGAGGAACCGGACGTCGAGCCCGTAGTACCGGTGCTGGCACTGCTCTTGGTCCCCTGCACGCTCTCCAACAGCGGCAAGATTTTAGCGACGTCACTGTCGAGCGCAGTGATTGTCGATGCGTTATAGCCGTTCGCTTGGGCTCGGAGCACGGTGTCGCCTCCGGCGGTGTCTACGACATAGGCCCCATACTTCTGCAGAGCCGTGAAAACCTCCTGCCCGAGTGGGGACAGGCCCGCCGGCATCTGAGTACCCGGCGGAACGCCGAGAAGCTCCCCTTCCTGAACAATTCCCGTCGAGGAACTGCCATCGCTAGAGATCGCTTGGCCGACAGCGCCAGACTTGACGAGGGTCGAATTAACGGCAAGTTCCAATGCGTGAGTGATGCTGCCAGTGTCCGTTTGCGCCTGAACAAGGAGACCCGCGAGCTCGCTGGAGCCGGCGGCCGTTGTTCCCGCGCTTAGAAAGGGAGATTGGGAACCCCAGCCACTGCCGGTAGCGATGTTATCCTCACCCATACTCTGGGCCGTTGCCGATGTTGCACCGGTGCGATTGAACTGCCAGAAGTTGTAGACGGTATTGCCGTCGATCACGACGAGCTCGCCATCGGTTCCAGCCGCGCCCGTCGCCGCCGCCGGCATGTGGACACTGACCGTCCCTCCGGGATACCCCCAGCCAGCCGGATACGAGACAGTCACAAGCGGGTCCGTGGACTGGGCCACATACACAGAAGGCGAATAGCTGTCCCAATTCACACTGTAGTTGTAGCCGGTCGATGCCGGCCAATTGAGGGGGGTATAGGTTGCCCCACTTGAAATTTGCTCATTCCAGGTCGATGACGCCGAGAATGGTGCGTCTTGCAATGAAACCATGAGTTCATCTCCGCCCTTCAGAACATTCCGTTGTCTGAAGTGTTTCCGTTTTCCCTGTTTATGCAACGTCAATAAATCGGAACATTCCGGCGGAAATCGAAAATAGTAGTGATCATTTCATGGCGCTCCACAGGATCTCGCGGTAGTCACGCAACTACGATACATGGCTTCCGTGTGTGTTGCATTGTGATCTTCATTAAGAGCGTAATGCAACGTCTTTCTACAGCCCTTGAGTAGAGTTCCGAAGAACAAATTGTGGCCAAACTACACGTTAAACGAGCGGAATGGAACGCGAGAAGGCTGTTTTCCAAAACCGAAGACTTTGAAGAAGGAATTGTGGCATAGTTACGACATCAAGTCCAGGTCCCGTCCCGACCTAGGGCATCGGACTTGAAACTGGAATCGAAAGGATTCCCATAAGGCTCGAACTGTGATTCCCCCTGATTGGGGGTGGGTCATGGGCAAGAGCTACTCCTTGGATCTGCGTGAGCGTGTCTCTCAATTTGTTAGGTCTGGCGGCTCACGCCGTCAGGCGGCCAGCCATTTCAGCGTGTCGCCAAGCTTCGCCGTGAAGCTGTGCCGCCGCCGGGAAAAGACGGGATGAGCCAGCGAAACAGGGCCGACCTGCGGGGGGCGGCAAATTGGCGAACCATCGCGATTTTCTGATTGGGCAAGTCGAGAAGCGGCCCGACATCACCATGCCGGAACTCGCGGCTGTGCTGGAGGCCGAGCGGGGCGTGAAGGCGAGTCCGGCTACCCTGTCGCGGCTGCTTTGCAGGGCAGGATTTACTTAGCATTACAGTTGCAATTTCATCTTAAAATGCGCCTTTTGGGCGGCGGCCTGATGGGCCCTTCGCCAAAGGGACCAGGCGATGATGTGCGCCGGTTCGATACGTCGTTGCGCGAGCCTTATGGCTATGCGGCGAATTTCCTGAAGGGACCAGCGGATAAGCGGCGGGTCACAAAGATCTGGGTATCGTTTGCTGTGCTGGCATCGCATTGGCCCGATGCCGGATCGTCGCCATCATGGCGAAGGCCAGCATGACAAGCGAGACATGGCGGTTCCATCCATGCCAGGAGCGGGTCTCGTTATGATCAAGGCCAAGCTCGTTTTTCGTCGTCTCGAAGCTGTCCTCGATGGCCCAGCGGCAGCCTTCCACGCGGACCAGTTTGTCGATGGAGGTTCCCGCCGGAGCCCAGGTGGAGAAGAAGGCCAGGTCGTGATCTGCGATGGTGCGGCGGATCAGAAGGCCACGCGTCCAAAGACCGGAGCGGCTGGCATCGTATTCGCTGGCGTCGAGATCGGCCAGTTCCACATAAGCCCAGTCATAAAGGCGCGGTCCCTTGGCGCCATCGCCCGCCGACAGCCGTTTCCAGTCCGAAAGCGCCAAGCTCTGCGCGACGCTTTCCGCCGGCCTGCGATGGGCTTGGCCTTGCCCCAGGAGGTGACGCTGTGATTGGAAGCGACGCCAAGCACATAGCCCTTGCCGGCCCGGCGCAGCACCCCTTCAACTGCGCCAACGCCATAGACGCTATCGGCGGCGACCCAGGCGAGAGGCGCCGCCGCGATGGCGCGCTCGATCATGGCGATGGCGAGAGCTGGCTTGGTTGCGAAAGCCGTTTTCTCCGGGACATGGGCCGCCTTCATGCGCGCCGCATCATCTGTCCATGCCTTTGGCAAATAAAGCGCCCGGTCGATGAAGGCATGGCCATGCCGCGAGACATAACAGGCGAAGACGCCGATCTGGCAGTTCGTGATCTTGCCCGCCGAGCCGGTATATTGCCGCCCAACGCCACACGAAGCCTTGCCCTGCTTCAAGAATCCGGTTTCATCGAAGACCAGAACCGCGTCGTCGTCGGCGAGCGTCTCAAGCGCATAGTCCCGCACGGTATCGCGCAGGTCGTCGGCTTCCCACCGGCCGCGGCCTAGAATGGCCTGCTGTCGCCACGGGCCAGG
Organism: uncultured Alphaproteobacteria bacterium; assembly: GCA_963764115.1. Lineage (GTDB taxonomy): Bacteria > Pseudomonadota > Alphaproteobacteria > Rhizobiales > Rhodomicrobiaceae > Rhodomicrobium. The sequence continues at coordinate 8,738 of CAVXRT010000039.1, forward strand.
ATCACCCGCCGCCTCCGCCCGCATCCAGCCCGTCTTGCGCTGCCCATTGCCAAGCAGGCCGTCCAAGAGCGCCCCCGCCGAAGCCGCAACCCGCTCCTGCGTAAACAACGGGCGCATCCTCGCCTTCACATCCCGCAAGGACGACGCCCAAAGGTCAAGCGTTGCTTAAATCGATGCCCCGGCCACTGTGCTCCCTCCGAATCGCTTAGGTACATGATTCAGAGAGATCGCTCAAATGCAACTGTAATGTTATAAAAAAACGCTGCTCGCGGCGGAGCAAGAACGCGCTGACGTGAAAGAGGCGCGAACGTTTTGGATCTCGCGCCGCTTGCCTTTTATGCGAATGACGCCGCATCGCCTTGTCTTTGTTGATGAAACTTCGAGCAACACGAAAATGACCCGGCTGCGCGGCCCCGCACTTTGCGGGGAAAGGCTCCGGGCCATGGCGCCGTTTGGCCGATGGGGAACGCAGACGTTCATCGCAGGTTTGCGGCTTTGTGGCCTGACCGCCCCGTGGGTGCTCGATGGGCCCATGACCCGCGCCGCCTTCAACGTCTATGTCGAAATCCAACTTGCGCCCACCCTCGATGAGGGCGACGTGGTTCTTCTCGATAATCTCGCCAGCCACAAAAGCGAAACGGCCGCCGAATGTCTCAAGGCGAGGGGCGCATGGTTCCTGTTCCTGCCCCCCTACAGCCCCGATCTGAACCCGATCGAAATGGCTTTCTCCAAACTCAAAGCCCACATGCGCGCCGCTCAGGCCAGAAGCTACGACGCCCTCCTAAAGGCGATCGGTGATATCTGCAGCCTCTTCGAGCCCGAAGAATGCTGGAATTTCTTTAACGCCGCAGGATATGCGTCCGATTAAACGCACGATGCTCCAGTAGTCTGTATCACTTAAAATAATTTGTCGCATTTGCTTGCGAACGCTGATTCCAGCCTTGCAGGGGAAAACCGGCAAGGGACAGGCGATGGTCAACGAGAAATTCGTCGTCAAGCTGAGCGGCGAGGAACGGGTGCAACTTACTGGGCTGATCTCGAAAAACAAGACCGCGGCCAAGACCGTGTTGAAGGCGCGCATTCTGCTGAGGGCCGATCAGGGCGAGGCTGGCGGGGGCTGGGCGGATGAGAGAATTTGCGAGGCGCTCGATACCAATGTCAGCATGGTGTCGCGCGTGCGCGAGACGTTCGTGATGCAAGGGCTCGATGCAGTGCCCACACGCAAGCAGCGCAAAACCCCGCCAGTCGCGCCGATTTTCGACGGCCAGCGTCAAGCCCAGCTGATCGCGCTCGCTTGCTCGAGCCGCCGGAAGGCTACGCGCACCGGACCATCCGGCTGCTGGCTGAGCATGCCATCGAGCGCAAAATTGCGGAAACCGCGCACTTCAACACGGTTGGCGGGCGCAAAACCGCACCTGAAGGAGTATTGGGTGATCCCGCCCAAGGCAAAAACCGTAGCGGTTATTTTTGGACTCATTAGCTCGACGGTGCTTGATCATAAGTATATACCACCGATGCCCCTTCGTCCTCCCAATTTCGCAATGGTACCCTCGTGCCTCCTGTTCCAAATAATAATGGCGAGGTTCTTGGGAGTGCGTTGTAAATGAACATTATCAAACGCGGTGTCGGCTGCAATTGCTTTTCTAGGCTCGCGGCTATGGTGCTCGCGATCTTGTTTTGCGCCTCACCGGCCTCCGCTGATTACCTTATCCAAGCCGGCGAAGTCGTTGAAGTTTCGATCGGAGGCTTGGTCGATTTTCATCACCGGGCTGTTGTCCAGCAAGACGGAACCGTTAATCTTCCGCAGCTGGGAACCATCTCTATTGGTGGCTCACTCGCTTCCGAGCTAAACAGCAGGATCAGGGCAGCGCTCGCTGGAAAAACAATTCGTCAGCGCTCGACAGACGGAAGGACTCTTCCGATTGCGATTGAGCCAGAGGATGTGGCAGCCTCTATCGTGGAATACCGGCCGGTTTATGTAATGGGCGACGTTGCAAAGCCCGGGCAATATGCCTTCAACCCTGCCATGACCACGCGACAAGCCGTAGCGATGGCGGGTGGCTATGACATGTTGCACGTAGGCTCTAAGAATTCATTTTTATTGGCGTCCGAGGTGAAGAGCGACATCAGTGCCGCCATGGCTCAATTGGCGGGCGTAGAACTTCGCGGGGCCAGAGTTAAAGCGGAGTTGGCCAACCTTGAGACTATGGATGTTCCGCGCACTGCTGATGTGCAAGTACCCGCGGCAACATTAACGGATCTCATTCGCACGGAGAATGAGCTCTTCAAGACACACCGCGCTGAATTTATAGAAGAGAAGAAATCCATTGAGCGATCCATAAAGCAAGTTGTCGAAGTCATTGAGGAGCTGAATAAGCGGCTGAAGCAGGAAAGCGTTAGTGCCGTAGCCGATGCAGCTGAATTGGAAGACCTGCGTGGCCTCCACGCAAAGGGGTATGCGTCCAAGCGCGTCATCTCAGAGACTCGGCACTCAGCCTACACGAGTTTGAATACAACGCTGGAGATAAATAATCGATTGGATGTGGCAGGAACGCGGAAGGAGGAATATCAGAACAAGTTGGCTCGGCTCGAAAGCCAGCGGAAGATCAGACTGCTCGATGAGCAGAAGGATGGAGCTATTAAGCAGATCGAGCTTCGGTCCAAAATAAATAGCCTGCGTGAAAAGCTGAGGGCTATATCCACGACGCCTTCGCAATCCGCGAATAACACATTTCAAACCCCCAAAATCGTTGCCATTAGAAAAGGACCCAAGGGTCGCGAACGTCTGTCCGCTGACGAAGATTTCGAACTTCATCCCGCCGATGTTATCGAGGTCACAATAGGAGCTGATGACGCCAACCAGGAGGTCGTTGGCGAGTGATATACTCCCGCAAGTCACATTTCCAGTATGAGTTCGGCTCACAGGCGCCCTTTCACAAAGGGCGCACAGCAGTTGCTGCGTGAGTTGTTGACGCATTCTTCATGTGGAGTGAGGTTGGCACAAATACGATTGGCAAAAATAATACCTTCACAATACGTCGATGCCAACGCTAGACCGAGCGAGATTATTCATGTTAGAAACAAAGTCTAATGATTATAGAGGGCAAGCTCCTCACAACGATATTACGTTGGCTGACTCAATTGGTTTATCCATAAAATTTGTGCGTCGGCATCGGCGTGTCATCATATCCTCGGTCTTGGTTCTAGTTACACTTGGCGCGCTTTATACTCTCTTGACGCCTAATCGTTATAAGGCGACAGCTGTCATCTACGCCGATCTATCTCGACAGGAGATCAACCCACCTCAACAGCAGGCAGTAGGCCCGGGTCCCGAGGATCCGACGGAAGTTGATAGCCAAGTCGAAGTTTTTCGGTCGTTAAGCGTGCTGCTTCCCGTTGTGGAACAGCTTAAACTTAGAGAGGATCCGGAGTTTTCTGATAAGGGTTGGCTACTTTGGCTACTGGGTGGACCGCAGGCTCAAGGGGAACAGGCGGAGTTATCGAGCTTGCTGGAGAAGCTCGAAAGGGCGCTTCAGGTGAAGCGCGTGGGAAAGACGCACATTATAGAGGTGCTCTTCACGGCGCGAGACCCGAACCGGGCAGCGGAGGTGGCAAACGCCATTTCCAATTCATTTATCCAAGATCGTCTCCAAGCCAAGTATGAAGCGGCACAAAGGGCGATTGCGTGGCTGCACAATCGGTTGGCTGAATTGAAAAGGCAGGCTTCCGCTGCGGAGGTAGACGTCGAACGCTTCAAATCTTCGCATGTGTTGCCTGTAGAGGTGATTGCCCAACAGTTAAGCGAACTTAGATTAAGACGTGCTGCGATACAGGCAGAGGTGGCTAACGCCGACGCAATGCTAGCCCGAATCGACTCCATCTTGCGCAGTGACTTCAGCACATCCGCGGTTGATCAAAGCATCTTGGAGGCGAGCCATGAATTGGCTAAGCTGCGAAGCCGCTACCTTGAACTCGTGAAACAAGAAGCAGAGATGACTTCAGCAGCTGGTAACGACCACCCGGCTGAAGTTAGCGTTCGAAAACAAATTGAGCAGTTGCGGACATCGATAAAAGAAGAGCTTAAGCGTATCGCGACAAGTTACAAGAACAATCATGAAATTGCTAAAACAAAAGAGCAGGCTATTGAGGAAGAGCTAAGCAAAAAAGAATCCATTCTGCAAGGTGAGAAAGAATATCAGACTAAACTAAGAGAGCTTGAGAATACAGCTAAAAACCAGCGCACAACATATGATGACAACGCCAGCTTCTTTCAGCGTGACATAGAGCTGTTGCAGCAGCAATCCATGCCGACAAGCGGTGCCAGGATTATTTCCCTCGCTTTACCTCCTCTATGGCGGAGTTCCCCGAAGGCATCTTTGGTGATTGGCGGGGCTGCGTTGGCTGGTGTCCTATTGGGGTTCGCAATCGGCTTATTCAGAGACATGACCGATCGCACATGCAGATCACGTGAGCAAATTGAGGCGCTTCTTGGCGTGCCCTGCATCACCATGATCCCAAGATTGGGTGCCAATCCCAGCGAGCAAGCCTCGCGGACATCAAATCTCCATCTTTCCAGAAAGATAGGTGTAACTTCTCTTTTTCAGGCAGCTAAGTCGTTGTTAAGACTTACACTCGGATATAGCAACTCACCTAGTTTATCCTCACAGAGAGACTATGTTGCGTCCCTCGCTAATGCTGCACCGATTTCTCCGGAGCAATTTTCTTCTCGGTTCTCGGAGGCAATACAAAGAATCGGCTTGAGCTTAGGCCAAGCTCATTCAGCAAGTCAAATCATCGGTGTGACGTCCGCCCTCCCAAATGAGGGCAAGTCAACCATCATAGCCTATCTGGCTTGCATGTTAGCGCAATCCGGCAGCCGTGTAATTCTGGTAGACTGTGACCTTCGAGCGGGGAAACTAACAAAAGTTTTTGGAGAGCAAGCCGCCGTTGGGGTGAGAGAAGTTATAATGAGCCAGGTATCGACGCAAACAGCTATAAAGCAGCACGATGCGGGGTTTGCATTTATGGCGGCGGGCAAACGGGCCTGCCCAACTCAATCTAACGAAACTTTCGCAATGGCTAAATTCCAAGTCTTGTTCGAGGATCTACGCAACAGTTTCGATTATATACTTCTTGACCTTCCTCCTCTCTGTTTTAACATCGATGTAGTTGCTACTGGTGAGTTCGTAGATTTATATTTGTTTGTGATCGAGTGGGGCGGAACCCCAACACAAGTTGTTCGGCAAGCGCTCAATGAAGCTCAGATAGTTAGGAGCAACCTGCTGGGTGTGGTTTTTAACAAGGTTGATCTTGAAAGCCTTGCTGACTATCCCAGATGCTAAGCCTCCGGCTATGGCGGAGGAACCCTGAGTTTTACATTTAAAGAAGATCTCCCGAAAGTGTTCGACCGCTCGACGCGCGATCTGGAGATCAACATGACGCAAGTCACGGATCATCTAAATCACAGTATCCCCCCGAAGCTTGCGGTGGCAAGCGTTGTGGGGTTCTTGAAAGGCAAGAGCTCGATCTGGGTGGCACAGAACATAGCCGGCAAGAAGCAAAATTTCGGTGGCCACAAGTTCTGGGCCAGAGGCTACTATCTTTCAACCGTAGGTGCAGACGAGAAGGTGATCCGCGCCGTCTATGTCCCTGCGGTGTTTCATGAGAGCCCCGCGCCATTAAGCCCGTTGTTGAAGTATACGGCCCACGCCGCCCGCGTTTGCCCTCTCAGGATTAATTCAAAAGCCAGCAGCAAAAAAAGCATTGCGCGGTAGCCGTTTCAGCCGTGCTTCTGTATCATTTCAATCTTGGAGGACTTTCAGGGGGGTGCAGGCGTCGACATCTTTTTTGTTATATCGGGTTTCGTGATCTCAAACGGCATAGTATTCGATACGATACGCAATAAATTTAGTGTAGCTAATTTCTGCTTCAAGCGAATACGGAAGAATCTTGGTCTGACGCGACTTTTTCGCGGCTCAATACATGCCTGGCATTCTAAACAACGCCGAGCGGATCAATGCCGACGTTTTGCAGTGCACCTTCGCCGGTTGCCCCCCGATCCCCGATCTTGGATTATTTTTCCTTCACAACGTGGGGTGCTCACTCTCCAACGTTCGCGTCCCACCCCTGATCCGCGAAGAGAACATCGATACGGTTGTACTCAACGCACGCTGGACCAATGTCCACCGGGCAAGTTGAGCACTTGCCGAATATTATAGCCAAGCTGAAGAGTCTCGGGGTTCGCCTCCATGTTTTTGTGGACATTTTTCTACCGTTGGCAGCACTAAAGCCGTTGCGGCCTATTTTCCCACAGGTGCCGCAACAGTGGGACTTGGAACCGCTCTCAAGAGTTCTGATCGTACAGAATAAGCCTGATCGTACAGAATAAGCCTTTGATAGAGAAAAAGAGCAGGGGCAGCTAGCCGGCGTGCAAATCTAACAAGGTTTTCGACGCTGCTGAGTCTGTTTATGTCGTGGACGGCTCTCCACCCCGAACTGCTTTAGGTTCGGCGGGAAGCCTGGAGGGAGGGCACCATGACATCAGTCGCAACAATAGGTCTCGATATCGCGAAGTCAGTCTTTCAAGTGCACGGGGTGGATACCGCAGGGCAAGTGGTCATCCGGCAGCGCCTGACGCGCCGGCGTGTTTTGACGTTTTTTGAGAAGCTGGCGTCCTGTCTTGTCGGGATCGAGGCCTGCAGCAGCTCGCATTACTGGGCGCGAGAGCTCATGGCGCGCGGGCACGAAGTCCGCTTGGTGCCGGCTCAATATGTGAAGCCCTACGTGAAGCGCGGGAAGAACGACGCGGCGGATGCCGAGGCGATCTACGAAGCGGTGACGCTGCCCACGATGCGCTTTGTGCCGGTCAAGACGCCGGAACAGCAAAGCGTGATGATGCCGCACCGAGTGAGGCTGATGCTCAACCGCCAGCGCACCCAGCTTTCCAATTCGATCCGCGCCCATCTCTCCGAGTTCGGCATTGTCGCACCCATCGGGCGTCGCGGGCTTGATCAGCTTCTTGCCATCGTTGCAGATGAGGACGATGCGCGTGTGCCCGCCGATGCCCGCCTTTGTTTGCAAATGCTGGCGGCGGAGCTCGCCGTGGTGAAACAGCAAATCCTTGAAAACGACCGGCGCGTTCGCGCCAGCGCGCGAGCAATAGAGCTCGGCCGTCGGCTGATGGATGTTCCAGGCGTCGGTCCACTCCTTGCCAGTGCGCTGACTGCCACGATCTCCGATCCAGCAGCCTTCAAGACAGGGTGCGACCTCGCCGCCTGGATTGGCCTGGTCCCCAAACAGAACTCCAGCCGGGGAAAAGAACGGGTTGGCAGTATCTCAAAAGCGGGAAATCGCTATCTCAGGCAGATGCTTGTGGTGGGGTCCATGGCGGTGATCCGCTATGCAGAGCGGCATGGAACACGCAGGCCGTGGCTTATTCAGTTGATGCAGCGGCGCTCGACAAAGGTGGCGGCAGTTGCGCTGGCCAATAAAACGGCCCGCATACGAACGCTATCGCGAACCCACCGTTGCAAGCGCGTTAGCAGCATAGGAACAGGCGCGACAGAAGCGCCTCTGAGGTTGGGAAGGGCGGACAGGAGTGAATGCACAAAGCCGGTCGAAACCGCCGGCTCAGGAAAATCCACTTAGGCCGAAGCACTTTGAGTGTGAGTTTTCGATCGGGACCTGAGACGCGCGAATGGCATTATGGCCAGCGGCACAGGATAAGGCAGCATTAACAGGCCGGACACATGGCCGCTCCGACCAGCGCTGTGAAGAAGCTTCAGAAAATCCTTGCCAACGCGGGGCCGTCCACACATGGCCTAAAACGAGCTCTCTGAGCTTTTTCCGTGACCTGCCGGGAGATGTTACTTAGGCTTCGCGCAAGGAACTTCGTGCCACCACCCCCAACCCCCGATGCAGCATCTCATTTGGTGTAGCCTGACCGTCAATCTGCCCCACATTTCAATAGGAACCCACCCCAAAGGGTGAAAATTAGGGCGTTGGCCGGAGGTGCACCGTCGATTTGATCGCTCTTCTGGAGAACTCGACCGGCTCTACGGCCCGAACCGGGCCTCAATACCAAGCGAACAAACACTCTTCAGTATCGGTAGGCGCGCTTAGCGATACAGTTTGCGGCCCAGTTGGCCATCCACGCCGCTAATTTTGCTGCCGGCCTCTATTTTCTGTGGTACCTTTCGGGCAGTGGCTGTGCGATGCAATTTTCCCCAATCTCATGGATTATCTTGCCTATCTCCTACTTTTAACGCGATCCAGTTGCGATCTGCTGTTCGAGTTTACCCGCATGAATGTGGGCGGAATTGAGCTAACACTTGGCGCCGTTTTGAACGTGATCGTGATAGCGGTCGCCTGCTATATGGTTGTCACAAGGAAGGTAAACCTGTTCGCCATTTTTGTGTGGGCTCCCTTCCTCCTTGTAACTCTGATCTCGATTTCCTGGACCCCAGATAGGATTGCGGCGATCCGGCTCTACATTTCCTTCCTTACGTACGTGTCCTTTTTTATTATTCCTTACGCTTTAAGGCTGGTCTACAGAGATAGCGCTTGGCTGCTTAAAGCAATTATTTGGTCCTCAATATTTCCGATTGTTTATGGTATCTTTGAGTATTTTTTCTTCCTTCCGTCTGACAACAGAGTGACGTCCACTTTTGAACACGCAAATGTTTTTGCCTTCTATTTAGTAAATATCATCGGATGCATTCTCTTCGTTCGGTCTTCGTCATTGATCGGTTTTCAGCGATGGAGCGGTTCGTTCGCAATGCCCGTTGTTGGGGTACTACTCGCCCTGCTAATCCTGACGCAAACGCGGGCGGCGTGGGCCGGTAGCATTGTAATCCTCATGACCTATGCGGGGTGGGTTGACCGCCGATACCTCGCCGGCTTGCTGTTCATACCGTTTCTTCTCCTAATCCCAAGCGTGCAGGAGCGGATCCACGATCTCAGTCAGGGGAGTGAGTACACCGGTCAAATGCAAAGCGACGCCGATACACTTAATTCTTATGCATGGCGGGAACTCATGTGGGATTCTGCTTTGAAAGATGCAGAGGACACACCATTATTGGGCAAGGGCCTGTCTTCATTTCGCGGGAACTCCGTCAAATTTTTCCCGCTGCCGCTGGCGGAGGGCGGGACGGATGCGCATAGCGGTTTTATTCAATCAATCTATGAAAATGGATACGCCGGATTTTTTTGCTTTCTTTTCATGAACTTGAGCGTTTTGTGGAGGGCATGGATAGGTAGAGAAGTTGACCGCAAAGGAAGTTTTCTTGTAATCTCAATTATACTGGCGAATTTGTGTGCAATGTATTCGGATAACGTATATTATTACTTGTCGGTCAACTGGTATTTCTGGAGTTTTCTTGGTGTGGTATTTGCGAAGTGGGATCAGGCTGTAGAGCAGAGGCGGCGGGCTGAAGCGACGCTGCATCTTGCCGATACGGTATTGCACAATCCACGTTTTCTTACCGCCCGAGCGGATTTGAGACCGAACCCCGGGACATCAGCGCGCGATAGGGTTGCCCAAGTTACTCTCGGTGGAGACCCCCAACGCGATAGCGAAGGCGACTCTTGAATAGGTATCGACGAGGGTTTGCTGATAGATGCGTCCCACGCCCTTTATATTGCCCACATAGAAAGTGTCTTGGGCGGCAGCTTTCAGTTTTGGCTTCGCCCTCAAGGGGGACCTTCGCTCCGATAGCATGCTTCATATCGGCGTTCAGGCGCTCGTCCGGGTTCAGTTCCGGCGCATAGCTAGGCAGATAGAAGACTTCGATGCGGTCCGTGCGCTCGGCAATCCAGTCTTTCATCCTTTTTGGTTGCCACATACCGTGTTCCTTCTCTCCGGGGAGAACGCTTCCGCCATAGTCGAAGGCGACACGCACCCCTGTGAAGTCTCTATGCGGCATACTTCACCCTTGGGTCTTGGAAGTAGGCGCGAACTGCCTTGCGTGCCCGTTCTGGGTCCAGCCCGCGCCAAGTGAAATGCGACGCCGCAATAGCCAGGATGCTCGCTTTCGAACTCGCCATAGGCTTCTTTTCATCGTCTCCAAATCGTGGCGTTGCCAAACGCAGCGGACGCCCGCTGGCGACACGGTGAGCCCGCGCTTCCTCAACTCATTGGCGATGCGCACTTTGCCCGAAAGCCGGCTGGTCGATGGCGAGCGCCACGATGGCGCTCTCGATCTCTTCTGCGACGCGGTTCTTGAGCACCGGCTTCTGCCGCGAGATTTCGGTCAGCGCGATCTCGCCGCCTTTCTTGTACAGCTCCTTGAAGCGATAAGCTGTCCCCGCTCCAATAAGCCGACCTTGGCGCGAATGACTTTCTGATCTTTGGTCATGACGTCGTGTTCCTGAAGACGCCAAAGCACGGCGCTTGAGCCACCCGACCGCTCCGCACCGTGCTTTGGCTGCGTTGCAACTCGTTGCTCCCATAACGCCACCTGCCAGGTTAAGTCTTAGCTAATGCACTTGAGGCGGCCATGAAAGCGTCGAAGGTCGTCTCGGCAATGTATTGCGACGTATCGAACTAAAAAATTCATTCTGACTACGCAAATCAATCCCTCGAAGGTCTCAATACGAGCTATCCTTAGCCAGCCGCCCGGAAAGCGGGATGTCGTTCAAGTCCTTCGAGCCCAGCTGCGCGAACCCGAGCCGCGATTTGCGACCATGCAGTGCCTCGACCGGCGCATCCCCGATAAGGAAACTCTGAGCCGGGAGGTGGGAAAGACGCTTATGATATCCTCAGCGCTCCGCTTTCGCCGTTTCAACTCCGAAATGCAACAAGCGGTCACAGCGGCATGGCAGAGCGATCGGTGGGGTAAGGCAGGCGGGGCCAAGGGCTTGTCGCCAGAAGTGATGCGAGCAAAGCGAGCACCCTTTGCCCCCCCTGCCTTTGGAAAGACGAGTGATCCAAGCCCGGCACCCGTTTCATAAGCCCGCTAACGACAGCGAATGCGATATCGCCGCACGGCTTCAATCAGCGCTCGCGGAACATGCGCTCGAATTGGTCCGTCACGGGCTTGAAGAGGTAGCTCAGCATCGTGCGGCTTCCGGTCTGAAGGAATGCCTCGGCCGGCATGCCCGGCACGAGTTGCGTATCAGCGAGGCGCCGGATATCTTCCTGCCGCAACGAAATTCTCACAGTATAATATTTGTTGCCTGTTTGCAGGTCGCGGACAAGATCCGGCGAAACGAAGTCCACGGTGCCGTTGATTTCCGGCGTTCTGCCGGCATCAAAAGCCGAAAGCCGGATGCGCGCATTCTGTCCGGTTCTTACCTGGTCGATCTTTTCAGGGCTCAAGCGCGCATCAACCTCCAGTGCATCTCCCTCCGGAACAACCGTCATCAGCACCTCACCGGGCGTCACGACGCCGCCCGTTGTGTGAACGGCAAGATCGTTGATCGTGCCGCCAGACGGTGCGCGAATAATTGTGCGCTTCAACTGATCTTCCGCTGCAAGCCGCCGTTCGATCAGCTCGCCCTGTTTCGACTGTGCCTCATTGAGGTCGCGCAGAACTTCAGAACGGTAGGTCTGCTCGGTCTGCAAAGACTGCAGCTGCGCCTCGTTTACCCTGCTACGCGTTTCCGCGATCTGAGAGGCAAGCTGACCGCCAATGCCATCAAGCCTCGCCGCCTCCCTTTGGAGCGAGGTGGCGCGTTCCATGGTGACGAGCTTTTCCTTGAGCAAGTTCTCGACGCCTTTCAGCTCTGCTCGAGTGATCTCCAATTGTTTGTTGTTGGACTCCAATTGCGCTTCAAGCCCGGCAATTTGTTTTTCCAGCTGCTTCACGCGGCTTTCTAGGAGGTCCTTCTCATTGCGCCGCGCCTTGGCGCGGGCTGCGAAGAAGTCGCGCTCGGAGGCAAAAAGCCGCTTGCGTTCCGCCGCGTCTAACTCGGCCGTTGTAGAAGCCGGCCAAAGTGGTTCCGTACCGTCGTGCTCGGCCATGAGACGCGCGATCCGCAACCGGACCTCATCGAGCTGGCGAGCAATGACCTGCAGATTGGTTCGCGCCGAAGTCTCATCCAACCGCACAAGTTCTTGACCGGCCTCGACCCTACTGCCGTTCTGGACCGCAATAGCGGCAACGATGCCGCCAGACGGATGCTGCACCTTTTTCACGTCAGAGTGGACGACAAGGCTGCCACTCAGGATGACAGCGCCGGACAGCGGAACAAGCCCTGCCCAGCCAAGCACAATAGCGCCGGCGATGGCCAGAACACGCCCTCCACGGCGCAGCTCAGCACCTAGATGATGTTCGAGATTGTGCCTCAGCGGCTCATCGCACTCGCCGGGGACAAAGACGGCATCTGTACCAGCCTGTTGTTGACGGCGCGCTGGCACGAGGGCGCGGCGCTCCAGCGACGGCGCGTTTCGTGTCGCCGGTTTGGCGCGGGGCTTCCTCCCAGCGGCTCCGACCGACAAGTTTGTTACTGTTCCAGACGGTGCTTGCGCTGGCGCAGCGGTTGCCGGTCGGCTTTGCCTGGGGATAATTGCGCCCGCATTCGGTGCCCGTGGCGGCTTCATGCCCGGCGGCCCTCTCTCGTCTCTCCCGGTGCTCTCCCTGCCAGGCGCGCAAACACCTCTTCACAGGGGCCGAAAGCCAGCACGTCGCCCTGATGCAGCACCAGAGCTGTATCGAGCGCGGATAGCGCGCTGGGGCGGTGCGAGATGACGATGACGATGGACCGGCGCGCCCGCATGATCGCAATAGCGCGGGTCAGCGCCGCTTCTCCTTCCGCATCCAGATTGGCGTTCGGTTCGTCAAGAACAGTGAGAAACGGGTTGCCATACAGGGCGCGGGCGAGCCCGATGCGCTGCCGCTGGCCGCCAGAGAGGAGGATGCCCCGTTCGCCGATCCGCGTCGAGTAGCCTTCGGGCAACGAAAGAATGAGCTGATGGACACCCGCAATCTGAGCTGCTTCTACAATCCGGCTGTCATTCGCGCCCTTTTCGAAGCGTGAGATGTTGCCAGCCACCGTGCCATCCAAGAGTGCTACGTCCTGCGGCAGGTAGCCCATGTGTTGGCCGAGGGCGTCGCTTTGCCACTGGTCAAGCGGCGCACCGTCGAGCCGTACAACGCCCTGTACAGCGGGCCATATTCCAACAAGGGCTCTGGCCAGCGAAGACTTGCCGGAACCGCTCGCGCCGAGCAGTGCGAGGCCCATGCCGGCGTGAAGCTCAAACGAGACATTCCGCGTAACGGGGCGCGGCGACCCCGGCGGCGAGACCGAAAGATTCTGCACGGTGAGCCGCTGGGCCGGACGGCCAAGCGAAACCGCGGGAGCAGTCCGCGCCGCATTCGCCTTAAGCGTGTCCCTCAATCGTGCGATTGCCTGCCGCGCCGCGACCAGCTGCTTCCAGGTCCCTAGCACAATCTCGATTGGCGCCAATGCACGGCCCATCATAATGGATGATGCGATCATGATGCCTGCACTTGCCTGGTCGCTGATGACGAGGGCAGCGCCTATGCCCAAAATCGCGGATTGCAGGATGTAACGTAGGATCTTGGCAAATGCCGCGATGCTGGCTTCGACATCGCGCATTCGCATCATTTCTGCGATGTACGCCTCATTCAGCCTGCGCCACTCAGCCAAGAAGCGGCCGTGCATGCCAAGGGCGTGGATAGCCTCGGCATTGCGGACCGTTGCTTCCGCTAACGCCGCCCGCTGAGCTCCGCGCTCCATGGCCCCGCGCGCATACGTCTTGGCCTGCCGCTCTGCAAGAAGCGTCGTCGCTATGATGAGCGCGGCTCCTAAAGTGGCTGCAATCCCGATCAGCGGGTGGAAGATGAAGAGGGCCAGCATGAAAATCGGGATCCACGGCATGTCTAGGAAAGCCGTGGGGCCCATGCCGGAAAGAAAGGCGCGGATCATCTCAAGGTCGCGCAAGGGCTGCATGACAGTTGCACTGGGCGCGCCCTTCAGCGGCATGCTCGCCAGTGCTGCGTAGATCGGCTTTTGCAATTCCGCATCGAACAGCGCCCCGATCCGGGCCAGCATGCGCGAGCGTGCCGCATCGAGATAGCCTTGCAGCAGATAGGCTGCGATCAGGATCACCGACAGGCCGATGAGGGTAGCAAAGTTCCGGCTCGGGATCACACGGTCATAGACCTGGAGCATGTAAATCGAGCCGGACAGCGTCAGGATATTGATCGCCCCGCTGAAGGCAGCCACGCTGACAATACGGCGACGGGCTCCAGCGACGGCAGCCGTCACAAAATCTGAAGGCTCACCGGGAGGCGCACCCAGAAGTGGTGGCGTCGTCTTCTTTGGACAGGGTGCCGGAGGAGAGGTTAGCGTAAGCTTCACCTTTGAAGAACCGTTCGAAGCCACGTCAACCCCACATGGAGATGAGGCGGGGGGATTGGATCTGCTGTGCCAAGCTGTGATGGCCAATCGTGCCCGCCGAGTTGCAAGCTGCCGCCAAGACAGTAAACATCGTTGCCATACTTTGCTGACTCCAGGCAGATGCTACCCGGCGGTTTGGTCATGCCATGTATCCGCCAAGCTGAATTCACACCGGTAAGCCTGCTTACAAATCAGACGACATTGTGGCCTGCTGGCTACCCCTCGAGCCTACCTTAAATTTCCCATTCTTTTGCCACGAATCAGTCTACACAATTTGATCTTTCTTTCGCCCTGCTTCGCGCGCAAGAAACTCGACGGCTTGCCCGGTTAGGAGATGAGTTTGGTTTGTTGGTACCCTTTACGCCTCTGGCGTAGCCCCAGGCCCCGGCATGGTCAATGCCGGGAGGAGACGGGGTTCTTGCACCGGCGGATAATGGGGGCTGCGGCCGGAGTTGTGTTCTTGACGGGCTGCGCGGTCGGGCCTGACTATCAGACGCCGTCGCCGCCGTCCTTGGTCTCTCTCACCCCCGAGCCCCTCGAGCGTTCGAATAGCGGTGGGCAAGGGAGCCAGACCTTTGTCCGGAATTTCGAGATCCCACAGCGATGGTATGAGCTGTTTCATTGCCAGCCGCTCGATGCCATCACAGTGCGGGTAATCGAGGGCAACGCCGACCTTGATGCGGCGCGGGCTGCGGTGCGGATCGCCGATGCGAACACGGAAGCTGCGCGAGGCTCCTTTTTCCCGCAAATTGGTGCCAGCCTAGGCCCGTCGGTACAACAGCAGTCGGCAGCGCAGGCCGCGCTTTCGGGAAGCAGCACGTCGCCGTATTCTCTGTCGACAGGGCAGCTTTCCGTCTCTTTCACGCCGGACGTGTTCGGGCTCACCAGACGGCAGGTGGAATCGCTGTCGGCGCAAGCCGATCTCAGAATTTCGAGCTTGAAGCCGCCTATCTAACGCTGACCTCGAAAATTGCGCTTGCCGCCATTCAGGATGCATCGCTTCGTAGGCAGATCGAAATCAGCTCAAGTCAGCATCACCGTCGGACGCGAGGTGCTTGAGCTTCTCAAGAAGCAGCTTGATGTGAATGAGGCAAGACGCACCGATGTCGCCACTCAGGAGGCGGCGCTCGCGCAGTTCGAGCAGCAATTGCAAACCTTGTCGAAGCAGTTCCGGGCCAACCGCGACCTCATGATTGCTCTCACGGGGCATTTCGCAGGCGAGGGGCTGCCTGAGAGTTTTGACTTCTCGTGTTTTCAGCTTCCGAGGGATCTTCCGCTGAACCTGCCGTCCAAAATCGTTCGGAACAGGCCTGATATTCGCGCCGCTGAGGCGAATATGCACGCGGCGACAGCCGATATTGGCGTTGCCATTGCTAACCGGCTTCCACAGTTCGCCCTAACCGGCAACGCCGGAGCGAATGCGGCGTCCATCGCCAAGCTTGTAAGCTTGTCTTCGCCTCTGATGTTCTGGTCGCTCGCAGGAAATATGGCGGCGACGCTTTTTGACGGTATGACGGCGTACCAGAAGCAAAAGGCCGCGGAAGCAGGCCTCGATCGCGCAGCCGCCTTATATCGCAGCGCCGTCATAAACGCGTTCCAGAACATTGCCGACGTGCTTCAGGCGATCGAGGCGGACCGCCGCCTCTTCCTGGCCGCTGAGCGCGGCGAGAAGGCTGCGCAGCTCAATCTTGAAATGACGCGGAAGCTTCTCGGGGAAGGCCAAGTCAACGTGCTTCAGGTGCTGACGGCTCAGCAGCAATACGCGCAAGCAACGTCGGGCACGGCCCAGGCAAGAGCCTTACGCTTTTCCGACACAGTTCTTCTGTTCCAAGCGCTTGGAGGGGGCTGGAAACATGTACCTCGCCCCGAAGGGTAAGAGCCCTTCCCTGAAAATTCTTCAACCCAAAGAGCCCCTTGTTATACCTTGCCTGCAGGCGAATTATTAGGCACTATGGACGGATTGCTGCCAAATTGAGCGGTGTTGCCTAGCCCTTTTGAAGCGCTGCTCAACCTAACGGTGTTGGATTTACTGGTTAGGCTGCAAGATCGAAGCGCAGTATGGCAAGGCGCGGCGCGTCTGGGTGACCGCGGCATCCCAACCGAAGAGGTTCTGGCGGAGTTGCGCCAGAGCGATCCGACGGTGCAATGCCCGGTTGGCGCGCCGAAAGGCCGCTTGACCCTTTTGGCGCAGGATCGAGGCGCATATCTTCATCTCGTACCTGGCTTATTGCTTGTACGTCCTTGCAACGTCGACTACATGCCTTGGTGCCGGGCCTCACCGCGCGCAGCCCTTGGAGACAGAGACTTCCCCCCAATCCGCGAAGACGGGATACATGAGGATTCCATGCCACAGCCTCGCCAAGCTGCAGCGGAGTGCGCGGAACGACCGTGGAACTCGGTATCCCGAGACGTAACCCGGCTAACGCGGACTCCTCCGCTTCAGCAGGACGGCGAGGATGGAAAAGCTTTGGTTTTTCAGATAAATGGTGGAGGCCACGTCCGGAATCGAACCGGGGTACGCGGATTTGCAGTCCCATTGGGCCCAATTACCGCGACGAGGACGCGACAAGCGTCGAGATTCTTGTCGAGAGCCTCTCTGAAATCACGACCTTTCTCGATAGTATCAACATCAATGAACGGCTGATCCTTACCGAAGGTAGTTCGCAATCGCTTATATTTACTGCGTGCCTCTGCGCTCGCATCGTCTCTTCGATAGCTTATAAAAATTTTTTGACTGATCGCGTCCCCTCAAGCCAACGCCCCGGGTCTCGTACGCTCCTCGTGGTCAGGTCGAATAGCACATCGCGAGACACGGCGCGGGAAAAATTGGTTTGTGGAACAGTTACCCCGATTAAGCGGACGTGGCGCTGCGAAATGCCCGGTCGGCTCACCGCTTAAGAGTGGGCACTCTTGGAAACGGGCCGATGTCCGGACACGTGCCTGGTTTCGTCCTCGCCTTGCCAAAGTCTGTGAAGCGATCGGGTTCGCAATGCGAACTGTCGCTGCGGCAGTGGCGCGCAATTTCGTCTTGTGGTAACGCCGCGCTTCGACCTGTCGCAACGCGAACCGGTACTACGATGTTGTCCGTTAAAGCGTCATACGCCAAGACCGCGCTCAACGCGAAAAACCTCGCCGGTCTCGGGGCCGAGCGCCTGGCTGAAGTGCTGATGGAGCTTGGCGCAAGCGACGCGTCTATCCAACGGCGGCTACGCATGGAACTCGCTGCCGCGAGCGGCTCCGCCAATGTGGCGCGAGAAGTGACAAAACGCCTGAACGCCATCGCCAAGGCGCGTTCGTTTGTTGAGTGGCCAAAAATCAAGGAGCTGAGGGCTGACCTTGAGTTGCAGCAACGCACCATCGCCGAACAGGTGGCGAAAATCGACGCCACTGAGGCGCTGGAGTTGATGTGGCGGTTTTTGGCGCTGGCCAATTCGGTGTTGAATCGCTGCGACGATAGCAGCGGCTTGGTGGGGATATTTTTAGCGGCGCTGTCGAGGATCTCGCTCAGCTGGCGCGACGTAATTGATGCCAGAAATGGGCGAAAACCGCAACAAATAGGACGCAAACGGGCACTGATTATAGGCGGAGAATATCCGGTAAGTAACGCATGGATAGGAAAAAAAACCACGAATTCAGCCCCTGGCGCTTCTGCGTGGCGCCTATGATGGATTGGACCGATAGCGAAAAAAGCTTGTTGTACGTCAATCGGTTGCAATGGTGTGAGGCGACATGTCGTAATAATGTTGTAGTGGCGGGCGCGTGCCTGTGGGAGAAGCCATGGATAATGGCGGGGATACGAATTGAATAGCTGAGTTGGTTGATTTGAAGAATGGGCTCTTTTACCAACTCGCGAGAGGTCGAAATGACCGAACTGCAATCGCATTGCTCTTATTTCTTTGCTCTCGCTTCCGGCGCCTTGGCCGCTCGTTTTGAACTCGATGCCAATACAATCGCGTACAAGGATGCGAAGACGTCGTCGTCGTTTTCAAGGCGGCTAATGAGAGGCAGATCGAGCTGAAGGCCAGCGATTTAGCAATGGCGGCGTTCATTCTTTCGATGACCAGGGTGTGGTGCAAAGCGCCCCCTGCTGGGAACGCAGTTCGAAATTGATTGGGCTGGGAGCCGGTCGAAGGCATGACGCACCTCAAGACGGACGGTGCGCTAAGCTCGCCTTGCCGATGATTGATCTTCTCCAGCGCCCCAATTGCTTGCCGATTTCCGTGCCGGATGGGTGGGAGTGAACTAGGTGAATAAAATCAGTGACTTACATTGGTTAACATTTCGATTTTGGCCGCACTGTTTTATAGGGGGCATTTTGCGAATTGGCTAACGCAAATTTACACCGCGGGTTCGAATCCTAAATAGGGATTCAAAGTCATCCGAATGTGTCGGCAAGTGCGCTCGTGCCATTATTTCCTGCGGCGGTCTTGCTGCACAAATGTTCGCCCATCTCGCATCATGGGCGGCGGTGAAGAGCACATAAGGGCTTACCGGTAACTCAATGAGGCATTGGCGGGCATGATTTCCGCGATAGAGGATAGAGCAATCCAGCCTTATCGTTGGTGTTTGGTGACAATGGGTCTTAAACCTTCTAGCCCCCTGGCTGCGGGAGGTACGGGAGGCTATGCATTCGTAGCACAAGCGATACTGCG
>CAVXRT010000040.1:0-361214 GCA_963764115.1 uncultured Alphaproteobacteria bacterium
AGGGAAAAGCGTTGCGAAGTCAAGGGCTCAACAACATCTTCTCCTTAAGGCCGCGCCTTGGACGAATATCTACGCGCTGTTGATTACTTACGGGTCTTCTTATTTGCGTAAAAATTAAAGAGGCTTCCTGATGGCGACAAATCTTGTCTCGGTGATTATGCAATCCCTCTCCCCGGAGGTTATGGGAAAATTGGCGTCGAGCCTCGGCTTGGAGCAGCCGGTAGCACAAAAAGGGATAACCGCGGCCATTCCCGGCATTCTGGCTCGGCTCGCAGATACGGCGTCCGGTTACGACGGCGTTCAAAAGCTCAGTAGGGCAATATCGCAAGTCGATAAACTGGCGGGTAGCAGCGGAGACGTCGTGAAAGGCATGCTGGACTCAAGCAAGAACGTGCTCGGATCCGGCTGGAATATCGGCTCTTCCGTTCTTGGAGGCAGCGCCCTTGAAACACTGAGCTCCATGGTCGCGAGATATGCCGGTTTTGACCTGGGATCGGCAAAAAAGCTCCTCAGCTTTCTCGTGCCGGTTGTTTTGGGCTTTCTGAAGCGTGAACAGGCAAGGCACAATCTGAACAACTTTGGTCTTGCTAAACTACTTGCCGGCCAGAAAAGCGATATTGAGAGAGCGATGCCAGCTGGCTTTGTGCCGGATATTGAGCCCCGTCCTCCGGTTCGCCAAGACACGGGCGGGGCCACCCCAAGTTCCGAAAGCGCCTCGGCAGGAAAGTCGGTGAGGCAGGACAGGGCCCGATGGCTGTTTCCGGCCCTCCTCATTGTCGCCGCCGCAGTTTATTTCCTGCAGAAGCCCGAGGAAACCAAGACGGCTCAAGAGATCAATCAAAGCACAACGACCGTAGCGCAGCAGGCTCCAGCCAAGGAGACAGCCCAGATTGGCGCCGCGTCAACAGCCAAGGAAACGGCTCCGGTCACCGCGGCAACGCTTGAAAACGACATCGAGACCAATATCGAGCGGCTTCGGGTGGCGCTTCCAAAAGTCAGCGACCCGGCTTCCGCACAGGCCGCTGTGAGTGAGATCCGGGATGTTTCCAACCGCTTGGCCCAGCTGAAATCCGCTGCCGAGCAGCTTTCCGCCGAAGCAAGAAAATCGGTTTCGGACGCCGTCTCGGCCAGGATGTCCGAGTTGAACAAGCTTCTCGACAGGATCATGAAAGAGATTAACTACTTGAGCGGGGAGGCTAAGCCCGCTATTGATACGCTTAAGACTAAGCTGGCTGATCTTTCAAAGGCCTGACAACAAAAATCTCTCCGGCACGATACCGCCGGAGCTTCCTTCAAATGCGCTTTGACAGAAAATCGGATCATCGGATCGTCTTCAAACCAGAACACGGCGCCGTTTTGACCTGCCCAATGGGGCGGCCACTAAAGGCCGCCCGTCCGAGGACCTTGGGCATGGCCCGATCTCCTAGAGCGGTATAGGTGAATGACGGGTTATGGCCCAGAGCGCTAATTCGCCACCGTTCCCGACGTCTCCTGCTTATAGATCCGAAACCGGCCGTCCCGATATAACAATGTTTTTAAATCCGCTTGGACCGCTAACTAACGGCCTTTTCGTTGGTTTGATGGCGCGTGCAATAAAGCTCACCTGCTGGTGGGGAGTACGGAAAGTCTCGTTATGAGCGTGTGCCCGTAGACGTCTCATGCCTGGGCGAGCTTTTCCTCCCACTCCAGGTTTTCGCCGGTAACGCGGCCCTTCTTGTAGGCCTTGGCCAGGAGGTTCTTCCGGCCGGTCTGAACAGCTTTAAGCCGCATGCCCATAGCAGCGAGCTCGTCCTCGATCACATCCCGTTTGACGGGCACCAGATCCCGGCCTCCGCTGGCGCGGAAGGCCGCAGAGCGTTCCGCCTTGCGCCTGTCGAGCTTGGCGCAGATGCCGTGACCGAGGCCTGCTTGAAACGACGTCGTGGCGCCGCGGCGCTTGGCGGACGGGTGCTGGTCATAAAGCTCGCTTCGCTTGAATTCAGCCGTTTCGGTTTCGAACGCCTCCTCGATCTTCTCGTAGAGATAGCGCGCGCCGGCGACGTCCGCGGGCAGGCCGAAAAAAATATGCCGGATATGCCCCTGAGGCGTCATTTCGTACCAAGATGCGGCAATCGCAGAAACCGGCGATCGCGCCCGCGCATTCGTCCAGGGGCGATCGGCGGCGGCGGTTGGTCTCAATGCCTTCGCCCGCGCAGCTTTGCGCCTTCATGTCGATCTCGCTGAGCGTCAAACCGTACTGGTCAAGCAGTTCGGCGACCTTGCTCGCGGCCAGCAGGGCTTCCGCCTCGGTGCAGCCCTGTTCCACGGTTTTGCCGCGCAGCGCCTGAATGCGGGACAAAACCTTGTCCAGTTCCTCGCGATTGCCCTTGTTTGTCTTGGCGCTCCCGGCGAGCTTCGCGCGGCGGCACATTTCCTCGAAATGCGCGATGGCATCCGCCGGAGTTCCACCTTCCTTCAGCTTCCCGGCGAGGCTGTCCAGGGTTTCACACGACGTGCGGATTCCTGCGCTCGCCCGCCGGTGGACGGTTTCAAGTTGAAGGGAAAGAATGCGGTCGTAGGCTGCCGCGAGGCGCGCCTTCCCCATTTGATGCGCGTGGTAGCTGGCGTTGTGCATCTCCAGCACGGGGTCCTCGTAAGCCTCGGACCGGATCTGTTGCAAGACATCGGCGTCTGGCTCTGGAAGCTGGCTCTCCTCGGCCCATTCCTCCGCCAGGGCGTGAAGCGGGCCATCCGAAGCGTCGAAGGGAAACTCATCTTCGTCCTCGTTCAAGAAATCGAGGTTCACGCCGTCCAAGAGGTTGCAATGCCGGATAAAGTGTTCGTAGAGCGCCTCGGCGCAGCGGAGTGGCTTTTTCAAGCCGCGCCCTTTGTCCATGAAGGGAGCCGCCACGGCCAGCATGTCATCGTCGAGCGGCGTCACCGGTCCAACGGTCACGTGCACGTCCTGGTAAAGACAGGTGCGCCGCGCCCACCGGCCGCCACGCGCCATTGGCGATTCCGGATCGAAGAGCGTCAGCTTTTCGTTGCTGACAAGATCGGTAGCGGCGAGCAGCCCGCCGCCGCGGTCTTCGGTGATTTCAAGAAGCCGAAAGGATGCCTGGCGCAGGAGATTCGCCGCTTCCATCTCTGCGCCGGCAACTTTGCCGGTGCGGATGGCGCGGTCGATCGCGGTGTGCCCGCTCATGGACGGCGTAAAAAGAAGCGTGTCGATCGCATAGCCTGCAGCGTCCATGGCGCGCAAAGGCATGTCGGAGGCGTCCCGCAATCCGTGAAGAAAATCCGCGGCCTTGGCCTGTATCTTCGCCGGAACTACGCACTCCATCGCCTTCTTGCCGGCGGCGTGAAGTTCGCCGTGCAGCTTTCGCAGTTGATCGATGAAGCGAGAGCCGGTTGCAGCCGTTGGCTTACCTTGTTTCACGATGTTTCAGTCCCCTGAGATGCTCTCCGCGATGAGCCCGTCCGGAAACTGCTTACCAGCCAGGGCATGCCTTGAAAACTCTCTGAGGGCGTTAGCATCAGTGGCGGTGCAATCCTGCCTGTGGATTGTCCTGTACTCGGGATCGAGGGCAGGAAGATACTGATGCGCACTACTGAAGTCGCGGTTCGAGGCAAAAAGCTGCCCGAGCGGACCCGACCATAAGACGTTGCTTCGGATCTCGTGCTGTTCAAGTAGGCAATCGACGGCGATATGACCGCCGAGCGCCCGGGCTTGACCAATTCACTGGCAGCCGATTGAACCAAGCCTCGCCAGAGGACTCCCGACTTGCCCCGCGCTCACCCCAGGCGGGCAAAGTCCGGCTTCTCAGGAGCGTCCTCCAGCATTGCAATATCTCCACGGTGACGACACAGTGACGATTTTACGAGGGTGATGATTTTGACGAACCAGCTTAAGTCTTTGATTCTTATGGTGCGCGCGGAGAGTTTCGAACTCCCGACCCTCTGGGTGTAAACCAGATGCTCTACCGCTGAGCTACACGCGCATGCGAGGCCTCTATACAAGCGGAGCATCCGCATTCGTCAAGCTTTTTTGGCAAAGGGCTCCCAAACTTAAGCTCCGAAAAATGTCTCATAGAGGAGCACGGCGTTCAGGAGCAGGATGAGGCTTGCGCTTGCCGTCGCCATAATCCGCGTCAGCCGCGTATTGGCGAAGCGCCCCATGATCAGCTTGTCGCCGGAAAGGATCACAAGCGCGATCATCGGGACAGGGAGCGCCAGGCTGAGGATCACCTGGCTCACCACCAGCGCTTTGGTTGCGCCGACGCCCATCGCGACCACCACGAACGCCGGCGCCATGGTTACGAGTCTGCGCATCCAGATCGGGATAGACCTGCGGAAAAAGCCCTGGAAGATCATCTGCCCGCCCATGGTTCCCACAACGGAACTGGAGATTCCCGATGCGATAAGGGAAACGAGAAAGGCCGCCGCCGCGCCGCCGCCGAGCAGCGGCGTCAGCGTATGATAGGCTGTTTCAATTTCGGCCACATCGGGATGGCCTGAATTGAAGGCGGCGGCAGCCATAATGACCATCGCCAAGTTGATGCCACCCGCCACGCAGAGCGCGAAAACCACCTCGCGGTTGGAGAACCGGATGAACTCGTGCGCGCTCCTCGTCCGAGAACAACATCGTGCGCGACTGGGTCAGCCCGGAATGCAGATAGATGGCGTGAGGCATGACGGTCGCGCCGACGATGCCGACCGCAAGCATAAGCGCGTCGCTGTCGGCGATCTGCGGCGTGATCAAACCAACGCCGGCAGCGCCCCAATCCACGGGCACGATAAGCACCTCGATCACGTAGCAGATGCCGATGATCGCGACGAAGGCGCCAATAGACAGTTCGATCCTCCGGAATCGCGCTCCGCCAAACATCAAGATCGCGTAGGTGACAATCGCCGTGATGGCCATGCCCGACAACATCGATATCCCGAAAAGCAGGGAGAAGCCGATAGACCCGCCAAGGAACTCCGCCAGATCGGTCGCCATGGCTGCGATCTCGCTCGCTATCCACATCAGGATGGGGATAGGCTGTGGAAAATACGCCCGCGACAGCTCGGCCAGGTTGCGTCCAGTCACAATGCCGAGCTTGGCGGAGAGCGCCTGAAACAGCATGGCGACCAGGTTCGCAGCCAGCACCACCCAAAGCAGCGCATAGCCATATCTTGATCCAGCCTGGATGTTGGTAGCAAAATTGCCCGGATCGATGTAGGCGATTGAGGCAACGACAGCCGGTCCAGCAAACAGCCAGGCGCTCGCGATTCGGCTGCGGCGTCCCGCAACCGCTTCGCGCAGAGCCACAGCTGTGCGGCTGTTGAATGTGGGCGCCATATTCACGTGACTGGTTGCTTCGTATGCCATCTTGATCTTTGTCAAAAGATTCTATAGCCAATGCTATAATACGTGGCATACGCTAATCAAGGGGCTCACGTTAAAGTTGATCGTCCTAAAGATTCGATGAGGACGGGCTCGCGATCTGCTAAGCTCTGCGAGTCCCCAGGACACGGCGTTGCACCATGGCAGGACATAGACGAACCGAATCGGACACCCTGATCTCCGCCGACATCCAGTCGGAAAGTTTCCGGCAAAACCGGCAGGCTCGGCGGCTGGAACTGGTGGAGGACTATGTCGAGTTGATTGACGATTTGCTCTCCGCGCGTGGCGAAGCGAGGCAGGTTGACATTGCTGAACGCCTGGGCGTCGCTCAGCCGACGGTCGCGAAAATGCTGAAGCGGCTGACGGAGGACGGACTCGTCATGCAGCAGCCCTATCGCGGCGTGTTCCTGACGCCCCTGGGCCAGCGACTGGCGGCCGAGGCCCGCGAGCGCCATCGCGTGGTTGAAGCGTTTCTGCTTGCGCTGGGCGTGAGCCCGGACAACGCCCGGCGCGACGCGGAAGGAATCGAACATCATGTCAGCGCCGAGACGCTTGACGCCTTCCGTGAGTTTGCACGCCTTCACGCGAAATAACGTCAGCCTTTCGCATGCCCCGTTAGGGCGGAGGCCTGTTGAACAAGGCCACGTTCAGGATAATCCATTCAAGACGTTGGCGGGCAAGTGAAGCGGCCTGACAAGTCGACCAAAAAAATGACGCGCGTCTTGTCCGTCCTGGTCCAGGCCTCGTGTTCATAGGCGTCGTCGAAGATGAGCACGCGGCCCTCCTCCCAGTGATTGCGGTGTCAAAAAAATAGCGCGGCGTACGCAAAATTCGGAACCGCGCGCCCGCGTTCCGATTGAATGCAGGAGCGCTTCTCGCCCATCCGGCGGCTGCCGTCTCAGACGGCGCCCGCCCTATGCCTCGGGGTTAACGGTTCGTTCGCAGCGCGAAGTGTTAAACTGAAACTGGTTAACGGGAGCGCGCCCGATTTATTTCTGGTCCAATTAACGCTTTTTAAACGTTAATTTTGTCTCAAAACGAGGCGGCTCGCGCCTAAGGGCCGGCTAAGGAGGCGCGGTCGAACCCATTGAAAAGGAACGCGTTTCCGTCTTAGGCAAGGGGCATTAAATAGAATTTAATGCCCGAATTTTGGCATTAAGTTGGCTCTGAAAAGTCCGTTAAATATAATCCCAGTTTCCCGTGTTAACCATGACCGCGCCGAAGCCGGCAACCCGCGTGCGCCGGGACGTCGTCCGTTCCTGACTTTTATCAGTAATATCAACAACTTATACATTAACTTCTCTGCAAGGCGCTTTCTCATAAGATCCTCACTCAAAGAAAATCCGTGACGCAAACGCAAGCGGGAAGCCAAAGAAGTGAGGTCCAATGTGCATGGAGAAAAGCGTATCGAGGCCCGCAATGCTTAAATAAACATGCGCGGGTAAGCGGCGGCGAAGGCGAAGCTTGGATGGATGAGGTGGGTAGCGACACAAAAGCAGTGCTGATCTGCGGGCCGACGGCGAGCGGCAAGTCGGCGCTTGCGCTTGAACTGGCGCGCGAGTTCGGCGGCGTCGTTATCAACGCTGACTCGATGCAGGTTTATGCCGAGCTTCGCATCATCACGAACCGGCCGGCGCACGCCGACGAGGCAATCGCGCCGCACCGGCTTTATGGGGTCCGGCCTGCGCGCGAGCCTTATTCCGCGGCGCTTTGGCTCACCGATGTCAAGGCGGCGCTCGCCGAGGCGAATGGACAAAGGAGGCTGCCGGTCATCGTCGGCGGGACGGGACTTTATTTCAAGGCGCTGACGGAAGGGCTGTCCGATATTCCCGACATCCCGGAGGAGATCCGCGCCCGCTACCGGCTTCTCGCGCAATCCGAGACGCCACAGGAACTGTACGCCGAGCTTGTGCGCCGCGACCCGCAGACCGCCGCACGCCTTCGCCCAAGCGATCCGCAGCGCATCGTCCGCGCGCTCGAAGTAATTGAAGCCACTGGGCGGCCGCTTGCTGAATGGCAGGCGACAAAACAGCCGCCGCTTCTGCCGCTCGCCAACGCCTTCCCTCTCGTGATGACCGTGGACCGCGCCGAGCTTTACCGCCGCAGCGATGCGCGCTTCGACGCCATGATCGCGGAAGGAGCGATTGATGAAGCGCGCGCGATTGCGGCGCTCGGCCTCGATCCTTCGCTGCCCGCCATGCGCGCCGTAGGACTGCCGCCGCTTCTTGCATATACGCGCGGCGAGATTGTCCTCGAGGCGGCGGCCGAGCGCGCCAAGACAAGCACGCGCAATTATGCCAAGCGACAGATAACTTGGATAAATAGCAATTTTAAAACGTGGATAGCGCATTATGAGAAAGAAACGGAAAGAACAAAACGGGATGCGACAATATTTCTTCATAAAGTCTTGACCCGCTCGCCTTAAGGGCGTACCGAAGCGCCACTGGTGACGCGGCCACGGGGGCCGCGATTTCTTTGGAGTTCGCCATGGCACGCGCGATGACAGGCGCCGAGATCGTCCTTCAAGCCCTCGCCGATCAGGGCGTTGAGCACATTTTCGGATATCCCGGCGGCGCTGTTCTTCCGATCTACGACGAGATTTTCAAGCAGACGAGCGTCAAGCACTTCCTCGTGCGCCACGAGCAGGGCGCAGTTCACGCGGCGGAAGGTTATGCGCGGTCCAGCGGCAAGGTCGGCGTGGTTCTCGTCACCTCCGGCCCCGGCGCTACGAATGCGGTGACAGGTCTCGCGGATGCGCTGATGGATTCGATCCCGGTCGTCTGCATCACGGGGCAGGTTTCGACAGCGCTGATTGGCTCCGACGCCTTCCAGGAATGCGACACAGTCGGCATTACGCGGCCCTGCACGAAGCACAATTACCTCGTGAAGGACGTGAACGATCTCGCGCGCATTATGCACGAAGCGTTTTTCGTCGCTCAGAACGGTCGTCCTGGGCCGGTTGTTATCGACATTCCGAAAGACGTCCAGTTCGGAAAGGGGAACTATGTCGCCCCCAGCAAGGTCGTTCACAGGACGTATCGCCCGCAGGTGAAGGGCAATCCCCAGGCCATCCGAGAGGCTGTCGATCTGATCGCGAACGCCAAGCGCCCGGTTTTCTACACGGGTGGCGGCGTCATCAATGCGGGGCCGAACGCCTCGCGGCTCCTGCGCGAGTTCGTGGATCTGACCGGGTTTCCGATCACGTCAACGCTGATGGGGCTTGGCGCCTATCCCGCGTCGTCGAAGCAGTTTCTCGGGATGCTCGGCATGCACGGCACCTACGAGGCCAACCTCGCCATGCATGGCTGCGATGTGATGATCTGCGTCGGCGCGCGTTTCGACGACCGCATCACGGGCCGGTTGAACGCCTTCTCGCCCGGATCAAAGAAGATCCATATCGACATCGACCCCTCGCAGATTTCTAAAAACGTGCGGGCCGATATCCCGATCATAGGCGATTGCGGCTACGTGCTCGAAGAAATGCTTCGTGTGTGGCGTGCGCGGTCGCCGCAGGTCGACAAGAAGGCGATCAAAGCGTGGTGGTCTCAGATCAACACATGGCGTGAGAAGGATTGCCTGAAATACAAGAATCGCGAAGACGTGATCATGCCGCAATACGCGATTCAGCGTTTGTACGAGCTGACGAAAAATCGCGACACCTACATCACGACCGAGGTCGGCCAGCATCAGATGTGGGCGGCGCAATACTATAAGTTCGAGGAGCCGAACCGCTGGATGACGAGCGGGGGCCTTGGCACTATGGGTTACGGCATTCCCGCCGCCGTGGGCGTGCAGGTCGCCCATCCCGAGAGCCTTGTCGTCGACATCGCAGGCGAGTCCTCCACCATGATGACGGTACAGGAGTTGTCGACGGCGGCGCAGTACGATCTGCCCATCAAGATTTTCATCTTGAACAATGAATATATGGGCATGGTGCGCCAATGGCAGGAATTGCTGCACGGCGGGCGCTATTCCCATTCGTACGCGGAGGCGCTGCCGGACTTTGTGAAGCTCGCGGAGGCCTTCCACGGCGTAGGCCTGCGCGCGGAGAAGCCCGAAGAGCTTGACGATCTCATCATCCAGATGATCGAGACGCCGAAACCGGTGATCCTCGACTGCCGGATTCACAAGCTGGCCAACTGCTTCCCGATGATCCCGTCGGGCGAAGCGCACAATAATATGATCTTCGGCGACGAGTCGGCGAACGACGATATCTCGTTCGAGGTCTCCGACGCTGGCAAGATGATGGTTTGACGGACCGTTTGCGCGATCGTCGCCACGGCGGCGATCGAAGCTAAAGGTGAATGCTATGAACAAGATCGAGTGGGGTTCGGCGATGCCGTCGGGGGATCCATATACGCGGATCGAAAGACATACGATTGCGGTGCTGGTTGACAATGAGGCGGGCGTTCTGGCGCGCGTCATCGGCTTGTTCGCAGGGCGCGGATACAACATCGACAGTCTCACCGTGAGCGAAGTCAGTCACGAGGCGAACGAGTCGCGTATCACGATCGTCACGACAGGGTCGGTGGAGATCATCGATCAGATCAAAAGCCAGCTCGGCCGGCTCGTGCCGGTTCACGGAGTGACCGACCTGACGGTAAAGGGCGACCCGATCGAGCGCGAACTTGCGCTTGTGAAGGTGGCAGGCAAGGGCGAGAAGCGCGTAGAAAGCCTCCGGCTTGCAGAAGCGTTTCGTGCTTCGGTCGTGGACGCGACCACCGATCATTTCGTCTTCGAGATTACGGGCCGTATCTCAAAAATCGATAACTTTATCGCACTCATGAAGCCACTCGGGCTCGTAGAAGTGGCGCGAACAGGCGTCGCAGCCATCGCCCGCGGGCCGGACGCGATGTGATCGTTGCCGCAGGTCCGGTTTTTGGGTGCATCGTCTTTCAACGGCTGGGAGCCATCAACGCGCGGGGCTTGCAAAACAGCCCCGCCAGTCACCCGTAATTCCGTTGACCTTGCGGGCTTAGCTGCTTAAGCCGGATTGCGAATTTCAGAGCGTTTCGCGTCATCAAACGCATCAGCACCAAACGCCGCGCCCTGATTGTCTACCCCAGAAACTCTGAAGAAGGGAATCTCCATGCGCGTTTATTACGATCGCGATGCCGACATCAATCTCATCAAGGGCAAGAAGGTCGCCATCGTCGGCTATGGCAGCCAGGGGCACGCACACACGCTGAACTTGCGTGATTCCGGCGTTGCCGAGGTCGCCGTCGCGCTTCGCAAGGGCTCGAACTCCGCCAAGAAAGCCGAAGCCCAGAAAATCCGCGTCATGGAGGTGGCCGAGGCGGCGAAATGGGCCGACGTGGTCATGATGCTGACCCCGGACGAGTTGCAGGCCGATATCTACCGCGATCACCTTCACAATAACCTTCGCGATGGCGCCGCCTTGTTCTTCGCCCATGGATTGAACATTCATTTCAATCTCATAGAGCCGCGCGGCGATCTCGATGTCGGCATGGTGGCGCCGAAAGGGCCAGGACACACGGTGCGCGGCGAGTATCTGAAGGGCGCGGGCGTCCCCTGCCTCATCGCCGTCGCCAAGAACGCGAGCGGCAACGCCCATGAGCTTTGCCTCTCCTACGCAAGCGCCATCGGCGGCGGGCGCGCCGGCATCATCGAGACTTCCTTCAAGGAGGAATGCGAGACCGACCTTTTTGGCGAGCAGAGCGTTTTGTGTGGCGGCCTGGTCGAGTTGATGCGCGCGGGCTACGAGACGCTGGTCGAGGCCGGATATGCGCCTGAGATGGCCTATTTCGAGTGCGTCCATGAAGTGAAGCTGATCGTAGACCTGATCTATGAAGGCGGCATCGCAAACATGAATTACTCGGTCTCGAACACCGCCGAGTATGGCGAGTATGTTAGCGGCCCCCGGGTCGTCGACGGCCGCGCCAAGGAAGCCATGAAGGCCGTTTTAGGGGACATCCAGAGCGGCAAGTTCACCCGTGACTGGATGCTCGAGAACAAGGTCAACCAGACGAGCTTCAAGGCGATGCGCGCGCGATGCGACACCCACCCCATCGAGGAGACGGGCAGGCGGCTTCGCGCGATGATGCCGTGGATTGCTGAACGCGCCCTGGTCGACAAGACCAAGAATTAGCAAAAAAAGCAAAATCGCCCCTCCCTTTGGAGGGGCGATGCCGTCTTAAGCCACCGGCTCCGGGACTGGCAGATCGAGGACCGCCATGACGAAGCCGCTCGAGTCGTCGATGGCTTCTTCCCAAAGAGAGATGTATGTCGGAAGCGACGGGATCACACGCCCGACGACTTCACCATGATCGAAAACCAGCTCTGCCTCGTATTTGCGGCAAAGACGCTGCATTTTATGGTTCTCGGCAAGACAGTTCATATAAAGTCGGGCGACGCCGCGATTGCGCGCCGCGCGAATGATCCGGCCAAGCAGTTCTGTCCCGATTCCCCGGTTCTGATGCTCGTGCTCAACGGAGAATGCCCCTTCGGCATCCGTTGACCAGGAATCTCCGATCTGACGCATTTCGGCGGCAGCTCGCAGCTCATTGCCGACAAAGAACCCGTAAGTAATACATCTCATCTCGTTGAGACGGGATGCGTAGTCCTTGATAAAGGCATCGCTCACAGCCATTCCGAATCGCAATCGGCGGCTGTCTCGGTCAAGCCTTAGAAGGTGGTCGCGGAACTTGTCGCTTTCCGACAGCCACACTTTCCTAATGGTTCCTCCCCAGATATGAGATTCAGGCATGAGAACCTCCTCTGGATGTTCGAGGCCAATTGGCTTGGCCTTACTAGTCACGACTGTAAATGGCTTTTTGTGTGCAACTTTCATACCCCTTGGGATGCATAGGTCCCATGAGGGATGGTTATGTGCACGATCGCGCTAGGAAGCCCCTGTCGAGCCGAACCCCCCTTTGCCACGCCCGGTAGTGGCCAGCGCTTCTGCACGTTTCAAGTTTACCACTAATATAGGGGCGATCACAAGCTGCGCAATTCTGTCACCACGACTTATGATAACTGATTCGTTGCCTAGGTTGATAAGCAGAACCTGGATCTCGCCCCGATAATCGGCGTCGATGGTGCCAGGAGAGTTAAGAACAGTGACCCCATACTTTAGTGCAAGCCCCGAACGCGGACGAACCTGCGCTTCAAAACCGTCAGGAATTTCAATGGATATTCCAGTTGGAATAAGAGCGCGCGCACCTGGAGAAAGTGTTAATGGTTCGCCGTCTGGCAGGGCCGCCGAAAGATCGAGCCCTGCGGCTTGCTCGCTGCGGTAGTGCGGAGCGGGCAGCCCTTCCCCGTGAGGCAGGACAATATAGCGCATGGTTGTCATCGCTGGGGCGAACCAGCGTCGCCGTTTCGCTGGACCAGCCAATCGCTTGCCGCTCGCACCAGCCGGTCCGCAACCTCTTCCTTCGACATTTCCGGCCAGCTCTGCACCCGCGAAGGCGTGATCACATGCACGGCGTTCCTGTTGCGGCCGAAGACGCCGCCCTGCGACACATCGTTGGCGACTATCCAGTCGCAGCCCTTGCTTTCGAGCTTCTTGACGGCCTGAGCAATGATGTTGCCTGTCTCAGCTGCGAAGCCGATGACGAGGCGCGGCCTGTTCGTGGAGCGCTTCGCGATGGTTCTCAGGATGTCCGGGTTCTCGATAAGGCGGAGTTGCGGGGCGCTTTCGCTTTTCTTGATCTTCTCCGCCTGAACGGATGCAGCGCGCCAGTCCGCGACGGCGGCGCTAAAGACCGCAATATCGGCGGGCAGCGCCGCTTCCGCCGCTTCCAGCATCTTCTGCGCCGTTTCGACATGAACCGTGACCACGCCGCGCGGGTCGGGGAGAGCATTTGGACCGGCGATCAGCGTCACGCGCGCGCCAAGGCGTGCGGCCACAACCGCGATGGCGTATCCCTGCTTGCCGCTGGACCGGTTGCCGATGAAGCGGACCGGGTCGATCGGCTCGAAGGTCGGACCGGCGGTGACGAGCATACTGCGGCCAGCCAGCGGTTTCGCGCACTCGCCTTCAAGAACGCGCTCAGCCGCGGCCAGGATCTCGTCCACTTCCGCCATGCGCCCGAAGCCGGTCTCGCCGCACGCCATCGGCCCTTCGTTCGGCCCCACGAAATAGATGCCGTCCGCCTTGAGCTGGCTTAAATTCCGGCGCGTGGCGGGGTGCTCCCACATGCGCCAGTTCATGGCGGGCGCGGCGAGCACCGGCTTGTCGGCGGCGAGAAGCACCGTGCTGGCGAGATCGTCGGCGAGGCCATGCGCCATCTTGGCGAGAAAGTCCGCGGTGGCGGGAGCAATGACGATCAGATCTGCTTCGCGGGAAAGCCGGATGTGGCCGATCTCCGTCTCGTTCTTGAGATCGAACAGTTCCGTGAAAGCGGGCTCCTCCGACAAAACCGCCGCCGAAAGCGGCGTTACGAAATGCTGAGCGGAGCGGGTGAGGATGCAACGAACTTTTGCGCCACGTTCCTTGGCGCGCCGGATGAAATCGAGGCACTTATAGGCGGCAATGCCTCCGCCAATAATTAAGAGTATGGATTTTCCTTGCATTGAACCTGCTCCTGAGCGGGGGCATGTTATCGTGGCGGCAAGCTCAAGTCATCATCAGTCCGGAAGGTTTCCTCAGCCACAGAAGGTTGGGAAGAAACATCGAAAGCATTGGACAATTGGCGCCGCTCATATGCGCGCCCGAATTAGGTCTGAAGCGTCGTGGGCTCAATCGGACGCGCGCCCCGGTACGCTTTTCTTTATGCACACTGGACCTCACACCATGCTTGGATCAGCTTTCCGCTTGCGTTTGCGTCACGGATTTTGACGTGTGAGAACTGTAATAGAAAGCGCCTTGCCGGGAAGTTAATCGGATAAGCGATTGATATTGCTACGAAAATTATAGGACTAGGGGTGCGTCCGACGCAGACTTAGGCGCGGCCATGGTTAACCCGGAAACTGGGATTATATTTAACGGACTTCTCAGAGCCAACTTAATGCCAAAATTCCGGCATTAAATTCCATTTAATGGGGCCTAACTGAAGACGAAAACTCATTCATTTCAGTGAGTTAAAACTTCTCCCCTTAGCCGACCCCGTAGGGGCGAGCCAATTTGTTTTAGCCAAACTTGCCGTTAACAAAGCGTAAATTGGACCGGAAATAAATCGGCGCGCCTCCCGTTAACCAGTTTCAGATTAAGCTTCAGCGCTGCGAACGAACCGTTAACCAGGAGACATGGAGCAGCCGCCAGAGGCGCAAGAAGGACACTTGCATTCAATCGCAAGCGAGTGGGCGGACAATCGCCAATAATAGAAATAACGCCAGGCAAATCGAGCGGCGGCAGCATGCCCTTTGGTCGGGGCTAGTTCAGGTTGGCGGTTGTTCCTCGGTTGCGCCTTCTCCGCCACATACGGTCTTGGCCGCGGCCCATTCTTCCCCTGTCAACAGGGGCGTTGTCTCGTAGGACGGCTGAGAGAGAAAAAGCTTCGCACGTTCCTCGGCATAGGGGTGCGCGCCAAAATCGTTCAGCATGCTTTCCCCGGTTGGGCTCTCGGCGGCGCTGCGCAGGATAAAGTCGCCGGCGAATTTCGAGGAAATGCGAGCGCGCCTCAATATCGCAATGGCATGGGCATCGGCCTTGACCTCGGCTTCGCGGGAATAGCGAAGCTGCAAAAGCGTGGCCCTGAAAGCCGTCCGGCTATCCTCGGCCCACGTCGTGAATTTGATGACGACCTTCATCCCGATGTTTCGGAGGAAAAGCGCTTCGGGGACTTTTTCCAGCCCATGGCCCATCTCATGCGCGAGCACCCCTGCAATCTCTTCGGGAGCTTTCGCCCGTTTTAGAAGCCCCGAAACAAGAATAATGTGACGGCCGGGCAGCGCGAAGGCATTCTCCTGCTCTCCCTTCAGGAAATGAAGCTTGAACCGCCGGCCGTAAGCCGAAGCGTCCTGCAGGCGGTCAAGGATGCGACGCAGGGCGCCTGCACCCTCGTCCTTGTTGCATTCGTGTGCGTCTGCTCCGAACAGCGCCACGCCCTCAAGCCCTATTTTGTCCGCTACCGGTCCGGGAATCCAGCCGGCAATGAGTTTCGGCGCCTCGAAAAGGGTGACGAAAAAGAGCGCTCCGGCGCCAAGGGCGAGAAGTGCGCCAACAAGAACGAGACCAATGACTTTGAACAACTGCATGGATGGGCCAACGGTGCAGGACGCGGCACGCGCGCCCGTCCTGGAAATTTTGCAAACAAACAATAACCATCCTCGTTCGATTTGCACCGGCTTTCCAGGCGCGAACTCTTGCAAATGACGGCTTTCAGCCCTATACAGGGCGCATCTCGCACGCGGGAATTTTGTCACGCTGGGCCGTTCGCGGCCCTTTTTGGCATCCGGTGATGGCAACGCCATTAACACCCGCGGAGGCTTAACCGGACGAAGGATTGCTATGTCTCTACCCCAATTCACGATGCGTCAGCTCCTTGAAGCTGGCGTCCATTTCGGTCACCAAACGCACCGCTGGAACCCGAAGATGCAGGATTACCTGTTCGGGACCCGCAACAAGATCCACATCATCGATCTGTCGAAGACGGTGCCGCTTTTGCATCAGGCTGTTGTCACCGCGAGCGATGTGGTGGCGCAAGGCGGCCGCATTCTTTTTGTCGGAACGAAGAGGCAGGCGTCCGACGTCATCTCGGATACCGCGAAGCGTTGCGCCCAGTATTACGTCAACCACCGCTGGCTCGGCGGCATGCTGACGAACTGGAAAACGATTACGAATTCCATCAAGCGCTTGCGCTATCTTGAAGATCTTGTCGCGGGCGAGGGACAAGGCTTCACGAAGAAGGAGCTTCTTCAGCTGACGCGCGAGCGCGACCGCCTCGAGCAGGAGCTTGGCGGCATCAAGGACATGGGCGGCGTGCCCGATCTTCTGTTCGTCATCGACACGAACAAAGAGGCCATCGCCATCGCCGAAGCCAAGAAGCTCAAGATCCCGGTCATCGCGATTATCGACAGCAACAGCAATCCGGACGGGGTCACCTACCCGATCCCCGGTAACGACGATGCGGGCCGGGCGATCACGCTTTACTGCGACCTGATTGCGAGAGCAGCCATCGACGGCATCGAGCGCGCCCAGGGCGTTGCGGGCGTCGATATCGGCGAAGCCGAGGAGGTTTCCGAAGCCGCTCTTGCGGATGTTGTCGTTGAACCGGCCAAGAATGGCCACGCGCCCGAGGCAAAGCCGAATGGGGAAGCCGCCGCGCCTAAGAAGACGGCCAAAGCCCCTGAACCGGCTGCCGCAGAAGAAGGGGAGACTTCCACGCTCGAAGGCCTTGCAGAGCCTCAGGGCGAGAAGGACGATCTCAAGAAAATCCGCGGCATCACGAAAGCTAATGAGAAGAAGCTCAATGAGCGTGGCATCTTTCATTATTGGCAGATCGCCGCATTTACTCAGGACAACCTCGACGAGATCGACCGCATGCTGCATGGCAACGGCCAGATCGCGAAAGGCGATTGGGTCGATCAGGCGCGCGAGCTAACAAGCTAATAAAAGACGAGCGCCTTCGGGCGCACGTTCTCAAAACTTATGAGGTAGCATATGGCTGCGATTACTGCCGATTTGGTCAAGAGCCTGCGTGACAAGACCGGCGCCGGCATGATGGACTGCAAGACCGCGCTCAAGGAGTCCGGCGGTGAGATGGAAGCTGCTGTGGATTGGCTCCGCGCGAAAGGCCTGTCCAAGGCTGCGAAAAAAGCGGATCGCGTTGCCGCCGAAGGGCTGATCGGCGTCGCGTCGGCTGCGAAGGCGGCCGCGGTTGTGGAGGTGAATTCCGAGACCGACTTTGTCGCCCGCAATGCCGAATTCCAGAAGGTTGTTGGTGAGATCGCCAAGCTTGCGCTCAAAGCGGATGGCGACGTGGCGAAGCTCGCCGCGATGGAATATCCGAAGACGAAGGCGACGGTAAGCGGCCACCTAACGGAGCTTGTCGCGACCATCGGAGAGAACATGTCGCTTCGGCGCACCGCTGCACTGAAGGTGAAGGACGGGGTGGTCGCCACTTACGTTCACAATCAGGCGACGCCGGGCATGGGCAAGATCGGCGTCCTCGTTGCGCTCGAGTCGACGGGTGACCACGAGAAGCTGAACGAGATCGGCCGCCAGGTGGCGATGCATGTCGCCGCAACGAATCCGCTCGCATTGAAGGATGAAGATATCGATCCCGAGGTTGTGGAGCGTGAGCGCGCCATCTTCGCCGAACAGGCGAAGGAAAGCGGCAAGCCCGAGAAGGTCGTCAAGCAGATGATCGAAGGGCGGATCAAGAAGTTCTACCAGGAGGTGGTGCTTCTGAAGCAGGCTTTCGTGATCAATCCCGATCTTACTGTGGAGAAGGCGCTCAAGGAAGCCGAGACGGCGGTGGGCGCTCCGATCGCGGTGAAGGCGTTTGTCCGCTACGAGCTTGGTGAAGGCATCAAGGCCGACAAGGGGGACTTCGCAGCCGAGGTTGCTGCGGCCGCCGGCAAGCAATAGCGGCCAAGCACATCAAGGCGGCGGCGCCCCATCGCCGCTGTCCGCTCGCCAAAGGAAAAGACGATGCAGCCACTACCCTATACCCGCCCGCTGATCAAAATCTCGGGTGAGGCGCTTATGGGCAGCGGCCGTTACGGGATCGACGCGGGCACGCTTGCCGAGATCGCCATGGACATCGCGGACGTCGCCGAGCGTGGCGCCCGCGTAGCCGTCGTTGTCGGCGGCGGAAATATCTTCCGGGGCATGTCCGGCGCGGCGCATGGCATTGATCGTGTGAAGGGCGACTTCATGGGCATGCTGGCGACAGTCATGAACGGCCTCGCCCTGGAACAGGCGCTGAAGCGCGTGGGACAGGCCGTTTCGCTCTATTCGGGCCTGCCCGTTCCCACGGCGTGCAGGACATTCTCAACTGACGGCGCGACGGCCGACCTGGAGCAAGGGGCCGTTGTGGTTCTCGCCGGGGGAACGGGAAACCCGTTTTTCACGACCGATACCACGGCGGCGCTTCGGGCTGCCGAACTTGGCTGTGATGCGATCCTCAAAGCGACGCAGGTCGATGGGATATATTCTGAGGATCCCAAGACCAATCCTCGCGCTGAGCGCTACCACAGGCTCACCTTTTCCGAGGTGCTTGGCCGCGACCTGAAAGTGATGGACGCAGCCGCTATTGCGCTTGCCCGCGACAATGCAATCCCAATCGTGGTGTTCTCTCTGCATCAGAAAGGCGCTATTGGAAAAGTAATGCGCGGTGAAGCCCGCTACAGCGTTGTCGGGAGCGATTGCGCAGCATAAATGAGGGCAAGGATTACGGTGTCTCAAGAATAAAGGGGACGGACAATGGCAGCCAGTAATTTCGACATCAAGGAAATTGAGAAGCGCATGAAAGGCGCCGTTGGCGCGCTCAAGTCGGAGTTCGGTGGCCTCAGAACGGGCCGCGCGAGCACGACCTTGCTCGATCCTTTGATGGTGAACACGTCTTACGGCGCCAAAATGCCGATCAATCAGGTGGCTTCGATCAACGCTCCGGAGCCGCGCCTGATCACGGTCCAGGTGTGGGATAAGAGCAATTTGCACGCCGTGGACAAGGCGATCCGCGAATCCAATCTTGGCTTGAATCCCGTGGTTGATGGGCTGACGCTTCGCCTGCCTATCCCGGAACTCAACCAGGAACGCCGCCAGGAACTCGTCAAGATTGCGCGAAAATACACCGAGCAGGCTCGCGTCGCCGTCAGGAATGTGCGTAAGGACGGGATGGAGCAGATCAAGAAGCTCGAGAAAGACGGAAAGATCAGCGAAGACGACAGCGGGTCGCTTCACACCAAGGTTCAAGACCTCACAGACCGTCTCATCAAGGAAATCGATGGGCTCCTGACAGGTAAAGAGCAGGAAATCATTCAAGTGTAGCTTAAATTACGGTACAGGCTCAGGCTCTGGCCTTTTAACAATTGTCAAAGCTGGCCCCGGAAAAAGCGTCCAGCCTAAGTTAGATTTTCTTTAGTATCCCGCTATATGCTTAGAGACCGCGGCTTGACTGCGAGGGAATTATGGGTGACCAAGAGTGAGATTGCAGGAACACGCTTTTGCGCTCGGGAATGAGCGCCCTTACCCAAAGCATATTGCTATAATCATGGACGGCAACGGCCGCTGGGCGGCGCAAAGGGGGTTACCCCGTGCGGAGGGTCACCGTCGCGGCGTTGAGAGCGTGCGGGAGTGCGTGCGCGCCTCCGCGGATCTGGGGATATCCCATCTCACACTTTTCAGCTTTTCGTCGGAGAACTGGAGAAGGCCAACCCTCGAGGTCGATTTCCTCATGGGGCTTTTACGCCGTTATATTCGCCGCGACCTGGCGGAGCTCCATCAGAACAACACCAAGGTGCGTGTTATTGGCTCAGAGGAGGGGGTGCCGGCGGACCTCCTGACCATGTTCCGTGAGGCGGTTGCGCTGACGAGCGGCAATACAGGTCTTGAGCTCATCATCGCCTTCAACTATGGGGCCCGGGATGAGATCGTTCGCGCCGCTAAACGCTTGGCGGTACGCGTGAAATCAGGAGAAGTCGCAGCCGAGGCCATAACCCAGGAGATGTTTGCGGAACACTTCGACACCGCTGGCATTCCCGACCCCGACCTTCTCATTCGGACGAGCGGAGAGCAGCGTATCAGCAACTTCCTGCTATGGCAGTGCGCCTACTCCGAGTTTTTATTCGTTGATAATTTCTGGCCTGACTTTACAAGACAGACATTGGAAAGCGCGATCGCATCTTACCAGCAGCGTGAACGCCGTTTCGGCGGGCTTGCCGGGTAGGGTCCGCGTTATCTCGCGGCCGCCTCTTAACGGCGAAGGATGATGGCAAAGCCTGTCAGTTCAGAGCTGGTTCTCCGGGTCAATTCAGCGCTCGTTCTGGTAGCGCTGACGCTCGCGTTGACCTATGCAGGGACGCAAACCTTTGCGGGGCTGATCCTGTTCGCGGCGACGCTGATGAGCTGGGAGTGGGGGCGCGTGGTTCGGGGCATCGGGATCGACGCGATCTTCGGGCTGCAATCCGCCGCGATCGTCGCTGCGGGCTACCTCACTTTGAGTCATTATCCCTTAGCCGCTGTTGCGGTCATTATCTGCGCGACGTGGCTGGCATTCCGCCTTCACAAGAAACTCGACTACCAAAGCGATCCCTGGTGGTCCGCTGCGGGGGTCTATTATGCCGGCCTTCCCGCAATCGCATTGATCGCGATCCGCCAAGACCCGGACTACGGATTTCACGCCATTCTGTACTTGTTTCTTGTCGTCTGGTCCGCGGATACAGGCGCCTTCTTCACCGGCAGATTGATCGGCGGGCCCAAGCTGGCGCCGAAGATTTCACCGAACAAGACGTGGTCGGGTTTCGTCGGGGGCGCGGTTTTCGCCTGCATCGCGGGCGTGCTTTTTGCCGCATGGCTCGGACACACATCGATTCCCACGATCGCAGCGCTTAGCATATTGCTTGCGCTCATCTCGCAGGGAGGCGATCTTGGCGAGTTTTTCATCAAGCGCTTCTTCGGCGTGAAGGATTCGAGCGGCCTCATTCCCGGACATGGCGGGGTACTTGATCGCCTTGACGGGCTTGTTTTTGCAGCGATCGGAGCCGGCCTCATAGCAGCCGTGGCCGATCCTTCAAAGCCGGGACACGCGCTCTTGGTTTGGCACTAAGAACCACCGGGGAGAGTGGAGCAAAGATGAAAAAGAACGGGCAGGGCTCCGGCGCAGAATTGGCGGGCGCCGGCGAGAAGAAGCGCGTCAGCGTGCTCGGGGCGACGGGAACAATCGGGCAGCATACCTGCGACCTGCTTGCGCTTCACCCGGATCGTTTTCAGGCGGTGGCGCTCACAGCTCATCGCAATGCAAAAAAGCTGGCGGGCCTCGCCATTGCGCTGAAAGCTGAATATGCGGCGATCGCCGATGAACGCCTGGCGGACGAGTTGCGCACGCACCTCGAGGGAACGGGAATTGAGTGCGGCGCAGGAAGCGCGGCGCTGGTGGAGGCGGGCGCCCGGCCTGCCGACCTCATCATGGCCTCGATTGTCGGGTCAGCCGGCCTCGCGCCCACAGTGGCGGCCCTCCATCAAGGAACGACGGTTGGTCTCGCGAACAAGGAATGCCTTGTTTCCGCGGGCGCATTCTTCATGAAAGAGCGGGCGCGCTGCGGAGCGACGCTCATTCCGGTGGATTCCGAGCATTCGGCCGTGTTCCAGTCGCTCGACGACCTTGAATGCGTGCATGTCGAGCGGATTGTGCTCACCGCATCGGGCGGGCCTTTTCGAACCTGGACAGCCGAGCAAATCGCTGCGGCGCGCCCCGAGGATGCTCTCAAGCATCCAAACTGGACGATGGGCCAGAAAATCACCATCGACAGCGCCACAATGATGAACAAGGGGCTCGAACTCATTGAGGCTTTTCATCTTTTCAATGTGGAGGCCGATCAGCTTTCAGCCGTGATCCATCCCCAATCCATTATTCACGCGCTCGTATACTACAGCGATGGCTCCGTCATCGCTCAAGCGAGCCTTCCCGACATGCGGACCCCGATAGCCTACAGCCTGGCGTGGCCGCACCGTCTCAAGGCGGATTTCAAGAGGCTCGACCTCACCACTGCGGGCAACTTGACCTTCGATAAGCCCGACGCGGCCCGTTTCCCAGCTCTCAGGCTCGCAAAAGATTCGCTAAAAGCAGGGGGAGCCGCGCCCACCATCCTCAACGCGGCGAATGAAGTCGCCGTTGAAGCGTTTCTCAACCGTTCGACGTCTTTCCCAGGCATTGCCGCCCTGGTCGAGCGCACGCTCAACAAGGCGGCGTCCGAACTTTCCGGCGTGCTTCCCGACAGCCTGGAAGCGGTCATGTATCTCGACAAGCGCGCTCGGGAGATCGCGAAGAACGCTCTTGTCGATCAATCCAGCGCTGGCGCCGGAGTGTCCGCTCTTTCCGTTCCTATTTAAGTATGCGATGACGCTCCTTATGTGATGCTTCCTCGAGCGTATTCCCCTTTCGTGCTCCCAAGTCGAGAGGCTGGCGCGCCATAAGGCGCATGCTTGCCCTAAAGGTCACCCTCATGATGCCTCAGGATTTGTCGTTCGCGTTCACCCAGATCTTTTGGTGGACTGTGCCATTTCTGGTTGTGCTGGGCGTGGTCGTCCTTGTCCACGAGCTCGGGCATTTTTGGGCGGCGCGGGCCCTCGGGATCAAGGTCGAAACGTTTTCGATCGGTTTCGGGCCGGAGATCGCCGGTTTTCACGACCGCACGGGCACGCGATGGCGGCTCGCCTGGGTCCCCCTTGGCGGATATGTCAAGTTCAAGGGCGACGAAAGCATCGCCAGCATGCCATCCGCGGAGGAACTCGAGACGCTAACTCCCGAGGAGCGGAGAGGCAATTTTCATACCTCGGCTCTCTGGCGCCGCATGCTTATCGTACTGGCGGGGCCGTTTGCGAACTTCGTTTTGGGCGTTGTCATCTTCGCCGGCCTGACGCTCGCCACGGGGATCATCCACCAAGAAGCTCGAATCACCTGTGTCGAGCCTGGCACCCCCGCCGCGAAGGCGGGGCTGGAGGCTGGCGACAGGATCATCTCGGTGGCGGGCAAGCCCGTCAAAAGCTTCGAGGATTTCAGCATGTCCGTGAAGCTGAATGCCCGCTCACCCATCGACATAGGCGTCGATCGCGAAGGCAAACAGCTCAACTTCGTGGCGACCCCGGAACTGACAGAGGGAGAGTGCCTCGGACGGCTTGGCGTCATGGGTACAAACAAGAGGGACGACGCGACGGTTGTCAGCGCCGGCATATTCGAAGCGGCTGGCGTAGGGCTGCAGCGGACGTGGCGAATCATCGAGGGGCCATTTCAGTTCTTCGATCAGTTGATTCGCGGAAATGCTTGCGCGAGTTCGCTTGGCGGTCCGGTCAAGATTGCTGAGGTGGCGAAAAGTTTTGCGTCGGAGGGATTCGTCAACCTCATTCCGCTCATCGCCTTCATTTCCGTAAGTGTCGGGCTTTTCAACCTTTTTCCGATCCCCGTCCTGGATGGCGGTCACCTTTTGTTCTATGGCGCGGAAGCCATACTTGGACGCCCCTTGAACCAGAGAGCACAGGAAATCGGTTTTCAATTTGGATTCATTTTACTTCTCATGCTAATGGTTTTCGTAACTTGGAATAACATAGCCGACATATCGCGCGGCCAGGCGCCTGTAAAAAGGGCCGAAAGCGTCTGCCGCAAATAAGCCGTAACAAAGCGTCAAGCAGATAAACGCAATACAGCGTAAAACTCCGTAAAATCGTGATAGCGTAAGGAGAATGAGTGAGCTTCCGATCGCCTGATGCCGGGGGGCAACAGGTTGGCTGGAAACAAACCGATAGGTGGGAACAGGCCACCCCAGCGTCACAAAGTGCTAGTCTCTGGCAGTTTGAAATGTTGAGGTGAGATCCGGCGTTATAGGGGCAACTAGATCGATGCTTCGCACGAGCATATCCCGAAGGGTCCAAGCGGCCCTCGTCGCACTCGCGGTTGTGATCACGGTGACGATCACAGTCGGGACGATCCAACCAACAGTGGCGTTTGCCCAAGGGGGGGCCGTCATCCGCGATATCCGGGTGGTTGGGAATAAGCGCATTGAGCCGGAAACCGTCAAATCCTATCTGACATTCACGGCCGGTCAGCGCTACGATGCGTCCAGAGCCGACGAGAGCTTGAGGGCTCTTTTTGCGACGGGTCTGTTTCAGGACGTTCGCATCGCCCCCGAAGGCGGCGTCGTTGTCATCTACCTCGTCGAGAATCCTTTGATCAACCGCGTCGCCTTCGAAGGGAATACGGAGGTCAAGAGCGATACTCTCTCACAAGAAGTGCAGCTAAAGCCCCGCTCAATGTACACCCGCGCCCGGGTTCAGGCTGATGTCCAGCGCATTCTCGACGTTTACCGCCGCCAGGGTTACTATGCGACCCAGGTCGACGCCCAAATCATCGAGCTCGACAACAACCGGATCGATCTGGTTTTCGAGATCCGCGAAGGACCGGAAACCAAGGTGGTCGGAATCAATTTCATCGGCAACCAGGCGTTCTCGGACACCGAATTGCGGGGCGTTATCACAACGACGGAATCGAGCATTCTCGACTTCCTGAAGCCCACCTCCGTCTACGATCCGGACCGCTTCAACCTCGATCGCGAGCTCCTGCGCCGCTATTACCTGAAGAACGGATATGCCGATATGCGGGTTGTCTCGGCGGTCGCCGATGTGGACCGCGAAGGCAAAGGGTTCTTCCTCACATTCACGATCGAGGAGGGGCCGCTGTATTACTTCGGCTCTGTCGACGTGGAGTCGACGCTCCCGACCTTCGCTCCGGACTCGGTGCGCGCCCGTCTGCTTGCGCATGCCAGTGATATCTATAACGCGGAACTTGTTGATAAGACCGCGGAAGCGCTCACGGTCGCCGTTGCGGAACAGGGCTACGCCTTCGGTCAAGTCCGACCGAGGATTGATCGCGACCCGGTAAACAGGACAATTTCGGTCGTTTTCGTCGTTGAGCAAGGTCCCCGCGTCTATATCGAGCGCATCAATATTGTCGGCAATTACCGCACGGAGGACTATGTAATCCGGCGCGAGTTCCGTGTTGCCGAAGGCGACGCTTACAACAAGATCATGGTCGATCAGGCTCGCCAGCGACTTATCAACCTTGGCTTCTTCAAGGACGTGAAAGTCAACAAGGAGCCTGGTTCCGCGCCCGACCGCGTAATCC
The DNA here is from genome assembly GCA_963764115.1 of uncultured Alphaproteobacteria bacterium. Taxonomy (GTDB): domain Bacteria; phylum Pseudomonadota; class Alphaproteobacteria; order Rhizobiales; family Rhodomicrobiaceae; genus Rhodomicrobium. The sequence continues at coordinate 25,114 of CAVXRT010000040.1, forward strand.
TCAATGTTGCTCTCGAAGAGCAGTCCACTGGAGAGCTTTCGTTCGCCGCGGGCTATTCGTCGGCTGAGGGTGTCATTGGAGAGGTATCTTACACCGAGCGAAATCTCCTTGGCACCGGTCAGTACCTGCAAGTCAAGGTGACGGGCAGCTTTGTGAGCGGCGGCGCGGATGTAAGCTGGACCGAGCCTCGTTTCCTCGACCGCAACATGTCCTTCGGCGTCGACGTCTTCGCCCGTAACTCCAACTACACGGCCTCATCCGGCTATACGGATGCCGGTTATGAAGACTTGAGAGCTGGCGGCAGCCTCCAACTCGGCTTTGCGCTGCTCGACAATCTTTGGCTGAACACCAATTACACCCTCATGTTTGAGGACATTTACGGCCTGGAAGCCACGGCGCCACTTTCTGTGGTCGAGGTCGCGGGGGCGTCTATCACGTCCTCGGTGGGTTACTCGCTTATCTATGACACGCGCAACAATCGCAAAAACCCGTCGCGTGGCTTCTACGTGTCCTTTGGTCAAGACCTCGCAGGCGTAGGCGGCGATATCGATTATTTGCGGTCCGTTGCGGAAGCCAGGGGCTACTATCCCCTGACCAAGGAGATCACACTCGTCGGCCGGGCAATTGGTGGAAACATCATGGGCTGGGACGGTCAGGATGTCAGGACCGTGGACGACTTCTTCAAAGGTGGTGAGACGATCCGCGGTTTTGCTCCATCAGGTCTCGGTCCTCGCGATCCGCTGACCGGGGATCCGCTCGGCGGCAAGAACTTCTGGGCCGCGACCTCGGAAGTCAGGTTCCCGCTTCCCTTTGTGCCGGATGATCTCGGTTTCGGTGGCGCTATCTTCGCCGACGCTGGTTCGGTCTGGGGAACCAACTCGGCTGCCTTGGCGGCGGCTTATCTCGCCAGGAACAGCTGGTATAAGACCCTGTATCCTACAGTGGCGGCGTCGGCTCTCACTCCATATGACAGCGACGCGATACGGGCGTCGGTTGGGGCGAGCTTGATATGGAACTCCCCAATCGGGCCTTTACGCGCAGACTTGGGCTGGGCAATTCTGAAGGAATTTTTCGATCAAACCCAGGTCTTCAGGTTCGGCGCCGCGACGAAGTTCTAAACGATCCGCCGAAAGGCCGGCTCCTCAAAGGTGGGTGTGAACAAATGCCAAGCGGGCTGGCTCGCTTGGCATTTTGCTGTATAAGCGCATCATGGATCATCCAGGATTTTGGGCTCCGGCGGGGCCATTCTCTCTCCTAGAGCTAGCATCTTACACGGGCGCCGAAATTCCGGAGGCTTGGCTGGCGGTCTCGGGCAAGGCGATACGCTCGGTCAGGGCGTTGGACGAAGCTGACGGTTCGGACGCTTCTTTTTTTGATAACCGCAAGTACCTTCCGGCTCTCGAAGAGACGCGCGCCGCCGCGGTATTCGTGTCCGCGGCATCTGCGCGGCGGGTTCCGGCAGCGTCCATTCCGCTGGTCTCACGCGATCCTTACCGGGCCTTCGCCAAATCGCTCGATATGTTCTTTCCTGACGCCCAGCACCCAAAAGTGGCCGGCGGCTCAACAGCCATAGATGATAGTGCGCTCATTGAGGAAGGCGCCATCATCGAGGCAGGCGCCATCGTCGGGCCGCAAGCGCAGATTGGACGAGGCTCGCGGATTGCGGCGGGCGCGGTGATCGGTTACCGGGTAACGGTGGGCCGCGATTGCTTCGTTGGCCCCGGAGCATCCATCACACATGCCCTGGTTGGCAACCGCGTCATCATCCACGCGGGCGCGCGGCTGGGCCAGGACGGTTTCGGCTTCGCGATGGGGCCCTCCGGGCATTACAAGGTTCGCCAGGTTGGGCGTGTGATCGTGCAGGACGACGTTGAGATTGGCGCTAACACAACCATCGATCGCGGAGCGCTGAAGGATACCATAATTGGCGAGGGCACAAAGATCGACAACCTCGTTCAAATCGCCCATAACGTCGTCATTGGCCGTCACTGCGTGATCGCTTCGCAAACGGGAATATCGGGCAGTACGATTCTGGAAGACTTCGTGGCCATGGGCGGGCAGTGTGGAACGGTCGGACATATCCGCATCGGGGCGGGAGCCCAGGTCGGCGCTCAGAGCGGAGTTGCATCCGACATTCCCCGTGGGGAACGCTGGGGCGGCTACCCGGCCAAGCCCATCATCTCCTGGGCGCGGGAAGTGGCGCTTCTCAAGCGGCTAGCGAAGCGCAGATCGCAGGTTGAGAGCCCCGTCGAGTCCAACGATTAGAAACGAAGGTTATGCGGCAGAAATCCGAGACCAATACAGAAGGCGGGGCGCAGGCTGAGAAAAAGGAACTCGGCACGGCCGATGTTGTACGCATCCTCAAACTCCTGCCGCATCGCTACCCCTTCCTTCTCGTCGATAAGATCGTCGACATGGACGGCGATAGTTCCGCGGTCGGCATCAAGAACGTCACCATCAACGAGCCGTTCTTCCAAGGCCATTTCCCGAACTTCCCCGTCATGCCGGGCGTGCTTTTGATCGAGGGAATGGCGCAGACCGCAGGCGCACTTTGTGTGGCGAACCTTACCCAGTCTTATGAGCCTCAGCTGGTCTACTTCATGTCGATCGACCGGGCGCGGTTCCGGCGCCCGGTAGTGCCCGGCGATACCGTGCATTACCACATGACGAAGAAACGTAATCGCGGCCGTGTCTGGCGTTTTGACGGCAAGGCCAAGGTTAACGGTCAGCTCGTGGCGGAAGCCGAAATCAGCGCCATGATCGTTGGCCCGGGGCAGGAACTCCAGCCGGTCTCAAGAAAACGGATAGGCGAACCATGACCGAGATGATGGTGCATCCGGCGGCGGCGATCGACCGGCGGGCGATCGTTGGAGAGGGCGTTGAGGTTGGGCCTTTTGCCGTGGTCGGCCCGGACGTTACACTTCGCAAGAACGTCAAGATTCATTCGCACGCCATCGTTACCGGAAGGACGGAGATCGGGGAAGGATGTGAAATCCATCCCTTCGCGGTCGTTGGCGGTCCGCCCCAGGACATGAAATACCGGGGCGAACGGAGCGAACTCGTTGTCGGCCCTTTCACCACCATTCGTGAGCACGTCACCATGAACGGTGGTACCGAAGGCGGCGGCCACGTGACACGCATCGGTAGTCACGGCTTATTCCTTGCTGGCGCCCACGTCGCACACGATTGCCAGATTGGCGATCACGTCATCCTCGTGAATAACGCGACGCTCGCCGGTCACGTGACTGTGGAGGATCACGCCATTCTGGGCGGGTTATGCGCGGTCCATCAATTCGTGCGAATTGGCGCTTACGCTTTTGTCGGCGGAATGTCGGGCGTGGAGAGCGACGTGATTCCCTTCGGCATGGTCCTCGGCAACCGCGCGAACCTTGCGGGCCTCAATATCGTCGGCGTCAAGCGGCAGGGCTTCGATCGCGAGCAAATCCATACGCTGCGCAAGGCGTACGGGCTCCTGTTTTCCCAGCAGGGAACGCTGCAGGAGCGGCTCGACGACGTGGAGAAGATGTTTCCGAACGACGCGCCGGTCCAACGCATCGTCGCTTTCATGCGGGCGAGAACGGACCGGTCCTTTTGCGTTCCGCGCAATCAGGCATGACTGCCGTCACGGCGCGGGAGGTTCAGGACCAAAAGCGCGCTGGAGAGCCGCCGCATTCGCCGCGGATCGGGATCATCGCCGGAGGCGGGGCGCTGCCGTTGGCTGTCGCCCAAGCTGCTCAAGAAAGCGGATGCAGGCCCTTCATTATCGGGCTGGCGGGAAACGCAACCTCCGAAATCGAGCGCTTCCCTCATGCGTATGCCGGTATCGGCCAGGTGGGCCTCACGCTCCGCACCCTTCGCCGCCAAGGTTGCAAACGCATCGTCCTCGTAGGGAGCCTGCGCAGGCCCAACCTCTTTCGACTAAAGCTCGACGCAGGCTTTTTCCGCCATCTTCCCGAGCTTTTGCGCTTTTTCAAAGGAGGCGACGACACGGTGCTTCGGCGTGTGGCGCGTTTCTTCGAAGGACGAGGATTCGAAGTGCTTGCCGTGCATGAGGTTGCGCCACGGCTCCTTGCTCCGGCGGGCGTTTTTTCCGCCGCGGCTCCGGATGCAGCGGCCCTCGACGATATGAGGCTTGGGTTCAAGGTGGCGCGCGCGCTCGGCTCCTTCGACATCGGCCAAGGGGCGGTGGTTGCACGGCAATACGTCCTTGCCGTCGAAGCGGCGGAAGGCACCGACGCCATGCTGCGCCGCTGCCGCGATCTCAACAGTTGGGGGTTCAAGTCGCGCAAAGGCGTGCTCGTGAAAGCGCCGAAGCCTGGGCAGGACTTGCGCCTTGATATGCCCGTCATCGGTCCTCGCACGGTGGAACTGGCTTCGGAGGCGGGCCTTGCAGGGATCGCTGTCGCGGCAGGAACGGTTCTGCTAGCGGAGCAGCAAGAGCTTGTGGAAAAAGCGGACAAGGCCGGTCTTTTCCTCTATGGCGCCTCATCCGCCGACGTGATGGGAAGCTAAGATGGCGCAACGGTTCGTCGCCACGGTCATCCCGGAACTTGATTACCCAGGTGTTTCCGCCAATTCCATCGTCATGGCCGCCCTCCGAGGCGGCCATCCAGCAAGAACGAGGCATTTCAGAGGGTAACTGGATGGCCGGGTCAAGCCCGGCCATGACGGCAGAGCGAAAGGCTCCTACGCGAGCGGAAGCATTGGGGTAATCAAATCCCGGAAAGGCGGATCCCGGCTCGCGCTTCGCAAGGCCTGGATGACGATCCGTTGTGCAGATTAGCGAAGGTTGCTTAGCCTAGCGTGCGTCCGGAAAAGTGCGAAGCGGTTTTCCGATAAGACGCACGACAAAGTAAAGACTTAGAGCCCGCTTTTGATTCCATCAAAAGCGGATAGGCTCTAAGCACAGGAAAGAATCGGCGCGGGGGCGCATGTCTCACAGAAAACGCATCTTCATCGTGGCGGGCGAGCATTCCGGCGACGTGCTCGGCGGCAAGCTCATTCAGGCGCTGAAAGACCGGGTGGGCGCAAACGCCTTCGCATTCGCGGGCGTCAGCGGCGAGCATATGGAGGCGGCCGGGCTTCCATCGATTTTCCCGCTCTCCGATGTCGCGGTCATGGGACCGGCCGCCATCCTTGCGCGCCTGCCGAAACTTGTTCGGCGGGTTTATCGCACCGTGGACGCGGCGCTTGCCTTCAACCCGGACGCGGTCGTCATCATCGACAGTCCCGAGTTTACTCATCCTATCGCAAAGCGGATTCGACAGCGCCGCCCTGCGATACCGATCATCGACTATGTCAGCCCCAGCGTCTGGGCATGGCGGCCGGGCCGCGCTCGCAAAATGCGGCCTTATGTCGATCATCTTCTTGCCCTTCTGCCGTTCGAGCCGGAAGCGCATGCGCGCTTGGGTGGCCCAACCTGCAGCTATGTCGGCCATCCCCTGATCGAGCGAGCCTCCTGGATTGATGACCTCGATACCGAAAGCCTGCGCTCACGGCTCGGCCTGACGCCCGGCCTGCCGGTGCTGGTCGTGCTTCCGGGCAGCCGTCCGTCGGAAGTCTCCCGCCTCATGGCGCCGTTCGGGGAAGCGGTGGCGGCTCTGCAGCACAAAGCCGGGCCGTTCGAGATCATCATTCCGGCGGTGCCGTCGGTTCGCCCGCTGATCGAGCAGGCGCTCCCGTCCTGGCCGCAACACCCGCATCTCGTCGAAGGGGAGAAGGATAAGTTCACGGCGTTCAAACTGGCGCGAGCCGCACTGGCGGCTTCCGGAACCGTCACGCTCGAACTCGGGGTAACGGGAACACCGATGGTTGTCGCCTATCGCGTGGACCCCGTGGCGGCTCGCCTGCGCTTTCTCCTGAAAGTCCATTCCGTGGTTCTGGCCAATCTCGTGCTGGGCGCAAACGCATTCCCGGAGTTCATCCAGGAAGATTGCACACCCGCAAAACTGAGCGCCGCGCTTGCCCCCCTTCTGGGCGATGCGCCTGAGCGCGCCACTCAGGTCGCGGCGCTCGCAAAAATCCGCGAGAGGATGTTCCTGCCGGAAGGTACGCCGAGCAGCAAGGCGGCCGAAATCGTCTTTTCAATGCTCGGCGACGGATCCACGGCGCTCGCGGCAGCATAGCCTATTGAAACAGGCTGATAGACGGCCACTCCCGGCTGATGCATCCAGCCGGCAGAGCATTGGACTCCTATTGCCGATTGGGGCTTTGACAGGCGCGTCCTGAGATTTTACGCGCCGTTAACCGAGAATGGGTTCGTTTGGCAAAACTCACAATAAGTAAGTATATAAGTGATTTTAACATGCGGTCGCGTTGATTTGCAACGATCCCGGATTTGCGCTAAGGCGCATGCCAGGGCGGCGATCCGCGTCGGGTTGAGCTGGGGGGCTTCGATCAATTGCCGTCGATTTGACGGTACCACTCATATTGCAGCGAGAACAGGCCGCCGATTGTGCCTGCTGCGAAGAAGATATTCCGGCCGCCTTCAAGGGCGGTGAACTTGAAACGGTTCATGGCGAGGGGAACGAAGACGGGCGAAATCAAGAGCTGGCCTACCCCGCGAAGCGCCCGCACTGCCGAGACCCCACTGTATCGTTTCACAGCTGCCCAAAGCCCATACTGAAGCCGGTATCGCGTGACGAAGGATCCACCATAACTGAACCCCCGCAGCGAATAGCGCAGGTATGAGCTGCGGGCGGGGTGCGATTCCTCAGTCACCACGGGCATGCGCGAGCTGACGAGCGCCGCTCCATGGCGGCCCGCGTTTTCGAAAAATTCGCCGTCTTCCCCGCCGCTTAAGGCCAGCCTCTCGTTGAAGCGCAAGCCCATGCCATCGGCGCGGATCAGTCTTGTCGACATCATCACGCCATTGGTCGCAACCGTGTTGCGCCTGCGGCTTTCAAGCGGTCCGTCCGGGGAGTCGTCGACGAGGTCTGGGGCCCTCGGTATGCACCAGAAGGGAGCGGGTTCGGGATAGGTGACGATAACGCGCGCCTGCACGACGTCGGCTTTGTCGCGGCTGGCGACTTGAAGATGTCTTTCGAGCCACGACGGCCATGCGGTCTGATCATCATCAATGAAGGCGAGCCATTCGGCGTCGAGGGCGAGCGCCTCCTCCAGCACCCGGTTCCTCGCCATCGGGATGCCGCGCCTGGGTTCGTGATGATAATGGATCGGAAACGGGCTATCCGGCGAGACCCTTTGAACCACGGGTTCGGCTGAAGGGGCCGCGTCATTGTCCACCACAAGGATGTGGATGTCCAAGCCATCCGTGTTCTTTTGGGCGGCGAGAGATCGAAGACACCTCTCCAGCATCGTGGGGCGTCGAATTGTGCAGACCCCAACGCACACCCGTGTTCTTGCGTTCATCGATCCGACCTAGAATCTTATCAAGCTATGCAACCTGCAGCTCGCTCTTACGAATATGGCCAAAAATTGTTGGGCACACGCTCCTCCACGAGGGGCGCGGGGCCTCCGGCGGTTTCCAAAAGAGGGCGGCTTGATGCGAAGGACGCCACCGTTTATGACTGCCTCGGCGAGTTGGTTGGAAAGAACCCAAGGCAGAGCGCATGCAATCCGAATGTCTGATCGTCACCCAATGCTTCTACCCGGATGTCGGCGGCATCGAAGGGCTGATGACCGGCCTTGCCGACACCTGCGCGGCCAGCGGACGCTCTGTCACCGTTCTCGCAGAGCGCGTCCGGCACAAACCTGCCCATCCTGTGCCGCCCAAGCCCTACGACATCATCCGCTTCGCTGGACCGCGGCCATGGCGGCGTTGGCGAAAGCGGGCTTGCCTGAACGGCATCGTGAGACGGCGCGGCGACGCCATCGGGGGCATTTTTGTTGATTCATGGAAAAGCGTTGAGGCCCTCCCTTCTCACCTCACCGTGCCTGTCACCGTGCTCGCACATGGCATGGAATATCCCCCAGACGCGTCGGCCGCGAAGAAGCGGCGCATCTCTTCGGCGCTTGCGCGATGCGGCGCTGTCATTGCCAATTCCCGGTATACCGCCGGTCTCGTGCTTCCCTACCTCAATGGGGACGCGAAAAAACTTCAAATCATCCATCCGCCCATTGCGCCCATAGGCGAGCCCGAGGCCGGCGCGGTGGCGGCCTTGCGGGATCGCATAGGCGCTCGTCGCCCGGTGATAGCCACAGTGGCCCGGCTGGAACCGCGGAAGGGTATCGATGCTGTCGTTCGCGCTATGCCCGATGTGCTGGCCCGCCATCCCGGCTGCGTCTATGTGATCGCCGGGGGAGGCGAGGACCGCGAGCGGCTGGAACAGCTGGCTGCAGGGCTGAATGTCCGCCAGGCGGTTCTTTTCCTCGGCCGGGTGACGGGCCCCGAGAAGGCGGCCTTGCTGGCCATGGCGGATGTCTTCGCCATGCCGGTGCGCCGCGAAGGCCGGTCCGTTGAAGGGTTCGGGCTCAGCTATTCTGAAGCAGGATGGTTTGGCGTTCCTTCGCTCGCGGGCCGCGACGGCGGCGCGGGCGATGCGGTGCTCGATGGCGAAACGGGTCTTCTTTGCGACGGCGCCAGCCAGAGCGAGATCACGAAAAGCCTGATTTCGCTCCTCGATGACGAGGCGCTCAGAAAGAGGCTTGGAGCAGCGGCAGCGCTCAGGGTGAAAAGCGAGCTCCTTTGGCCGGTTGTAATCGATCGTTACCTGGATAGTTTCCAAGGAAGCTGATCGAAGAACTTCGCGGCCGGAATAGGACACCTCAAGCGCCGCCCGAGGCGACCGCGACGGGCGCCCTCAAAGCCTATAAGGACGGACTCGACATTCGAAAAGCAGCTCGCGGCGACAAAGCCGAATGCCAGACGGACCTCGCGGTGGGCGCGTGGAAGCTTGCGGCGGCGGGTATCCCCTTTTGGTCATGGCCGCCCACCGAGGGGGCCATCCAGGGTAATTTTGACACTGGATTGCGGGTCAAGCCCCTCAAGGGCTGCATGTCATCGGTTTCCAGTGTTCTGCGAAAGCGCGGCAGGCCGCTTGCTGCCCCGCGCGGCCCGCAGCGCCGCAGGCCTTGCCGCTCAGATCATGTGCGAAACCAGGCCGTCGGCGAGCTTCGGTTCGAACCATGTCGACTTGGGCGGCATCACCTCGCCCGCATCCGCCACCGCCATCAGGTCCGCCATGGATGTGGGGTGGAAAGCGAAGGCCACCGCCATCTCGCCCGAATCCACGCGCCGCTCCAGTTCCGAAAGGCCGCGGATGCCGCCCACGAAATCGATGCGCTTGCTGCGCCGGGGATCGTCGATGCCAAGAATGGGGCCGATGAGGTTGTCCTGAAGCAAGCTCACATCCAGGCGCTTCACCGGGTCCTGATGCGGGATAAGCTCCGACTTGATGGTAAGCCGGCGCCACTGGCCGCCGAGGTACATGCCGAATTCGCCTGCCCTGCCCGGCTTCACCTGGCCGGCCGCCTTTTCCACGGTGAAGGCGTTGTGCAGTTTGTCCAGGAACTGCTCGGGGCTGTTGCCGTGAAGATCCTTCAGCAGCCGGTTATAGTCGAGGATCTGCATCTGGTTGTCGGGGAAAATCACCGACAGGAAATAGTTGTAGGCCTCTTCCCCCGTGTGGCGCGGATTGGAGGCCTTGCGCGCGGCGGCGACACGCGACGCCGCGGCGGAGCGGTGGTGGCCGTCCGCGATGTAGAGGCAATCCATGGCGTCGAAGGCGCCGGTGATGAGATCGAGCTGCGCAGCGTCGCGCAGGACCCAAAGAGAGTGGCGCACGCCGGTATCGGCGACGAGGTCGATTTCCGGCGCAGCGGCGGTCGCCTTGGCCACCAGCTCATCGATCGCGGCATTGTGCTTGTAGGTGAGAAACACCGGCCCGGTCTGGGCGCTGAGCGCATCCACCTGGCGCACGCGATCGTCCTCCTTGTCGGGGCGGGTGAACTCGTGCTTGCGGATCCGCCCCGAGTCGTAATCGGCGACCCTGGCGGCGGCGACAAGGCCAGTCTGCTGGTGAGCGCCCATGATCAGCCGGTAGAGGTAGTAGGAGGGGGCGCTGTCCTGCTTCAGCACGCCTTCCTTGAGCATGCGGTCAAAGTTTTCCTTGCCCTTGGCGTAGACCGCCGCGTCGTAGGGGTCGACGCCGGGGGGAAGATCGATCTCGGGCTTTGAAATGTGAAGGAAGCTCCACGGCTTGCCAGCGGCGCGTTCGCGGGCCTCGTTGCTGTCAAGGACGTCATAGGGGGGCGCGGCCACTTCGGCGGCGTTGTCGGGAAGGGGGCGCAGGCCGGGGAAGGGGCGAATCAGCGGCATCGAGCAGGTTCCTGGGTTGAGAGGCTTTTAAGGCAGCGTATTAGAACCAGAGCCCTCGCCGGGTCAAACGAAACCCCTTCAGAGCGCGCGCCGGGATCGCAAAAAAGCAAGCGCTTCAATCTATTACGATCCCGGATAAGGCTCCGCCTTTCCGGGATGACCGAGGCGGCGATCCGTTGGAACGCCCCGAAAACTCTGCCTAGCCTAAAACCGCGCCCTCGCCCCATTCCTTCATCTCGGGCATGAAGAGAAGCGTCTCCGCATAAGCTGCCGCGAGTCCGTCGTCGCCGAAGTGCGCAAGATCGATGCCATAGGTGCGAAAGCGCGTCGCAACCGGTGCGTACATCGCATCGGCAATGGTGAAAGCGCCGAACAGGAAGGGGCCGCTTGCGCCGAAGTTTCGACGCGTGTCCCGCCAGATCTCGGTCACGCGCGCGATGTCGTTCCGGGCTTGCTCCGATGGGGCGCGGCCGGGGATCCGGGCGTGCAAATCCATCGGAAATTCCTTGCGCAGCGCGGGAAAACCGGAATGCATTTCAGCCGAGATCGAGCGCGCGATTGCCCGCGTATCGGCATCCTCGGGCCAAAGGCGAGCGTGCGGCGCGATTTCACCCAGATATTCACAGATAGCGAGGCTGTCCCAGATCGTGAGATCGCCCCGCTTCAGGACCGGCACACGGCCGGAAGGCGAATGGCCCGCGATCTGTTCCGCCGTATCGGGTTGCCGCAACCGGACGTGCACCTCGCGAAACGGAACTCCTGCCACCTTGGCGGCCAGCCATGGGCGAAGGCTCCACGAGGACCACGCCTTGTCGCCGATGACGAGCGAAAGCTCTTCGTTCATGGGATACTCCTATTGTCGCTCCAGCGTCCGGTAACGAACGCCAGTCGCCCAAGCAAAGCGAAAATCCATCCTGCCCAGCCCAGTGTTCCCCAACAAGAGGCTCGGGCGACCTTGCCCCTGCCGTTTGGATTGGCTAAGACTGCCACCTCATATTGCAGCGAGGGTGCCTGCCGTGAATATTTGCATGATCGGGGCCGGATATGTCGGCCTGGTTTCCGCCGCCTGTTTCTCCGATTTCGGCTGGAATGTCACCTGCGTCGAGAAGGACGCACGCAAAGTTGAGAAGCTGAACAGCGGCGAAATCCCGATCTACGAGCCGGGGCTCGACGTGCTCGTCGAGAAGAACGTGAAGTCGGGGCGGCTGCATTTCACCACGGAGCTTGCCTCTATCGCTCAAGCGGCGGATCTGATCTTTCTCGCGGTGGGCACGCCGATGCGGCGCGGCGACGGCTATGCCGACCTCTCCTATGTTTATCAGGCCGTCGAAGAGATCGTCCCGCATTTATCGGGCTTTACAGTCATCACAACGAAATCGACAGTGCCGGTCGGCACGAGCCGCGAGATCGAGCGGCGGATGAAGCGCATCAGGCCCGATGCCGATTTCGCGGTCTGCTCCAATCCGGAGTTCCTGCGCGAAGGCTCGGCCATCCAGGATTTCACCCATCCCGACCGCGTTCTCGTTGGCGTCGACGATCCGAGGGCGCGCGAGGTCATGGAGCGCGTATACGAGCCGCTTCGCCTCCGCAACGCGCCCGTCATGTTCGTCAGCCGCGAGAGCGCCGAGCTTGCGAAATACGCGGCGAACGCCTTCCTCGCCATGAAGATCAGCTTCATCAACGAGATCTCCGACCTGTGCGAGGAGGTTGGCGCGAATGTGCAGCAGGTCGCGACCGCCATTGGCTCGGACGGCCGGATCGGGGACAAATTCCTACATCCGGGGCCGGGATATGGCGGCTCCTGCTTTCCAAAGGACGTCTCGGCGCTCGCCCGCACGGCCCGCGAGGCGCGCGTGCCCCTGACCCTTATCGAGCAAGTCGAGAAGGTCAACAACGAGCGCAAGATCGCGATGGCGCACAAGGTCATCCGGGCGGCGGGTGGTCATGTGGCAGGCAAGACCATCGCGGTGTTAGGCGTAACGTTCAAGCAGAACACGGACGACATGCGCGACGCCCCGAGCCTCGTCATCGTGCCCATGTTGCAGGAGCGCGGCGCTACCGTTCGCGTCTACGATCCACAGGGGCGCTCACAAGCAGAGCCGCTTCTGCCGCATGTCGTCTGGTGCAAGAGCGTGCTCGAGGCCGCCGAGGACGCCGACGCCGCCGTCGTGCTAACCGAATGGAACGAGTTCCGCGCGGTGAGCCTCCCCTCGCTTGGCGCGAAAATGCGCGGAAACGTACTCATCGACCTGCGCAACATCTACCGGCCCGAACACGCACGCCAGGCGGGGCTGAGCTATTTCAGCATCGGCCGCCCTGATAAGGCGAAACTCGGTGCGGAGCCGCTCGAAATCCTAAAGCGTCGTGCGCTCCATCCGACGCATGCCTCGGTAGGCTTTTCTGCAGGCACATTGGACCTCACTTCTTTGGCTCCCCGCTTGCGTTTGCGTCACGGATTTCTTGAGTGAGGATTGTACGAAAAAGCGCCTCGCCGGGAAGTTAACGAATAAGTTATTGATATTACTACAAAATTTTTAGAACGGATGGCGCTCCCGGCGCACGTGCGGGCCGACTTCGGCGGGGTCATGGTTAACACGGGAATCTGCGATTATATTTAACGGACTTTTCAGAGCCCATTTAATGCCAAAATTCCGGCATTAAATTCTATTTAATGGGGTCGACGGCGGTAAAAAAGCTGTTCACTTTCAATGCGTTGGAACCGCCTGCCTACCGCCCTCGTAGGCCTCATTCTGCGCCGGATAAATGCATTGTTAAACCTAATCAAGTGTAAATTGGACCGGAAATAAATCGGCGGCGCTCTTGTTAACCAGGTTCAGATTAACACTCAGCGCTGCGAACGAACCGTTAACCGGGAAGGCGCACGGCGGTCGCCGACGGAGACGGCAGCCGCCAGATGGCCCGATTTTGCGCACGCCGCGCTAGAACCGAGCGCCCTGCCTGATGGATTAATCGTCCGTTAACACGATCCTGATAAGTTTCAGGTTGGGCAGCCGTGCGGGCAGCGCGGCGACGGCGTTTGTGAGGCGTTGAGTGACCGAGTGGCGTGCTAGGGAGGCCGCGACCATTGCTGCTCGCGTCGGAGCAGCGACAACCGAACACCTCCGCTTTCTCGCACTCTGCGCAGTTCGCATCGCAAGTGCTTTGCTGCAAACCCTCCTCGGAATAGTCTGGCGCGCCCTTGGCGCCTCCTTCACATGGGTTGTCACGAAATCGCCGCTGGCCGAGTCGCGACGCAATGCGCAGAAGCCGCTTTTGCGCCTGATACCCTGGCTTGTCGTCGCCTTCGTTTGGGTCGGGCTCACGCTTACCAGCATCATAGCCTATTACGCCAGCGTGCTGCCCAGTCCGAAGCAGGCCAGGGAGACCATGATCTTGCGACTTCCGCCGAGCCTCACCATCCTTGCGCGCGGCGGCGAGTTTATCGGCGAACGAGGCATGCGGCGCGCCTATGTTCCCTATAAGGATATCCCGCCTGCGGTGATCAAAGCGGTGCTCGCGACGGAGGACCGCCGGTTCTTCTATCATTTCGGCCTCGATCCGATTGGCCTCCTGCGCGCCGCTGGAAGGAACTGGCGCTCAGGCGAGGTCGTGCAGGGTGGCTCCACGATCACGCAACAGCTCGTGAAAAACCTGTTCCTTGAGCCGAAGCGGACATGGACCCGGAAAGCCGAGGAATTCATTCTCGCACTCTGGCTCGAAAGCCGCTTCTCGAAGCAGGATATCCTCGAACTCTACCTCAATCGCGTCTATTTCGGCGGAGGAAATTATGGCCTTGCGGCGGCGGCGCATTCCTACTTCGCGAAATCGCCCCAGGAGCTGACGCTCTCAGAAGCTGCGTTGCTTGCAGGCCTGATAAAGGCGCCGTCCTATTTCTCGCCTACCGCCAACATGGACCGCTCCCGGGCGCGCGCGAAAGAGATCCTTCGCATCCTCGCCGAAACCGATCAGATCGACATCAACCAATACGCCGAAGCGCTCGCGCATCCCCCGCAGCTCCAATCGCCGCCGTCGAAGCAAGGTTTTGGCTTCGTCGCTGACTGGGTGGCCGAGGCAGCCCCGATGCTGGTGGCCGAAACCGACCGCAATCTGATCGTGGAAACGACCATCGATGCGGGCCTTCAATCTCTAGCCAGGACAGCCGTCGAGGACGTCATGCGGACGAAGGGCCGGACCGCGCGCGCGACTGAGGCCGCATTTCTTCTCCTGTCGCCCGATGGCGCCGTCAGGGTGATGGTCGGCGGCCGCAATCACGCAGACAGCCAGTTCAATCGCGCGGTTCGGGCGATGCGGCAACCGGGCTCAGCGTTCAAGCCGTTCATCTACCTTGCCGCAATCGAAAGCGGGTACACGCCGGACACCGAGATCGAAGACAGCCCCATCGAAACCGATGGTTGGAAGCCGACCAATTTCGGCGGCACATACCGCGGAAAGGTCAATCTTAGAACCGCGCTGACCCATTCCAGCAATGTGGCCGCCGTCCGTTTGACGGAGTCTGTCGGCCCCGACCGCGTCGTGGAGGTCGCGAACCGGCTTGGCGTTCGCTCCGCCCGCAATGTCGGCCCGACGCTTGCGCTTGGGACATCGGAAACGACGCTTCTCGAAATGACCTCGGCCTTTGCCGTTTTCGCCAATGGCGGGTTCGCCGTCGTGCCTCGCGTGGTCGAGCGGATCAGGGACGATCGGGGCCAAATCCTTTTCGAACGGGCGAAAGACGCCTCTGCCCCCATCGTCAGCGCGCGGGCGATCAGCGCCATGAACGACATGCTGAACTCGGTCGTCGCAGGCGGAACAGGCCACGGCGCATCGCTCGATTATTATCCCGCCGGGGGCAAAACAGGCACGACGCAAAGTTTCAAGGATGCCTGGTTCATCGGCTACACCGCGCAGTGGGTTGGCGGCGTCTGGATGGGGAACGACAATGCGAGCCCCATGCGCAGCGTCACGGGTGGCTCGCTTCCGGCCGAAATCTGGAAGGAGGTCATGCTGAAGGCTCAAGAGGGGCTGCTGGCGAAATCGCTTCCGGGGACCGAGATGAACGCCGAGTCGGCGAAAAAGGCGGCCGAGGCCCTTGGGCTCGCCAATGTTCCGGCGCGTAACCCTTTCCGGAGGCGTGAAATTTCCGACGCCACGAAAGAGGGGGAGAAGCAAGGCGGCGGCAGCAGCCGAAAGGCCACGGCGCCCGAGCTAAGGAAGCCGGAGAAGAAGGGGTAATGCCGACTTGAACGTCAGCCCCTGGACCAGGATCGAGAACAATACCACGATGTAAGTCACCGGAAGGATGATGTCTTTCTGCGGACCGGCGGGAATCGATAGCGCCATCGCTATGGACAGGCCGCCCCGCAGCCCGCCCCATGTCAAAAGAGCAATGGTTCCCTTCTCCGGCCCCTTCAGAAGGCCAACCAGGGCGGCCGGGATGCCAACGCTAAGAAAACGCCCAGCAAGAACAGCGAGGATTGCAAGGATTCCAAGAATAACATGCGGGATGGCCACGCTAATCACGACGATCTCCAATCCGATCAGGATAAAAAGAACGGCGTTCAGCACCTCATCGACCAGTTCCCAGAAGACATCCAGGCGCTCCCGGCTCAGGTCCGACATGCCGAAATTTCGGCCGTGATTGCCGACAATCAACCCCGCTGTGACCATGAAAATCGGGGCCGACACATGAACCAGCTCTTCAGCGGCGGCATAGCCTCCCGTCGCAAGGGCCAGCGTAAGCAGCACCTCCACCTTGTAGTCTTCGATGGAAGATAGCAGCCGATATGTAGCCCAGCCGCAGACAATGCCAAATGCCGCGCCGCCAAGCGCCTCTCGCAGAAAAAGCGCCGCCGCATCAGCGAAATGCAGCTCTTCGCCACTGGTCGCAAGTTCGAGAATGGTGAGGAACAGGACGACGCCAACGCCATCGTTGAATAAGCTCTCCGCCCCGATCCTGGTGTAGGTTTGTTTCGAGATTCCGGAGCCTTTCAGGATCGCCAGCACGGCGATAGGATCGGTCGGCGAGATGAGCGCGCCAAACAGCAAGGCGTAGAGATAGGGCAGTTCCAAGCCAACGAGGCGGGCAGCCTGCCACACCAGCGTTCCGGTGATCAGCGTCGCCGCGATGACGCCAATGGTCGCCATGACCGCAACCGACCAGGCAACGCTTTTCAGGTCGTCGAGGTTGATGTGCATCGCACCCGCGAACAAGAGGAACGACAGCATGCCGTGCAGCAGCACATCCGAGAAATCGATGCCTCCGACAACACGGCCGACAGCCTCGAGATTCGCAATGCCGGTCCGGCTCAGAATTATTGTGATGAGCGAGACGACGAAAGCGAACGCCATCAAGCCGATGGTCTGTGGAAATTTGAAATACTTCTGATTGATGTAAGCCCCGATCGCACTGAGCGTGACAACAGCGGCGATGATCTGGAATGGCGTCATGGGGTGGTTTAGGCGCTCGGGCCAGAGGAGGGGTGTATCTGAAGGCAGGATAGTGTTACCAAAGCCCCCCTGCAGTCGAAAGGAAATTCGCGGCGGCGAACGATCAGCCGAGCGGTTTCGGCTGCCTGTTAGTGTTGCGAGAAGAGATCGCGCAGCTTGCACAACGTGGTGGTGATGTCGAAACGCTGATCCGGCAATGGCTCTCCGGCAATGATGCGCTTCAGCGCTGTCGATGGATCGGTCTCGCCGGTCAGCAGCACGTCGGCGCCCCGCTGTTTCATATGCCGGACAAAGCCATCCCCAGCGCTGCCCGCCACCACGATTTCGACGCCGTCGAGCGGGTGAGGGCCATCGTCGCGGAAATAATGCAGGACCTGATCTTTGGTAAGCTCGATGCGCGCAGGGGGCGGTAATGCGTCAGCCGCCTGCCCCGGCCGCAAATCGTAGAGCAGCCAGTTTTGCGCCTTCCCCGCGTGCCCGCTCACGGTTTGCCAATTCTTGGTAGCGATTGCGATCTTCATGAAATCCCTCATTCCAGCGCGCTATGGACAACACTACACAGCTGCAGCGTTGCGGGACTTTTGGGGGCGCGGCGTTGCCCGTGCTTCCCTTGCTATCGTAGCCTGAGCAGATTGCGGAGCGCGAGCAGAAAAAGAAGGATCAGGCCTGCGCTGACGAATGCCTCAACCAGCGACATGGATGCAACGCCGGGCGACAGCACGGGCGTTGCGCCAAACTCGACGCCGTAGAGACAGCCGAGAGCCCGCCTCGCGTTGACCGCGTCGTTCCAGTCTATCTTCAGGAAGGCGTTCCGAAAGGAGAGATAGAGCGCCTCGGAAATGGGATCGGAGGAGCCAACCACGCATCGCGTCCAACCCGCGCCGGTCCCCTCGGCGAAGAAGTAAATTGCGAACACGAGTATGGAGAGAATCCAAAGCAGAAAGGGCCGGACGAGCGACCGTCCGAAATCCGAGACGCCGCCATAGACCCAGCCGAACCAGAAGCGCGCCGCCCCCCGCCCGAATGGCTTGTCGAGCCAAAACCGCCGGCAGCGGAACTCTTGCGCGAAGAACTCTTGTTCGCCCGCGAGGTCCTGCGCCTCGAAGGCCAGCTTTTTAAGGCAGCGGTATTTGGCTGATGCGTCCGGATCTGCGCAGACTTTCATAAATGTGAGGAAACGCCTCGGGTCCGGGACGGCCTCCTCCTTCCAACGGAGAAAGCGCTTAACCGGATCGGCGATCACCATGTTGTCGAACCTTGGAGGGTCGAGAAGGCTCGCCTCCAAGAAGTTCGGCAGGACCGCAAAGCTGGCTTTGGCCAAGACAAAAGCGGCTTTGCTTTGCAGGGCGGAAAAATCGGCGCCCGCCTTGAACCGAGCTCCGGCGAGCGAAACGGAGGCATCGAAATGCCCCTCGCGAAAAAGCGCGTCGCCTTCGAACTGACACTCCTTGAAGCTGGAGACTTTGCCCAAGGCGAGGCCGGAAAAATCGGCTCCATTCAAGAAGCGGCAGGCCTCCCACGATGCGCCTTGAGCAAATTGCGCTGAGCGGAAAATCGTGGCGCCGCCGAAGTCTACGCCTGAGAAGTCGGCGTTGCCCGTGAAGCGGGCATCGAGGAAATTCGCTTCCATGGCGAACTTCGCGCTCTTGAAACGCGATGCCCCTTCCACCCGCATGTCGGTGAAAACCGCGTTATTGTCGAAGCGCGCTTCGCGGAACGAAACGTCGTTCCAAAACTGGCTTCGCTCAAATTGGCACTCGCCCTTGAACCCCGCCTCGGCGAAACGAGCTTCGCCTGTGAACTGGGTCTCCCGGAAAGCCGCGGCGCCGAAGAACTGGCATGCATTGAAGCCAGCGGGCGCGGAGAAAACGGCGCCTTCGAACACCGAGTCGGCCGTGAAGCGGGTTTCGTCGAAGCGCGCCGTCCCTGCAAACTGGGCTTTGGAGAAGTCGGCGCTGCCGATCATGACCGAGGAGCGGAAGTCCGCCTTGCCGAGGAAGCGCGCTCGCTGAAACCTCACACTGTGGGTCAGAGGTCCGTTTTTCTCCTTGAGGAACTCGGCGCGCTCGAAAGTGGCGACGCCGTCAAAGATTGTATCGTCAAAAACGGCCTGGCCTGAAAACTTCGCCCCCTTGAAATTCGCATCCGCCTGAAAATGCGCATGGCCGAAGTTGGCTGGAAGCTGAAATTCGGCTCCGGCAAACGAAACCGGCCGATTGAAAATGGCGCCGGAAAGATTGACCGAACCTGGAAAGATGAACCCGTCGAAGTCGATCTCGTCTTCGAAATGCTCATTCGAGAAATCGGCATTCGCGACCTTCAGCCACAGGCGCGTTTCGTCGTTGTCGGCCTCGCCGTACCAATTCAAGGAGAAAGCGCCTGCGTCCTGGAAATTCGCCTTCGACTTCAAAATCTGCGAAGCCCAGTCGTTCCAGGCATCGCGCCCCATGTCCCGGAGCGCCCGCGTTTCCTGCCCGTTCATGCAGCTTCAAGTCCCTCTACGGTCACGCGTCGTTGAGGAAACACTCATTTGCCCGCGATAACGGCTTTTTAAGCGCAGCTCGTTCTGCGGAGGCGGATTTTCCTTTTGAAGACCTGTGAAAAACCGTGCTTACGCTTGTCCGCAAAGAAACGAACCAAAGGCAGAATGATCATGGTCGAGTGGATCACCGTTCTAATTCTGTGCCAGTTGGCGGGCGAGGCCGCTGTGGCGCTGACGCATGTGCCGGTGCCAGGCCCGGTCTGTGGGATGGCTCTCCTTTTCGGCGCCTTGGTCTGGAACGGCCGCCTTCCCGACGACCTGGGCAAGACCGCCGACGCTCTCCTCTCGAACCTGTCGCTGCTGTTCGTGCCGGCCGGCGCAGGCGTCATGCTGCATTTCAAGCTTCTGGCAGGCGACTGGCTCCCGCTCGGCGCGGCGCTCATCGTGAGTACGCTTCTCACCATCGCGGTGACGGCTTTGCTGATGGCTCGCCTTGGAAGAAAACCGGCCCGAAGCTTCGAGGAGCGGGCTCGTGACTAATCTCAGGGACATCTGGGTCTATCTGGCGGCGAGCCCGCTCCTGCATTTGGCGCTGACACTCGTCGCCTATCGCGCTGGTTATCTCATTTATCGAAGGCAACGGTTCAATCCGCTTTTCAATCCCGTCCTTATCGCGGTTGTGATCGTCGTCTCGATCCTGCTTGTGACGGGGACGAGCTACCAGACCTACTTCCAGGGCGCGCAGTTCGTGCATTTCCTGCTCGGTCCGGCGACCGTGGCGCTGGCCGTGCCTCTTTACCGGCAGGTTGAGAGGGTGCGGCGATCCGGCCTTGCAATCCTGGCGAGCCTCCTCGCGGGCTCATTGACTGCGGCGCTGAGCGCGATCGGCATCGTGTGGCTGCTCGGCGGGGGCCGCGAATCGATAAGTTCGATCGCGCCGAAATCGGTGACCGCGCCAGTCGCCATGGGCATCGCCGAGCAGCTTGGGGGCTTGCCCTCGCTCACGGCGGTCCTCGTCATCCTCACCGGCATCATTGGCGCAATGCTCGGTCCGCCGCTCATGAACAGGCTCGGAATCACGGATTGGGCAGCCAGAGGCCTCGCCATGGGCGTGGCGTCTCACGGCATCGGCACCGCCCGGGCGCTTCAAGTCAACGAGATTGCAGGCGCATTTTCAGGACTTGGCATGGGGTTGAATGCTCTTGCGACCTCGATCCTGGTCCCGGCGCTTTGGCATCTTCTGTTCGGCGGACGATAGCGATCAGGACTTCAGTTCGACCACGAGGACGATACGCGCCTGCAGGCTTTCCTCACCCGCCTCAATCGGGACAGGCGTCCCCGCCGCCGCGAAAGACGCCGAACGCGGAGCATAGACCGGCGCCGTGGCGCCCTCCTCGACCATGGAGAGGATCACGCCAAGCTTCAGCCCAGCCGCAGTTGCATAAACCCTGGCCTTCGCGATGGCGTTCTCCACCGCTTTTTTCCGTGCCTCGCTCAGATATTTCTCGGGGTCCGAAACCGAGAAGTTCGGCCCGCTGATCTGATTGGAGCCGGCCGCGACGGCCTTGGTCAGGATGTCGCCCACCTTGTCGAGGTCGCGGACGGTGACCGTGACCGTATTCGACGCGCGGTATGTCACGACCTGATGCTTGTCCGCGCCCTCATTTCGGTACTGCGGATAGACCGAGAAATTCGAGGTCTTCAGGTCCTTCCTTTCAACAGCGGCGGCCCCAAGCTCGGAGATGACCTTTGCGGTGGCGGCGCTATTGCGCGTTACGGCGTTTTGCGCATTCCCATCCTCCGTGCTGACGCCGATGCTGATCGAAGCCGTATCGGGTTTCGCCTGAACGCTTCCCATGCCGGCGACCTGGATGGTAGGAACTTTCGGACCGGAGGCGGACTGATTCTGCATTTGGGAGTGTGCTTCGCTCGATAAAATGAAGAGAAAGGCCAAAGCCTTCGCAAGGATGTCTTTTCTCATTGTCAGTTTCTCGCTAAGTATTGCAATCTCTAAAGCGTCGTGAATAACTTCGGGCAGAATGGCTGCGTTTGCGTTAAGGCCTGGTTAGCCGATTGGGGCGTGTAGCTCAATGGTCAGAGCCGACGGCTCATAACCGTCTGGTTGTAGGTTCGAGTCCTACCGCGCCCACCACCTCCTGTCTTATCAAGCATCGAGACCGCCGCTTCGCTACCGGCTGCCTATGGCCAACATGAAGTAAATTCGAGTGATATTTGATATGTACCCGCTCGTTCGATTTTGAGGGGAGCGGGGCGCTGCCGCGAAAACTCTTCTGAGCGGACGCTCTGCTTTTGCCGGCCCTTAGGCTGAACGGCCCGCGGGCAGGAGCCTTTCCAGTGCCTGTTATGCGAAGGCTTCGGCGTTCGCGAAGCATCCCGCCGTTGGAACTGCGAATGCACACCCACCGCTAGCGAGCTTATGAGTTGCAAGCCCTGATCCTTATCGGGATAGCTTTTCAGCGTGAGCAGGATCAATTCCAGGGATGCGAGGACGCCCTCGTTCGTGATGGGCCGCCGCCGAAGCAAGCGGCGTTCAAGCCGGCCGCGCGTGAACGCTGCGGCCACACGCTTGCGCCATGATGTTTTGGAGGAGGCCAGCATGGCCTCGCATCGCATCCTGGCCGCAATAAGCGGAATGATTGGATCGCGATGCATGACGTTCTCAACCATGAATGTACGCCCAACCTTCAACGTAAGAAGAAAACATTTTCAATAATTTGGCGTTACTCGCACCACCGTCACTGAGTCCGGGTGGTGGTCCAAACGGCTTTTTGTGCGCATTTGTGTAGCGGCATCGTCTTGGCTTGCGCTTGCGCATTTTTCGCCCGGAGATCTTAGGAAATAGCGCCTTACCGAGGCGTTAACAAGGTTAAATACCTGATTTTGCTATATAAAATTACAGCAGGGACGGTGTCGCCACCCCGGCGGCACGGCTGGCGCTCGTTAACTCATTATATTTAACCGGCTTTTCCGCGCCCACTTTCGTCCAAAAATACAATCCGTTAACCCTGTCGATCATGCGAAATAGACGATATTTTTCAATGGGTTGGGCGGATCTTTGCGCCCGGCGGACGCGGGCTGTTCTATTTTCTGGCATTTTTGGAGCGCAAATTTTGGGCTGGAACTTAATGCCGTTAACCAACTTGTGTTAACGCTGTGGAGGAAGGTTTCGCCGGGAGAGCTGTTGATAAGCTCCGGTCGCTGACGATTTGGGGCGCGTAGCCCCGGCACGCCCGAGCTTAACCATCACCGGTTAATGCACCGATGCCGGGAGGAGCGGTTTATCATAATGGCAGGATTGCGCCGCCTCGCCGCCCTTCACTCCTTGAGCCAGGGCCACCGTCCGCGCCTTGCGCTTTATAGAGAGTCCAAAGGGCCGGATCAATAAACCTCCGACCCCCGACGGTATCACCCACATTCGGCAAACCTGTTCCACGCAGTCCGGGCCCAAGCTGTCCTCGCAGCATCAACGGATCGCGCGAGTCGTCAAGCCGCGCTGCGAGCACTTCATATACTCGTTACAGCCGGCATCTAGGCATTCGCGCTCCCGATACATATAAATTTGGGAGTCCAAACACTTTGTCTTTCTTGCTCTTAAGCTACGCCGTTAATCAGCCTGGAAACTGCAATCGATTTACGAGGAACCTCCGAATATGCGCTCAAACGGGCTCGCGCAGATCATCGAAACCAGCGAAAACGAAATCCTGAATGAGTGGCTGGGAAAACTGAAGGAGGCGGGAGCGATGAGCGCCGGGCGCATGTCCGCGCAGGACCTCGCAACTCAATGTCAGCAGTTTCTGAAAGCGTTCAGGACCGCATTGGCTTCCGGAACCGACGTAAACAGCGATGCCTATGGCGAACTCCGGGCGATGCTTGAGCAGATATCCCGCGCGCGCGCCTTTCAGGGCTACTCGCCGAACGAAACCGCAACTTTCATCTTCTCTCTGAAAGAGCCGCTCTTCGATAGACTGAATTCCGTTTATGGGCGCGATGCGGCGCAGGCCATTTGGGAAGCGTCCCAGATCGTCGACAAGCTCGGCTTGTTCACCTTCGAAACTTTCGTCAAGGCGCGGGAAGAGGTCATCAACCGTCAGAGCCGCGAGATCGCAGAGCTCTCAACGCCCGTGGTGAAACTCTGGGACGGCATTCTCGCCGTCCCGCTGATCGGAACTCTCGACAGCGCTCGAACGCAGGTCGTCATGGAGACGCTGCTGGAAGCCACCGTGCAGCAAAGCGCGCAAATAGCGATCATCGACATCACCGGCGTCCCCACGGTCGACACGCTTGTCGCCCAGCATCTGTTGAAGACTGTGGCGGCGATGCGGCTCATGGGCGCCGATTGCATCATCTCGGGAATCCGGCCGCAAATCGCCCAAACCATGGTCCACCTCGGCGTAGAACTGAATGTGCATTCGAAGGCGACGCTCGCCGATGCCTTCAAGCTTGCGCTTCTCAAAACAGGCCGTGGCGTTTCCATTCAGAAAGGACGCCCTGGCGGCCCTTCGACGGTTTCGGTCTAAGGGGGGAGCTAAGATGGAGCGCATACCTATTCTGAAGATGGGCGAAACGCTTCTCGTCACGATTCAGGTCGACATGCACGACAGGATAGCGGCCGCACTGGAAGAAGACCTGACTGCGAGGATTGCCGAAACGGGCGCCAAAGGCGTGCTCATCGACATTTCATCTCTGGAAATTGTCGACAGCTTCATCGGACGAATGCTCGACAACATCGCCGCCGTCTCGCGGATCCTCGATGCCGAAACCGTGGTTTGCGGCATGAGACCTGCTGTGGCAATTACACTTGTCGAACTTGGCCTTTCGCTTTCAGGCGTGAAGACCGCGCTCAATGTCGAGCGGGGCATGGACCTCATCCGTAGCCGCCTCAACGGCGAGGGAGAGACATATGCAGGTCTTGAAGAGTGAGACATTGCCGCTGCTCGCCGATGAACAAGTTGTTGCGGTTCGCCAAAGCGTTCGCAACCTTGCGATCGCCGCAGGGTTGTCCCTCGTCGAACAAACCAAGATCATAACTGCTGCGAGCGAGCTTGCGCGCAATACCATCATCCATGGAAAGGGCGGTCATGTCGTCATGGAGCTCCTGGCGAACGGGAGCAGAAAAGGCGTGCGCCTGACGTTCGAGGATTCAGGTCCCGGAATTAACAACATAGAACAGGCCATGACCGATGGGTTCACAACAAATAAAGGCATGGGATTGGGCTTGGGCGGAGCAAAGCGCCTCAGCAATGAGTTTACCATCAACTCCAAGGTTGGTCAGGGAACCCGTGTTTCGATAGCCCGCTGGAAATAGGATGCAACTGAAACTGCCCGTTGAGGACGCGAGCCATGTCGCACAAGCAAGGCGTGAGTGCATCCGCATCGCAGAACGGGCCGGTTTCGGCGAAGCGGACGCCGGGCAAGTCGGCATTGTGGCGACTGAGCTTGCGACGAACCTGCTCAAGCACGCGTCGAGGGGGGTTTTGATCGCGGGCCTGATCGAGACCGGACCCGGCTGCGCCGTACAAATACTATCGCTCGATAAGGGCGCCGGAATTCCGGACTTGGCGGCGGCGACCCGCGACGGTTTCTCCACCGCCGGCAGTCCCGGCACGGGGCTCGGGGCGCTGCGACGGATGAGCGATGTCTTTGAAGTTTCGACGCTGCCCGGCGAGGGGACGGCCATGCTCGCTGTGCTGTACGCAAACCGCGGCTCTCGTCATGAGAAGCGGCCAAAGTGGGGCGCCGTCTCGATCCCCAAACAAGGGGAAGAGGTTTGTGGCGACACATGGGCGGAGTCCTCCGAGGGCAGCCGGACCACGGTGCTTGTCGCGGACGGATTGGGGCATGGATACGGGGCTTTCGAAGCGGCGCGGGAAGCTGTCCGCATTTTCCGGCAGCAGGCGGGAGCGCCGGTAGAGGCAATTGTCGCGGCCATCAATGCCGGACTGAAGAAGACGCGCGGCGCGGCCGTCTCCGTCGCGCGGATCGACTACGAACGCGCGCTTGTGACCTATGCCGGCATCGGCAACATCGCCGGCGCCATTTTCGCCGAAGATTCAGTTCGCAGGATGGTCTCTCTTAACGGGACGGCCGGGTTGGCGGTCCGGCGCATTCAGGCTTTCGACTATCCGCTTCCGAAATGCTCTCGCGTCGCGCTTGCATCCGACGGGATCGCTTCCAGCTGGTCGATACTCAAATATCCCGGTCTAATTCGCGCAAACCCGGCGCTCGCCGCTGGCGTGATCTTCCGCGATTTCGAGCGCGGACGCGATGACGCGACGATCTTCGTGGCCGCGGGAGAGGACGCATGATCCGCCTCATCATCACGCTTGCGGTGGAGATCGAAGCGGATGTCGTGAGCGCGCGCCAACGCACAAGGCGCGTGGCCGAGTTGCTGGGCTTCGATACTCAGGATCAAACGCGCGTCGCGACGGCGGTTTCGGAGATTGCGCGCAACGCTTTCGCTTACGGTCACGGCGGAAAAGTCGAGATCGGCGTCGAAGAAAACGGCGCAGGGCATTTTCTCCTCATTCGAATAACCGACAAAGGGCCGGGCATTACAGACCTGGACGCCATCCTTGACGGGCATTATTTGCATCTGCCCGGATCCGGGCGTGGGCTTATCGGCGCAAAACGCCTCGTGGATCGATTTGACGTCAGCTCGGTCTCAAAACAGGGGACGACGGTGGAATTGCGAAAGCGGCTGCCCTCGGCCTCATCCCCCGTTCCGGCCGGCGCCCTCAGCGATATCGCGGCAATTCTCGCGCGCGAGAAGACGGGCGACCCGCTGATTGCGTTACGCGATCAAAATCGGGAACTGCTCCTCAGCCTTGAACAGTTCAGCCGTGAGCTTGACGAGACCAACCGGGGCGTGGTGGCTCTTCACGCGGAACTCGACCAGCGCGCCGAACAGTTGAAGCAGGCGAGCGACCTGAAAAGCCGCTTTCTCTCCAATATCAGCCACGAACTTCGCACCCCCCTGAATTCGGTTCTGGCGCTGGCGAGGCTTCTTGCCGACCAGGTTGACGGCGCGCTCACGACAGAGCAGATGAAACAGGTTGGCTTGATCCGAAAATCGGCTGAGAACCTGCTTGAGATCGTCAACGATCTTCTTGATCTTGCCAAGGTCGAAGCGGGCAGGATGGAAGTGACGCCATCGACTTTTTCGATTGAGGAAGTCTTCGCTGTCTTGCGCGGCACGCTCAAGCCTTTGCAAATGCAAAGCGCGGTCACGCTCTCCTTTATTGCCCAGGAGAGGCTTTCGAACCTTTACACCGATGAGGCCAAGCTCGCGCAGATCTTACGCAATCTCGTCTCCAATGCTCTGAAATACACGGAGAAGGGGGAGATCAGCGTCAGCGCGTTGCGGGATGAGGAAAGGGGCCTGCTGACAATCGAAGTGAGAGATACCGGCATCGGCATCGCGCCCGAGCATCAGGAGATCATTTTCGAGGAGTTCGCGCAGGTTCAAAACCGCCTGCAAATGAGGCAAAAAGGAACAGGGCTTGGCCTGCCGCTCTCGCGGCAACTCGCGCGCATGCTGGGCGGCGACATCACCGTGCAGAGCGAGCTGGGCCAGGGGTCCACTTTCACCCTGACATTGCCGTTGAAGTATGGTGTTCCGGCCGACGCCCCGCTTGAGCCATCGGCCAGGAAACGGGTGCTCGTCGTCGATGATGACGACACGTTCCGCTACGTGCTGCGCCAATGGATCGGCGGCGCGGGGCTTTACGCCATCACGGAGGCATCAAACGGGGAGGAAGCCTTGCAGCTCATCGCCGAAGAGCCCCCCGATGTCATGGTGCTCGACCTCACAATGCCTGTCGTCGACGGCTTCGCCGTGCTCGAACACCTCGCGGCACAAGAAGGCGCTCTACTCCCAACCATCGTCGTGACCTCCGCCTCTCTGGAGAGCGCCAGTATATTCTCGTATGAAGGCCTCCAGCATATCATCTCGAAGAGCAATCTGACGCGCGATGTCATCTTGGATGCTCTCGAAAGCGCCAGCGTTCAGGGTGCGGCCAGCCATGCATAGAACCGGCATCCTTCTTAACGTCGATGACACGGAGGCGCTCCGCTACGCGAAAACGCGCATCCTCCAGCAAGCCGGCTTTGTGGTGCGCGAAGCCGCAACGGGTGGCGAGGCCCTGGACCTCGTGAGTGAAATCAATCCGGCCCTTGTTCTGCTCGACGTGAAGCTGCCCGATATCTCCGGGATCGAAGTATGCCGGCGCATCAAACTCACGCATCCCTCGGTTTCGATTCTGCAGATGTCGGCGACATTCGTGACCGGTGAGTTCCAGGCGGCGGCCTTCGACCAGGGCGCGGACTCCTACCTCGTCGAGCCGGTCGAGCCGGTAGTCCTTGTCGCGGCAGTGCGCTCATTGCTGCGGCTGCGGCAGAGCGAGGCAAGGCTTCGGGAAAGCGAGGAGTTTGCCAGAAGCGTCCTGGAAGCGAGCGCCGACTGCATCATGGTTGTCGATCCTGCCGGCGCCCTCGAATATGTGAATCCAAATGGCCTGAAACTCCTGGGCGCTTCGAGCCTCGATGAGATTTGCGGGCGCCCCTGGTCTCATTTATGGTCCAAGGACGCCTGGCGCGTGTTGGAGCAGGGCTTTTACGCGGCGATCCAAGGGAAAACACGTCGTCTTCAAGTTCAAAACGCGACCTCGACGGGCGACCAAAATTGCTGGGATATCACCATCAGCCCCGTCCGGACCCAAAAGGGATTGATCAGCCAACTCGTAGCGACCGCGCGGGACGTCACCGAGCAGCAGCGGGCGAGCGCCGCCGCCAATCGACTCGCCGCCATCGTTGAACAGTCGCAAGACGCCATCGTCAGTTTCGGCCGCGACGAAAAAATCCGCTCCTGGAATCCGGGCGCGATCCAGCTTTTTGGCTATTCCGAACAGGAAGCCGCCGGGCAAACGGCCGCCTTCGTTTTGGGCGAGCGCGATGGCGGTGAAAAGCTCAATGCGATCCGGTCCGCGCTCGATGGGATGATCATGAGCTTCGACGCTCAGTCGCGAACGAAGAGCGGCCGCATCATCGATGTTTCTGTAAACCTCGCCCCTCTCAGAGCTTTTGACGGCGCCATCTTGGGGGCGTCCGCCATCATACGCGATATAAGCGAGCGCAAGATGGCTGAAGAACGCGTTCATTTGTTGATGCGGGAGGTTAATCATCGAGCCAAAAACCTGCTGACAGTCGTCCAGGCCATCGCTCATCAGTCGGTGAAAGGTTCAGACCCGCAAACATTTGCTGAAAATCTGACGCGCCGCCTGCAAAGTCTATCGGCATCCCAGGATCTTATCGTGTCGGGCAATTGGGTGCATGTCCCGATCGCGGACCTGGTGAAGTCGCAGCTGGCGCCATTCGGAGTGACAGCAGGACGGCTTATTCTTCGCGGCGATCCTATCGTTCTGAAGCCTGAAGCCGCCCAGGGCATAGGGATGGCGGTTCATGAGCTTGCAACGAACGCCATCAAATACGGAGCCCTTTCGAACGAACAGGGCAAAATCGCCGTTGGCTGGAATACTGTTCAAGACAACGGCCGGAATTACTTCGAAATGACCTGGACCGAGATAGGCGGCCCATTGGTTGAGCCCACCTCTCATCGCGGATTTGGACGAAAGGTCATCGAGCGGATGGCCGCCGAAGCCGTGCAAGGCGAAGTGGATTACAGGTTCGATCCAGACGGTGTGCGATGGAGTTTGAAGGCTCCAGAGGGCTTCGTACAGATTTAGAGCGTCTGATCGGTGGCGTCACGCGTTGCGAACGAGAACCACAGCAGGCGCTTCACGGAAGAGCGCCGCGGCTTCGATCTCTGTGCCGAAATCGGCCACCCGTCCGGTGAGAAGCTCGCGCCACTGGCCGCCGCGCAAGCGTTCGGGAACCGGCAGCGTTGCTTCGGGCGGCGTGCCCCGGATGTCCCGCCGCGCCGGGAAGCGCGCCACCGCCACCAGCATGGCCGCGTCGCCCCGCTGGCGCGAGAAAGCGCAGACCTCGTCCGCGCCGCCGCCCTCGGCCAAGAGACTCTCGTAATCGCCTTCGGCGAAGAGGACGGGGGCGTCGCGGCGAAAGCCCAGGATGGCCGCCACGGCGGCGAGCTTGAAGCGCGCGTCCTGCCAGGATCGCAGATAGCGCGCCATGGCGCCCTGCCAGTCGCCGGAAAGCGCCTCGAGGATCTCGTGCAGCAGCCGCCCGCGCCGCGCAAAATCGACCGGCCGGCGATTGTCGGGGTCGACCAGACTGAGATCCCAGAGCTCGGCGCCCTGATAGATGTCGGGCACGCCTGGCAAAGTGAGCTTCAACACGGTCTGCGCCAAGCTGTTCTCAGCGCCGAGCCGGGCGACGCGCTCGGCGAAGGGCAGGAAGGCGCTCAGAAACGCAGCCGAGCGGCGCGGGTCGAGGGCAAGCTCGGCAAGACCGAGCATGGCCTCCTCATAGGCCGTGTCGGGCGCTGCCCAGGTGGAGCGCACCTTGGCCTCGCGCATCGACTTGGTGAGCGCTCCCTTGATGCGTTCGGCATAGGCGGCGAGGCCCTCGGCGTCGGGCGAGGCGTTGAGAAGCTCGACCGGCCAGGAGCCCACCAGCATCTGGTAGAGCATGTACTCGTCATTGGGGTCGGGCGGCGCGGCGCCCTCGACGTCGCCGCGCGCGGCGCGCAGGATGCGGCTCCAGGCCGCCACCTGCTTCGCCCAGTCCTGCGGCAGCTCGGACAGCACAGCGAGGCGCGCCCGCGTATCCTCGCCGCGTTTGGTGTCGTGGGTCGAGGCGCCGAGCATGCTGTGCGGCCAGCGCTGAGAGCGCTTACTATTGGCCTTGTGGAAGGCGGGGAGCGTCAGGCCGAACTGCTCGGGGTCGCCGCCCACCTCGTTGAGCGCGATGAAACGGTTGTAGCGGTAGAAGGCGGTGTCCTCGAGCCCCTTCGCCATCACCGGGCCGCTATATTGCTGCAGCTTCATCGCCGAGCGCAGGGCGGCATGGCGGCTGAAGCCGCTTTTCGGCTTCGCCACCAGCTCGCCGGACAACAGCCTGGCCAGGAAGTCGAAAACGCTCGGATCAATTTCGGTCTCGTTGCGGCGCGCGCGCGCGATCGCCCAGTCGAGATCGCGCTTGTCGTCCGTGGCCGGCGCGTCGGCCGCGTCCACATAGGTGCGGTAGACCGGGAAGCAGGCGACGACCTCGCGGATGGCGCGATGGAGAATGTTGCGGGTGAAATCGGCGGTGCGCGGATTTTGCCGCGCCACGCGCGCGGCGTCGCGCGCGAGCACGTTGAGCTCGCTCGCCATCTCGTTGCGCATGATGCGGAGCTTGCAGTCGCGCACCGTGTCCGCGAAGGGCTCGCAGCGGCCGACGAGCTCGGTGTACAGGCGGCTGAAGCTCTCTTCGCCGGCCGGATCGATGAGCAACCCGAGAACGAGGTTCGTAAAGTCGTAGCCGGTGGTTCCCTGGACCGGCCAGTCTTCGCGGAGCGATTCATGCGGGGCCAGGATCTTTTCGACCACAAGATAAAAGTCGCCCCCCGCCTTCTCGCGCAGCCGCTCCAGATACCCCTTGGGATCGAGCAGGCCGTCGATATGGTCGATGCGCAGACCGTCGAGGACGCCGCTTTTCAAAAGCCGGAACACCAGACGGTGCGCATGGTCGAACACCTCCGGAAGCTCCATCCTCATGCCGGCGAGGTCGTTGATGTTGAAGAAACGGCGATAGTTGATGTCGTCGGCGGCGACGCGGAAGTGCGCTGCGCGCCAATATTGCTCCTGGATCAGGGCGTCGAGGCCGCGCCAGCTGTCGAGGCGGCCGGGCTCACCATTGAGCCGGCCGACCGCGGCCGCCACCGCGTCGCGCACATCGTCCCGCTCGCGGCAGAGAGCGGCGAGCTCTGCCTTGAGTTCGCCGGCGCGCCTTCCGACCTGCGGCCGCCATTCCGGGAGGGCCGAAAACGCATCGCCGAGCCGCTCCAGCCCGGGATGGGCGTCGCCGAGGATGCGCCCGTAATGCAGCGGACAGATCGGCAGCTTATGGGTGTCGTAGGCCCAGACCGCGAAGCTGCCCTCCTGCTCGTCGAATTTGAGAACCAGCTGCCCCGCTTCAAGAACGGCGCCGTACTGGTCGCCGAGAAAGGGAATGAGGAGCTTGTCGCGGAGATAACGGCGGTCGGGGTCCCAGTCGATGTCGAACCATCCGGCATGAGCCGAATTCGGGCCCCCATTCCAGCACATCGAGCCAGAGCGGATTGTCAGCGCCGCCGACCCCCATATGGTTCGGCACGAAATCCAGCACCTGTTTCAGCCCATGTTTGGCAAGGGCCGCATTCATCCGGTCGAACGAAGCCTCATCCCCGAGCTCCGGGTTGAGCGCGTCATGATCGACGATGTCGTAGCCGTGGGTGCTGCCCGGCCGCGCCTTGAGATAGGAGGAGGCATAGAGATGGCTGACTCCGAGCCGGGCCAGGTAGGGCGCCAACTCGGCGGCGCGGTCGAAGCCGAAATCCTTGTGGAACTGCAGGCGGTAGGTGGCGCGGGGAATGGCGGGCGGCATGTCACTGTCCTTCTTTCGGGAGCCGGGGGTTGGGGGAGCCCGCAAAGATCCGAGGTGCAGATAATTACTTATATTATTAGATATGTCACTTTTTACAAAACAAAACCAATTTCAATGCCTTGTTAACCCTGCGAATGCGCCCCGCCTCGCGCCGCAATGCCTCCGCCCATCATGCTTGGTCAATCGACCAGCGCACCGCCCAGGGTCCGAAGCGGTTGCCGTCGACGGCGCCCTCCTGCCAGAGGATGCGGGCGGGCGCGGCGGGGAACCCCTCCCGCGGAGTCGCCGAGAGATTGGCGGCAAGCGTTAGCCCCTCTCCGCCGCCAAGCCGCCAGCGCACGACAACCGCCTCCTCGCCGATGACCTCGAAGCGAGCCGCATTGCCGCCGACGCCAGCGAGCCGGGGCACGATCTCGGCGCGGCGCGTCGCGATGAGGTCGCGATACCATTCGAGCCAGCCGGCATGGGGCTCCGTGGCCGTCTCTTCCCAGCGTAGCTTCGCCGAGGCGAACGTGGCCCTGGACTGCGGGTCGGGGATGCGCGCCCGAATCTTCGCGTCCTTGAACTCCGGGAACCTGGCGAATTCCTTGCGCCGTCCCTTGCGCACCGCGTCGGCGAGATCGCCCCCGAAATCGCAGAAGAAGGGGAAGGGCCGCGAGGCGGCCCATTCTTCGCCCATGAATAGCATCGGCGTCTGCGGCAGGAGCAGGTACACCGCAGCGATGGCGCGCACCACCTCGGCCTTGGCGAGGGCGGTGATGCGCTCGCCGAAAGCGCGGTTGCCGACCTGATCGTGGTTCTGGATAAAGGCGATGAACGCGGTCGGGGGCAGACCGGCGCTGGGTTCGCCACGCGGCTCGCCGCGGTACGCCATCATCTCGCCCTGGAAGGCGAAGCCCTCCGCCAGCGCGCGGCCGAGCTTCTCTGTATCGCCAAGATACTCGGCATAATACCCCTTGTTCTCGCCGGTCGCCGCCGTGCGCAGCACGTGATGAACATCGTCGTTCCATTGCGCCGTGTAGTGCAGCGGCTTGCCGTCCGCGCCGCGTACGAGCCTTCTGGCCTCGTTCTCCTCATTCTCCAGGACCAGATGCACGTGACGGCCAGCGGTCCCGGCGTGCACGCGTTCAGCCAGTTCATCCAGCACATGCTTCGGGCTGTCGTCGATGATCGCATGCACGGCGTCGAGCCGCAGCCCGTCCAGATGGAACTCGTTGATCCAGTAGAGCGCGTTCTCGATGATGAACTCGCGCACCGGCTTCGAGTGCTTGCCGTCGTAATTGATGGCGTCGCCCCAGGGCGTCTTGTGGCGCTTGGTGAAGAAGGCCGGCACGGAGACAGAGAGGTAATTCCCCTCGGGACCAAAATGATTATAGACCACGTCGAGGAGGACCATGATCCCGCGCTGGTGAGCGGCCTCGATCAGCGCCTTGAAGTCGTCCGGGCGGCCATAGCTGGAATCGGGCGCATAGGGCAGAACGCCGTCATAGCCCCAGTTCCACCGGCCCGGGAAATCCGCGACCGGCATGATCTCGAGCGCGGTGACGCCGAGCCCCGCCAGGTGAACGAGCCGGTTGATCGCGGCGCGGAATGTGCCTTCCTCCGTGAATGCGCCGATATGGAGCTCGTAAAGCACCGCCTCATGCCAAGGCCGTCCACGCCAGCCCTGGTCGGTCCAGCGATAGGCCGCGGGATCGATCACCTCGCTCGGTCCATGCACATCCCGCGGCTGGAAGCGCGAGGCCGGATCGGGGACCTTGAGCCCGTTCGGCAGCGCGAAGCGATAGAGCGTGCCGGCGGCGGCCTCGTCGCAAGCCAGTTCGTGCCAGCCTTCGCCTGTGCTGCGCATGGGGACGAGACGCCCGTTCGGCTCCAGCGACAGCGAGATCTGCTCATGGGCAGGCGCCCAGAAGCGGAAGCGGACGCCGCCTTCGGGCCTGATCTCGGCGCCGTGCAGCCGATGGAAGACGCGGCGTGCATCGCCTGCGCCGGAGGCGCCGCCGGTCATCGCTTTCCCCTGCCGGAGGCCACGCGCTTGGGCCGCATCAGGAAAAGGAGCAGAGAGCGGCCGGTGACCTGGTAAGGCTTGCCGAACTTGAAAGACGGCCGCTTTTCCTGGTCCGGCGCATTGGTGTCGACCAAGAGTTCCCAGCCGCTGCCGCCCGGGCTTTCCGGCAGAGTGAAGTTGACCGCATCGTGGAAGCTGTTGAGGATCATCAAGAGCGTTGCATCCTGGCCGCGCTTCTTGATGCCGGTGACCTGGGCGCGCCCGTCCATCAGCATGCCGAAGCATTTCATATTGCCGTCCTGCCAGTCGCCCGGCTGCATTTCCGACCCGTTGGCGTTGATCCAGGTCACGTCCTTGACGCCGAGTTCCTCATTGTACTCGCCAGTGAGGAAGCGGGTGCGCCGGAGCGTCGGATATTGATGGCGGAGTCCCGTCAGCTTTTTGGCGAAGCGGAGCAGCGCCTGGCCCCTCTCCTTCATATCCCAGTCGAACCAGCTGATCTCGCTGTCCTGGCAATAGGCGTTGTTGTTGCCCTGCTGGGTACGGCCGAATTCGTCGCCGGCCAGGATCATCGGCGTCCCCTGCGACAGGAGCAAGGTGGCCAGGATATTGCGGATCTGCCGCTCGCGCAGTGTATTGATGGCGGGATCGCCGGTCGGCCCTTCGTGCCCGCAATTCCAGGAGCGGTTGTCGGAGCTGCCGTCCTTGTTGTCCTCGCCATTCGCCTCGTTGTGCCTGTCGTTGTAGGTCACGAGATCGTTGAGGGTGAAGCCGTCGTGGGCAGTGACAAAATTCACCGACGCCCAGGCGCGCCGGCCGCCGCGGTTGAACACATCGCCCGACGCCGCCAGACGCGGCGCGAGCGCCGCAGCCGATGCCTCGCCGCGCCAATAGTCGCGCACCGTGTCGCGGAATTTGTCATTCCACTCCGCCCAGCCCGGCGGGAAACCGCCGACCTGGTAGCCGCCGGGGCCGCAATCCCAGGGCTCGGCTATGAGCTTGACGGTGTTCAGCAGTGGGTCCTGGCCCACCGCCTTCAGGAAACCGCTCTGCTCATCGAAACCATGCGACTCGCGCGCGAGGACGGCGCCGAGATCGAAGCGGAACCCGTCCACATGCATCTCCTGCACCCAATAGCGGAGGCTGTCGGTCACCATCTGGATGACGCGGGGATGGCTCAGATTGACCGTATTCCCGGTGCCTGTGTCGTTGATGTAGTAGCGCTTCTGGTCGGGCAGCAGGCGATAGTAGGAGGCGTTGTCGATGCCCTTGAAGGACAGCGTCGGGCCGCGCTCATTGCCCTCCGCCGTGTGGTTGTAGACCACATCCAGGATGACTTCGAGCCCGGCATCGTGGAACCGCGATACCATCTCCTTGAATTCGCGCAGGCTGTTGACGACGTCGGCGGCGTAGCGCGGGTCGGGCGCGAAGAAGCCGATGGTGTTGTATCCCCAGTAATTGGCGAGTCCCTTCTCGATGAGATGACCGTCATTGATGAAGGTGTGCACCGGCAGCAACTCGACCGAGGTGACGCCGAGCGACTTCACATACTCGATCACCTCACGGGCGCCGAGGCCGGCATAGGCGCCGCGCAGCGTCTCCGGCGCGTTCGGATGGCGCTTGGTGAAGCCCTTGACGTGGGTCTCGTATAGGATTGTATGTTCCCAGGGCACGGACTGGCGGTTGGGCTCGCCTTTCCAGTCAAAATTGGGATCGACGACCACGCATTTGGGCATGAAGGGCGCGCTGTCCCGCTCGTCGAGGGTGAGGTCGTCCATCGACTCCATCTGATAGCCGAAGACGGCCGGGTCCCACTTGAGCGCGCCCGCGTGCGCCCGTGCATAAGGGTCGAGCAGCAGCTTGGCGGGATTGAAGCGATGCCCTGCGCTGGGCTCATAGGGGCCGTGGACGCGGTAGCCATAGAAGGCGCCTGGTCCGACCTCTGGCAGGTACCCGTGGAAGATCTGGTTGGTGTACTCGGGCAGCTCGACCCGCGCGATCTCCTTTTCGCCGCCGCTGTCGAAGAGACAGGCCTCGACTTTGGCGGCGTTGGCGGAGAAGAGTGCGAAATTGGCGCCTTTGCCGTCCCAGGTCGCCCCGAGCGGAAAGGGCGACCCTTCCCTTACCTGGAAATTACCGGCGCTTAGCCGTACTGTGCTCGGTTCTCCATGTTCCAAATATTTGAGCCGGTCCAACTTTTAACTCCCCGCCAAGTGATCGTGAGCGTCGTCACGCCCAAGTTGCAAACGCGTCTCGAGTGGGAATGATCCTCGGTAAGCGATTTGTTACACATGCCGCTTTTGTGGCGATAGAGGCGATGGGCTCTGGCGCCCCCTAAGAGGGCGGCCCGGCAGCAACCGAGCTGATCGCGCGCGGTCGGAAATGTGACGCCGGGCCGTTGCACGAACAACGAGTTTGAGCCATGGTCTGCCGCTTGGCAGGGGGCGATCATGCGCGCATTTTGCGCGAGCAGACGATTCCGCCCCTACCCGAGGGAAAATGGCAATCCGAAGAGCCGGGCCGGCGTTCTGGGACAGGCTTGCGCATGAGATCGAAGGCGACGCCGCAAGCGACCTCTTCGCGAGGGGGCGCTATGCGACCGACGCATCCATGTATCAGTGTTTCCCCGCTGGCGTCGTCTGCCCCAGAACCGCGAAGGACGTGGCCATCGCCGTCGAGATGGCTCGGGAGGAGGGGCTCGGCGTCATCGCGCGCGGGGCCGGGACGTCAACCGCGGGGCAAGCGCTCGGCGAAGGCATCATCGTCGATTTTTCGAAATACCTGACAGGCGTCATTGAAATCGATGCGGAGAACCGCCGATGCCAGGTCGAACCCGGATGCTCGCCCGCGGCCTTGAACGCTGCGCTCGAAGCGCACGATCTCGTGTTTCCCGTCGATATCGCGTCCGCCGCCCAAGCCACGATCGGCGGGATGCTCGGCAACAACGCGAGCGGCTTGCGCGCGCTGCGCCATGGCTCGATGCGCGACAATGTCCTGTCCGCCGACGCCATTGTCGCAGATGGGCAACGTGTCCTCTTTCGATCCGTGGCCGAGGCGGAAACGCAATCGCTTCCGGGGCGCGAGCGTCTTCTCGACCTTTTGCAGTTTGGCGAGGTTCATGAAAAGGCTATTGCCAGGCTTTGGCCTCTACGCGCTCCTGGGATGCCAGAACCTGAAGCTTATGACCTGCGCACCCTCCTTCGCTATTCGGCAGATCAGAACCTGGCCCGCCTTCTGGCCGGGTCCGAAGGGACGCTCGCCATCGCGACCCAGATCGAGCTGAAGCTTACGAAAAGGCCGCTCAATCGCGCTCTCGGCGTGTGCCGCTTCGCCGATCTCGGCCGCGCGCTTCGCATCGTTCCAAGAATCGTGCATCTCAATCCGGCCGCCATCGAGGTCTTGGACAGGACCATGCTTGGCTTTGTGGCGCTTCAGGGCAATTCCGATTCCCAGGCAGCTCGGCTGCTGCGGGGCGCGCCCGAGGCTCTGCTCATCGTCGAGTTCGACGAAGACAATCCGGTGGACAATACAAGGCAGCTGAAGGCGCTCGCCGATCTTGTCGCCGAGGCGGACAAGGGAAAGTTCGCCGTCATCGAAATTCTCGGCGAGAACGCCAGGGCGGCGCTCTGGCGCTTGCGCCGGGACGCTCTGACGCGGGCTTGGAGGCCGAAGTCGGCGGCGCAGCCCTTGTCCTTTCTGGAGGATGGCGCCGTTCCGCTTCACCGCCTCGCCGCTTACGGGACCGAACTTGAGGCGCTTCTTGCGAGATACGGCGCTGAGAGCGCGATTTACGGCCAGGCCGGGCGGGGTTGTCTTCAGGTGCGCCCCATGCTCGATCTCCGCCACGCGGGGAACCGCGCGCGCATGCGGACGCTTGCTGATGAAATGTCCGAGTTGCTTCGCGCGCATGAGGGTGTGCTGACGTCAGGCCATGGCCTCGGCCTCGCGCGGAGCGAGGCGCTGGAGCGCGCGCTTGGAGCGGACGCCGTCGCTCTCTTCAAGGATCTCAAGGCGCAGCTCGATCCCGGCTTTGTGCTCAATCCCGGCAAGATCCTGCGCGCGCCCCGCTTCGACGACGAGGCGTTCTTGCGGGCGGCGCTGGAAAGCAAGCATCCTGCGGCTCCAGTGGCGCTTTCCTGGGGCAACGGCGCCGCCCGGGCGCTGGACCATGCGCACCGCTGCTCGGGCCTTGGTCATTGCCGCTCGGCCGAGCACAACTTTACCTGCCCATCCCACGCCGTTACTCGTGACGAGCGCGACAGCCCAAGGGGGCGCGCCAACATCTTGCGGCTCGCGCTTTCGGGGCAGCTCGGCGAGGGCGCGCTCGGCTCGAAGCCGATGCTCGAGGCGATGCGCCTTTGCATGTCCTGCAAGGCTTGCAAGGTCGCCTGCCCCTTTGGCATCGACATCCCGAAATTGAAAGTGGAGGCGCTTGCGGCAGCCAGGGCCGCGGGCTTGGGCAGCCGCGCGGCCGATCTTTTCGCGCGCCTGCCGGAATACACCGACCGGGCTGCGCGCTGGCGCTTATTCCTCGCGATCCGCGACCTCGCGCCAGGACTTGCGCGCTGGACCGAGCGCCGTTTCGGGCTGGCGGCGGACCGGCCCTGGCCGAGATGGTCGGGGCGGCGGTTCAAGGCTCCTGACAAGGCGGAGCCCGGCCCCGCTGGCCTTGTGGCCATTTTCGCCGACACCTTCAACCGCTCGTTCGAACCCGCCAACCTTCGGGCGGCGGCGCACGTTCTCGAGGCAGCAGGCTACGGCGTCGTCGCCTTTGCCGATGACGGCGACCGGCCCCTTTGTTGCGGGCGCACCTATTACGACGCGGGCTGCATCGAGGAAGCGCGCCGCGAAGCCCAGCGCATGACGAAAGCGCTCGCGGCATTCGCCGACAAGGGCATCCCGGTGGTTGGCCTTGAGCCGTCCTGCGTTCTCATGATGCGCGACGAATACGCGGCGCTTGGGCTGGCCGTGCCGGAACCGCCGCCGATTCTGCTGTTCGAGGAGTTCCTTGCCGCGCGCATCGCGACGGGCAACGCAGCCCTGCCTCTCAAGCCCATAGAAGCAGAGCTAGTGCTCCACTCGCATTGCCATGAGCGCGCGCTCGGGCTTGAGAATGCCGCTGTGACCGCTCTGAAGCTGATCCCGCAACTCGCGGTGAGCGTTGCCCCGCCCTCCTGCTGCGGCCTGAACGGCATCACGGGCATGACGCCGGACACGCTCGAAGCCTCGCTCGCCATGGCGGAACTCGCGCTCTTCCCCGCGATCCGGAAAGCCGGCCGCGACGCGCTCGTGGCGGCGACGGCCTACTCCTGCCGAAAGCAAATCCACGACGGCCTCGGCCTCACGGCCCGCCACCCCGCCGCGCTCTTGGAGCTGGCGCTGAAAGGCGACGCGGAGATCGTGGGCTAGGCAACTGTTGCATCAGCGCGTCATGCCGCAAATGATACGGCCCGTTAACTGAATTGGTTTTGTTTTGTAAAAATGGCATAAAATAATTATATAAGTAATTTTCGCAAAAAAGATGCGGGTGGAGGAACCGCTTTCATAATGGCTTGGGTTGTTTATACGAAATTTTCGGAAAATTCGCTTTGCTCGGGAGGAGCCTCCAACTGACACCCGCGAACGAGTGGGAAACGCTTTTTTAAGAGGATGTGGAAGGTCTGTTAACCAAACAGCGCGCCAGCGACGCGCCTGCCGGGATGGGCAATTTTTTGCGCGTCGGCCAACTCTCCTCTCGATGGGAGGGAACTCTTGTTCGCCTTCATCCGAGATGCTAAGTTTCTGGAATGAAAGCGCTTGCCAGAAGTTCGATGACTGCCGAAGAGTTTGCCGTGTGGGCGGAAGCGCGCCCCGAAAAGCATTGGGAGCTTTTCGACGGGGAACCGGTCTTGCAGCAATCTCAGAACTGGGGTCATGCCCGGCATATCCTTTCTCTCGCGATGGCTTTTCGTGAGGCGATAGCGGTCCAAAGGCTTGATCTTTTCGTCGGCACGCAAGGGCTTGTCGTCAAGGCCGGCCCGCACACTGCCTTCGAGCCGGACGTAGTCGTTTTCGCGGGGCCGATGGACGACCACGACATCATCGTGCCGCAGCCGGTGATCGTGGTCGAGGTGCTGTCCGACTCGACGGCGCGTAAGGATCGCACGGTGAAGCTCGACGGCTATTTCGCGGCGCCCTCCATCAAGCATTATCTGATCGTCGATTGGGAGGAGCGCGAGATCACGCACTATTCCCGCGCGGGAGCGCCAGTCATTGTTCGCAAGGGGAGTTTGATGCTGGAGCCGCCCGGTTTGGCTCTCGACGTCACAAAGGTGTTTCAGAGCGGCTATTCTGAAAACTCGGCTTCTGTAATCCAGCCACTTCGCGAGGCTCTGTAAGTTCGTCCGCGTCGCGCGCGGGCTTGTCCCAGCGGATGCGGTTGATGCGCGGAAAGCGCAGCGCCACGCCCGACTTGTGCCGCGTCGAGCGGTGCACCGCGTCAAAAGCCACCTCGAACACCAGCGTCTTCTCCACCTCGCGCACCGGCCCGAAGCGGTTCACCGTGTGATGGCGCACCCACTTGTCGAGCTCGCGCAACTCCTCGTCCGTGAAGCCGAAATACGCCTTGCCGATGGGCGACAGCTCGCCATCGCGCCAGAGGCCGAAGGTGTAATCCGAATAAAACGATGAGCGCCTGCCCGTGCCACGCTGCGCGTACATGACGACGGCGTCAACCAGCATGGGATCGCGCTTCCATTTGTACCACTGGCCTCTGGGGCGGCCGGAGACGTAGCAGGAGTCGAGGCGCTTCAGCATCAGCCCTTCGATGTGCGGGGATGCGAGTTTCGCGGCTTCGGCTCTGAGCGCCTGCAACTCGCCCGGATTTTTGAACGCGAGCGGCTGGGCAAGCTCGGCGCCAAGCGGCTGCGCGGCTTCGAACCAGCGCGCCATCTCAGCCTTCCGCTCCGTCAGCGGGAGCGGGCGCAGGTCGCGGCCCTCAACCGCCAGCATGTCGTAAAGGATAAGGTGGCCGGGATATTTCGCCATCAGCTTCGGGTCAGGCGATTTTCGGTTAAGGCGCTGCTGCAGGTGATTGAAGCTCGCGATCTCGCCGCCCGATTTCACGATCAGCTCGCCATCGAGCACGGCGTGGAAGTTCACCCGAGCCAACACATCGGGAAACGCGCCGGAAATGTCGTCGCCGCTGCGCGAGAACAGCGCCTTGCCCGCCGGCGTTGAAACGATCTGCACGCGGATGCCGTCAAACTTCCACTCCGCGAGGAAGGTGTCTGGCGTGATGCCCGGCAGCTCGGCATCCTCCAGCGGATGCGCGAGCATAACGGGGTGGAACGTCACGGCATCCTTGGAGTTCTGGCTTCGGCCCGCGCTTTTCGAGCCAGGCGAGAAGGTCGAGATAGGGCGGCTCAAGCGCATGCCACACCTCCTCGATCTCGCCGACACTCACGCCGCCGAAATCCGCCAGCACATGCTTCACCGAGCGCGCCGACATGCCGATGCGAAGCGTGCTCGTGCCGAGTTTCAACAGCGCCCAGCGCTCGGGCGCGGTCATATTGTCGAGGAGCATCGCGAGATAGTCGCGGATTTTCGGCTTGTCGCGGGTCTGGAACTCGTGGATCACCTCGTGCAGCGGCGGCAGGCGGTTCAGGATCACGCCATGCGGATTGCGCGGCCAGATATGCGCCACCGTCTCCGACATCTCGCCCACATAGTCGTAGGACAACGCCAGCAGCACCGGATCGACGCGCTCGGCCACGAGATCGCGGACGAGCGCGCGCTTGAACAGCTCGAAAGTCAGCGTTCCCGCGATCACGCCCACCGCGAAGCCGCGATCCGGGTCGGGCGTGCGGCGCAGGTAGTTTGTCAGGACCGCGGCTTTGTCGAGATTGGAGTGCGTGTAGTAAAGCCGGTCGAGAAGGGCGGCGAAGGCTTGCATGCGGGGAATTTAGCAAGCGCAGCGCGATCCGTTAAGGCTCGCGCCTTTCTAATTTGGGCGCTCGCCGCATCTTCGGGCCCTCTACAACGCTTGGTTGAACCCTCCCAAAAGGCCGAAAGCTGCCCTCTGGGTTGTCGACCGCTGCGGCTCCTCAAGATGTAACGCCCCCGATCATACGTCAAGCAACCCGACTTACGCAAGCCTGTGGGCATCCGAAGAGGTAATTACCTACATTGCCGAATCGCGCAAACATGTGCATCATTAACCGCTTACTAAACCAGGACTTTTAATGGTCTCACTTAGTGGTTTAGCTATTGAGGTTGCGTTGACATTTTTTATGGATGGCAGGGGAAATCGTGACCGATGGCCGGATCACCTTATGATGTCCTCGGAATTCGATCAGAGGCTAGCCTGCGCGAGGCAAGAGCGGCTTGGGTGCGTGAAACTCGGCTTCTGCTTGAGGCCTCGGATCAGGGTGACATAGGCGCCACTGAGAGGCGCAAGCTCATTAACGGCGCCTTTGAGGAAATCAAGCGAAAATCGGCTTTGTATAAGCTGAAAAGCTCAGATCCTGAGTGCTCGGAAGAAGCTTCATCGGCCGAGTGTCATCGCAGTCCGGAACCGAAATCTCAGCTTCAGGTGGCGTGTGAACTGGCAAGTCAGCTGTATCATCGTTCGGGCAGCAGTGAAGCACGCGAGCTTTGCAGCGCGTCGATCATGGCGCAGTTGTGCACAAACGTTAACGTTGGTATCGTGATGACCCTGGCAGATGGAATTTTTAGAAGCATCCCGGATTTCGGGTCCGAACCTTCTGCGCAGAGCTTGTTTGGCATGCTGCTTCACAAGCACGCATCTGTCATATCCTCGGATCATGTCGAGCGACTGACCGCACGGCTTGTCGAGCCTTCGATCAGCGGCGAAAGCCGTCAGCGTTGCAGTATTGCGCTAAGATCGGTTCTCAATGTTGGTCTGGCCATGAATGTCATTACGGTGTTGGCCAATACCCTGATGCAAGGGCTTCCGGGTTCTGGTCATCATCCAGCTGTAAGAGATGTTTTCAAAGACCTCCTTGATAAATATCCTCACATCCTGACTTCTGAAAACGTACGGGGACTATCAGAAAGTTTATCTAACTCTCTGTTGACCAGTGATATGCGCAGCCATTGTAGTCTATCGGTAGCCTCAATTTTGAAAGCAGGGGTGGCTGATAGTGTTAAGGGTGTTTTGGCCGACGGTATCACGCGTGCGATGATGGACTACGGCCATGTGAGAGCAGTGCGGAGAGCCTTTAACACTCTTCTTGAGGTGTGTCCCGATCGGATCTCAGCTGAAAGTGCCGAAGCACTGGCGGGTCAGTTGCTTCATACCGGTTCGCAAAATCGCCGGCAATGCGCCGCATCGCTGCAGGCTATTCTCAATGCAGGTGTGCGCGGGGAGGTGCTCTTCGCCATGGTCTCGAGAGTTAGAAAAGCCGCAGAGTTTCGCGACGACGAGGCTCCTATTCAGGAACTGGCTGCAACTCTCGAGGACATGCTGGCAACGCAGACGAAACGAGGTTGGAGATCAAATCCTATATCAGCGTTCCGTCGGTAAGGGCTTTCGAACCGCAGTTCCGGTCTAAGCTGTGCAGGAGCGACCGCTGCGATCGCATGGGGTTTCGGGTTGCCGGAGAGCCCTCAGCCGCAGCGGGCCACGCACAAGACCGCAACGGGCGGTTACGTCCAGACTCGGGCGCATTAATCGACTTCCCCACCTGAAGGTCAAGCCGCCGCGATGAACCGAGCGGGGCTCAAGCCTGCGGGGCGCCGCCCAAGCCGAACCGGGTCTTGATGCGCTCGAAAAGCTGGTCACGCACCGCCCTGTAAGACTGCATGATCTGCTCGCGGTTGCCCGCAGTGGCCGACGGCTCCAGCGTCGGCCAGTATTCCACGTCCACCGCCATCGTGCGCGTCAGCTCGAGCGCCTTGTGATGCGCTTCCGGGGCGAG
Source organism: uncultured Alphaproteobacteria bacterium (assembly GCA_963764115.1). GTDB lineage: Bacteria > Pseudomonadota > Alphaproteobacteria > Rhizobiales > Rhodomicrobiaceae > Rhodomicrobium. The sequence continues at coordinate 68,811 of CAVXRT010000040.1, forward strand.
CGTCACGATAAGATCGAAGGAGGTGTCTTCCAGATCCTCGATGGATTTGGGCTGATGGCGCGTCATATCGATCCCGATCTCGTCCATGGCCGCAATGGCAAACGGGTCGATCTCGCCTGGCCGGACCCCGGCCGAACGCACGTAAATCTGCGTGCCGACAAGATGGCGCAGGATGGCCGCCGCCATCGGCGACCTTATCACGTTGAACTTGCATGCAAAAAGGACGGCATGCGGCTGATCTGGGGGTCGATGCTCCGGCCAAGCTTCATCCCAGACAGGGTTCAGGCCTATCGTGGGGGCCGGGCCAAAGTCAACCAACGCTCTCGCTTCCAATCAAAGACCGCGTCTTCCAACCGGGTGGAACGCTAACAGATTCCTAGTTGTATAATGCCGGATGCGCCTCGGGTCACGCAATTGGAACCCCCTTCGCGCCTGACGCCGCGCCAAAGACGACGAGCCCGCAGGAAGACGAGGCTCCGATGCCAGCTGCTAGACGTGGTGCGTGTGCGTGTTTCTTCAACCGATGCAGGCGTGAAGTGCGAGGCATCGGCGGTAACGCCAGCCGCGAGCCTCGTATCTTTCGTGACAATAAAGGCTCCAGCGCTCGCAACGGGCTCCCGCAGGCGCTTACAAGGGTTGGCCTCGCGCGTTGGCGCTCCCGGCTGAACCTCGATGGCGGAAGCCGGCACGGCGTAGAACGCAAGCGCTGCAACGACAAGCGCCAGTCCAAAGCACGTTGATGACCGCACGGAAATCACCCCTCTCTGAGAACCCGGTATTGTCAAGCTGGAGTTCTTCATGAGAAAACTATAGCGGAATGACCGCGAGATTGTAGCCGCCAGCTTCGGCGCAGGGCGGCGACCGCTTTTTCCACATCGAAGAATGAATCTTCTTGCCGCAATGTCGGGTGATATAGACAAGGGGCTGGAGACGCCGAAACGAATCTGGAGAATGCCATGATTTCAAGACGAGCCTTCGTGGGGGGAGCCGCCTTGTCTTTCGCTGCGCCAAGTGTGCTAAGGGCGCAGACGGCGCGGACGCTCAAGATCGCGCATCAATTTCCGGGCGGCTCGATCGATCAAGGCGACTTCCGCGACAGGCTTTGCCGAAAATTCGCCGCGGGCGTCGAGGAGCGCACCGGCGGGACGCTGAGATTCGAGATTTACCCCGGCTCCTCCCTGATGAAGACGAATGCGCAGTTCTCGGCCTTGAGGAAGGGCGCGCTCGATCTCTCCCTGTATCCGCTCGCCTATGCCGGAGGGGAGGTCCCGGCGATGAACCTCGGCCTCATGCCATGCCTCGTCACCACCTACGAGCAGGGCGCGAAGTGGAAAGACGCAAGCATCGGAAAGTCTTTATCGCGCATCGCCGAAGAGAAAGGCGTCAAGTTCATCAGCTGGATATGGCAGGCCGGCGGCATCGCTTCGGCAGCCGGGCCTATCAGGGCGCCCGGCGACACGAAGGGCATAAAAATCCGCGGAGGCAGCCGGGAGATGGACCTCATGCTTGCCGCCGCCGGGGCGAAAGTCTCGACCATGCCTTCGAACGAAATCTACCTCGGGATGCAGACGGGGGCGCTCGATGCGGCCATGACCTCGTCGACAAGCCTGATTTCCTTCCGGCTTGAGGAACTGGCCAAGGCGCTCACGACGGCCCGCGGGGGGGCGATCTGGTTCATGTGCGAACCGCTCTTGATGTCCAAGGACGTTTTCGATTCGCTTTCGCCCGAGCAGCAAAAAGCCATCGCCGATGTCGGGCAGGAGATGGAGTGGTTCGGCGCGATCGAGGCCAGGAAGGATGACAGCGGGGTCGCCAAGGTCTACGCCGGGAAGGGAGCGGCAGTCGTCGATCTGACCGCCGACGACATCGCAAAATGGCGCGCCATCGCGGAGGAAAGCTCCTGGAAGGATTTCGCCTCGAAATCGGCCGAGGGCGCCGAGTTGCTCGCGAGCGCCAGATCCGTCGCCTGATGGGCCGGGACTCGGGTTCCGGAACTGTCGTTCATGACCGAATGGTTGCGGCGCCCGCGACGATCATCGCAGGTGCCTTTCGCCGCCTGACAGACTTTTTTTTTAATCTCAGCTGCATCGCGCTTGTGATCGCAAGCGCGGTTCTCACTGGCGGCGTGGTTGCAGGCCGCCTCATCGACCGCGGCGTCGAATGGCAAGACGAAATGGAGATTTTCCTCGTCGCCGGTGCCGTTTTCTTATCGGTGGCGGCTGTGCAGGCGCGGCGTGGCCATGCACGAATCGAAGTCATTGATTTGTTCCTTCCATTGACCGCGCAGCGATCGTTGACTGCGGCGACCGATACGCTTTCGCTGGTGTTCGTGGCCTTCATATCCTGGAAATCGGGAACGCTGTTCTGGGAGGCCTGGACTGAGGGACAGGTTTCGCAATCCGTCTGGGCGCCCCCCCTATGGATTCCGTACGGCATCATGACCCTTGGGCTCGCTCTTCTTGCCTGCGAACTCGCGATCCAGGTCGGCAAAAGTTCTGCGCTCGCGCTCGCTGCCGCGATTGCCACTCTGGCCGCTCTCCTTATGTGGCAGAGGCCCGTTACGCCGCTCCTGTCCGGCCTCGCGCCGGCCGAGATGGGGATCGCCTATTGCGTGGCCACACTTATCGCCATGTTTTCCGGCATGCCGATTGCGTTCGCGCTTGGCGTGGTGGCGACCGCCTTCATGATCCTGTTCATGCCGCGCGCCTCGGTCGACACCATCGCGCAGAACGTCTATGAGGAGTTGGCGAACGTCATCCTCCTCGCAATCCCTCTATTCATCCTGAAAGGAGCGGCGATAGGCCGTTCCGATGCGGGGCGCGACCTTTACACCGCGCTGCACGCCTGGCTCCATCGCATCCCCGGCGGACTCGGCATCGCGAATACCCTTGGATGCGGCCTTTTCGCAGCGATGGCAGGATCGTCGCCGGCGACATGCTCGGCGATCGGGTCGGCGGGCATCCCCGAGATGCGCAAGCGGGGTTACTCCGCTGGCCTTGCGTCAGGAATCATAGCCGCCGGCGGCACCCTCGGCATTCTCCTGCCGCCGTCCGTCACCCTGCTTCTGTATGCCGTCGCCGCCGAAGTTTCGCTGGGCAAGCTGTTCCTTGCCGGCATTGGGCCAGGGTTGCTGCTGATCGCGCTGTTCGCCTCTTACGCCGCCTTTCGCTTCAGCCGGGAGCGCGAGGAAGCGCGGTCTGTTGTGGCGCGCGGCGGCCAGCCAGCCGCGATCCTCAAAGAGGAGCACTATACGCTTCGCGAGAAGATCGCCATGCTCGCCTGGGTGACGCCCTTCGTGACGATCCTCGCGGGCGTGATGACCGTCCTCTATGCCGGGCTTGCAACGCCGTCGGAAACGGCGGGCGTCGGCGCCATCCTTGCGCTCGTCGTGATCGGCGTCATGTACGGCGTCTGGCGCCCGGCGCGGCTCATGCCGATCCTCGCGGGCACGATGCGCGAAAGCTCGATGCTGCTCCTCATCGTCGGGTTCTCGCTGCTCTACGCTTACGTGATGAGCTACCTGCACATCTCGCAAAGCGCAGCCGTCTGGCTGACCTCACTCGGCCTCTCGAAATGGGGTCTCCTCTCCGCCGTCCTCGTGCTGATCGTCCTGCTTGGCTTTTTCCTGCCGCCGGTCTCAATCATCCTGATGACGGCGCCGGTCATCCTGCCCCCGATCAAGGCGGCGGGCTTTGATCTGATCTGGTTCGGCGTTGTCATGACCATCGTGATGGAAATGGGACTGATCCATCCGCCTGTCGGGCTGAACCTCTTTGTAATCAAGAACATTGCTCCCGACATCTCCCTTTCCGAGGTCATGTGGGGGACGCTGCCATTCGTAGCCCTGATGGCGGGCGCGATTGTACTGATCTGCCTGCTTCCGGGCATTGCGATGCTCCTTCCGGGCTTGATCGGCTAAAGCGTCGTGCGCTTATCTGGACGCGTGCCTCGATAGGCTTTTCTGCACATTGGACCTCACTTTTATCCCCGGGATTGGGCGTTCCCGCTTGCGTTTACGTCACGGATTTTTCTTGAGCGAGAATTGTATGAGAAAGCGCCTTGCCGGGAAGTTAACGAATAAATCATTGATATTACTACGAAATTTACAGAACGGACGGCGCTCCCGGCGCAGCGGCCGGCTGACTTCGGCGCGGTCATGGTTAACAGGGGAATCCGGGATTATATTTAACGGACTTTTCAGAGCCCACTTAATGCCAAAATTCCGGCATTAAATTCTATTTAATGGGGCGGTCGGCGGTCAAAAAGCTGTTCACTTTCAAAGCGTTGGAACCGCCTGCCTACCGCCCTCGTAGGCCTCGTTCTGCGCGCATAAATGCATGGTTAAGCCTAATCATGCGTTAATAGGACCGGAATTAAATCAGCCGCTCTTCCGTTAACCAGTTTCAGATTAACACTCTGCGCTCGGAACGAACTGTTAACCGAGAGGCACACGGCGAGCGCCGTCGAAAGCGCTCCTGCATTCAATCGGAGGCGGACGCGGGTAAGCTTGTGTCGCTACGGCTCCGATTTTGCGCACGCCGCGTTAGAAAAGCCGCGTCATTTGAGCTAAGCGGCCGGTTCCTCCTCAAGAATGGAGCCCTTGCTGGTTTCCGCCAGCAAGACAGCCATCGACTTGCTATATATACATTAAATAAAATATGATAATTATTTCGCCACATACATTATACAGAAATGATACATAATATAAAAATTGTATGGATATTGGATATTCTGTTTATTTATAGATTAATACGTCTGAACTTTTCCTTGCACTATAAAGCCACGCAGAAAACATCCAAAGCCGGCTGATCATCCTTTGGGGTCTTCCGCACGAGTGAGTTTTGCAATGGTAAACTTGAGGAGGATGCGATGAGAACCGTTTTGCTGCTGTCGGCGACTCTAATCTTGGCAACCAGCGTCTGTCCATCAGATGCAAAGGTGCATAACAATCGGCATATGACTGCATTCCAATACCGGCTTTCCGCTCCATATCAGAGCGAGTCGGGAGGCGCTTGGCCCACTGTTCACCCCGAATGCATCATCAGGACTTACGGTGATCAAGGGCTCGGTTGGTCTCTTCCTCCAACAGCAGTCTGCGCGCCCTGGCATTAGCAAATGTGCGTTCCCTTGCGCTGATTGCGGTGTGATCAGCGCTGTCTGCGAGGGCATCGCACGTCGCAACTGAACCGCTGGACAGCGCTGTAAAGCCAAAGCATGATCCGGGCCGGGCGGAAGCCGGCTGGCGGCCGGCTCGTATTGCTTTGGGCATACAGTGAAAATGACGGGACGGGGCGACGGATGCAGATTCTCAACCAGCTGCTTCAGTTTCTGAAGCAGACGCTGTCAGCAATCTTCAACTTCATTCAGATGATATGGCAATGGTCGGTCGCGCAAATCCTGGCGGTCCCCTGGCAGCAGCTCGGCGCTTTGCCTTTGTGGAAGGTTATCGTCCTTGCGGTTACAGGAGCCGTTGTCGTCTATCTTCTCTATCGCGCAGGACGGGAATTGCTGGAGGCCGGTGAAAAAGCGCTGTCGGCGTTGGTGACGCTGCTCACGGTTTTTGTTCGCACCCTTCCTCCGATCCTGCTTGCGGGCGGCGCGGCGGCCGCCGGCGCCTGGGTGATCAATCACGTGAATATCTGAGCGGGCAATCGCGGCTTGGCAAGGGAATGGAGGGTGAGATATAGCCCCTTCATTTTCGGCTGGAGGAGGCCGGGTGCGGACATCGCGATCCTGCAGGGGCACGGTAGAGAGTTGAGGGATAGCAGCCATAGGCGGCAATGCGTCTAGTGGTTGTGCTCCCCTGCCGCTAGTGTTTGGCGTCCGTCGAAGGAAGATGGGGCGGGCCGCGGAGCGATCGGCATTTTGCCGCCCTTGCCGGAGCGGTTCACGATCTGAATTGGATAGTTCACAGGCTCCTCCGCGCTAACCGTTGCGGCGGGGGGCGCGGAGACCGGAGCTGATGAAGCGTAGTCCTGACGGACTGGCGCATCGTATACTGGGGATGCGGGCGGTTTTGGCGTTTGCGCTGAGGCGATCAGAGCCCGCTTGGGGGCAAGCGGTGTCGCGGACTTATCCTCAACAACTGCCGCGGAGGTCGGCGCGATCTCTGCGGCTGGGCTGGATACGACAGGTGAGGCGGACATAGCCATAGCCGCCGGGGAGGCGGGTTCGCTTGCTGGCGCAGCCGGAACGTTCGCAGCCGCCGTAACCCACGCCGAATGCGATTGCGCGCCAGGCTTGCTCAGGCTGGCCAGCATCGCGGGCGGCGCGCTATCGGCGCCCGGAAGCTTTGAGGGATCGATCTTGGCGTAGATGGGGCAGGGGGCGCTCGGGTCAGGGTCCGCCGCGCCGGAGAAACTGACATTCACCATGTACTGCTTCCCGCAGACCTTCACGATGGGCGGCTTGCCCGTGGTTTCGAATGAGTTGTAGCCTTCTTTGAGCCTGAGCCAGAATTGGCGCCAGGGGCTATCCCAGTGGCTCGCCATGTTCGCGGCGGTCATGCGGAACGGCATGATGTGCACATGAAAGTACTTTTGGCCGCCGACGAAGGCTTCGCGGGCCAGTGCGTAGATTTCCTCGATGCGGGCGTCGGTCATGGCGAAGCAGCCAGCCGATTTGCAATTGCCGTGCACCATGATGGCGGAGCCAGTGTGCCCGTTTGCGGAATCGTAGGCGTTGGGGAAGCCGATGTTGAAGGCAAGGTGGTACTGGCTGTTCGGGTTCATCTGCGCGGCGCTTACCGTGTAGAAACCTTCAGGCGCTTGCTTGTCGCCCACCCGAACCTTCGGCCCCAAACCACCGGACCAGTAGCAAATCGGATAAGTGCGGAAATGCTGGAAGCGGCCGTCCTTGAGCTTCCAGACTTCGAGTTCGGACTCTTCCTTGTAAATCCGGACGAAGATCGGAGCGCTAAGCCGCATGCCCTTTTCGGCGAGAAGCGCGCCAACGCTCTTCTGGTTCTCGCTCAAACTGGGCGTCAGCCTGTCTACGAACTTCGCAATGTCCTCGAAAGATACGGGCAGCGACTGAGCCTGCGCCTCTTCCACCGCGCTCGCCGTAGCCGCGATCGCCAAAAGTCCCAAGAATGCGCTTGCGCGCTTCGTGGATCGCGGTTTCATGGTTATCCCCCCGATGTCCCAGCCTCCCCTAGCCCCGGAACTCGATAACCATTGAATATGGCATGAAGAGAACAGGCCGCCGAGTAAGTACTTCAAGCCTGCGCAACAGTCGGGCGCGGAGAAGCGATTGGCTCCGGCGCTAATTAGTCCGATTCTGGAGGTTCAGCTGCAGATCTGCTCACAGTGAGGATTTCCGCAAGCGACCCACTGTTCTCGTGCGTGCCAGCCGGAAGGGACCGCGAAACACAGAGGCATGTGTGGCGTAAGCAAGACCGTTTGCTTAGCGGCCGCCGCCCGGTTTTGCCTTGCCGCTTGACAGGAAAAGATCGTGATCGCTTAGCTACCCGAATGTCCATCCCAGCCGCGACTCTTGCGGGACCAGCGATCATCCTTGTCGAGCCGCAGCTTGGCGAAAACATCGGCGCGGCAGCTCGCGCCATGGCGAATTTTGGCTTGCGGGAGTTGCGGCTCGTGAACCCGCGCGACGGATGGCCCAACGACGCCGCGCGGGCCTCCGCCGCGCTTGCGGTCGAGATCATCGATGGGGCGGCGCTGTATGGTTCGCTTGCGGACGCCATCGCAGACCTGAATTTTCTCGCCGCCACCACGGCCCGGAGCCGCTTCCTTGCGAAGCCGGTGCTTGCGCCGGATGGGGCGGCGGCGTCGATATTCAGCCAGCAGGCGGGGGGGCTTCGATGCGGGGTTCTGTTCGGGAAGGAGCGGACGGGGCTTGAGAATGCCGACGTCGCGCTTGCCGATGTGATCGTCACGGCCCCGGTCGATCCCGGATTCGCGTCGCTCAATCTGGCGCAATCCGTCCTGCTGTTCGCTTACGAATGGCGCAAACTGGTTAATCCGGAATCGCTCGGGCGGCAGCTTCCCGATGCGCCGCTGGGGGCCGGCCCGCGGTTCAAGGCGAGCCGCCCAGCCGAACGCCATGAACTCCTCGCCCTTTTCGAGCATCTCGAGCGTGAACTCGATCATTGCGGGTTCCTGTTCCCGCCCGAGAAGCGCGAAACCATGGTCAACAATATCAGGACCATGTTCACGCGCATGGCGCCGACCGAGCAGGAGGTGCGCACCTTGCGTGGCATAATTGCCAATCTGCGCCGCGGTCCTTGGCCGGGCACAGGTTCGCCCTGAAACCGATACAACCTAGCCATTGTGTCGCCCGGTTCTTCTGGTTGTAGTCGTGCCTGCCGGTTGCGAGCGTAAGCCGCAATCCCGGCAGTGTGGTTCATTCCCGCGGATACAGCCGGTATGGTTCTTCGATCCCTTTATTTGGCAATCATCCTCGTTTGCGCGTCGGCTGCAGTTGCGCAAACACCGGCGTCAAGGACAGAGGTGAGTGAGAAGACGCTTAAAACCCTGAAGGCCCTCGCCTGGCAGTCGCTGCCGACAAGGATCGTTCAAGGCGAAAACAAGGTGATCGAGATCGATAAATCCGATCCATCGAAAATCGTCATCCCCGATGCTGACGCCAGGGAGATCGTCCGGGAGGCGAGCCTCACGGCGCGCGCGCACAAGTGCGAGCTGCAAGACCTCGTGATCGCCAATCGGGACGCCATTCTCTTGCGCGAGAGGCAGACGGGACGGTGGACGGAAAGCCAGCTCCAATACATCAACACATTGCACCTTTTCACCGTTCAGCTCCTGCTGGGAAAAGTGGAAGCCATCGACGCGGAGAAGCCAAGCGCGGCGCTGCCTCCCCCTGTGGCCTGCAACGACAAGGAGAAACAGGAGATTTCGAGCGCGGTCGAGGCGAACGAGAGGCTCCCCGGCAAATCCTGAACCGTTAAGGCAGCGCGAGCGCCTGAATGACAGTAACGGCAAGTTTTCGGACCGCGCTCTGAGGGGGGGCGCGGCTTTTTATCGGCTGCAGCCACCCGCTGCGAAGCTGAGGCAACCTTGAAACCGGCACAGGTGCGCAGTGCGAGGGACGGCGTTTTCTTATCTTGTTTTTTCACTGGTGACGGCCGCGACGGCCCTCCCGGCAAGCGCCGCGGAGACTGTCACCTTCGTAATCGAGGCTGACAAACCAGCCATCACAGTGACGCCCGCAGACGCGCTCGGAGGCGGCATCGATGGACGTCACCGCGGAGAGACCGAGCGAACCTTCAAGCCCGAGACGCTGAAGGAACTGCAGGAAGCTCCGTTCTACCGCCTCGCCTATCGGCTTCGCACTGAACTTGGCGGCGAGGTCTGGCACTGGAATGACGAAGGAACCTGGAGCGACCCCGAGCACGCTCAAGGCTACTGGACGTCCGGCGACAAAGCCGAAAAGCCGATCATGGTGTCCAACGGCTACAGGCTTCCACGCCGGGGCAATACCAAGGATCAGGCCAATCACGATGGCTATTCCCGCCTTTCCGACGGCGACCCGGACAGCTTCTGGAAAAGCAACCCCTACCTTGACACGTTTTACACCGGCGAAGACAACGCGCTCTATCCGCAATGGGTTCTGATCAATTTCAGGAAGGACGTGCCCGTCGAGGCCTTGCGCATCCTGTGGGCCGAACCGTACGCGGTCGATTACGAGGTTCAGTATTGGGAGGGCGGGCCTGCCGAATATTATAAGGACATGCTCCGCGGCCGGTGGCGCGACTTCCCGAAGGGACAGGTCACCGGGGCGAGCGGAGGCGATGCGCTCGTTCGGCTGAGCGATGCCCCGATCAAGACGAACTATATTCGCATCCTTCTCAAGAAGGCTTCGGGAACCGCTCCGGCGGGGTCGACAGATGTGCGCGACAGGCTCGGCTTCGCCATCCGCGAGCTTTATGCAGGCGTTCTCGACGCCAACGGCGCCCTTGCCGATGCGATGACGCACGCCGCGGACGGGAAGACGCAGACCGAAATCGTGACGTCCTCCACCGACCCATGGCACCGAGCGACAGACCGCGACCCCGACATCGAGCAGCCCGGCATCGATCGCTTGATAGCGGCGGGCCTTGCGCGTGGAAGGCCGGTCCTGATGCCGGCCGGGCTTCTTTACGACACGCCCGCGAACGTGGCGGCGGAGGTGCGTTTCCTGAAGGCGCGCGGCTACGATGTAAGCGAGGTGGAACTAGGCGAGGAACCCGATGGCCAGAACATCTCGCCCGAGCATTATGGCGCGCTGTTCGTCCAGTTTGCCGACGTCATCCGAAGGGAAAACCCTGGCCTCGTCCTTGGCGGACCGGGCTTTCAGTCGGAAAACGATGGCTGGAACAGCATACCGGACAACGAGGGAAAAACCTCATGGATGGGCCGTTTCCTCTCCTATATGAAGAGCCGCCAGCGGCTGGCCGATTTCGGCTTTTTCTCTTTCGAATGGTATCCCTTCGATGATCTCTGTCAGGAAACGCCTCCGAAACAGCTAATGCGCCACCCCGCGCTCATCGCCCAGACGCTTCAGCGCCTCGAGCAGGATGGGGCGCCGAAGGACATTCCCTGGATCATCACGGAATATGGCTATTCTTCCTTTGCGGGACAGGCGGAGGTGGAACTGCCCGCTGCGTTGCTCAATGCGGAGATCGTTCTGCAGTGGTTCATGGCCGGGGTAAAGGCAGCCTACCTTTACGGCGTCGAGCCGAACGAGCCGATCCTCGACGGAGCAAAGTGCGAAACCTGGGGCAATCTCATGATGCTTGAGGAGAGGCCGCACCGCGAGAGCAGCTGGAAATTGCCTGCCTATTACGGAGCGCAGCTCTTGACGAAAGAGTTCTTCGGGGCCGCCGATGCGGTTCACGCGCTCTATCCGGTGCGCATCTCGACGCCGAAGGACCGGCAGCCAACGCTCGCGGCTTACGCGGTCCGCCGCCCCGATGACCTTTGGGCGCTCCTCGTTCTCAACAAGGACCCGGCGCGGACACAAACAATCTCGGCCGTATTCGAAAGCGCCGGCTCGGCCCAAAGCGGTTGGCCCGGACCTCACGAAATCTTCCAATATTCGCCCAGCCAATATCGCTGGAAGGCGAATAAGGACGATGGGCATCCCGCTTTTTCGCATCCCCCTGCCAAGACGAAGTCTGAGACCGGCAAGGTGCTTTCTGTCGCGTTGCCGCCGATGTCCATCACGATCATCCGGGCGCCGCGCGGCAAGGAAACAGCATCAACGGCGCTGAAAGTCGAAGCCCCTCGTTGACAGAAAGCTTAGCGCGTCCGGAAAAGTGCGAAGCGGTTTTCCGATAAAGACACACGACAAAACAAGAGTTTTCCGAGCGCGCCAACGGATCGGCAGCCATCGTCATCCCGGAAAGGCGGAGCCTTATCCGGGATTGTAATAGATTGAAGCGTTTGATTTTTTGCGATCCCGGCTCGCGCTTCGCTTGGCCGGGACGACGAAGTGGAGCAGCGGCCTCTGTAATGACATCCGTTGGCCAGGTTGGCGAAGTTTGCTTAGCTGCCGCACGGCCTCGCCTTCGCGAGCTGGTCGAATGCGATGAGCTCGCGCAAGAGCGCCTCAAGCGATGAAAGCGGCACCATGTTGGGGCCGTCAGACGGCGCGCGGTCGGGATCCTGATGCGTCTCGATAAACACACCCGCGACGCCGACTGCCACCGCCGCTCGGGCCAGCACCGGCACAAAACGGCGTTCGCCGCCGCTCGCTGTTCCCTGCCCGCCCGGCTGCTGCACCGAGTGCGTTGCGTCGAAGACAACGGGGCAGCCCGTTTCGGCGAGGATCGGGAGAGCCCGCATGTCGGATACGAGCGTGTTATACCCGAAGCTGACGCCGCGCTCTGTGACGATCACATTGGGGTTGCCGACCGCAAGCACCTTGGCGACCACGTTTTTCATGTCCCAGGGCGCGAGGAACTGGCCTTTCTTGATCTTCACCGCGCGCCCGGTTTCGGCAGCCGCGATGAGCAGATCAGTCTGCCTGCACAGGAAGGCCGGGATTTGCAGCACGTCCACAGCTTCAGCCACAGGGGCGCATTGCGACGCGTCGTGGACATCGGTTAGAATCGGAAGCCCAAGCGCCTCACGAATTTCCGCGAAGATGGGAAGCGCCGCTTTCAGCCCGATGCCCCGGGCGCTCCTGGCGCTGGTGCGGTTCGCCTTGTCGAAGGATGTCTTATAGACAAGGCCGATGCCAAGACGCGCGGCGATCTCCTTAAGCGCTGTCGCCATTTCGAGGGCGTGGGACCTGCTCTCAAGCTGGCAGGGACCGGCGAAAAGGGCGAGCGGCAAGGCGTTGCCGATGCGAACGCCCCGCACCTCGACGATGGAGTTTGGATTGACGGCCATCCTAAACGAGCCTGCTTTGGGTCACAGCGGCGCCCACAAAAGACGCGAAAAGCGGATGCGGGTCGAACGGGCGCGACTTCAACTCGGGATGAAACTGCACACCGATAAACCAGGGATGGCTTGGTATCTCGACGATTTCCGGCAGCTTCTTGTCCGGCGACATGCCCGAGAAACGCAACCCCGCTCTCTCCAGTCGCTCGCGGTAGGTGATGTTGACCTCGTAACGGTGGCGGTGCCGCTCACTGATTCGCTCGCGGCCATAGATGCGCGCGACTTGGCTACCTTCCGCGAGCACCGCCTCAAAGGCTCCGAGCCGCATGGTGCCGCCCTTGTCGCTCGTAGCGCTGCGCTGCTGGGCCGTCGCGCCGGCTATCCATTCGGTCATCAAGCCGACGACTGGCTCGACCGCGGGTCCGAACTCCGTCGAGCTGGCGCCGTTAATCCCGGCGACGTGCCGCGCCACCTCGACCACTGCCATTTGCATGCCGAAGCAGATGCCGAGATACGGCACCTTCCTCGAGCGCGCGTAACGCGCCGCCTCGATCTTTCCTTCGGCGCCACGCTCGCCAAAACCGCCCGGCACGATGATGCCGTGAATGTTTTCGAGGTGCGCGCTCGGATCGCCCTTCTCGAAAAGCTCAGCATCCAGCCAATTGATATTGACGCGCACGCCCTGGCTTATGCCGCCATGGGTCAGCGCTTCCATCAGCGACTTGTAGGCGTCTTTGAGGTTTGTGTATTTTCCGACGATTGCGATCGAGACATCCCCGTCAGGATGGGCGATGCGATTCGAAATCTTCCGCCAAACGTCCAAGGCCGGTTCAGGCGCATCGTTAATGCCGAACGCCGACAGAACCTCGTTGTCGAGACCCTCCGCATGATAGGCAAGCGGAACATCATAAATGTTGTGAGAATCGAGGGCCTGGATCACGGCGCTTTCGCGGACGTTACAGAATAGCGCGATCTTGGCCCTGTCACTTTTCGGAATTGGATATTCGGAGCGGCAGAGGAGGATGTCCGGCTGGATGCCGATGGAGCGAAGCTCCTTCACGGAATGCTGCGTCGGCTTCGTCTTGAGCTCTCCCGCCGCCTTGATGAAGGGTAGGAGCGTCAGGTGGATAAAAATCGCGCGCCCGCGCGGAAGATCATTGCCGAGCTGACGGATCGCCTCGAAAAAGGGGAGCCCTTCGATGTCGCCCACGGTCCCGCCGATTTCCACAAGAACGAAGTCCGCCCCTTCGTTGCCCGTCAGGATGAAATCCTTGATGGCGTTGGTCACGTGGGGAACGACCTGCACAGTGCCGCCCAGATAGTCGCCGCGCCTCTCGGCAGACAGCACGTTCTGGTAGATTCGGCCGGTTGTGATGTTGTCGTCGCGCCGCGCCGAGACGCCGGTGAAGCGCTCGTAGTGACCGAGATCGAGATCGGTTTCCGCACCGTCGTCGGTGACAAAAACCTCGCCGTGCTGATAGGGGCTCATCGTCCCCGGATCGACATTCAGGTAGGGATCGAGCTTGCGAAGCCGCACGGAATACCCCCGCGCCTTCAGCAATGCGCCAAGCGCCGCTGATGCCAAACCCTTACCTAACGAGGAAACCACGCCGCCGGTAATAAAGATGTATCGCGCCATGGACTCGGAAGGTAATGCTTTGCCAGCCCAAGCGGAAGGGCAAGCTCGCGGTTTTCAACGAAAGCATGGCGACCGGAGCCGTTCCGGCCGCTCTTTGCACAAGCGCGTTTACTGAGATTGCGGAAGCTGTGGCAGAGCAGGGGTCGCCGGAGCAGATTCCGGCTTGAGCTTGGGAAGCCTGAGCGCGGGAAGGGTGCTGGGCGCTTGCTCCACAGGGGCCGGCTCCGAGGCCGGCGTGCTTTCCCCGGCAGGCGCCTTCGAAGGAGCGCCGACGACGGCCGATGACGGCGCCGGCCGATGACCAAGGACGCCGAGGATGATCGCTGTCGTTAAGAAAATCGCGGCGAGAATCGCCGTCATCCGGGTCATGAAATTCGCCGCGCCACGGCCGGATACAAAGCCGCCCCCGCCGCCCCCTATGCCGAGTGCGCCGCCTTCAGACCTTTGAAGAAGGATGAGCACGACCATCGACACCGTGGCCGTGATGTAAATAACGATAAGGATGGTGGTCATAAACTCTCAACCGGTCAAAATTCGGGGGAAGCTCCCACAATACATGACTGCTTTCAGCGGCAAGTCAAGCCATCAAAACCGTGATGCCTACCGGGAATCTGCCGAACTGGCCTCCGCAGGCCGTTTCGCCTTCTCGGGCGCCTTGGCTGCTTTGGGCTTGGCCGGTTTGGCGGGAGCGCCTTCGTTGCGGTTGTTCGCACCCTGTCCCGGGGCTGCGCCGCCAGCGTCGTCGGCTGACTTCGCTCCGTTATCCTCGTCTTCGTCTTCGAGATGCTTCAGATGCACGAGCGAACCCGGCGCGGAGCAGCGGAACCTCATCTGCTCGTCGAGATCGATATATTGCCTGACGAGCCCGAGATCGCCTGGGGAAAGGTGACCGGCCGCCCAGGCCGGTCCATTCTCCATGAGCTTGTCCACGTCGAGAGCCTTCAGATTCTGAATCTCCTGAGCGAGTTTCGCACAGGTGTTCTTATCCAGTGGCGATGCGCCTGCACAAACCGAAAGAAAAGCAGAAGCGCTTAAAGCAAGCGCACAGGGTGCGAATCGATAGAATCGGAAATGAGCAGGCGCAGAGCGTTTCATATCAACCTACCTCGATTTCGCGGACGCACGCCGCTCCGGGGCTGCCTTCGCAGCGGCGATGATAGCGAGGAAAGAAGCAGCGTTCAAACTGGCGCCGCCGACGAGCACGCCATCCACCTCCTCGCTCTCGAAAATCGACGCGGCGTTGTTTGCCGTGACCGAGCCGCCATAAAGCACGCGCCAATGCTGGCCTTCGCTGCCAGGGAAGCGCTTATGAAGCTCGCGGCGCACGACTTCATGGATGGCGGTGATATCCGGTATCGTGGGAGACAAGCCGGTGCCAATCGCCCAAACGGGTTCATAGGCGACGATTACCGTATCGGGGGTGCTCTCCGGGGGAAGGCTGCCAGCGACCTGCCGCGCACAGACATCGGCCGCAAGACCTGACAAGCGCTCGCCCTTGGTTTCGCCGATGCACACGATAACCTTCAGCCCGGCTTTCAATCCCGCAGATGCTTTCGCCTGAACATCGCAACTCGTCTCGCCATGGTAGCTCCGCCTCTCACTGTGACCGACGATGACGGCGGTGGCGCCGGCGTCCTTCAGGATCGGCGCCGACAAATCGCCCGTGAAGGCGCCCTTCGGCTGGGCATGACAGTCCTGCGCCCCGATTTCCAGCGGAGACCCTTTGGCAAGCGAAGCCGCCTGATGCAAAAGTGTCGCAGGAGGAAAGATTGCGACATCGGGGCCCGAGGGTCCAACCCCGGCCTTGACCGCCTCAATCTCCTTGAGATCGGCCTGCAAGCCGTTCATTTTCCAGTTGCCTGCGACATAAAGCTTTGATTCAGTCATTCTATCTCCCTCACCGGGGCGGCTTCGCCCACGAATTTGTTGAAGCAGGCCATCTTCGCAAATCTTAATATTGCGCGCTCGTTTTTATTCTCTAAATTACGCTCCCGCGGAACCTGCAAGAAATGCCCGCCGGAATCAAGACCCGCTTTATCTTAAGCGTGTAAGGACGCCCACTCCCTATGATGAAATTGCTGCGGAAAGCGTTTGCTTTCATCCTGTTCGCCATTCTCATCGGCGCGTTTGCGATCAGCATGGGCGGAAATAATTATTTCGACCGCTACAACCAGCAGACCGTCGCGAAAGTCGGCTCCGAGGCGATCACTCCGGAGCAGTTCCGCCGCGCCTATCAAAGAGTCGTGGAGAACCTGAGCCAAAGGGCCGGACGCCGGATTTCCCCTCAGGAAGCCAAGGCCTACGGTTTGCCCAACCGCGTCTTGCAAGGGCTGATCCAGGATGCGGCAGTCGACCTCGAGGCCCAGGATCTCGGGCTGGGATTGTCGGAGACGGGCCTACGGCAGGCTATAACCGGCACGTCGATGTTCCAGGATCCTCCCGGCACATTCAGTCCAAAGAAATATGAACAGTTTTTGCAGCAGATCGGTTACAGCGCTCCCTTTTTCGAGCAGGAGTACAAGGGCGATCTGATCCGCCGGCAGATTCAGGGCGTTTTCGACAAGAGCGGCATCCTTCCAAAAGCATTGTTGGAAGCCTACAACAGATATAGCAACGAGCAGCGGACGCTTGCCTACTTTACCCTTCGCGCCGATGCGGGCGGCACGATCAAGTCGCCCTCGGAAGAGACGCTGAAAAGCTTCTATGACGCTCGCAAGATGCAATTCATGGCGCCGGAATACCGGAAGGTTGCTGTGCTCGCGATTACGCCGCAGGGCGTCGCGAGCAAAATCAACGTTTCCGAAGACGACCTCAAGGCTGAATACGCTGCGAAGGCCGCCATTTACGCGGTTCCCGAGCGGCGGAAAATCGAACTCATTCCTTTCAAGACAAGAGCCGCAGCCGATGCTGCATACCAGGAGCTGAAAACCGGGAAGGATTTTCTCGATGTGGCCAAGGCCGCAGGCTTCAAACAGCCCGAGATCGACATCGGGCTCGTGTCGAAAAAGGAATTCGCGCAGAAATTCGCCACCAGCCCCGCCATCATCCAAGAGGCCTTCACAACCGATAAGGGGTGGGTCAGCAGGCCGGCCGATGGGCCGCTCTCGACGGTCATCATGCGCGTGCTGGAGATTGTCCCTGGCGAGGAGAAGAGCTTCGACCAGGTCAAGGAGCAAATCCGCGCCGACCTTGTGAAGGCTCGCGCCTCGGCGGAAAATTCCAAGCTCATCAAGGCCTTCGAAGAGGATCGCGCTACCGGCGTGGTGCTGGCTGACAGTGCGAAGAAACTGGGCCTGCCGCTTGAGGAAGTCACCTTTGACCGCACCGGCAAAGGCCCTGACGGCAAGACCGTCGACCTGCCTGGCGTTCCGATCGCAACGCTGGTTGAGGCAACCTTCAAGTCCGATGTCGGAGTTGAAAACGAAGCGCTCAGGGTGCCCAGCGGAGGCTATGCCTGGTACGAGGTGCAGGACATCGTGAAGCCAAGGCAGAAGCCGTTCGACGAGGTGAAGGCGGATGTCGAGGCGGCTTGGCGGAGGGAGCAGATCCAAGCCAAGCTGGCCGAGAAGGCTCGCGATCTTGTGGCGCGCCTCAACCGCAGCGAGCCCATCGCCGAAGTCGCGAAAAGCGTTGAAGCTGAGGTCAAGACAAGCGAGTTGCTTAAGCGCGAGGGACAGGAAGAAGGTATTCCGCCGGCTGCTATTGCGCAGGCCTTTACGCTTGCGGAGCATGGCGCGGGGTCCGCAGCCGAAGGCGAGTCGCGTGTTGTGTTTCAGGTTGATAAGATCAC
Source organism: uncultured Alphaproteobacteria bacterium (assembly GCA_963764115.1). Classification (GTDB taxonomy): domain Bacteria; phylum Pseudomonadota; class Alphaproteobacteria; order Rhizobiales; family Rhodomicrobiaceae; genus Rhodomicrobium. The sequence goes on from CAVXRT010000040.1 coordinate 86,581, forward strand.
GCTGCCTCCGCCGCTCAATCAGCTCCAGGCCCGTGGCCTTGAGCAGCAGCTCGCAACACAAATCGCCCAGGATAATTACTCGGAATATCTGAGCGGCATCATGAAGACAGCCGGCGTGTCCGTCGACCAGAAGAACTTCTCCGCCGTCGCAGGGGGCTCTTATGAAGGCGGTGAATAGATTTCGATGGCGTGTCTCTTCGCTTTGATGAGCCGAGAGACACGCAACTTTACGAGATCGCAAATCCATGAAGGTCGAGCCTTCGTCTTCCGAGTTCTCCGCGCGCTATGGCGCCGGTGAGGCCCAACTCATTTCGCTGCGCCTTGTCGCGGACCTTGAGACCCCAGTGGCGGCAATGCTGAAACTCGCGGCAGGCCGCCCCTATTCCTTTCTCCTTGAGTTGGTCGAGGGTGGCGCGGTTCGCGGCCGCTATTCCATCATCGGTCTCGATCCGGACATTCTGTGGCGCGCGCATGGCGATCGCTCGGAGATCAACACCGCGCCGCTTGCGGACGCCGCAGCGTTCCGCCCCTGCGAGGGCGGCGCCCTCAGCGCCCTTCGGGCGCTCCTCAAGTCATCCCGAGTGGATATTCCCGAACACCTGCCTCCCATGTCAGCAGGCGTGTTCGGTTACCTCGGCTATGACACGGTGCGCCTCGTGGAGCGGCTGCCCGCGGAGAAACCCGACCCCATCGGCGTGCCGGATGCGCTCCTGATGCGGCCCACGATCATCGTCATCTTCGACGCCGTGAAGGACGAGATGACAATCGTGACCACGGTCCGGCCGCAACAAAGCATCCCTGCCGAGACCGCCTATTCCCGCGCCATCGACCGGCTGACGCAGATCCAGGACGCTCTTGAAACGAAAAGCGCGCACGCTTCCCCGGTGAACGACTTCGACGCGGTGTTCGCGTCGGCGACCTCGAACATGGCGCCGGAAGACTACATGGCCATGGTGACGCGCTCGAAGGAGTATATCGGCGCGGGCGACATTTTCCAGGTCGTGCTCTCGCAGCGATTCGCCACGCGGTTCGACCTGCAGCCCTTCGCGCTCTACCGCGCACTCCGCCGGATCAATCCAGCGCCATTCCTCTATTTCCTGAACTTCGGAGATTTTGCCATCGCGGGATCGAGCCCCGAAATCCTGGTGCGCGTGCGCGAGGGAGAGGTCACGATCAGGCCGATCGCAGGCACACGGCCCAGAGGCGCGACGCCGGAGGAGGACAAGCGCCTTGCCGCCGAGCTTCTGGCCGACACCAAGGAGCGTGCCGAACACCTGATGCTGCTCGATCTCGGCCGCAATGACGTGGGCCGCGTCGCCGCAACATCCACGGTGCGCGTCACCGACAGCTTCTTCCTCGAATATTATAGCCAGGTCATGCACATCGTCTCGAATGTGACCGGGCGGCTCGACGCAAAACACGATTTCATCGACGCGCTCATGGCGGGTTTTCCGGCGGGCACCGTATCCGGCGCGCCAAAAGTCCGCGCCATGGAAATCATCGACGAACTCGAACCGGAAAAGCGCGGCGTTTACGCAGGCTGCATCGGGTACTTCGCCGCCAATGGCGAGATGGACACGTGCATTGCGCTTCGTACCGCAATCGTGAAAGATGGCGTCATGTATGTTCAGGCCGGCGCCGGCATTGTCGCGGATTCCGTGCCGGCCTCCGAGCAGGCGGAGTGCGAGAATAAAGCGCGTGCGCTGTTTCGCGCGGCCGAGGAGGCGGTGCGATTTGCCGGTCAGGCGAGCCGCGGCCAATAGGCTGAGAGCGGGGTTTGGGTGTCATGAAGACGGTAACGCTCTTTCGCCATGCTAAGTCCGGCGAGAAGGATAATCCTCGCATCGACGACTTCGACCGTCCCCTGGCGGACCGCGGGTTGAAGTCGGCGCCCAAGATGGGCGCGGCCATGCGCGATCACCATCTGCGGCCTGATCTGATACTATGCTCGCCTTCCGTGCGGACGCGTCAGACGCTGACGCTGGCCTCGGCCGAGGCCTGGGACGATCCGCCGAAAATACGCTTCGACGAGAGGCTGTATGAGGCGAGCGCGCAGACGATTCTCGATGTTCTGAAGGAGGCGCGGGAGGGCGTGGATCACGTCATGATCGTCGGCCACAATCCCGGCATGCAAGACCTTGCAGTCATGCTTGCGGTAAACGGAAGGGAGCGGCAGCACCTCAAGGATAAATTACCAACAGCGGCTGTGGTGACCTTGGAGTTTGATGAGAAGCGTTGGAAGGAGCTTCAGCCCGCAACCGGCCATGTAGCGCTTTATTTGACGCCGAATACGCTTCCGCCTTCGGGCCACGGAAAACAATAATGATTACGATCATCGACAACTACGACAGCTTTACCTACAACCTCGTTCATTATTTCGGCGATCTTGGCGTCGATGTGCGTGTGTACCGCAACGACGAGAAGACGGCCGCGGCGGTCATGGAGGAAAAGCCAGAGGCGATCGTCATGTCGCCGGGTCCGTGCACGCCGAACGAGGCCGGCATTTGCCTCGACCTCGTGAAAGAGAATAAAGAGCGCATTCCGCTGCTCGGCGTATGTCTCGGCCATCAGACCATCGGGCAAGCGTTCGGCGGGCGTGTCATCCGCGCGCCGGTGCTTATGCATGGCAAGCTTTCGAAAATCTACCACGAGGGCACGAGCCTTTTCCGCGGACTGCCGAACGCCTTCGAGGCGACGCGCTACCATTCGCTGATTGTCGAGGCGGACACCTTGCCGGCCTGCCTCGCGGTGACGGCGCGCACATCCGACGGCCTGATCATGGCCCTGGAACATCGCAGCGAGCCGGTCTTCGGCGTGCAATTCCACCCCGAGAGCATCGCGAGCGCGAACGGCCATGCCATCCTCGCGAATTTCCTGACGCTGGCGGGGGTCCGGTGGTCGCCGCGAAAACAGGGGCTGATTCCGCCTGCGCTTGAGCCCGCTTCCGGGCAAACGGCCGTCGCTTGAGACAATCGATGCCTAATAAGCCCGATCTCTCCGCCGCTTTCCGCTCTCATTTCGAGAAGGCCGCAACAGGGGGCAGCCTCTCCGAGGATGAATCGCGGGAGGCCTTCACCTGCATCATGCAGGGGGCTGTTTCTGAGATTGAGCTCGCCGGATTTCTCGTGGCTTTGAAAGCGCGCGGCGAGACAGTGGACGAGATCGCAGGCGCTGTCTCCGCTATGCGGACGCTCATGGTTCCTGTGACTGCTCCCGAAGGCGCCATCGACGTAGTTGGCACCGGCGGAGACGCAAAGGGGACGTTCAACATTTCCACCGCGACCTCATTCGTGCTGGCCGGCGCCGGGGTGCCGGTCGCCAAGCATGGGAATCGGGCGGTGTCCTCCAAATCCGGCGCGGCGGACGTCCTAGAGAAGCTGGGCGTCGCGATCAGGATGCCGTGCGAACGCATCCCGCATTGCTTTGCGCGCGCTGGGCTTGCCTTTCTCTGGGCGCCGACGCATCACCCGGCGATACGCCACGCGGCCTCGGTGCGCCAGGGCCTCAAATTGCGCACGATTTTCAACCTGCTCGGGCCGCTTCTCAACCCTGCAGGCGCGAAGCGCCAGCTCATCGGCGCTTATTCCGAACAATGGCTTGTGCCCATGGCCGAGGTGCTGAAGCGGGGCGGCGCGAAGCATGTATGGGCCGTCCATGGCGCCGATGGCATGGACGAGTTGTCTACCACCGGGGTCAGCCGCGTTGTCGAGTTGAAAGACGACCGCATCTCTTCCTTCGAAGTTCATCCCCGCGACGCCGGCTTGCCCGAAGCGCGCCCGTCGGACCTTGAAGGCGGATCGCCAGAGGACTGCGCTCTCGCCATGAGGGAGCTCCTGCGCGGCAAGGAGGGACCGTTCCGGGATATCGTGCTCCTGAATGCGGCCGCCGCTTTCATCATTGCGGGACGAACCGGGACGCTCATGGAAGGCGTGCGCCTCGCCTCCGCTTCGATCGACCAAGGCCGAGCGGAAAAATCGCTCGATGCCCTGATCTTGGCGAGCACGGATGCAGCCTCCGCGCAACCTGAATTAGCGATTGATGCAAAGTAATGTTAAATTGCAATCTTCGAATTCTTGCGGCGGAAAAAGCTTGAGCGAACGAGGTGTTCTGCGATCTGATGCGCACAACAACCCGTACCTAAGAGCATTCGAAGAAACGGTGGCGCTATGAGCATTCTCGACCGCATTGTCGCCTATAAGAAGGAAGAAGTCGCTAGAGCCAAGGCGAAGGCCCCCTTGGCCGAGCTTGAGGCAAGGCTATCCTCCGCCCCATGTTTACGCGACTTTTTTGGTGCGCTGTCGAGAAAATGCGCCCGCGTGGAGCCTGGCCTCATCGCGGAAGTGAAGAAGGCAAGCCCTTCGCGCGGCCTGATCCGCGAAGATTTCGATCCGGCCGCCATCGCAAAAGCCTATGAACGCGGCGGCGCGGCCTGTCTTTCGGTGCTGACCGACGGACCATCCTTCCAAGGATCGCCCGAAGCGCTGATCGCGGCGCGAAAGGCGACGCGCCTTCCCGTCCTTCGCAAGGATTTCATGGTCGACCCCTACCAGGTGATCGAAGCGCGCGCGATGGGCGCAGACTGCATCCTCATCATCATGGCCTGCACTTCGGATGGACTCGCCAGCGAGCTCTTCTCCACAGCGCGAGCCATGGACATGTCGGTGCTTGTGGAGGTTCACAACCAGGAGGAGCTCGAGCGCGCGCTGATGCTGAATGCCTGGCTCCTCGGCATCAACAATCGCAATCTCAATACCTTCGAGACGCATCTCGAAACCACAGAAGAGCTTGCGCAACTGATTCCACCCGGCCGCATTATCGTTTCGGAGAGCGGAATTTTCTCGCCTTCCGACATCGCGCGGCTGACCCGCGCCGGGGCGAGCGCCTTTCTCGTCGGGGAATGCCTGATGCGGCAGCAGGACATCGAAAGCGCAACGCGTGCGCTGCTCACCCCCGCGATCGAGCGGGAAAGGCGGGCCGCCAGCGTATGAGCGAACTGTCCCACATCAACGCCCGGGGCGAGTCGTCCATGGTCGATGTGGCCGGCAAGACGGTCACGGAGCGGGTCGCGATCGCGGAAGGCTTTGTGGTGATGGAGCCCGACACGCTGCGCCTCATTGAGGCGGGGGCTGCGCCGAAGGGCGACGTGCTCGCGGCCGCCCGCATCGCCGGCATCATGGCCGCCAAGCGCACACAGGATCTGATCCCGCTGTGTCATCAGCTCGCGCTGACCAAGGTGAGCGTGAGCTTCGAGCTTTCGCCTGAAACGCCCGGCGTGCGCGTCGAGGCGATGGCGAAAGCGCTCGGCCAGACCGGCGTGGAAATGGAAGCGCTCACGGCTGTCGCGGTGGCTTCCCTTACGCTGTACGACATGCTGAAAGCGCGAGACAAAGCCATGCGCATGGAAGGCATCCGCCTTCTGTCCAAAACTGGCGGCAAGTCCGGCGACTTCCACGCTCCAACCGATAGCAAGAGCCGGCCATGACCCTGATGCCAGTGGCGGAGGCGCGGGCGCGCATCGTGAACGGCGTCGAGCCTCTGGCCTTCGAAACGATCTCGATCTTCGAGGCAGCCGGCCGCGTTCTCGCGGAAGACCTCCGGGCGAAGCTGACGCAGCCGCCCTTCGACTCCTCGGCCATGGATGGTTATGCCCTTCGCGCCGCCGACCTTCCATCCGTTCCCGCTTGCCTGAAGGTAATCGGCCTGGCGGCGGCGGGTCATGGCTTCGGCGGCGAGGTTCGAGCCGGCGAAGCCGTCCGCATCTTTACTGGCGCGCCAGTCCCGCCCGGCGCCGATGCGATCGTCATCCAGGAGAACGCCAAGGCCACAGGCGAAAGCCAGGTGGAAATTCTCCATCCCACGTTTCTTGGGCAACATATCCGCGCACGCGGCAACGATTTTTCGGAAGGCGAAATCCTGCTGGCGGCAGGGACGGAACTCGCCAGCCGGCAGCTCATGCTTGCCGCCGCCATGAACCACCCAATGGTCCCGGTGAGTTCGAAGGCCGATCGTTGCCGTGCTGGCGAATGGCGATGAACTCGTAGAGCCAGGGCAGCCGCCGGCCGCCGATCAAATCATTTCATCAATTCCCGCAGGCATGAAGGCCGCCATTGCGGCCTGGGGCGGCGAGCCGCTCCTGCTCGACCTCGCGCGGGACAGCAAGGAAAGTCTCGCCGCCCGCGTTCGCCACGCCCGGAACGCCGATGTTCTCTTGACGATCGGCGGCGCATCGGTCGGGGAGCACGACCTGGTTCGCGCCACGCTGGAGGAGATGGGCGCCCGGTTCGAGGTGCTGAAGGCCGCCATGCGACCGGGCAAGCCCGTCATGTTCGGACTTCTCGGCAGGCAGCGCATCCTGAGCCTGCCCGGCAACCCGGCCGCCGCCGTCATCTGCGCGCGCATCTTCCTGAGGCCGCTGCTCGACCGCTTTCTCGGCCGCCGTCAGGGGAAGGAATGGCACGACGCGCCTCTCGCGGTGGCCGTCGAGGCGAACGGCGAGCGCGAGCATTATATGCGAGCGCGGCTTTCCGAGGGCGGGGTGGCCCCCATCGGAGATCAGGACAGCTCGCTCATGAAGGCGTTCGCGAATGCTGATTGCCTTCTTGTGCGCCCCGCCCGAGGGCCGGCCCTTCCGGCAGGCGCGCTTGTGCCCGTTATCCCCCTCGACTTTTAACGGCAGCGCCGGCGCGGGCGTTTTTGCCTTGCGGAACGCAAAGAGAACGCTTATTGCTGTTCTCGGTTTGTACAAGCCGTATCCGGCACTCTATTCGGGTCTGTCATGCTGACGCCAAAGCAAAAGCAACTTCTTCTCTACATCAACGAGCGCATCGAGGCCACCGGCGTTCCACCCTCGTTTGACGAGATGAAAGAGGCGTTGGATCTTAAGTCGAAATCGGGCATTCACCGCCTCATCATGGCGTTGGAGGAGCGCGGTTTCATAAGGAGGCTTCCCCATCGCGCCCGCGCGCTGGAAGTGACGAAGCTGCCCGAGCGGGCGCGTAACGTCTTCGACGCGGAGCGGCGCCGCGGTGTGGGATTTATGCCGACGGTCATCGAAGGGACGAGACGCTCGTCTTTCGAGGAAAGCCCGCAGGCGGCGTTCATCCGTGACCGCGAGGATGGCGGCATGCAGGTTCCGGTCATGGGCAGGATCGCGGCCGGAGTTCCCCGCTCCGCCATCGAGGACCACAGCCACACGCTCGTCATGCCACCCGAGTTCCTTTCCCAGGGCGAGCACTTTGCACTCGAGGTTCGCGGCGATTCGATGATCGATGCTGGCATTCAGGAGGGCGATACGGTCATCCTGAAAAGGACACCCACGGCCGAAAGCGGGGAGATCGTGGTCGCCCTTATCGACGAAGAAGAAGCGACACTTAAGCGGCTCCGCAAAAAAGGACAGTCTATCGCCCTCGAACCGGCCAATCCGGCCTTCGAGACCCGCATTTTCGGCCCAGACCGGGTGAAAATCCAAGGCAAGCTTGTCGCTCTCCTTCGCCGCTATTAGAAGAGAAGCGCGCGAAGCCACTCATCAAACAACACCAAAAGTGTTATATAGGCGTAATAGGATCTCACTACGCTCGGGCTGCATCCTGGGCGAGAATCATCGAAAACGCCGCGGGTTGGAAACGAGGAAGCGCCGCATGTCTGATAAGCGCAGAATATCGGAAAAACGCCGACTGGCTGAGAAAAGCGAAAAGCCAGAAAAGGCGGTCAGTCCGGCGGAAAAGCCTACGCCCGGTTTGCAGGCCCCTGAGGAGTTCGTCACCAACCTCTTGCGATCCGTGGAGGCAACCGGTCAGGTCATCTCCAAAATCGTGGAGAGCAGCGACAAGCGTAAAGGCGCGTTCACGGTCGCAAACGGCATGTCGGATTCCGGAAAATTATTTGCTCCCATCATCCAATATTGGATGAACGATCCGAAAGCCTATGCCGACGCCCAGTCGAAGCTCAGCGAGGATATGATCGAACTTTGGGGCCGCACCTATAAGCGCTTTCTCGGTGAGAAGGTCGAGCCCATGATCGCGCCTTCGGCGCATGACCCGCGTTTCAACGATAAGGAATGGTCGGAAAACGCGTTCTTTGACTTCCTGAAACAGGCCTATTTGCTGGGGGGCAAGTGGGCCGAAGACATGGTTCACAATGCGGCGACGGTCGATGGGCACGTCAAGCACCGCGCCGAGTTTTATCTGAACCAGATCGTGAGCGCGCTCTCGCCTTCCAATTTTCCTTTCACAAACCCCGAGGTGATCCGCGCCACGGTGGCGAGCGGCGCGAAAAATCTTTCTCAGGGCATGACCCATCTTCTGGAAGACCTCGATCACTCGGGTGAGCTTCTTCGCGTCCGGCAGACCGACATGTCGGCATTCGAGGTCGGCAAGAACCTCGCGGTGACGCCTGGGAAGGTGGTCTATCAGAACGCCTTGCTGCAGCTCATCCAATACACACCGACGACCGAGACTGTCCATGAAGTGCCGTTGCTCATCGTGCCGCCGTGGATCAACAAGTTCTATATTCTGGACCTCACGCCTCCGAAGTCCTTCATAAAGTGGGTGGTCGACCAGGGCTTCACCGTCTTTGTGATCTCGTGGGTGAACCCGGATGAGCGGCTTGCTTCAAAAACCTTTGAAGACTACATGATCGAGGGCGTTGTGGAGGCCGTTGGCGCTGTTTTACGCATAACGGGCCAACCGCATACGAATACGCTTGGGTATTGTGTGGGTGGGACGCTGCTCTCATGCACGCTCGCCTACATGGCGGCGAAAGAAGACCACCGCATCAATTCGGCGACCCTTTTCACGGCCCAAACCGATTTCACGAAAGCTGGCGATCTTCTCGTTTTCATCGATGACGAGCAGGTGAAGGCGCTCGAAGAGCTGATGGCGGAGAAGGGATACCTGGATGGCGCGCGGATGGCGGCGACATTCAACGCGTTGCGCCCAAAAGATCTGATCTGGCCTTACGTCGTCAACAATTATCTGCTCGGCAAGCAGCCCTTTCCGTTCGACCTCCTTTACTGGAACTCGGATTCGACGCGGATGCCGGCCGCCAATCACAGTTTTTACCTGCGAGAGTTCTACATGAACAATACGCTCGCGCAGGGCCTTCTGAAGCTGGGCGGAGTGACCCTCGACCTCAGCAAGATAACGGTTCCGATCTACGATGTGGCCGCGAAGGATGACCACATCGCCCCGGCCCAGTCGGTCTTGAACGGCACCAAGCTCTTTGGCGGCCCGGTCCGTTTCGTTTTGGCGGGATCGGGGCATATTGCAGGCGTGATCAATGCGCCCGCCAGGAAAAAATACCAGTATTGGCTTCTTGAGGAGGGCGACGCGAAAGTCTTGCCCACGATCGACGCGTTTGTAGCGAAGGCGCACGAGCATCCGGGCTCCTGGTGGCCCGACTTCAAGAAGTGGCTTTCTGCGCTGTCAGGGGCGCAAGTTACGCCGCCCGAGCCCGGCGGCGGCGTTTTCAAACCGATTGAGGATGCGCCCGGCTCCTATGTGCGGAAGTAAGCTTCCTCGGGCGTAGCGCGCCGCTCAGCCCTGCAGCTTATGGCCGATGAATTCCTTGATTTTCCGGGCGAGTTCATCGGCCCCCTCATCCCTGAAATCCTGATCGGCGCCGGGAATGAGGGCGAGAGTCACAGCTTTGAGGCTGGCAAACTCCGGCTCTGCGGCCTTGACCTCGCTCAGCACGGGATCGGCATCGCCGATCGCGACCAAGACCGGGACCTTGATGCTCTGCAAGAGGTTCGTTGTCTTGAACTTGGCATTGACCCCGTAATAATTCGCGAAGGACCCTGCCGTCACCTGCGGCTTCGCGCATGTCAGGAACCCCGGCACATCGACAAACAGGTTGCCGCGCTCGCTCGCGACAAGTTCCTCGGCCTTCGCCAGTTCCTGCCGTAAGGACTGCCCGAAACGCGCCCGATACTCCGCCTCGGCCTTCTCTTCGCTTTGCATCATGGGCGACATGAGCACGGCTCGCTTAACGGTCTTGTCGAGCCGGTTGATGGCATAAAGCGCCACCTGGTTCGCGCCGCGCCCTTGACCGGCGACAGTGATAGAGGTCGCGCCTTTTTCTTTCAGCCATTGGACCCAGCTTGCGATCTCGTCGATGGCGTCCTCGTGGCGGTGATCCTGCTCCATGGCGCAGTCGAACATGCCGTGGCGCTTATCCATGCCGAGCCCGAGCGTTATGGCGAGCGAGTTGATCCCCTGATCGCGCAGGCTGTCCTGCAACGCCGCCATCAGCTCCATCCGGTCGTGGCCAAGCGTATCGTGCACCAGCAGAACCACTTCGTTCTTGAGGGATTTGCCCGGCGCCAACTCGAGATTGGCCGATAGCTCGAGGCCCAGATAATCCAGGGAAACCTGCTCGGCCGCGCATCGTGCGGTTGCTGCCGCAATCGTAAGCGCCGCCAGGGCGGAGACAAGCAGGGCGCGCATGATTTCCTTCCGGTTAAGCCTGATTGAAACTCTCGCTACTGGCGCTTATGGACGAAATCAGGGCCAAAGGCGGGAGATTGCCATATTCATGGTGACAAGAGGGCGCCGCGACCCGTTTTCGGGGGCCTCTCTGGCGTTGCGCCTTCATTTTGCGCGCCTCGGGGACGCCGCTTCTTTACTCATTTGCTGGATTGGGGCTTAACGCAGACCTGCACGATGACGGATGAGCGATTCGCAAAATCGCGCGTCCCCGCATGGGCTCAGCCCCGTAGCCTTGCGGAGCTTTTGACCCAGATGTTGACCGCCTCGACGGCGCCTGCGAACGCCATCGCGAAGTAGATATATCCGCGCGGAATGTGAAGCCCGAAGCCATCTGCGACAAGCGCAACGCCGATCAGGATCAAGAAGCACAAGCCGAGCATTTTCGTTGTCGGATGGCGCTTTATGAACCCTCCAACCGGGCCGGCCGCCGCATACATGATGCCGATGGAGATGCAGATCGCCGCAACCATCACCTCGAGGTGGCGGGCGAGCCCCACGGCCGTAATGATCGAATCGAGTGAGAAGACGAGGTCCATAAGGGCGATCTGCGATATGACCGCGCCGAAACTCGCTTTGAGCCGCGCAGCGCCGGACGGAGCCTCTCTGCCCTCTATTTCGGCGTGGATTTCCTGAGTGGCCTTCACCATCAGGAACAGGCCGCCGCAAACCAGAATCAGGTCGCGCCAGGAGTAATCCTGCCCCGCGACGATGAAGACGGGATAGGTAAGGCGGGTGATCCAGTTGATCGCCGACAACAAAGCGAGACGCAAGCCTAGCGCAAGGCCAAGCCCGACTGCCCTTGCGCGCTGAGCTTCTGCTGGCGGCAGAGCGTGCGTCAGAATCGACAGGACCACGATATTGTCGATGCCGAGCACGACCTCCAGGGCGGTCAAAGTGATCAGGCTGGCCCAAGCGGCCGGATCCAAGAGCAGTTCCATATGAAGCCCTGTAGCGAGGCGGCCCGTCTCAGGAGAGCTTTCTCATTTCATGGCATCGAAACGGCGATCGCCTCCAGCCCCCGCGCTGATGCCGATCGCGATGACATAGAGCGCCGCCACTCCGAATATGCCCTGCTCTATTGGCGTTCCCGGAAACCCGTGAAGGATCGCGCTGACGGCAGCCGCGCCCCACGCTGAAACGACGGCAAAAGTCAGCATCCGCAGCCGCCTCACACGCAGCGGATGCACCCAATAAAGCGGTATGAAAGTTAAGATGGCGCAAAGCGCGATGACGAGCGCGGAAACGAATGGCGCAAAATCAAGCACGAAGCAATAAAGCACAACGACGTTCCAGATCGCGGGGAAACCGACGAAGTAGCCGTCCGCGGTCTTACTTTCCGTGTCGGAGAAGTGATAAAGCGACACGAGCATGATGATTGAGGCCAATGCGAGTCGCAGGCTTTCCGGCACGAGCTCTGCACGCGCAACCACGAACGCCGGCACAGCGACGTAGGTCACGTAGTCGACGAGATGGTCGAGTTCTTCTCCAGAAAATCGGGGCAGGACGCGCTTGACATCGACCAAGCGTGCAAGCGGGCCGTCGACGCCGTCCACTATTAAGGCAGCGCCCAGCCAAGCAAAAGCAACCTCCCATCGCCCCTCGCTGGCGGACAAAAGGGAAAGAAGACCGAGCACAGCGCCGCTCGCGGTCAAAACATGAACTGCTGCGGCGCCAGCAAGCCTGAGATTGTTTTTTGAGCGCAAGCTCATCCAGGGGAACTCACGCGGGCGCAGAATTAAAATTTATGGCTTAGCGTGCCCTTAATCTGCATGTCGCTGTCGGGTGCATGCTGATCGAGCTGGAGAGCATCCGGCCCATTCTTAGGTCCATAAAGCAGCTCAAGACCGAAATCCAGTTTCGGAAGAGTTGCAAGCGTCCCAAACCCTGGGATCGTGAGATCCGTCCCCTTTGATTTTCCGACCGTCATGGGGTCGCTGAGATCAAATTGGGGGCCTTGCCCGGATATGCCGGGCTGGATGAACTGCGAGGGCGGATTTGCCTGCATATTCGACGACGGAGCCGGCACAGGCTCCGTTGAAAAGGCCCACGCTCCAGTGATCTGCTGGGCAAGCGACAAGGCGATGCCACACGCCAGTGCCGCCTCCTTCAACTTTATATGCCTGCCCATGAGTCTCTCCCGCCTAACGTCCTTAAGATGATTTCTAACCTCTATGAATGCAAGATTCTTGATTCACGACTTAAGCGCCTCAGAATTAAGATGTTTTTCCAAGGGGGCTGTGAATCCGTGGCGGAAAAGCATCAGTTCGGATGAGGGCGCGCCTTATTTTGGTCTTGAATTCCCGGCGCTAAGAGGCCGTCTGATCGCGGAGCCATCCAAGGTAGGAAGCCGCTACCCGCCGAGGCTCGAACACAATAAGAGCGGGAACGGAATAAGGATGCTTCGCCGCCAGCGCTTCGAGCACCTGAGTTTCCAGCTCTTTTCTCGTCTTGACGAGCATGGCCACCTCGCTTCCGTTCTCGATGGCGCCTTCCCACCGATAGATGGAAACCATCCCAGGAAAAATATTGACGCAGGCAGCAAGCTTCTCTTCAACGAGTTCACCGCCCACTTTCCGCGCCTCCTTTTCGTTCGGGAATGTGGTATATAGGACGATCATTCCGGCATCCTGGTCCATGGTTTCCCTCGAATGTGCTGCATCTGCGCTCTGTCCGAATTGCCGGACGTCAAAGCTCAGGAGTTACCATGGCCGAGATAAGGCCGGCCCCTGCTCAGACGGCCGTCTTTGCTGATAAGGTTCGTCTAGGTTTCGTTGCAAGCCCCGCGCCTGAGGCGCAAGCGGCGCTAAAGCGATTTACGAAACGCTATGGGGCGGTCGATCCTGCCTCCGCCAGCGTGATCATCGCTTTAGGCGGCGACGGGTTGATGCTGCAAACGCTCCACCATTTCATGGAGTCCGACGTTCCAATCTACGGCATGCACCGGGGCTCTGTTGGCTTTCTCATGAATGAGTACGGGGAGGATGACCTAGTCGAGCGCGTGTCCAACGCAAAGCTCAGCATCATCCACCCGCTGAGGATGCAAGCCGAGAACGTGGCCGGCGAGCAACTGAATGCGCTTGCCATCAACGAGGTGCATCTGTTCCGCCAAACAGCGCAAAGTGCGCGGCTTGCGATTTTCGTAGACGGGAAGGAGCGCCTCAGCGAACTCATTTGCGACGGCGTGCTCGTCTCCACTTCAGCGGGTAGCACGGCCTATAATCTTTCCGTCGGGGGGCCGATCCTGCCCTTGAAGGCGCGCCTGCTCGCACTCACCCCTATCAGCCCGTTCCGCCCGAGGCGGTGGCGCGGAGCGCTCCTCTCGAACAAGGCGCAAGTTAGAATTGCGGTTATGGAGCCCGATAAGCGACCAGTCAGCGCCGTTGCCGATCACGCGGAATTCAGGGACGTGCTCAAGGTCCTCGTTCGCGAGGAACGCAGCATCGGCCTCAAGCTTCTCTTCGATCCAGGTCACGCTTTGGAAGAGCGCATCCTCGCGGAACAGTTCCGTTTTTAGGCTCTCGGTTGACCGGGCCGGCCGGTGCAACTTAAATCCCGCTAGTGTGGCGTATCGCAATTGCCTACAGCATTGGCGGCTGGCTCTCATAGGCAATTGCGAGACATAAGCCACACTAGCTACTTGTTTTTGCTAGTGTCCCTCAGTCTCCGAATTGCCGTTCGAGCTCTTTTCAAACTGGGCGGCAATTCGGAGACGGGACACTAGTTTCAGGGCCGCAAAGGTCGACGACAATGAGGATACTCAGCGCAACCATTTTGGTCACATCCGCTTTATGCGGCTTTGCATTCACATGCCAAGCCGAGGACGTCCGGACAATTATCATTCTGGACGCCACCGCGCAGATGAGCGCGAATCTGGGCCAGAAGCGCAAATTGGACTGGGCGAAAACCGGCATCAGCGGCGCTGTGAGCCGCATGGAACCGGCGAATTCGTTCGCACTCTGGGCTTTCGGCGCGCTTCCACAGAAGAAGTGCGAAGACATCGGCGAGTTGGTTCCTCTCCAACCTGCCGGAGGCGCTCTTGGCGCGCTGGACAAGGCGCTGAGCACGCTTCAGCCGAAAGCAGCGCGAGCGCCCGCCATGGACGCCTTGCAAGCAGCCCTCAAGGGGGCCGCCCCCACTGAAGCAAAGCCCGTGTCCGCCATTATCGTCAGTGGAACAGGAGACGATTGCATTGGCGATATTTGCGGCGCGGCCGGCCGGCTTCACGCTCTTTATCCGAATGCCAAATTGACGGTCCTTGGCCTGAAGATGAGCGAGCAGGCGGCGGCGAACTTCACCTGCGCGGCGAAGGCGATGGATGGCGCATTCACAGCCGTGAAGACGGGCGCCGATCTGGAACGCAGCTTGCGGGAGGCGCTCGGCTCCGCAAAGAACGCCGGACAGCCCAAGGCCGCTGTTGTAACCCCCACAAATGCCGCGAGCGGCGGCGCTGATTCGAATACACCCGAACAGCCTGCCGCTGCCCCGCCAAGCCCGCCGCCTCCAACCGATCAACCCGTGCAGAAGGAGACGGAAGAGAAGGCGGCGCTTCCCACGCAACCCGAGCCGAACGTCGTGCTTTCGGCCACCCTCATATCCGGTATGCCGCCGCTCGAATCCGGGGTCACCTGGGAGATTTACAAGGTCCAGATCACGCCAACGGGGCAAGCCCGCCTCGCTGAAGCCCCCTTATGGGTTGGTGGCGGAGCGCAGGCAAAGGCTAAATTGCCCGAAGGCAGGTATGGCGTAAGATTGGCTTACGGCCTAGCGACGGCAACCGGAGAGTTCACGCTCGGCGCTGAGAAGGTGGAGAAGACGATCCCGCTCGACGCGGGCACCATCGTTGCCGAGGCGCAGCAGGCGTTGAACAGTCCGCCCGCCGAGGACGCATTCTTCGTTGTTTCACAAATGACGTCGGCCGGTCGCGAAGAGTTGGGGCGTTCAAGCGGAGCCCCTGCCCTTTTCCATCTCAATGCGGGGGGTTATACATTGTCCGTTTTTGCGGGCGGCGCAACGCTCGAAGCTCCGGTGAAGGTCGTAGCCGGAAAAGTTTCGGTGGTCCGTATGCCGTTGAACGTGGGCACGCTGGAAATCAAGACCTTCGCCAAAGAGGGTTCGCCCGAACTCGTGGCGGCATGGCATCGGATCTCGCCGGCGACTCCCGACCAGAAGAGCGCGCTGAGGGTGTCCGGCTCCTCAATTCGATTGCAGCTCCCCGCCGGCGGCTATCGCCTGGAAACGATGTACGGCAATGCGCGGGAAGAAAGTGTTGTCACAGTGAATGCCGGACAGCTCACATCCAAGAATGTCGTCTTGAACGCGGGTGAGGCGACGCTCAGCCTTCCGCCCGGCAAATCCGACAGTGTCTGCGCTGTCTACGAGGCTGGCTCGAATCGCACGCTCGGCCCGGTTGGGCGCGCCGCCGGCGCCGACATCCGCTTCATCCTCAAAGCCGGGCGTTACGATGTGGAATGCCGCGAAAAAGGTGACACCGCGCCGCCCAAGCAGGCGCAGATTACGGTGGTGGCCGGCGAGGTCCAGTCCGCAAAAATGCAGGAGTAGGCGGCTTCGCCTCATTTTAATCGAAGCCCCTTCCTAGTATTCGGCCGATGCTTTCTGAGACCTAATTCGCCTTGGGGGACGTGATGCGCGGGGTAAGGTTTGCAATCCTTGTTCGCGCCTTTTCGGTCGGGCTCGTCTTCTGTTTTTGCACGGGAGAGCATCTCCTGACCCGGGCCGAGGCAGGGCCGAAAATTATAAAGGGGCAGGCGCCCGCCGACGGCGAGGACATCCCCGTAGACGGCGATGGAGCGAGTATCCCTGCCGAACCCGGCGCCGACGGACAGGCTGAAGCGAGGCCGGTTCCGCCAACCTCCGGTTCGCCAGCTCAAATAACCTTCTCGGCCTATTTGAGTGAAGGCAGAGCGCCCATGACGTCCGGCATCGTATGGCGCATCTTTCAGGGGCGCGCCGGAAGCGACGGCAACTACAAGCTTCTGACAACCCTGCGCGAGCCGAGACCGACGATCGAGCTGAAGCCTGGAGAGTATCTCGTAAACGCCGCTTACGGACGTGCGAACCTGACCAAAAAGATCGGTGTGTGGCCGGAAAAGGCCGCCAACGAGGATTTCATTGTGAACGCCGGCGGCCTTCGGTTGACGGCGACCCTTGCGCGCACGCCTATTACACAGGACAACCTCCTGAAATTCGAAATCTACTCAGACACGCAGGATCAAGCCGGGAACCGGCAAAAGATATTTGCGGACCTCCGTCCTGGGGTCATCTTGCGATTGAATAGCGGCGTGTATCACGTTGTAAGCACCTACGGCGATGCGAACTCCACGATCTCGACCGATGTTGTCATCGAGCCCGGTAAGATCACGGAGGCCGGGATTGATCACGATGCCAGCAAGGTGACTTTCAAGCTCGTCCAGCGATCCGGGGGGGAAGCCCACGCGGATACTCGATGGACAATCTATAATGCGGGCGGCGATGTCATCAAGGAAAGCGCAGGCGCATTCCCGACCCATATTCTGGCCGCGGGCGAGTACAGGGTGGCGGCTCAGCATGGCGACCGGCAATACGCTGGCGCGTTCACAGTCGCCGCTGGAGAGACCAAGCTCGTCGAGATTGTTATGCATTAAAGGGTCGCGCTCAATCGGGACGCGGGCCTCGATAGGCTTTTCTGCATGCACATTGGACCTCACTTCAATCCCCGGATTGGTTTCCCGCTTGCGTATGCGTCACGAATTTTTCTTGAGTGGGAATTGTACGAGAAAGCGCCTTGCCGGGAAGTTAATGGATAAGTCATTGATATTAATATGAAATTTTAGGACGGATGGCGCTCCCTGCTCACGCGCCGGGCTGACTTGGGCGCGGTCGTGGTTAACAGGGGAATCTGGAATTATATTTAACGGACTTTTCAGAGCCCACTTAATGCCAAAATTCCGGCATTAAATTCTATTTAATGGGCGATTGGCGATAAAAAAAGCTGTTCACTTTCAATGCGTTGGAACCGCCTGTCTACCGCCCTCGTAGGCCTCTTTTTGCGCCCGATAAACGCATGGTTAAGCCTAATGAAGCGTTAATTGGACCGGAAATAAATCGGACGCGCTTCCGTTAACCAGTTCCAGATTAACACTCAGCGCCGCGAACGAACCGTTAACCCCGAGGCTTAAGGCGGGCGCCGTCGGAGATGGCGGGCGCTATAGGGCGAGAAGAACGCGGGCACGCGGTCGCGTCGCTACGGTTCCGATTTTCCGCATGCCGCTATAGCCTTCGCTACGTCGAGACCTTGAAAGCAGCCTTCCGCTGCGGACAGAGCGCCAAGTGGAACCAACGGATCGCCGCCGCCGTCATCTCGGAACTTGATTACCCGGGGGTTTCCGCTGGCGGAAGAGGATCTTCGCTCTGCTGTCATGGCCGGCCGTTTGTCGCCCTGGATTGCCGCCTCAGAGGGCGGCCATAACGACGGAAATGGCGGAGACATCCGGGTAATCAAGTCTCGGAAAGGCGAAGCCTTATCCAGGAGCGTTTGCTCAGTCGGTTTCGTCCCTGAACTGGCTGATGACGAAAATGCAAAGGCATATGCTGCAGACCAGGTACATCATGATGGATGCCGACCAGGCCAGATACCGCTCCGAAATCGCGTTGTTGTAGACGGGTATGGCGAGGAGTGTCTTTTCAAGATTCTGCACGGAGGCGACCGCCAGATAATGGCTCGCCGAAAGGCAAAGCCCCAAGAAGATCGAACCAATCAGTGTGAGAACGACGCCCCGGCGCCGGAAGAGAAACCAAAGCACGATGGCCGCAACCTGGACCGATACCGCGATGCTGACGAGAGCCAAAAACCACAGAAAGGTCAGGCCGCGCCCGGCGATGGCGGCGATGGCCAAATAGTTCGTTGCGGCGATCGTTGCTCCCAGGACGGCGACTGCGATGTGACGGCGTGCGCGATAAGCGCCTTTGCGCCCTCCAACCAGGAGCAGCGAAGCCGTGGCGCCCATAAGAGCGGCGGCGGCCGAGGACGCAAGCAAAATCGGATTGTGAGCAAAGTTCAAAGGCGCATCCAGCGAAAGCAGCCCCACGAATTGCATCACCCATAGCGATCCGCCAAGGGCCAGCGATGCCATGAGAAGCCGCGCTCTCCTCTCGCCCCGGCCGAGCGGCCCGAGATTCGACATCAGAACACACGCCGTGAAGGCCCCAAGGATTGCAATTGTCGTGGAAAGGACCACCAAGCTTGGGTCGTGTGCAATCATGAGGCGAAACCTGGCCCGAGTTATTTTGCGTCAGGCTGCAGAATTGAAGCGACTATCACTTTATTCCGGCGTTAAGAACGCAATTGTGGCCGACATGCCTTTTTCTTGCCCTGGCCTCCAACGAGTCTGATCGCGGGCTTGGAGGAGCGACCGGCCGGAGACGTCAGGAAGCTCCTCGCACAAGTTGGCGGGCAGTGACATCATCGTCACGCCCGAGCGGCCAGGCGATGTCGCCGCGAAGCCACGACACCAGGAGCCCGACCCATTCCTTCGCGGCCAAATCCACCCCCCGCAGCCCATCGGAGGGCTTCCCGAAAAATCGCCAGAAATCCTGAGAACCGGCGACGCGAAAGTCTCCCGGCCGCGGAATGATGCGAAACCCCTGCGCCTCGAATAATGCTCTCGCCCGGGGCATATGGAACGCCGAGGTGACGAGGACCCAGCGCTGATCGCGCTGAGGCTGCACGAGCCTGGCGGTAAAAGCGGCGTTTTCCAGCGTATTGCGCGAACGATCCTCAAGCCGGAGCCGCGGCGGCGTAATCTTGAAGGCTTCGAAGAACCTTCGGGCAAGTTCGGCTTCCGGCTCCTCACGGCCGGGGAAAAGTTCGCCATTGCCTCCGGAAAAGACGATCGGCAGGTCCGGATGCTGCTGTGCAAGGCGAACCGCTTCGATCATGCGATCCGCGGCATCATTCAGGATCACGCGCCTGTCGCCGAAGTTCTGAACGCCTGCCGTCGCGCCGCCGAGGACGATGATCCCGGCCGCTCCGTCAACGGGTTCGGACATGCCGATCCGTGCGCGGTTTTCAAGGGGAATGAGCAGCCAATTGGCCAGTGGGGAAAAGCCGGCGATCAAATACATCGCGACGCCGCAGAAAAGCACCGGCAGGCCTAAGCGTTTGCCGCGGGCAGCCAGCAAGAGGCCGGCCACGAGCACGATCGCTATGAGGGTGGAGGGTTGAAAAAATGCCCAGACAATCTTCGATAAATAAAACATTGTGGCGGCAAATCGCTTTCTTCTCTAACGCAGCAAGCTGTTCAGTGAGTCGACAGGAATGGCCTTGTCGAGATTGTTGAATTGGCCGAAAGCCAAAATCTCCTCCGCCTTGAACCGGAGCATGCCAAGCAAGGAGCGCATAAGCGCGGAGCCAAGAGCCACACAGGATGCGCCTGCCCTGGAAAAGGTTTTCAGATCCGGCGCTGGTGTAAGGCTGATCGTGATGCAAAGCGGTCCATCGATCTGCGCCGAAAGCCGCTCGACAATCTGGATGTGCTGAGCTCCAGGCACCGAAATGCAGTCGGCGCCAGCGGCAAAATAAGCTTCCGCGCGTTCGACGGCCGTCTCGAAAGGCGAGTGCGTCGGCGGATCGAGAAGAAAAGCCTCGGTCCTTGCGGTGATGACGGCAGGAATCCTGGCTTCGAGCGCCGCCGCTTTCGCGCTCCTTATCGCCGCCGTCATGTCCTGCATCGGGGCGATGCCGTGCGCCCCGCCTCGTCCGCCATCGCCGATGACGATCCCGACGCAGCCCGCCATGACCAGAGCCTCGACCGCGCGGGCGATCTCTTCAACCGGGCGCCCGGCGATGCCCTCCAGATCCGCGCTGACCGGCACTGCGAAATTGCTTGTGATTTTCTGAGCCGTCCCAACCAGGTCGTCGAGAGTGAGCCGCTCATGCGGCATCAGGCCCTGCGCCCAGGCGATCGAATCCGGGCTCATTCCGATCAGGTCAAAGCCGGCGTCCGCCATGACACGGGCGGACATGACGTCCCAAATCTCCGGAAGTATAAACGCCTCGCGCGCCTGCAACCGCTTGCGAAAGCGGCGAGCCTTTTCTTTTTGTTCTTTGAGCTTGTTCTCATCAAAGCTGGCCAGCTGATCCAAAACAGCATCTTTGGGCATAACGCGCGGCGAGCTCTGGCTAGAGGTTGATCGGCAACTTTGATTGGTGGAATCCGCCAATCCTGTCCCGACCCTCTCGTTAGAATGCTCTCATGACCGCCGCAAGCAAAAAGCGCCCTTCATCCAAAGGGGGCTTGAGGACGGTGCAAATCCTTGCGCGGCAGTCGCGGTTATCCCTCGGGCGCGGTCTCGGGATGCAGGCGTCCCCTCTCGACGAAACCCACAAGGCCGAGATAGCGGACGTGGCACCATTCGGCATTGCAATCGCCAATGGGCACGATGCCCGCGGCATAGAACGGGATCTCGCCGACGACATCCGCGTCACTACTCCCGAAGCTGAAGACCTTCACATCCGTCTCACCTTCGACGCCGAATCTTGGTGAAGGCGCTTCTTCCCTTCGGCACAGAAAGCGGCTTTGAACGTACCCACGCACGCCATTCAGCTCGACCAGGCACCAGCGGCGCACGCAGCTCTCCAGCACGGCGATACCGGTCGCAGAAGACGAAAGCGCGCCAATCACGCGCGCCGCATCCGATGGACCTTCTCGCAGGGGAAGGCTTTCCTGGGCTTTAAGGCCGATCAAGCGATAAGGGAGGCGCACACCCTCCTTTGGAGCGGCGACGGGCGCCCGAGCGGGCAACGGCCTTTGCAGGCTGGCTCTGGCCAAGGGCTGCGGAGGAGGAGGCGGCGCCGCAGAGACCGCTTTGCCGGGCATCTCGACAATGAAGATGTCATAGATCCAGCCGCGTATGCCTTTATACTCGACGGCGCACCAGCCGTTCGTGCAGGGTTGGAAAGAAGCAAGCACCGCATCTTTCGGGACTGACGCCACCACAGGCGATTGGCCCGACGGCGCGCCGCGAAGATGTGCGCCTCTGGAGACTTTCCAGGTCTTGGCCGGCTCGTCCTTCGCCATCGCCAGAGGCGCAGTCGCGGCAACGAAAAACACGGCGGCAAAGACGCAGAACAGAAAAGGGACATTGCTGTGCTTTTTCTTCATTGCCCATTCCCCAAAGGGCTGCTCAACCAGTAGCCTACGGAGATGCGGCGCTCGCGTAAAACCGTGGATTGGTTGGAATTTTCGATTTTCACTCTACATTGATTAACGGATCCTTGTGGCTGAATAGTGGAGCAGGGAAACGATGCTTTTCCAGCAAGCGTGCATGCGTTTCGGAGTGTTGTTCCTGGCCCTATCGCTGCAGGCGGTCGCTCTTAGGGCGGAAGACGCCCAAACCAAGGCTGCGCCCGCGCCGTCCGCTTCCTCTTCCAGCGCGGCGGCTCCGCAAGCGCGGCAAGCGCCGCCCGACACGAGCGGCTTGCAGAGCCAAGCCTTGCTCGCCTCCATCGACAAAATTCTGAAGCGAGCCGCAGCCGCCCGCGAGGCGGCGAAAACCTTGCCTACGCGCGACAAGTTCCTGTTCGAACCTGTCTGGACGGAAACACGCGAGGAGCGCGAGAAGGACGTCCGCGATCTGCTCGACAGCGCGCTCGCCGTTGTTACGGACGCCCCCATCCTCAAGCTTCAAGAGGACATCCGCAAACAGCAGGAGGAAATCACCGCCGACCGGGAGCGCATGGCGAGCTTGCGCGAGAAACGGCTCGAAGTTCCGCAATCCGGCCTATTGCCGAGCTTTTTCAGCGAAACAAAAGAGTCCATCGAGAAGTCGATGACGGCCCTTGAGGCGGATATCAAGAAACGCGAATCCGATATCCTTCGCATCAAGCGCGCGATCGGCGATGGTCTCGCCGCTGCGGGGATAACTCTTTCGCAAGACCAGCTCGATCTGCTCCTCGATGGCGTGCTCGGCGACGACATCCTGAAACTCATGACGGCTTTTGAAGTTGCGAAGGTCGCGGACCAGAAGCTCTCAACGCTCGTAAAGCAATCGAACGAAGACCTGAAATCTGCACGCCGCTATTTCGCCATGCACGCGGCTCTTTTTGCGATGCTGGTTCAGGCCCAGGACATGCTGATCGGGCGTATCGATAAGGTTTATCTCACGCGGCTCTCCGACATCATCGGGAACATCGACCAGACGGGAGCGAAAACAAGAGAGCTTTTGCAATCAGCCGGCCGGGACGATCAGCGCAGGACGCTCGACGCCAATGCTAAGGCGCAGGAGATTTCACGCCGGGTGTCCACTTTCTATCGCGACTACCTGCAAAATCAAAGGCGGCTTCTGGCGCAAGCGAGAGACCGGACTCTTTTCGATTTGCGGGTCGCAGATAATACTTATGAAACTGTAGAGGAAAGTTTCCAATTAAAAGCGCTCATGGATGAAGCGCGTACGTCCTTCGAATCAGTGCAGAAACTCGATCCTCCCGGATTCGAGCAAATCTTTCGAAACGAAAATTTAAGACGTGAATTCGAGAATCTGACACAGAAACTTGGCCCCTCCTCCTGACGGATGCCCGGCTGTCGCCTCGAATCAACAGGAGTTCGCCAATTTCGGCCACAACCGTTGTTTGGCCTTCGAAACGGACTAGCTTCGAGTTTATAGTGCTGCTTCCCTTCGGGAGACGGGTGTCCATGATGAGGATCGTTCTTGCGCTTTTACTTCTGGGAGCGGCCTCATGCGAGGCATTCGCTGACGAAGCCGACTGCGCCTACGATCCAAAGCTGTCTCACCTTTCGAGGATCATAGCGGCCAACTCGATGAATGGCCCCATTTACGGAACGGCCCTTAACGACCCTTCGAACAAGGCCCAGAGCCGGACCTTGAACCTGCGCGATCACGAAATCGTGTTGACGTTCGACGACGGGCCGCTCGGAGCGAACACGCAAACTGTGCTCGACACGCTTCAAAAGCACTGCGTGAAAGCGACATTCTTCTCCGTCGGACGCATGGCGCAGGAAAATCCTAAACTCCTCAAGGAGGTTGACCGTCGGGGCCACACCATCGGCTCCCACACATGGTCTCATCCGCGCGCCATGCACCTGATGCCGGCGGACGATGCGAAACTTGAGATTGAAAAAGGCTTTGCCGCTGTCAGCCAGGCGCTCGGCAAGCCGATTGCGCCCTTCTTCCGGTTCCCCGGGTTGAGAGACACGCCCGAGACCGCGGCCTACCTCGCCAGCCGCAACATCAGCATCTGGTCTGTCGATGTGATCTCAGGCGATACGGAACCAGGAGCAAGTTCTGCGCGCATCACCAGCAACGTGCTGAGCCGCATCAAGCAGGTCGGCAAAGGGATCATCCTTTTCCACGACATCAAGAAGCCGACGGCGGACGCGCTGGACGGCATTCTCACGCAGCTCGAGAAGGACGGTTTCAAGGTTGTCCAAGTCGTGTCCAACACGAACTATCAGCCGAACCCGGAATTGATTGCGCGCGCCGATGCATTTCGTACTCCCCCTGAGAAAGCGACGATGACCGGGACCTGGGTCGCATCCGCAAAGACTGAGAAGGAAGAGATCAAGGATGGCAGCGTGGATGTCATGCACACCGAGTGGCTCGACCTGAAACAAGCAAGCGATAAGCTGACGGGCGAGGAAAGCCCCAACCCCATAGCCAGCGCGCACGCGGGTCAGAATGGCTGGGCGCCCAGCGGCCAGGTCCGTTGACCCGAAGATCTGTTTCCGTATGCCGAGCAGGATGCTGAAAAAAGGGATGCTGCCCATGGCCTCACGGTGAGCCTGCCGAACCGCGACTGGCTCACCATGAGGGCTAACCCGCTGATAAGGCTAGACCTCATCCTGAGCTTGTCGAAGGATGGAGGCGGATTTCACGGTTTTTCATCAGCATTCGAGAATTCTGCTCCGGGATTACATCCTGCGCACAGGGCGCTCGCGTGCTCTCAGGTGACGCAGATATGACCAGAAGGCTGCGTTTGGAAAACTCCACAAAAGTTAACTTTTGACGTTGCGAGCGCACACGAATCTTACCAGCTACTAACTGCCTGGATACGTGGTCCGAGCGGAGATCACTTGCCGAGAAGATAGCTAGACTGTCAGCCCTTGTCCTTAAGCGATCGTGATGGAGTTCGGGAGAGCGGATGAGCCAAGTCAGTGAGCGGTCGTTCGTTCTGATCACCGGCATGTCCGGGGCTGGCAGGAGCACTGCGGCTAAGGCGCTGGAAGATCTGGGCTGGTTCGTGATCGACAACCTGCCGCCCGCGCTTCTGGTCTCGTTGGCCGAGGAGGCCGGCCGGGTGAAGCTGGCCGGCGACAAGGTGGCGGCGGTGGTCGATGTGCGGTCGCTTGCCTTCACCTCTGACCTGAACGCGGCCATCGAGGAACTGGTCGACCACGGCATCGGCGTCCGGGTGGTCTTCCTTGAGGCGAGTGACGAGGCCCTTGTTCGCCGGTTTGAGAACGTGCGCCGCCCGCACCCTCTCCAGGCCGAGGGGCGAGTGTTGGATGGCATCGAACGGGAGCGCGCCATCCTGCGCGAGGTCCGAGCCAATGCCGACCTTGTGATCGATACCTCCAATCTCAATCTGCATGAGTTTCGCAAGAAGATCATCTCCTACTTCGGCGGCGAACGGCGGCCCGGCCTGATGATCAACGTGGTCTCCTTCGGCTACAAGAACGGCCTGCCGGTCGACGCCGACTTGGTGGTCGACTGCCAATTCCTCACCAATCCGCACTGGGTGCCCGAACTTCGTCCAATGAGCGGTCTGGACGCCCCGGTCCGGGAGTACGTTCTTGGACAATCCGGTGCAAAAGAGTTCCTCGAAGGCTATTTGCAACTATTCCGGATCGTGGCCGCGGGCTACATCCACGAAGGGAAGAATTACGCCACGCTGGCCGTGGGCTGCACCGGAGGCAGGCATCGTAGCGTCGCCATCGCAGAGGAACTCGGCGCCAAGCTGCGCGAGCATGGCATGGAGGTCCAAGTGAACCATCGGGATGTGGGGCAAGCGTGAGCAAGGACTCCTCGGCCCTTAAAATCGTCGCCCTAGGGGGCGGTCATGGGTTGCACGCATCCCTGTCGGCGCTCAGGAAGATCACCGGCAATCTGACGGCGATTGTGACGGTAGCCGATGACGGCGGCTCCAGCGGCAGGCTCAGGCGCGAGCTGGGCGTCCTTCCTCCGGGTGACCTGCGCATGGCGTTGGCCGCTCTATGCGGGGATGATGAATGGGGGCAAACCTGGAAACGGGTGGTGCAACACCGGTTCAGGAGCGAGGGCGACCTTCACGGCCACGCGGTGGGAAATCTGCTGATGGTGGCGCTGTGGGAGCTGATGGAGGACCCCGTGCGGGCGCTGGAGTGGGTCGGGCGGTTGCTCGGCGCACATGGCCGGGTGCTTCCGATGGCGGTCGTGCCGCTGGACATCCAGGCCGAGGTGGAGCTGGACGGCGTGATCAAGACCGTGCGCGGCCAAGTCGCCTGCGCGCTCACATCCGGCCGGGTGCGGGCGGTCTCGCTCATCCCGCCGAACCCGCCGGTGTCGCCGGAGGCGGTGCAGGCCATCCATGAGGCTGACTGGGTTGTGTTCGGTCCCGGCTCGTGGTTCACGAGCGTGCTCCCGCATCTCAAGGTTCCGGAATTGGCCAAGGCCCTGCATGCGACCAGGGCCCGGCGCCTCGTCATCCTCAACCTGGCTCCCCAGGCCGGCGAGACGGATGGCTTCTCTCCACAGAAACATCTCGAGGTGCTTCGCCTGCATGCCCCCTCCCTCCGGGTCGACGCTGTTCTTGCCGACACTTCGGTGGTGGAGGACGCGGCAGAGCTGAAAAAGGCCACGGCAGCCCTCGGCGCTCGACTGGTTGTGGGGGATGTACGGGTTTCGGACGGCTCTCCCCGTCACGAAGAAACTCGTCTTGCCAGGGTCTTGAACAAGATTTTCTGCGATAAGCAGCGAAAAAGGCCGGTGCTGCCCGCAGTGTCAAGAGAAACGGCAACCGTTGGCGCCGCATGATGAAGACCGGACCGGCCTGTAATCTCGCATATTTTGCGCGAGCATTCGTGGGGGATGAGGGCATCCGCCTTATACGAACCTCCCATCGCAGTCCTTCGAAGCGGATAACTACTTATAAAGTTGGTTATGTGCGCTTTTGCCAAACGAACCCAATTCTGGTTAACAGGCCGTCACATTTTGCAGGATGGCGCGACAGGAAAGGTCTCGTTGCTGATATGGGTCAAGTGCTCTGCGGCCCGACACCGGGTTTCGGGAGCGGGTTTCGACTGCGCGAGAAGGTGGTCAACGCTCGCAAGGACGCCCGGCTTGCGCTGGCTGGAGTGCGTCCGGAAAAGTGCGAAGCGGTTTTCCGATAAAGACGCACGACAAAACAAAAACTTAGAGCCTATCCGCTTTTGATTTCATCAAAGGCGGATAGGCTCTAAGCCAGCTCATATCCTTCCTCAACCGTGTCACCTTCGCGCGGAAGCGGGCGTACACGCCCCTCAAGATGCTTGAGCGCGTCGGGGCACGGCCCGCCATAGGCCCAATCCAAAAGCTCGACGATGTGCAGAACCGGCGCAGACCCCGCGGACAGTTGATTGATACATCCGATATTCCCTGTGGCGACGCAATCGGGCTTGACGCTGCTTATGGCTTGCAGCTTGCGCTCCTGAAGCTCCTTCGCAAGGTCAGGCTGAAGAATGTTGTAGGTTCCGGCCGAGCCGCAGCAGATATGGCCCTCGGGGATTTCAAGAACGGTAAAGCCCGCGTTGCGCAAGAGTTGGCGAGGCTCATCGATAATCCTCTGGCCGTGCTGCAGAGAGCACGCCGAATGATAGGCGACGCGAATGTCGCTCCAGCCTACGGGTGCATCGAGCCTCTGCTGAGCCGCGAATTCGCTGATGTCCTTCGCGAGCGATGAGACATACTTCGCCTTCTCGGCGTAAGCGGGGTCTCCGGCGAAGAGATGAGCGTAATCCTTCACGACAGTGCCGCAGCCGGACGTGTTGATGATGATCGCATCCAGCGGGCCGCCCTTGTCGCGTTCGGCATACCAGATGTCTATGTTCCGCTTCGCGAAGGCCTTGGCGCTCGCCTCTTTTCCCATATGCAGAGTGAGTGCGCCGCAACAGCCCTCCCCTTCGGGAAGGGTGACGTCATAGCCGAGATGATTGAGAAAGCGGACGGTGGCGTCGTTCAGCCCGGGGCGCAAGACCCTCTGAGCGCATCCGCTCAGGAGGGCGACGCGGCCTCGCCTCGGCCTGTCCGTTTTCACCGTCTGGGGCGATGTGTAAATCCCCAGCTTGAGCTGGCGTTTTGGAGCGAGGTCCAGCAACGTCCGAATCAGCTTCGATCGCGAGCGGCTGAGAACAGCTCGAAGGGGCCGGACTGCGAACAAGGCGAGAAGCGCAAGCCTGAGCCGCTTAGGATATGGCAAGATGTTGCGCAAAAGCTTCCGCCGCAACTCGTCGTTCGGCGCGCGCATGCTCGATTTTTCGATCAGCTGGCGCGCATAATCAGACAGATGCATGTAGTCGACGCCGCTCGGGCATGTCGTCATGCAGGAGTAGCACGACAGGCAGCGATCGAGATGCGGCCGGACTTGCTTCGGCGACGCCTTTCCTTCAAGCATGGACTTGATCAGATAGATGCGGCCCCTCGGGCTGTCGCGCTCGTCGCCAAGCAGAAGGTAGGTGGGACAGGTGGCGATGCAGAAGCCGCAATGGACGCAGCGCCTCAAGATATCGTCGGCTTCTTTCAGGCGAGGATCGCGGAGCTGCTCAAGAGTGAAGTGCGTTTCCATGGTTCTCAAACTCCCGCATACATGCGTCCGGGGTTGAGGATGCCGGCCGGATCGAAGGCTTTCTTGATGGCGCGCACAAGCTTCATCTTCGTCAGCGGCAGCGGATGGAAGACCTCGATGCTGGACCGCACGGAACGCGGCGCGCGCATGAGCATCGAGTTCGGCCTCGAACTCGGCGAGCACCCGGCGCAGTTCCGTGACGCTCGCCTCCGAAGACAGCGGCAATTCAAGCCACAAGAGGCCACCCGACCACTCATAGGCGGCGCTCACGTCGAGCAAGGCAGAGAGCGTGCGCACGATTTGCGCCGCCTTAGACGGCGCAACCGTTATTCGCCATAGGGGTTGGCCGAAGTTGGCCGAAAGAAATGTCAGAGACCGGATATCCGACCAGAGAATTTGCGATCTTTCGTGGTCGAGTTCATAAGTCTCGCCGAATGGCGAAAGAGCCCGCCGAAGTTTTTCGACGCGGTAGGTGAGGCTTTGAGCGCCGCCTTCGAGCCGAAGCGCCGTCAACGGCGTGTTCGCCACGGTAATTTCCTCATCGCTCAACCTGCCGGCAAGCGGAGCGTGCAGGTGAATGGTGCCGGACACTTCATAGGGGCTCCCCATGGCTTCGCTCATGACGCCGGCGGCGGCCTCATCCGCGAGGCCGAGAAACATGATCGTGCGCGTTTCGGGCGCCTTGGGCAGCACTTTGAATGTGAGTTCGGTCAGCACGGCAAGCGTGCCCCAGGAGCCGCACAAGCCTTTTACCAGATCGACGCCCGTCACATTCTTCATCACGCGTCCGCCCGATTTTATGGCCTTGCCTTCGCCGTTCACGGCCCGGATGCCGAGCAGATAATCGCGCGCGGCTCCCCGCAGGATGCGCCTCGGGCCCGATATGTTCATGGCGGCGATCGAGCCAAGGCTGGCGGCCATAGGGTCCGTTCCATAAATGCGGCTGAAATCAGCTGGTTCGAACGCAAGCTCCTGGTTTTGTCTCGCGAGCGCGGCTTCGACCTCGTGAAGCGGCGTTCCTGCCTTGGCCGAAATCACGAGTTCGCCGGGTTCATAGAATGTGACGCCTGACAGCTTTGCAGTAGAGACAACCGCCGCCGGGTTGACGGGCCGGCCCGCCTCTCGCTTCGAGCGGAAGCCGCAGACCTCCAGGGGATAATTGCCGGCCTTCGCGGCCTCGACGAAACTGCCAAGCTCCGCCTCGTCGCCTGGCATGTAGATGTCAGCCATGATTTTTCGCCGCCTCCGCCATGAAACGGGTTTGGAGGTCGAGCGGGAACACCTTGCCGAAATTCAGGAGCCATTGCGGATCGAAAGCCGCTTTCACGCGCATCTGCTGGAAAAGGTCTTCGTCCGAATATTGATACCGCATGAGATCCCGCTTCTCGATTCCAACGCCATGCTCGCCGGTGAGGCAGCCGCCCGCGTCCACGCATAGCCTGAGAATGTCCGCGCCGCATTGCTCGGCAGCGGCTTTTTCGCGCTCGTCGTTCGCGTTGTAAAGGATGAGCGGGTGCAGATTGCCGTCCCCTGCATGGAAGATGTTCGCAACCTCGAGCTTGTATTTCCTGCCGATCTGCTCAACCTGCGTGAGCACCTCGGCCAGCTTCCCGAGGGGGATTACACCATCCATGCAGTAATAGTCCGCGACGCGGCCGAACGCGCCGAAGGCGGACTTGCGGCCCTTCCAGATCGCGGCCGCCTCCTCTGAACTCTGGCTCACGCGGAGCGTCTTCGGATCGAACCGGCTTGCAATCTCGGTGATTCGCCCGATCTGATCCTCGATCTCGCTCTCCGAACCTTCCACCTCGACGATCAGCATCGCCTCGACATCCATCGGATATCCAGCCTTCGCGAACTTCTCGCAGACATAAATCGCGGGTTTGTCCATGAATTCAATGGCGACAGGAATAAGCCCATCGCCGATGATCGCGGCGACGCAGGCTCCTGCCGCCTCGGTGGACGCGAAGCCGATGAGCATCGGTCGCGCGCCTTCCGACTGGCGCAGAATGCGCACCGTAACTTCCGTCACGACCCCGAACTGGCCTTCCGAGCCGATGGCGAGCCCAAGCAGATCATAGCCCTGCGGGTCGAGATAATCGCCGCCGAGTTCCACGATCTCGCCATTCATCAAAACCATTTTCACTTTCAGAACGTTATTTGTCGTCACACCGTATTTCAGGCAATGCGCGCCACCAGAGTTCATGGCGATATTGCCGCCGATTGTGCATGCAAGCTGGCTGGACGGGTCTGGCGCGTAGAAGAACCGGGCATGCGCGACGGCGTTCGAGATGCCGAGATTGGTGATGCCCGCTTCCACTGTCGCCGTGCGGTCGAGAAAATTCACATCGAGAACGCAATTCATTCGCGACAAACCGATGACGACTGCGTCGCCGGTGGGGATTGCCCCGCCCGAGAGAGAGGTGCCCGCCCCTCGCGCTACCGCCTTCACGTTATTTTCACTGCAAAATTTAAGTACTCGGCCAACTTCCGCCGTTGTTCGCGGCAATACAACAGCAAGGGGAATGGAACGATAGGCGGTAAGGGCATCCGTCTCGAAGGCTCGAAGACCGGCTTCATCGCTTATGACGGCATTCGATCGAAGCGCGCGAGAAAGCCCAGTCATGATTTGTTCACGCCTGCTGAGGACGGCGGAATCGGCTTTGGGCATTTGGATTGAGGACATAGGCTTCTCCTCTCTTCTGATGGTGCTACCCACTAGATATTGTGGGTGTATCTGGCGTATTATATAGATACAGGAACATTATCTTTTGTTATGTAGCTATAGAAGCGCTTGACATAGGGGTTAGGTAGGTCCTTATAGCTGGGTTGCGCATTTTGCGCCTTGAATTGTATACAAATGGGCTTGTTAGGAGGGGGATGTGACTTCGATTGCAGACCTTGAGATTTTTGCAAGGGTAGTCACGGCAGGCAGCATGTCCGCCGCGGGACGTGAACTGGACCTTTCTCCGGCCGTGGTAAGCAAACGCATCAGCCATCTGGAAACCCGGCTCGGGACGAGGCTGTTTCATCGCACGACGCGGCAGCTTCAGCTTACAGAAACGGGGCGCGGCTTTTATGAGCGGGTCGTCCAAATCCTGGCGACCGTGCAGGAGGCCGAAGCGTTCGTTTCGTCGGGTCATGAGCGCGCTGGCGGGGCACTCAAGATCACGGCGCCGACTGGTTTCAGCCGCTTGCATATCGCTCCCTATCTCGGCAAATTCCTGAAACAATATCCCGACCTCAGCATCGAGATCATTGCCACGGATAATATCCTCGACATCGTCCGCGAAGGAATCGATGTCGCAATCCGCCTTTCGGAATTAGACGATTCAAGCTTGGTCGCGAAGAAACTTGCGCCCTGCCGCCGTCTTTTTTGCGCGACGCCGGAATATTTGAAGGAACACGGGACGCCAAAAACGCTCGCGGACCTCTCCAAGCATAAAATCATCATCGAGAACAACACGAGCTGGCGGCTTCAAGGCCCTGAGGGCATAACCTCGCTCAAGCTTTCGGGCGAGATCAAAACCAACAGCAGCGAGATTGTTCACCAGGCGCTGCTCGCGGGCTGCGGGATAGCGCTGCGTTCGACATGGCAAATACGCGACGAGCTTCTCTCAAATAAGCTTGTGCACATTCTCCCGCACTATCACGAGGCGCCCGGCGTGGCCGTCTATGCTGTCTACCCCGACAAACAATATGTCCCAGCGAGGCTTCGTGTGTTCGTCGACTTCCTCGCAGGCATCTACGGCCCCACTCCGTATTGGGACGAAGGCCTGGATTTGGATAGTGCGCCGCGACCGGCTTCAAAAAAAACGGTTCTGATGAAGGCTGAAGAAACCGCGGAGGCTTGACAACGCGGCGAATTTCCGAGGCTCATCTCTCAGGTTAAAAGGGTGGAAGCCATGGAAGGCGCGGCGCGGGAGGGTCATTACGTTCAGGTCGCGCTCTTCGCAACCTGCCTTATCGACGTGTTCCGCCCATCTGCCGCCTTCGCCGCGGTTAGGCTTCTTGAAGAAGCAGGATGCAGCGTCGCCGTCCCTGCTTCGCAGACGTGTTGCGGGCAGCCCGCCTACAATTCCGGCGACCGTGAAACGGCGCGGGAAATCGCCAAGCAGGTTATCGCGGCTTTCGAAACCTTCCCCTACGTCATCGTGCCGTCCGGCTCATGCGCCGGCATGCTGAGCAAACACTACCCTCAACTCTTCGACGCGGAGACGGAGCCGTCGTGGCATGCGCGGGCTTCAGGCTTCGCGAGCCGCGTCAGGGAGTTGACGGCTTTTCTCGCCGATGACCTCGGCGTGGATTTCACCGGACGGGCTTTTCCCCGGCGCGTGACTTACCACAATTCCTGCTCTTCAATTCGGGAGATGGGCGTCGCCTCGCAGCCGCGAAAGCTTTTGAAAAGCCTGGATGGGATGGAACTCGTTGAAATGTCGGACCGCGACGTGTGCTGCGGCTTCGGCGGGGCGTTTTCGATCAAATACCCGGAGATTTCAAACGCGATTGTCTCCCAGAAGGTCGATCGGATCCTTGAGACCAAAGCCGAGGTGTTGACGGGCGCCGATCTCGGCTGTCTGATGAACATTGCGGGAAAAGCTTCCCGCGAGGGCAAAGCGTTTGAAGTCCGCCATATTGCCGAGGTCCTCGCGGGTGATGTCAATGAGCCTGGTCTGTGTCAGGAGCGGTAGGCTACCGGCTTAGAGCACCCCAAGTATAATTGCCGCCAGGAACCCGAAGACCAGGAAAGTCGCGATTTTGCTAAGCTCACTCGTAAGTGACATGGTTGCGCATCCTTTGGCTTGGCTGCGTTTCCTCTAGGGATTAAACAGAGGATCGTGCGTTTCATTCAATTGCGCAAACCTTTTCTTTTGTGCAATGCAGCAAAAACGGCGGGCGCCCCAGAATAGATTTCCAATGTGGAAGAGCAATGCACGAGATTAACCCAAGCTAGGCAAGAGCACGACGGATCTGTTTTCCATTTGCCCGTGTTGGGAATATGCCTTTTTTGTTATCCAGCCGCCCGGAGAAAGGTTCAGCGATGCCCGAGCAATTCGAAGCGCTTCTCTTGACAAAAACGGATGCCGGCCAGAACGCCGCCTGGACGCGCCTTTCTGAAACCGATCTCATGGACGGCGATGTCACCGTTCGCGTCACCCACTCCACGGTCAACTACAAGGACGGCCTCGCCATCACGGGCAAAGCCCCTGTCGTGAGACGGTGGCCGATGATACCGGGCGTCGACTTTGCGGGCATCGTTGAAGCCTCGTCGCACCCTGAATTCAAACCCGGCGATGAGGTGGTGCTCAATGGCTGGGGCTTGGGCGAAACCCATCTCGGCGGCTACTCCCAGTATGCCCGCGTGAAAGGCGATTGGCTCGTGCCTCTTGCGCAGGGGTTGACGCGCGCGGAGGCCATGGCGGTCGGAACCGCAGGGTACACAGCGATGCTAGCCGTGCTGGCGCTCGAGGCGCATGGCATCGTACCCGCGAAAGGGCCTGTCATCGTCACCGGCGCGGCTGGCGGCGTCGGCAGCGTGGCGATCGCGCTCCTGTCGAAGCTCGGTTTCACCGTGATCGCCTCAACCGGACGCCCCGAGGAGGAGCCCTATCTCCGCGCTCTCGGGGCTTCCGAATTGATCGCCCGGCAAGAGCTTTCCGGCCCTGGAAAGCCGCTCGGCCGCGAGCGCTGGGCAGGCGCGGTCGACAGCGTTGGCAGCCAAACGCTGGCGAATGTCCTCGCCCAGACAAAGTATGGCGGCGCGGTTGCTGCGTGCGGCTTGGCCCAGGGCATGGACCTGCCGGCAACGGTTGCGCCCTTCATTCTGCGTGCCGTCACGCTCATCGGCATCGATTCCGTTATGGCCCCGAAGGCGAAGCGCCTGGAGGCCTGGTCGCGGCTCGCTCGAGACCTGGATCGCGGCAAGCTCTCGGCCATCACGCAAACGCATTCGTGGAAGGAGGCGGACGCGCTGGCCCGGCAAATTCTCGAAGGCAAAGTGCGGGGCCGCATTGTTCTCGAAGTGCAGTAAGCTCATCACGAGGGGCCGCCGTAAAAAAGGCGCTTCCTCATAAAGAGTTCATCCGAGGCGCCGCTCCCGAGCTTATCCAGGACCGCGACGGCTTCAAATCCGAAGCGCTCATAAAAGGCGCGGGCGCGCGTATTGAAGGTGGTGACGCAAAGCCAGAGTTGCCGGGCTTCCATCTGGCGGCCCTGCGCCTCCATCCATTGAAGGAGTCGCAGGCCAAGCCCTTGCTCCTGAAATTCGGGCAAAATCGCAATAAGCTTCAAATAAGGCCCGTACAGGAACGGCTCCTGGATAACGATCGATCCCGCGAGCCTCGCGTCTGCCAGAACCTCGAATTTCCTTATGGACGGCTCCTCCCGCCGCAACCAGGCCACCAGCCGCTCCGCAGGATATCCGATGACCGACCAGGGCGGCATCGCCGCAATCGCCTCGCCCAGACCTTGCGCATTTTCCATCCTTAGCGGGCGCAGCGCGACGTCGCCTAGATCGTGCACCGTGATTTCGAAGGAATTCATCGTCAATACCAACCGCAAGAACATCTGGACCATATCATGGGCAAAAGCGTCTCCGAGCCATTGCGTGAGGGCAGATGTTAGGTAAAAGCGCCTTGCCGACAGGTTAACTCCCGCAAACCATTGAAACATCAAGGAAAATTAGATAGAGCGCGAGCGCCGCCGCGGCTGCGAACAGCGCCAGCATGGTTAACAGCGGAGGCCCGAGTATAATTAACCGGTTTTTCCGCGCCCACTTTCGTCCAAAAATACACTCGATTAACCCTATGGGTGGCGGCGGATACCCATTTACTTTCAATGGGATAGAGAGTCTATCGAGCCCGCCGGACGCGGGTCGCTATGATTTTCTGGTTTTTTTGGGCGTAAATTAGCCCAGAAATAAATCAGGCGCGCCGCCGTTAACCATCAAAGTGTAAACGCTACTGTGCGCAGCAACAAGCGCTTTACCATTACACCGCGAACAGCCACAACCAAAGGCGCCGTGACCTATGATGGTGCGTCTAAGACATTCTTTCCTGGCGTTTTCGCTGCGTCTTGACTTCGGCATCACAGTCGTCGATGGCTAGTGTCCCTTCGTCTCGCAATTGCCTATAAGAGATTGACGCGAAGTTCGTAGGCAATCCCGAGACGCCACACCAGCGTAACCAAAGTATTGGCGACAAACACCTGAAGCTCATTGTCCGAGGCGATAGCCGCGCCTCCGGAGGCCCACTATGGAACTCTTTTACGCCACACGCGACGGCCAGTCGCGCAGGATCGCGGAACGTATCGCAGAACGCCTCGCGGAACTGGAGATCGAAACGCTTCCCAAAGATTTGGGAGTGATGCAGCCCCCGCAAGCGACGCTCGAAAGCATGGACATTGTGACCCTCGTTGCAGCGATACGCTACGGAAAGATCCTGCCGGAGGCGCTGGATTTCCTGGCCGCCTATCAAAAGCTTCAGACCAAGCCGAAGCTTGTCTTCCTGGTGGTGAACCTCACCTCGCGTAAGCCTGGCAAGGAAACGCCCGAAGGCAGCCCTTACCTTCGCAAAGCCATCAAGAAATACGAACTCGCTCCGGCCTTCGCGAGGGCCATCCCCGGCCGGCTTGATTACAAGCGCTACACCTGGCGCGACCGGCAGCTCATCCGGTTCATCATGTTCCTGACGGGCGGCCCGACCGACCCGAAAACCTCCATCGAGTACACCCCGTGGGATGTCGTTGACGATATCGCGCACAAGATCGCCGACCTCAATGGCAATGCTACCGCAGCGGCAAACGAATCCAACGCCGCGCTGCAATAGAGAGCGCGTGTTTCGAGTCCAGCCGGGCTTTATTTTAGGCTTGGCTAGACAGGCATTTACGGCTTGACTAACGAATGGACGGGATTGAGCCGCTTCGTTTTTGGGCCGCAGAAGCCTGCGAGGCCCCTACCTTCTGCCTGGGGCCAAAAAAGGGGAAATAAGCAGCACCGCAACGCCTGCGCGTAACTCAGCGTCTTAATGCCCCTATTCACTAACCGAATTGTTGTTCCGCACGCTGCAAGTAATCTTTCAATTCTTGGTCAATAACTTGTTGAGTTGCTTGATTGGCGAGAATGAAATTTCGCAGCGCCTCGGCCGCGACCTTCTTCTGTAAGGTCTCCGACTCAGATCTCCTTCGCTCAAAACTAGCGTAAAGATCGTTCCAAGCGCTGATAGAGCCTCCGATCTGAGTGTTAATTTCGGACAAGTGGCCTGTCCGAAACGACAGAACCGCTTCCGCCGCGATGCGCTCAGCGCTTATGCTCGTCATGCCATTTCCTGACGACGGCGAGGGTATTCTCGATATGCTGCTCCGCGTTCGGATCGGCGTATGCGTAGAGAATCTTCCCATCGGGCGAAATCACATACGAAATGCGGTCGGCAAAACTAGGTATGATGTAGGCCGCATCATAAGCTTCGATGACTGAAAGCTTGGGGTCGGCGCCAACCGGAAACTTGTCCCGGCATTCCTTCGCCGAAAACTCGCGCTGCACGTCGATCGGATCGCTGGAAAGGCCGATCACGGCTGCCCCCGCCGCTTTGAAGTTCTCGATATTCTCGGCGAATTCATGCGCCTCGACCGTGCAGGTGCTCGTGAACGATTTGGGATAGAAGTAAAGGACAACGGGTCCTTTCTTGAGAGCTTCGGCGAGCGAAAATGTGAAGTCCTTTCCGCCCTGTGCGGCTTGCACCGTGAAATCGGGCGCAGGATCGCCCGGTTTCAGCGCCGCAAAGGCGGCAGCGGCCGAAAGTCCAAGCAAAAGAGCCGGAAGAAGGAGAAGTTTCTTCAAGGGTGGTATCCTTTGAGCGTCGGTTCATCTGCGGTGAAAAGAGTGTGTATTATATTGGCCCGGCGCGTGGAAACTCCGCTTCAACATGTCTTGAGCCGAGCCGCGCTGTCCGTTCTTGCCTCTTCATGAGCCATAAGTTGCGTCCCGAGGCCTTCGGTTGGAGCCGCAGGTTCTTAAATGAAAGGCCGACAACACATGCCATTGGCTTCATGCTTGCAGGTCACTGAAAAAGCACGAACCTGCGGCCTCACCTTCGACAGGCTCAGGATGAGGCCGAGTGAGATCAGCGGTTTAACCCTCATGGTGAGCTTGTCGAACCCTGGGCAACATCGCTTTTCAGTAGCCTGTTGGACGGTGTAAAGGGAGGATGAAATGGACAAGGATGCCTTGCGGGCCTTGCAGGCTCCAATCAAGGAACGCTACCGCGAGACGCCGCAGGCCGCTGTCATAACCTTGAAGGCTCGCGGCGCGATCGACGATGCGGCCATCGCCTGCAAGGTCGAGACCGGGCGCGCGCTTGCTATCGCGGGCCTTCATCCGGCCACGGGAGGCAGTGGCCTCGAACTCTGTTCGGGCGATATGCTGCTGGAGGCGCTTGTCGCATGCGCGGGCGTGACGCTGAAGGCCGTCGCTACCGCGCTCGATATTCCGCTGCGAAAGGCCGTCGTCCGGGCCGAGGGCGATCTCGACTTTCGCGGGACGCTGGGCGTCGACAAGGAAGCCGCGGTTGGGTTCAAGTCCATCCGGCTCGCCTTCGTTCTTGATACGGATGCGAGCGAGGAGGGCGTGGCGCAACTCATCAAGCTGACGGAGCGCTACTGCGTGGTCTACCAGACGCTCAACAAGCGGCCCGATCTTTCGGTGAGCGTCAATCGCGCGGGGTGACCGGACGCGCCGCCGCCGTCATCCAGGCCCTGCGGAGCGCGAGCTGGGATCGTAAAAAACAAGCGCTTGAATGTGTTACGATCCCCGATAACGCCTACGGCGCTTCCGGGACGGCAACGGGCAGCCGTCGACGCGCTTCAGCCTCCTCTTCAGGCGAGCGACGGATCGGGAGTCGCATGAGCTGGCCCAGAGGTAGACTGGCTTTTCCAGGGAGAGAAGCCATCTATGGCCCTGAACCAGAAAATTTTGCCAGCTCCACCGGCCGCCTTGATCAGAAAATCCTCTGCCCTCTCCCGCTTGAACAGGGACGCAAATAGGTAAAGCGAGCCGTAAAGCCCGACCTGAACAGCGCCCGCCCCCATCCAGAAGAGTGCAGCGAAAGGCCGGCGCCGCGCGGGATGAAACGTCAGCAGCGACCTGATCTGGCCGGATTGATATCGCCGCCTTGCGAGGTAGCTGGAGGTCATGCGTCCTGGCGGGACGCGTTCCAGAACATAAGCCCCCGCCGCCCATTTCAACGGGATGTCGCGTGAGCATAGCCCCTTGAGCATCCAGACATCCTCCCCGCCGATTTTATTGAAACGGGTGTCGAAGGGAGGATCGTTTGGAAAGCACGCCGCCTTGTCGAAGATGGAATTGCCGGTGCCAAGATAAGGATAGAGACTAGTGACTTCGTCGCCGTCCGGAACAGGCAGCCGGCGGCTGAATATCCTATCCAGGACCGCTCCATATTTCGCCGGAGGTACGTCATAAACCGGCGTCAATGGACCGAAAGCGGCCTTAGCCCCCCCCTTCGCTGAAGTGATGAAAGCCGGGAGCCAGCCTTCCTGGGGCGATTGATCATCGTCCAGGAAGATGACAAAACGTCCTCGCGCAGCGCGCACCGCCGTGTTCCGCGCGAATGCCACGCCGGTCTTCGGCTCGTGGATATAGCGAACCGCGACCTCGCCACTTTGGTATTTCTTAACTGCCTCTTCTGCTGTGCGGTCAGGGCAGTTGTCGACCACGACTATCTCGATCTTTTCGGAGAGGCCGGTGGATTGTTTCAGGCACTCTTCCACCGCCTGCATGACGAGATCAACACGCCGATAAGTCGGAATCAGGATGCTCGCGAACGGAGCCCCTGACTGCGAACTGCTTGAAGACTGCATAGGACACCTGCTTGCCATCGAATTCTGCTGCTCCAGCTGTAGCTGCCGAGGGCGTTCGTCAAGGGAAACGCAACGAAATTATCCGTACATGATTAGCGCGGCCTGGACCTCTCTATAGTCGTTTTTACAGGATTTCGTGTTCTTGGAAGAAGCATTCAGCCGCTGGGCAGAAGATGGTTAACTTAGCCTTGTCTCTGTTCTGAACTGTTAACCACTGGGGTAGCTACTATTAGGTCCCGATTGACATTTCTACAACCTGAAGGCATAAACTGGAGCATGAAGATAGTACAAAATAGGCGGCGAGCGTCAGTTTGTGCTTAACAATAGTTACAATTGTCAGTCATAATTTCCCAAGGATGTCACAATGTGTGGGATTGTTGGTTGTTTCGGCAAAGATTTGCAGCCCGAAAACACTTACCCCATTCTCGGATCCATGATCCAGGCTATCGCGCATCGCGGCCCAGATGAATCGGGCCAGTTTGCAGAGCCGGGAGTCGGTCTGGGTCATGCCCGCCTGTCCATCGTCGGACTGGGCGATGGACAGCAGCCGATGTCGCTGCCCGGACGCGACCTGACGATAGTCTTCAACGGCGAAGTCTTCAACTATGTCGAGCTGCGAGATGCCTTGAAGGCCCAGGGGCGAGTATTCCGCACCGGCAGCGATACCGAGGTCATCCTCCATCTGTATGACGAATTAGGCGCGGATTGCGTCGCCCAGCTGAATGGTGATTTCGCCTTCGCGATTTGGGACGCAAACCGCCAGCGCATGTTTTTCGCGCGCGATCGCATGGGCGTCCGGCCTCTCTATTACACAGTCGCAAACGGAACGCTGTATTTTGCATCCGAGGTGAAAGCGCTCCTGGAGGCGCCCGGCGTCCATGCCGAACTGGACCCGGTCGCTCTCGATCAGATCTTCACGCTATGGGCGCCGATTGCGCCCCGCACGCCCTTCCGCGATATCTTCGAACTCGAGCCGGGCGAGATGATGATCGCCGACGAGAATGGCTTGAAGCGGCGTCCCTACTGGTCGCTTTCCTTCCCGGATCGCGATACGGAGCCGGTTTACCGGGACGAGGCTTCGGCGGCAGAGGAACTGCGCTCGCTTCTCACGGACGCGACGCGCATCCGCATGCGGGCCGACGTTCCGGTTGGCTCCTATCTGTCGGGAGGCCTCGATTCCTCGATCGTATCCGCGCTCGCCTCCGGCATGGCGCCTGAAACGCTGCACACCTTCTCCATCGCTTTTGCGAGTAAGGAACACGACGAAAGCGCATTCCAGTCGCAAATGGCCGCCGCCCTTGGAACCCAGCACCGCACGATCAAGTGCGACAGCGGTGATATTGCTGCGATCTTCCCAAAAGTCATTGAAGCGACCGAGCGGCCGATCATACGCACAGCGCCCGCTCCGCTTTTCCTTCTCTCACGGCTCGTCCGCGATCACGAGATGAAGGTCGTTCTGACCGGAGAAGGCGCCGACGAGGTCTTCGCGGGCTACGACATCTTCAAGGAAGCCCGAGTCCGCAGGTTCTGCGCCCGCAATCCGCAATCGAATTTCCGCGCCCATCTGTTCCGCAAGCTTTATCCTTATCTGCCAGGGGTGCAGCAACAGTCGGCGCAATATCTGGCCGCGTTCTTCGGCGCAGGCAACGACCGGCTCGACGATCCGCTCTACTCGCATCGCCCGCGCTTCCGAGGGACTGCAGCGACGAAGCTGTTCTTCTCGGGCGATCTCAAGGCCAAGCTCGGCGGCTACGATGCAACGGCGGAACTAGCATCGATCCTCCCGCCGGAGTTCCCGCGCTGGCACACGCTGCATCAGGCGCAGTACCTCGAAAGCCGTTTCCTGCTGCCGGGCTACATTCTGTGCAGCCAGGGCGACAGGATGGCGATGGCGCATGGCGTCGAGGGACGTTTCCCGTTCCTCGATCATCGCCTTGTCGAGTTCGCGGCCAAGCTTCCCCCCGAGATGAAGCTCAAGGGCCTCGTCGAGAAGCACATCCTGCGCGAGGCGACGAAGGGCCTGCTTCCGGAAGAGGTCAACCGGCGCACGAAGCAGCCTTACCGCGCGCCGGACAGCGCCGCTTTCGTCGGGCCGCATGAGCCGGAATACCTCCGGGAGGCGCTTGGCGAACGCTGCGTGGCCGCGAACGGCTTGTTTAACCCGCTCATGGTACGCAAGCTCCTCGATAAATGCCGGGCCAACCCCGGAGGCGGTTTTCGCGACAACGCGGCCTTCGTCGGCATTCTTTCATCTCAACTATGGATCAGCCGGTTCACGAAGAAGCAAGGCGCCGGATCGCTCGCAGCATAAGACATTACTGGCCTCAGCTCAGCGCGAAACTATTGGGGAAGGTGAATAGAGAGTATGCGTATAGAACAATGGCTGGTTGACAGTGCACATAAGTTTGGCTCGAAGACGGCATTGATCACGCCGCAGAAGCGGCTGACTTACGCTGAATTCAATGACGCCTCGACGAGAGTTGCGGCGGCCCTGGCCGAGCTTGGCGTCAAACGCGGAGATCGGGTGCTCGTCTTCATGGATAATTGCTGGGAAGCGGCAGTTTCCATTTTTGCGGTCCTCAAAGCTGGCGCAACCTTCAGCCCCATCAACCCCTCGACCAAAGCGGATAAGCTTGCTTATGTGATCGGCAACTGCCGCGCGACAGCCATCCTTGCGGCGGGCAAGCTGATCAACACTGTCGAAGAAGCACGCCATGAACTCGGCTCACCCCTGACAGTCATCGCGACAGCGGTCAAGTCCGGCGCCCTGCCCGCAGGCGTTGTGGCCTTCGAGGATTGCCTCGCTCTTGCGCCAACGCCTGTTCGCCACAAGGGCATCGATGTCGATCTCGCGATGCTCATCTACACCTCCGGCTCCACGGGAAGACCGAAGGGCGTGATGATGACGCACAACAATATCCAGGCGGCCGCGACATCGATCACGACCTATGTCGAGAACACGCCCGACGACATCATCCTGAACGTCCTGCCGATCGCCTTCGACTACGGGCTGTATCAGCTCCTGATGTCCGTGAAGATGGGTGCGACGCTGGTGCTCGAGAAATCCTTCGCCTTCCCGCAAGCGATCTTCGACCGCATTCGCGCCGAGAACGTGACCGGCTTCCCGCTCGTGCCGACAATGGCCGCGATAATCCTGCAGATGCGCGACATCGAGCCGGGCTTCCTGCCGAGCGTGCGCTATCTCACGAACACCGCCGCCGCGCTCCCGGTCAATCACATCGCCCGCCTGCGCGAGCTGTTTCCCGGCGCGCGGCTCTATTCCATGTACGGGCTGACCGAGTGTAAGCGCTGCACCTACCTGCCGCCTGAGGAACTGGAGCGCCGGCCCGGCTCGGTGGGCATCGCCATCCCGGGCACCGAAGCGATGGTCGTCGACGATAATGGCGCGCCGGTTCCTCCGGGCATTCCCGGCGAACTCGTGATCCGGGGCGCGCATGTGATGCAAGGGCTATTGGGAGAACGAGGCAGCCACCCGCGAGCGGCTGCGCCCGGGGCCGAACCCATGGGAGAAAGTCCTTCACACCGGAGACCTGTTCCGCGTCGACGAAGAGGGCTTCCTCTACTTCGTCGGCCGCAAGGACGACATCATCAAAACACGAGGCGAAAAGGTTGCGCCCAAGGAAGTGGAAGCCGTTCTCCACGCGCATCCGAAAATTGCCGAAGCCGTTGTCGTGGGCGTCCCCGACAGGATCCTGGGCCAGGCCATCGTGGCCATGGTCGTGCCCAGCGACCCCACTCTCACTGAGCGCGAGGTGATCCGCTATTGCGCTCAGCATCTCGAGGATTTCATGGTCCCGAAGGCTGTGCAGTTCCGTTCCGACCTTCCGAAAACCGACACTGGAAAAATTAGCCGGCTTCTCGCAGGCGAAACCGTGAAGTGTGAAGCATGACAATCGAAACCCTCGTGAAAACAAAGCCTTTCTCCGCAAAGATGCTCGAAATAGATCCAGAAGCGGAAACGGCGCGCATCGTTGAACGCTTGCGTTTCCAGCTCGGCTCCGAACTTCGCAAACGCGGATTGGTGCTGGGTCTCTCCGGCGGCATCAACTCAAGCGTGTGCGCCGGTCTCGCGGCGCGCGCCGTGGGCGAGAAGAATGTCTGCTGCCTGTTCATGCCGGAGCATGACTCGGACCCGGAAAGCCTGCGCCTCGGGGGAGAAGCCGCCGCCGCCTTCGGGCTTTCGGGAGAGGTTGAGGACATCGGGCCGATGCTCGAGGCTCTCGGCTGTTACCGGCGCCGGGAGGCCTTCATCCGCGAGGTGGTTCCGGAATACGGTCCCGGCTGGCTGTCGAAGATCGTCATCGCCAGCGCCTTGTCCAACGACGGCTACAATATCTCGTCCCTTGTGGTGCAAAGCCCCGAAGGTGAGCAGAAGACGGTGAGATTGCCGCTTCGCGTCTACCAAGGCATCGTCGCGTCGACGAATATGAAGCAGCGCACGCGAAAGCAGATCGAGTACTACCACGCCGACAGGCTGAACTACGCCGTCATCGGCACGCCGAACCGGCTGGAGTACGACCAGGGCTTCTTCGTGAAGAATGGTGACGGCTCCGCGGACGTGAAGCCGATCGCCCATCTCTACAAATCC
The DNA here is from genome assembly GCA_963764115.1 of uncultured Alphaproteobacteria bacterium. Taxonomy (GTDB): domain Bacteria; phylum Pseudomonadota; class Alphaproteobacteria; order Rhizobiales; family Rhodomicrobiaceae; genus Rhodomicrobium. The sequence continues at coordinate 130,361 of CAVXRT010000040.1, forward strand.
CAGGTCTACCAGCTCGCCGAATATCTGGGCGTGCCCGAAGAAATCCGCAGGCGCCCACCGACAACCGATACGTATTCGCTCCCGCAGACCCAGGAGGAATTCTACTTCTCCCTCCCCTACGACCGTATGGATCTCTGCCTTTACGGATTAAACCACGCTGTGCTTCCGGAAGAAGTGGCCGCCGCGGCACAGCTCACTAAAGAGCAGCTTCATCGGGTCTGGGCCGATATCGCCGCCAAGCGCAAGGCTACGCGATATCTGCATCTCCCGCCGCGGCTGGTTGAAAAGGTGGAGGAAATCGCAACGGCCTAATGTAAGCCCCCTCAACCTGCGCCCTCTCCCGCAAGGGGAGAGGGAGCCTGCTGGCGCTTGCAACACTGTCCCTTCTCCCGGGTCACATCAGCTTGCGGATGTGGTCATGGTGAGTTGCAAACTCGCCAAGGCGAGTTTGCTGGGAGAAGGACAGGATGAGGGGGAAGGCCGGATAGCGCATGAGTAACCCATCAGCAATGGTGGATGCTGGACGCAGCTTTGTCTTAACAACGGCCTTCAGAGGCCGGTGGTAAGAGAACTTCCCTCATCGAGGATCGCTGAGGCGAGCCCTCGCATGGTTAACCCATATCCCGCGGACCGGGAATTGCGATGGATGCTGTTTGCAAAGTCGAAACGACAAAGTATCGCCTGAGATATTTTGCATATGCCTTCTTGATCGCCATTTTCATACCGAACGAATTTGATTTCAATTTAGCTGGCCTGCAAATTTCATTTTATCGAATGGTGCTTCTGATAAGCCTGCCGATTGCATTCGTTACTTATTTCAGGCACGAAATCCGCAACTTCGCATTTGCAGATCTGTGGGTCTTCCTCTTCAGTTTCTGGGCGGCGCTCTCGCATGTCGTCAGTGCGGGTCTTGACGGGGGCGCGGCATCCGCCGGCATCCTGGTCGTCGAAACGCTTGGTCCTTATCTGCTTGCGCGCCTTTGCATTCGCAGTCTCGACGACTTCCAGACCTTCGCAAGCATTCTCGCGAAATCGATCCTCGTTCTATTTTTTGTCGCCGGCGCGGAGTTGATCCTGGTTTCCTATTTCGTCCATGAGGCGGCCGCCTCTTTTGTCGGAATGCCCTTTCACGTGGCGCCGGAAACACGAACAGGCGGACTCGGGCGCGCAGAAGGTCCCTTCGATCATCCCATCCTTTATGGAGCCTATTGCGCGAGTGCGTTTGGCATAATCTGGTACAGTTACGGCGGCTTCAAGAAGCTCGTTTACGCCATGCTCTGTCTCGGGGCCGCTTACTGGTCCCAGTCATCTGCGCCGCTTCTGGCAATCGGCGTGCAGATTGCTTTCATCGCCTATGAGCGGGTGACGAGATCTTTCAGTCATCGCGTGCTGTTCATTACAGTCGGTATCATCCTTCTCCTCTGTGCGCTTCAGGCCATTTCAGACCGGCCCATTGTAGAGATCGCCATCAGCAAGCTCACGCTCGATCCACAGACAGCCTGGTTCCGTCTGTCGATCTGGGACTATGCCTCCGCCACGATCGAAAAATACCCGATACTCGGCATCGCCTACCAATACTCCCTCTACGAGGCGACCTTGCCCAGTTGGATGAACCTCGGTTTGAACTCAAGATTCAGTTCCAGCGTGGACAGTTTTATTCTCTTGAATGCATTGCTCTACGGGATACCGGCAGCGATCTTTTTGTGCCTTGGCGCTATCTCGGCGATCTACCATGTCGCATCCGCAAGGCGTGAAACGCAGATGCCGCGCGTTCATGCGGCAGCAATGGGGTGGTCAGCCTCTTTCTCTGCCTTGTGCTTTGTCAGCATAACCGTTCACTACTGGGCTAACATGCATGCCTTCTTCTTCTTCCTTCTCGGCTGCGGCGCGTGGCTGAATAGGAGGACGGCTCACAGTCAGCAAAGCGGTGAAGTTGAAGTTTTAAGAGTTCCGCCCGTATCTTTGACCCCTGCAATGTCAGGTAGCAGGCAGCATTCTCTGTAGGGGCTTGGTTTCGTTTGCTGACCTGCGTGGTAGAGGGAGAATGGGCGATGACCATGGATAGATCAGTTTGCCTGGAAGGATATCATCCTGAACCGAAGAAAGAGACGGCAAAGGCGAAGACCGACTCCTTTTTGGAGAAGATAGCAGATCCCATCCAAGCCGCTTCCCTTCTGGTGACCAGGCTCAATACCCTATGGCTGGCTTATACTTTTCCCTTTGCCTCGATCGGAAAGGGCCTCTGGGTCCATTCCTCGTGCGAACTGAAGCGGTCCGCGGCGAGATACATTCATATAGGCGACAACGTTTCCATCCAGAAGGATGTGTGGATCAACATCCCCGAAGCTCCCGATAGCGGAGAGCCCTTGCTGATCCTCGATGATGGCTGCACGCTCAATCGGCGCTGCACCGTCTCTGCCAAGAACGGCATTCATATTGGCCGGGACGTTATCTTCGGGCCTTCGGTTCTGGTCATGGATCACAACCACGCATTCGAAGACGTCAGCCTTTCTATCAGCCTGCAAGGCGTGACAAAGGGCGGCACGATCCGGATCGAGGACGGATGCTGGATCGGCTTTGGGGCGGCCATCGTCTGCAATGAAAATGATATCGTGATCGGGCGGAACTCGGTTATCGGCGCAAATTCCGTGGTGAGCCGCAGCATACCTCCTTATTCCGTCGCCACGGGAAATCCAGCCCGGGTCGTCAAGCAATATGATCCATCGAAAGAAAGGTGGGTGCTCGGGTCCGCTGGCTCGGCATGACGGCCTGCTGCAGGCCGAAAAGCAGCATGTCCCTCTCCGGCGAATCTCGCAGTCCCTTCGCATCGTCCCCGTGGGGCAGCCCATAGAGTTGCTACATCCATGCTCAAGCGTTATTCGGCGAAGGTTGTGACGGCGGCGGTCTCCCCGATTGGTGAGTTCGCCCTGCGCTTTATGAGGACGATGGTGCTGTCCCGCCTTCTTGCGCCCAACGATCTGGGCGCGGCGACAGCGCTGTTCGCCATCCTTGTCTCATGCGAGATGATGAGCGACTTCGGCCTCGACAGTTTCGTCATGGTTAATAACGGCGAGAACCGCGTTGAAGCCGTGGCCGCCGCCCAGCGGATCGCCCTTGTGCGCGCGGCCCTGATCGCGCTCGTCATCGCGCTCTTCGCGCCGGTGCTCGCGAGAATTTTCGCCATCCCGGGCCAGGAGGCGAACATTCAATGGCTCGGCCTCGTCTCGTTCATCAAGAGCCTCAAGAACTGGCGGGTCATTCAGGTCCAGGCGGACGCGCGCTATGGGCCGCAGACCATCACCAATCTCGGCAGCAATGCGGCCGCCTTCGTCGCGGCGGCGCTGGCCGCGCTGTATTTCCGGGACGCGCGCGCTATGCTCATAAGCCTTCTGGCCGAGGCTTCGGTGTATGCGCTGCTCTCTTATGCAGTGCTCGCTCGCTATCGCGCCGCGGGCGCCACGAAGGCTGTGGTTGTGGCCGCGCTGAAGTACGGCCTGCCGCTCGCCGCCAATGGGCTCGCGCTTCTGTTTCTGTCGCAGTTGGACCGCATCATTATCGCGAACCTGTTCGGCCTGACGATGCTCGCGCTTTACGCGCTCGTCTGGAGCCTTGCCATCGCGCCGACCGCGCCGATCGTCCTGGCCACTTCCAGCCTGTGCTGGCCGCTCCTCACCCGGCGGACGGCGCACCCGTCCTCGACGCGCGATGCGCCGTTCACGGTCATCATGGGCCAGTTCATTCTGGCGGCGGCCTACGCGATGGCGATTGCAACCTTCCTCGATATGCTCGTGCCGCTTGTTTTTGGGGCGCGCTATACGGTGACGCCGGGCGTCCAGGCGGCGGCGGCGGGAATCGCCTTTCTTCGCATTTGCCGCGCCGCCCCGAACACTATTCTGCTCGCGAGCGGCCAAACCGGCGTGCTCACGCTTGGCAATATGGGGGTGGTCGCCGGGCCTATTCTGGGCTTAGGGCTGGCCTTGTGGACGATGCGCCTCGATGCGCTCATGGCCGGCATGATGATCGGCGACCTCGTCTCCCTCGCAATGCTCCTCGTCTTTATCCGCAATCGGCTGCCGAAGGTTGCGCTGCTGAAGCAACTGGGCCTTATTACACTGCCCGTCTGCGTTACAGCGCTGGCCCCATGCTTTAGCGAAGGGCTCGACTGGCGCGCCCGGCTGGCGCTTCTCTTGGCCGGGGGGCTTGTGCTCGTCTGGCAAAGCCTGATGTTGTACCAGAGCCATTTGCGAGCGCTTCTGCCCGCCTTTCTTGAGCCGGCGGCTCCCGCATTGTCACCTCAGCCGAGCGAGAGCTGAGGCGCGCTCACGCTCAGCGGCCCGAGGGTCTGCTGCTGCTCAAGCCACGACTTAACCAATAAACAAGGGAGATTCTACCGAAGCTTGACCGCTCATGTATTCGCAAGCATAAGTAGTAATAAGAAGTCGTGCTTTAGAATTATGACCTTCAAAAGTAGAGGCGTCCATGAGCAACAGCATCAGGTCGGTTATTCGTAGCTTTATTGAAGAAAATTTTCTTTTTCAGATCGGGGAGAAGCAGTTATCGGACGAGCAGTCGCTTTTGGAAGCTGGTGTCGTCGACTCGACGGGTGTCCTTGAACTGGTTGGCTTTTTGGAAGAGAGATTTCATATCCAGGTAGCTGATAAGGACATTGTTCCTCAAAACCTCGATAATATAGAAGCAATAACAAGCTTCGTTGAAAGAAAAATAGTTCAGTCGCAGGGGATGATGGCCCTGAGCGCTTGACTGACTATGGCCAGTAGGAAACTGGCCACAAGTTCCTATCGATAAGCGAATGTAGCGTTACGGGTGGCGTTCCATGACCTCGAGTGGGGGTGCAGCGCGCGTGCAAGTTAATTTGCTTGGCGCGTGGGTTGATCCGGTCCTGCCGGAAGATGCGATAGATCAGATACTGAATTGGTGCCGGACGAAAACGAGAAAATACATCGTGACACCCAATCTCGATCATTGCCGGTTATTGCGTCTCGATGAGAAATTGTCAGCGGCTTACAACCAATCCGGGCTCGTTGTCCCGGATGGCTGGCCGCTCATCGCGGCAAGTCGAGTAACACCTTACCCGATTGCGAAACGGGTTGCAGGATCAGATCTTATCGTTCCTCTCTGCCAGCGCGCCGCTCAAGGCGGGTACTCTGTCTTTCTGCTGGGCTCAACGCTTGAGGTTCTGAATGCCGCCGCGGACAGACTTTGCGCCGAGGCGCCGGGCTTGAAAATAGCTGGCGTCTACGCGCCGCCCTTCGGTTTCGAGAAGGATAAGAACGAAGTTGAGAGGATCAATACGCACATAAGCTCCGCGCGTCCCGATATTCTTCTGGTCGCGTTGGGCGCGCCGAAACAGGAATTGTGGATGGCGTCCAACGTTCCGAATCTGCCGATCAGCGCCGCGCTAGGAATTGGCGCCTCACTCGACTTCCTCACCGGCAAACAGCGACGGGCGCCAGGATTTTTCCAGGCGCTAGGCATGGAATGGCTTTGGCGCGCCTTGAGCAATCCACGCCGTCTCGGCAAGAGGTATCTGGCTTGCATCGTCTTCCTGCCCGGGCTGTCACTCTCACATCTCAAGCGTCACCTGTTCACCAAACAGGATGCAGTCCGCTGGCTTGGGACACCCCAGCTGGGCGCTGCCGGTAAAGAGGGTCTGGCGAGTTAGCATCCACCATTGCTGAAGGATGCTGCCTGCTCCGCCGGGATTGCCCTGCCCGCTTTGGCGTCGAGCGCCGGAAGCCGGAATTGGGGAGCGAACAGTGGCCTCAGGCGCGCGGGCAGTCGGTGGGCGCCGGGGCGCCGGCAAATCGCTCGGATATCCATCCCACGGCGGTCAAAGCGCTTTTCATAGCGATGGCGCCGTGACCGACCCCCTGAAGGACGAGCATGCGGACTCGGCTGCCTGCCCTACAGAGCCCCTGCATGTAGGCCTGGGTCACAGGGGGATCGACCGTCTTATCCGCAGCGCCCTGCGCGATGAAGATGGGGATTGAGGGCGGCAAAGGCCCAACGGTGTTTTCGGCGAGCAGCGTGCGCCAGGGCTCGATCCCCGTCAGATTGCCGACGAGAAGAAAGCGCTTCTGCAAGGCTGTCCCGGCGCGCCGTCTTGGCTCAAGATCGACCGGGGATTCGAGGCAGACATGCGCCAGAGCATTGACGGTGGACATCGCTGCGGGGTCAACGACCTTTTCGAGCGATAGATCGAACACCCGCGACCAGGACCACAAGGTCATGGCGAGCAGGTTCTTGCCGCCGGGCGTGGGCAGGTCATCGCGCATAAGGACGCCGAGGTCGGTGGCTGGCGCCGCCACGGCGACACCGTCGAGCTTGAGTTCGGGGGCATAGTCCTTGGCGAGGAGAGCCGCATAGAGCGCCGCCTGTCCTCCCTGCGAGTGCCCCCAGATGCCGGCCCGCGATGAAGCCGCTGTTCCCGCGAGATCACGCGCCGCGCGCAAGGAATCGAGGACGGCCCGGCCTTCGCTTACGCCAACGAGATAAGGATGCGGCCCCGGCGTGCCCAAACCCGGATAATCGGTCGCCGCGACGATGTACCCGCGCCGCACCATGTCACGCAGCCCCTGGATCTGTTGAAAGCCGAAAATGGCGAGCGAGGGCGCGCAGCGAGGGACGATTCCCGTGGTTGGATGAGCCCAGGCGACGATAGGCCTGCCGCCGGCGGGGGCTGGACCTGGCGGGACAATAACGACGCCCGACACCGCGATCGGTTCACCCTTCAGCCCGATTGAGCGGTAGAGCACGCGATAGGCCTTCGCGCCAAGCGGCGCGCCGCGCATCGGCTCCTGCCGGATGAGGGTTCCCGGCTGCCCTGCAAGCTCCTCTTCAGAGGCGGCGTAGAACTTCGATTGCCCGAACGCTGAGGCGAGCGTTATCGCGGAAATCACCGCCCAGACTGAGATGAAAAGCCCAAAAAGCCGGATTGAAACCATCATGGGGAGACGCCGGCAATAATGCCGACGCGCCCGCGGAAGAAAAGCGCATCAGCTGCGAGATGACCCGATAGAGCCGCCGGCGCCTGAATTCTGGTCCGCATCCGGAAGCTGCGCATGAATGAGCGCGATGGCCGCATTGAGCTGGTCGTCCACCGCTTTTTCCTTCGGAACATAGGTGCTGCTGCCAGCTCTTTCCTGCAAGCCGTCGTTCTTCAGATGGCCGCTCAGTTGCGCCTCGGATTCGAACGGCAGCGCTGCCAGCTCCAGCTGCAAGCTTTGCGGAATATCGAGCTTGAGATCGTAATCCGGGTCGATGCCAACCGCCTGGATGGAGCGGCCGAGGGGGGTGTAGTATCTCGCTGTCGTCAAGCGGATCGCGCCCTTGTTGATGAGCGGGACGAGCGTCTGAACCGAGCCCTTTCCGTAGGACCGGGTTCCGAGGAGCGTCGCCCTGTTGTTGTCCTGCAGCGCGCCTGCCACGATTTCCGACGCGGAAGCAGATCCGCCATTGATCAAGACAACAAGCGGCTTTCCGTCCGTGATGTCTCCGGGCTTCGCATCGGCGCGATAGATATCGGAGCTGTCGCGGCCTTTCGTGACGACGATAGCGCCGCCGTCGAGAAATGCATCAGCGATGGCGATAGCCTGATCGAGCAGGCCGCCCGGATTGTTCCTGAGATCAAGGACGTAGCCGGAGACCTTGGAACCGAGGGCCTTTTTGATGTCCTGCACCGCCCACCGGACATGATCGGCGGTATACCGATTTTCGAACGACTTGACCTTGATCCAGCCTACGTCGCCTTCGACGCTGTACTGCACGGGATCAACCCGGATGACGGCGCGAACGACCTCGACGGCGACCGGCCCTACGGCGCCATTTCTCGCGATTGTCAGCGTCACATGAGAACCGACCGGCCCGCGCATCTTATCCCCGGCTGCGCTCATGCTGAGGCCCTTGAGGGATTTCCCATCGATCGCGGTTATGGTGTCGCCCGCAAGCACGCCGGACCGTTCGGCGGGCATCGCATCGAGCGCATCAATCACCTTTGCGCCGCCGCTCTCCATCTTGACGTTGACGCCGAGCCCGCCGAGAGCGCTAAAACCGCCCCGCATATCCTCGCGCTCTTCTTCGACTTCCTTCGGCGTGAGGTAGCTGCAATGGGGATCTAGCCCGTTCAGCACGCCCTTGAGAGCGTCTTCGATGAGTTTCGAGCCATCGGACTTCGCGGCATACTTGGCGCGCGCTTGCCGCAGCACATCCTCGAAAACTTGGAAATTCTTCTCTGCGCCCACCGCTGCGGCTGCAGGGCGCAGCGTCGGCAGACCGCTGAAGCCGCCGCGCGACCCCAGCCCCGCCTGCACCCCCTTGATTGCATCCTGGAGGAGTTGGGCATCGTCGGGCTTCACTACATACTTGGCGCGCACCTGTTCGAGCGCATCTCTGAGAAGTTCGAAATTCTTGTCGGCTGCTGCCGCTATGGCGTGTCCATGCCGCGGGGAGGGTAGAGCTACGAGACCGCTGGCCGCGACCAGGATCATGAGGAACGAGCCAAGCGGCCGTCTGCCCATTAATTTCTAACCTTTTCCGGGTTACCGAGTGCTCGATTACGCTTTGCGCGCTAAAGAGAAGATCACCCCAGATTCTTTTGTACACTGTCAGCTTCGAACGCCATTATCACAAAAAGATTATTTTCACGAAAGGCGCTTCTCATTCGCTTTTGCTTAAGGCGGCCTTCAGTTTGACTTAAGCCGTAGGCGGAAGAAACGCTAAAAGACAGCCATTTTTCCTCTGATTGCGTTCTACGGCTAAGGACGCGTTTTCACGGGAACGTGATTTGGCTCCCGCGCGGGCGGCATTAATATTGACTTAAGTCAACCTTCACTTTGATTTAACGCAAGCTCGAAGGCGAGGAATACGGCCAGGAGGTATCCCATGTTGAAACATTCGCTCGCGATTTTAGCCCTTACGACACTCCCGGCGATGGCCGCGGACACCGTTGTCTCCAGCCATGAGGTCCAGTTCGACCAGGTCGCGTTTACCTGTGGAGAGATGAACCAGGCGGGCAAGGTTGTGCGCTTCATCCGTTCGGATCCAGGCGCGAAATACATCCAGGAGTTCCAACCCGCAGCGGATGACCCGTTGGCGAAGAGCTGGGACATTACCTACCGGATCATCTGCGAAGGCGGCTTTCAGAAGCCGATTAGCGCGCACGCCGGCAGCAGAGGCTCACTCCGCTAGGCGCAAAACCCTTGCTTGTCGAACGGCCCGTTCGGCGAATCCCCCCCACTCCTTGAAGAATGGCGGCCCTCGAGCCGCCACTTTTTTTTGCCCCGCCTCCCTTTGGCGTCTCATTCGTTCAGGAGCCATGACCGCATCGACCGAAGGAGTTGAAGCGGCCGGCCTTTTTTGGTAGGCCCCTGAAGAGGGAAGGCTTGTCCTCAATCAAAAGGCGGACCCGTATTTGATATTGGGTCTGGAGTTTCAAGGCGGAGACATTTTTGGGGAGAAATGTTATGCGCCCTATAAGATTTTCCGAGTGGCCGCACATAGCGTTATTTGGCTTGATCTGTGGATTGACCTTCGGGGGCTTCGATGATGCCCTCGGCGGCGGAGCCAGCTTGACGGAGGACCGGCGCTTCCCCGCCTTCGTCGAGTATGGCGATAAAATTCCACCTTTTTACACTGGCGACAAGGCTGAGATGTTCACCAGCGACGCCGAAGCCAAGCGCATCGAGTTCGCAACGCTGGAACTCGCGATCCCCCCATCGGCGCCGGACCTGCAGTCCAAGATGGAATATTGCCATATCTGCCATCAGCCATCTGGAGAAGGCATCCACGGAGAGCCTCCGATACCGCGGCTGGCGGGGCAACAGGTCGAATACTTTGTCAATCAGCTGCGAGCCTTTATCGAGCACCGGCGGCTGCATCCCATTATGGGAAACGTAGCGCAGTATCTCGATCCGGCCATGCAAAGAGCTTTAGCCGAGCACTTCAGGGACCTTAACCCTAAACCCATCGGGGGGGCCTCGAAGGACCTCGCCGCAGCCGGAAAGAAGATTTACGAAGAGGGGGTTCCCGATGCCTCTGTTCCCCCTTGCGCTTTCTGTCACGGCCCAAAGGCCAAGGGGAACGGGCCATTTCCCCGTCTGGCGGGCCAGCTCCAGGACTACATCATGAACAAATTGGTGAACTGGGGCAACGAGCGGGGTCAGAATCCGGCAAAACAGGATACGTCAGCCATCATGCAGCCGGTTGCGCACGCCTTGACCAAGGAACAAATGGAAGCCGTCGCCGCCTATCTCAATTATCTGGAGTAGGTCCCTCCTTGCAGTTTGAGCACAGAGCCTTTCGCCGAAAGCGTGCTTGAGGGGCGCCGGCATGCGCCCTCAGCGCCACGCTGTTAGAGCGCGTCGGAATCCCTGATTGTCATGGCCGCCCTCCGAGGCGGCCATCCAGCATAACAATTTCCGATCCTTTGGATTTCAAGACTGGATGGCTGGGTCAAGCCCGGCCATGACATCGGTTCCGACCAATCGCAACACGCTTTAGCGAAGCGTGCGCAAAATTCGGAGCCGGAGCGGCGCAAGCTCAATCACGCGCCCGCGTTTTTCTAATCCCTCCGACGGCCCCCGCCGTCTGCCTCGTGGTTAAGGGTTCGTTCACAGCGCTGAGCATTAATTTGAAACTGGTTAAGGCGGGCGCGGCCGATTTATTTCCGGTCCAATTAACGCTTCATTAGGCTTAACCATGCCTTTATCCGGCGCGGAACGCGGCCTACGAGGGCGGTAGGCAGGCGGTTCCAACGCATTGAAAGTGAACAGCTTTTTTTCCCACCAATCGCCCATTAAATAGAATTTAATGCCGGAATTTTGGCATTAAATGGGCTCTGAAAAGTCCGTTAAATATAATCCCGGATTCCTGTGTTAACCACAATCGCCCCCAAATCAGCCCGACGCGTGCGCCGGAGCGCCGTCCGTTCTGAAAATTTCGTAGCAATATCAACGACTTATTCGTTAACTTCCCGGCAAGGCGCTTTCTCGTACAATTCTCACTCAAGAAAAATCCGTGACGCAAACGCTAAGCGGGACGCCAATCCGGAGATAAAAGTGAGGTCCAATGCGCCTGCAGAAAAGCCTATCGAGGCCCGCGTCCCGATTAAGTGCGCGAGGCTTTAGTGCACGGCGTCCTGAACGGAGGGTGCTGCGGGGTCCTGCGGCGCGTCCAGATAGGCGGCCAGCGGCTGGGTCAGCACCGCATTCTCCGGTTGGTTTGACGGGAAAAAGCCATCATTGATCTGCGCCAGAAAAACTTCGCAAGCGGCGCGCAGCTCGAAAAGCTCCGTCCGCCCGCCTACGCGATAGCTGCCGTCATGCGCGCAGTGGCTTTGATGCTGCTCCGCCTCCGGCTTCCGCCGCGCCAGAAACCTGGAGAGCAAGCCGCCTCCATGAAACATGCGCTGCGCATCCCGGACAAACTCGCGCCGCATCTCCTCGCAGGCCTCGGTTGCGTCCAGAAACTGGTCGACGTCGTGCTGAACCTCGGGCGCAATCTTTCTCAGCTCGGCGGCCCAGATCCGGGCGCGCGAAAGCTTCATCAGCATGAGCGCCTCGCGCTCCTGGAAGGTCTTGCAACCATCGCGGAAACGGCCGAGCTTAGCCGCGATCTCAGCGTGGCCAGCGCCCTTCACATCGGCCTTCGGGAGCGCCGTCCTCTCGAAGAAGAATGCATCGTCGAGGGCCGAGCTCAGCGCATCCCTCAGGAAATAAACAACGGTATAGATATCATGCTGTTGAGGCGGATTGAGTGTCCAAAGCGCCATGTCGTGCTCTCATCCCCTTCATGCGTCGAAGGCGATGCTGGGGTTCCGCGCAGGAGGAGGCGCGCAGAACCCCGAACCGGGCAGCGGTCAGATCATGAACAACCCGTTGTGCCGCCGCAGGTATCGCACTTCAGACAAGTTCCGTTGCGAACGAGAGTAAAATTCCCGCATGTGCCGCAGGCTTCGCCCTCGTACCCCTTTGCGCGCGCTTCCGCGAGAAGCTCTGCCTTACCTGGCCTGGCTCCTTGGGAAACTGTCAGATGGGAAGCAGACAACGCGGCACTCGACCCATCGCGCGCGTTTACTTTGGAAGACCCAACCGGACTAAGTTCGTCATCCGAACTCAGGGCGTAAGCTAATGCGCCATGTGTTTCATATGAACCGGCGCTACTGATTCGCTCAGCCTTAGGCTGATCCTGAACTATGACAACTTTGTGGTGAAGCCCGCGCATGAGGCCCCTGCTGACGAAGCGATCCGCATAGATGACAGGGGCCGAAGTCTTCTGCCCCGGTCTGTCGTCCGCGACGCCGCCGCCCATCACGGTCGCGCCGATCTCCGAGGGGTCCACATGGGCGAGATCGTTGCGGCCAAGATAGGAAACCGCCAACTCGCGGAAGATATAGTCGAGGATCGAGGTCGCGTTCTTGATCGCCTCGTTGCCCTGCACGTAGCCTGCCGGCTCGAAGCGCGTAAAGGTGAAGGCTTCGACATACTCATCGAGCGGCACGCCATATTGCAGGCCAAGGCTGATGGCGATGGCGAAGTTGTTCATCAAACTGCGGAAGGCCGCGCCTTCCTTATGCATGTCGATGAAGATTTCGCCGAGCCGCCCGTCCTCGAATTCGCCCGTGCGCAGATAGACCTTGTGGCCACCAACAACGGCCTTCTGCGTATAGCCTTTGCGGCGGTTCGGAAGCTTCTCGCGCTCGGCCTTGAGGCGCACGCGCTCGATGATGCGCTCCACAATGCGCTCGGCCACGATCTGAGCGCGCCTGCCTTGCGGAGCAGCCGCCAGAGCTTCCGCCACCTCGTCCTGATCATCGTCCCCATCGGCAATGAGTTGCGCGGACAGGGGCTGAGAGAGTTTCGAGCCGTCGCGATACAGCGCGTTTGCCTTAAGCCCGAGCTTCCAGGATAGCATGTAGGCCTCGCGGCAATCCGCGATGGTCGCCGCGTTCGGCATATTGATCGTTTTCGAGATAGCGCCCGAAATGAAGGGCTGCGCCGCCGCCAGCATATGGATGTGGCTCTGCCAGGAAAGCGCGCGCTTGCCCTTCTTCCCGCAGGGACTGGCGCAGTCGAACACCGGAAGATGATCGGGGTTGAGCCCCGGCGCGCCTTCGAGGGTCATCGTCCCGCAGACATACTCATTGGCCGCTTCGATCTCCGCCTTGGAGAAGCCGAGCGCGGCGAGGAGATCGAAGCTCTGCACGTTCATCTGGTCAGCAGTCAGCTTCAGAACGCCGGTGCAGAAGGTCTCGCCCAGGTTCCATTTATTGAAGACGAACTTGATGTCGAAGGCGCTCGCAAGGCCCGCTTCGACGGCCGCTATTTTCTCCGCCGGGAAGCCCTTGGCCTTGAGCGACTTGTGATTAATATGCGGCGCATCCGCGAGTGTCCCGCGCCCCACCGCGTAGGTGATGATGGCCGAGATTGCGCTCTGGCCATAGCCAAGCGTCCGCAGCGCCTCGGGAACGGCGCGATTGATGATTTTGAAATAGCCGCCGCCCGCAAGCTTCTTGAACTTGACGAGTGCGAAGTCGGGCTCGATCCCTGTCGTGTCGCAATCCATCACCAAGCCAATGGTGCCGGTTGGCGCGATCACCGAGACTTGCGCATTGCGAAAGCCGTGAGCCTGGCCGAGCGAGATCACCTCGTCCCAAATCTCACGGGCTGCCGTGACCAGATTTGCTTGCTGGCAAACGCCATCCTTGAGCGGCGCCGGTTGCGTGGACAGCTGCTCATAGCCGTTTGTCCGGCCATAAGCCGCGCGGCGATGGTTCCTCATCACGCGAAGCATGGGGGTGGCGTTCGGGCCATAGCCCGAGAATGCGCCCAGTTCCTTCGCCATCTCAGCCGAGGTGGCATAGGACACGCCGGTCATGAGCGACGATATGGCCCCTGTCAGCGCGCGCCCCTCTTCTAAGTCGTAGCCAAGTCCTGACACCATGAGAAGGGCGCCAAGATTCGCAAAACCAAGGCCGAGCGTGCGGTACTCGTAGGAGAGCTGCGCAATTTCCTTCGACGGAAACTGCGCCATCGTCACCGAGATTTCCAGCACCAGCGTCCAAAGCCGGCAGCCATGCGCGAACGCTTTGACGTCGACGATCCCAGCCTCGCTGCTGTCGCCCTTCGGCCGGAAGCTCAAGAGATTCAATGAAGCAAGATTGCAGGCCGTGTCGTCGAGGAACATGTATTCCGAGCACGGGTTGGAGGCCCGGATCGGTCCGCTGGCCGGGCAAGTGTGCCAGTCGTTGATCGTCGTGTGGAACTGAATTCCGGGATCGGCGCTGGCCCAGGCCGCTTCCGCGATCTGGTTCATAAGGTCACGCGCCTTGATCCGCTTCGTGATCTTGTCGACGGAGCGGGCTTTCAGCGCCCACTCGCCATCGTTTTCTACGGCGCGGAGGAACGCATCCTCGACGCGGACAGTGTTGTTGGAGTTTTGCCCGCCAACGGTGCGATAGGCCTCGCCCTCCCAGTCTGTGTCGAAGCCCGGAAACTCGATGGACTTGAAGCCCTGCCGGGCGAACTGGATGACACGCTGGATATAGCTGTCTGGCACGAAAGCCCTGCGCGCCGCTTTGATCTCGCGTTTCAGCGCGGCGTTCTTTGAGGGGTCGAAGCAATCGTCGCCTTCGCCCTCGCAATTCACGCAAGCCTTCATGATGGCCGTAAGGTGCTTTGCGCAAGCCTTCGAGCCAGCGACCAGCGCGGCAACCTTCTGCTCTTCCAGCACCTTCCAGTTGATGAAATTCTCGATGTCGGGGTGATCGGCGTCGACGATGACCATCTTGGCGGCGCGCCGGGTGGTGCCGCCGGATTTGATCGCGCCCGCGGCGCGGTCGCCGATTTTGAGAAAGCTCATGAGGCCGGATGACTTGCCGCCGCCCGACAGCTTTTCGCCCTCTCCGCGAACCCTTGAGAAATTGGAGCCCGTGCCAGAGCCATATTTAAAGAGACGCGCCTCGCGGACCCAGAGGTCCATGATGCCGTTCTCGTTCACGAGGTCATCCTGAACGGACTGGATGAAGCAGGCGTGCGGCTGCGGGTGCTCATAGGCGCTTGTCGAGCGGACCAGTTCACCGGTCTCGAAATCGACGTAGTAATGCCCCTGCCCCGGTCCATCGATGCCGTACGCCCAATGCAGTCCGGTGTTGAACCACTGCGGACTGTTCGGCGCGGCCATCTGCATCGCAAGCATGTAGCAGAGCTCGTCATGGAAGGCGCGGGCGTCGTCTTCGCTCGTGAAATAGCCGCCTTTCCAACCCCAATAGGTCCACGCGCCCGCCATGCGGTCGAACACCTGGCGCGCATCCTTCTCGGGGACATAACGCGCGGCTTCGGGCAACTCGGCCAGCGCCTGCTCGTCGGGAACAGACCGCCAGAGCCACGACGGCACCCGGTTTTCTTCGAAGCGCTTCAGGCGGACCGGCACGCCCGCCTTCCGGAAATACTTCTGAGCGAGAATATCGGCGGCAACCTGGCTCCACTGCTCGGGCACGAGAAAGCCATCAAGCTGAAAAACGACCGTGCCATCAGGGTTTTTCAGCTCGCTGGTCGCCTGCCTGAAAGCGATGTCCGCATAGGGAGACTGACCTGTCTTTGTGAAGCGCCGTTCGATCCGCATGGAGTTCTCTCTGTTTCAGGCAGCAAGACCGCCCTAGTTGCCCCAAACTCAGACGCAACAACAAACTCTCACGCACTTTCCTCAGGCTCGCTTTTGGTTTCACCCGAAAGCGCTCACAAAAATCAAGCCCCAAGAAACAAGGCACGACAACACGGACGCGCCTGCACAACCCTGTAAGCCGCCCACACAAGACAGCAAAAAACGCATCCAGAATGGACGTGGAAAAACTGCCAACGGTGCCAGATTTTTGTCTGAAAGGCGCCGCCTAGACGGCTGGCGGGATAAGCTGCCGCCGCGCCCTCCTGGAAGGACGCCCCCGCTGGCGGCAAGTTCAGATTTAGACGATTCGACCCCACAAAGCTGTCACAATGGGGCAACAGCACCAATCTTTGTGTCGTTTACATAAAGCCACCCAACATCTTGTGGCCATCCTGTTCATAAAATGAAGCCCAGGCTGCATAGGGTGGGGAAAAACACAACTTGCCCTTGCAAAATAAAAAAACGCCACACAGGCGCCCCATCCGAGGGTCCGCTGTGAGGCGCTTCTTCCACGCTCAGAAACAGCCTAGTCTTTCTTGATGGCCTTGAAGAGCTGGCAGTAACCTTCCGGATTGATCTCGCCGTCAACAAGCTTGCAGCTCTTGGGAGCCTCGAAGTTGGCGCAAATAGAGCAGTGCTGGCCGTCTTTGCCCGTCTGCTGATAGTGAACGTCCGCCTGCTTAACCTTGGCCTGCGCCGCTGTTATGCCAGAAAGCAAAATCGGGACGGCCCCCGCTGCAACCACAGCGCCGCGCAGTACAACCCGGCGTGATACTTTTTTATCTTTATGCATTCACACTTTCTCCTTGGAGTGAAGAGTCTACCTAGACAAGGGAACCTTAGCACAACACTTGCGCTTAAGATAGAATTAAGTTTCTTTTAACCCCCCAAAGATGGTAGTTTATGATGCAGGTTTGACATGAATTGAAAGAAACCGCCAGGAAGGCCAAAGTCGAATGAAGAGCGATGGCTCCGGTCGGCAACCCAGCGTTCAGTTTAATGTTCACAATTTTTACTGTTACTTGTGGATAAGTTCCAGATGCTCCGCTGATACAAAATTATACAGTTGATTCTTCGCCGAAGCTCACTCGCACGCAGCAACTCCGGATGCGGGATCGGCTCCACCAAAAGTTCACGGACCAATCAACTTTCCGTTACTTCAGCATGAATTGACTGTGAGGCAGCTTCGGAAGCTTCGAGGAGAGTTAAGTTTCTATCCCTTTTGCTTGAAGAGACCGCACCAGCCGTCCGGGTTGATGGGCCCCTCGACGAGCAAGCATGAGGAGGGGGCGACGAAATTGCCGCAGATAGAGCACGAGTTTGCGCCATTGGGAGTATCCCGGTAAGACACCGATTTTTTTGGGACTTTTGCGTAAGCGGTTCCTGTCCCCGAAAGCAAGACCGGCACGGCCCCTGCCGCTACCACAGCCCCACGCAACACGAAGCGGCGGCTGACCTTGTTGGCGTTATTCATAGTTCTTCTTTCTAATTCGAATGAGTATCCTCACCTAGGGGTCTATGTATACCATGGGGCTCAAGCTTTGGCTTGATGCGCGTCAAGTTAACAAGCTTCGGTCAACATTCGGAGCAATCAGCGTTAATTCAGAATGCGCTCGGATGCGCGGTCACCGAGAAGCCGCCCCCCTCCATTCGGAGGCTTTCTCTCCCCCCTCAAGCCCGAACTGAGCCACATTCTGGGCCTGGAACCCGTTACACAACGCAAGTTGTCCCCTTATCGAGTGGATGGCCCGCATGCCGCCCGGCCTGACGGATCTCATTGTTCCCGCGGGGAAATCAGCCGCCGTTCGATCGATATAGTTTGATACAATTCTTCGTCTCAAAACTACGACCAGGCCTCAAGAAACCCAGAATCCGGGCTTATCGGGCCGAGCTGTATTTCAGCTAAAGGAGCGTCGAATGAAGTTTGTGATTTATGCCGCAGTTATCGGAACACTCGCCGTTGCCTCCCCTGCGCTCATGGCCCAGGACGCGCCAGGCCCCGGAAAAGCCTGCAAAAGCGACCGCGAGAAGTTCTGTCCCGGGCTCAAACCCGGCGATGGAAAGTTGGGGCCATGCATGAAGCAGCATGCCGCAGAACTTACGCCTGAGTGCTCGGGCGCGATCGAGGCCGGAAAACAGGCACACAAGCAAATTCAGGCTAACTGCAGGGCGGATATCGGCAAATTTTGCGCGGATGAGGCCAAGGAACGCCGCGGCACCGACAAATGCCTTGAAAACCATGCGAGCGAGCTTGAACCCGCATGCGCGGACGCGGTGAAATCCAGGCCCGGCGCCAAGAAAGCGTAAGGGTAGGCCACGTTCAGCGGCCGGCCTTCTCCTTCGAGGGCGCCTCCCCGCCCCCCGCGTTGCCTGGCCTAAAGGTCAGCGCAACGCCATTCATGCAATAGCGCTGGCCGGTGGGGCGCGGCCCATCCGGAAAGACGTGGCCCAGATGAGCATCGCATCGCGCGCATCGCACCTCCGTCCGGCGCATCAGGAATGATCGGTCGCTGTGCTCGCTTACGGCATCATCGCTCATCGGCTGATAGAAGCTCGGCCAGCCTGTGCCGGACTCGAATTTGGCGTCTGACGCGAAAAGCTGGGCGCCGCAGCATACGCAGGTGAAAGTCCCCTCGCGCTTTTCGTCGTTGAGGGGGCTTGTGCCCGCGCGCTCCGTGCCGTGCTGGCGCGTGACTTTGTATTGTTCCGGCGTCAGCTGCGCCCGCCACTCGGCATCGCTCTTCTCGACCCGCTCTGTCATCGGCCAAACCCTCTTCGCGATCTCGCGATAGTTATTGGGGGCGCGTTGCGAGCTTTTGAAGTGGTCGAGACCGACCGCGGGGAACTTTGACGGTCACATCCAAGTCACCGGCAAAGCGTCGGCAGCGGCCCGATGCTAAACAGCTTCAGGGCTGAAGACGCCGCCATTGGCCTCCTCGGGCCGCCGCTTCTCAAGCTCCTGGCTGTACCGGCGCAGCACATAAGCCTCGCTGACCATGCCGACAACATGACCCGACTTGATGCTGTCAAGCACGGGCAAGATCTCGGACGTGGTTTTCGTAAACATCTGGATCGCGGAATGAATGTTCTCCTGCGCCGTCAGGACATGCGGTTCGTCGTGAATGAGGGCTGCAGCTGTCGTGCTGCCGGCCGCCTCGTCGTATGAGGACGAATGGGCCTCGACGGTTTCGATCATGCCGATATATGCGCCGCGGCCATTCAGAACGAAGGCATATTTCGGGCCGCCGAGCGGGAAATGCTCGCGAAGCTCGGCGATAGTCTCGGACGCCGGCACGAGTTGGACGTCCTTTCGCATAAGCTTTCCGACCGTCAGGTCCGCGATCCAGCCAACGTCGTGGGCGCCCTGAATGCGCAGGCCGCGCACATGGAACCTCCAGGTCGCAAACGAATAACCGAAGCTGT
This sequence comes from uncultured Alphaproteobacteria bacterium, assembly GCA_963764115.1. GTDB lineage: Bacteria > Pseudomonadota > Alphaproteobacteria > Rhizobiales > Rhodomicrobiaceae > Rhodomicrobium. The sequence goes on from CAVXRT010000040.1 coordinate 149,462, forward strand.
GGCGCACAACGACCGAGCAGGCGATGACGCTTGCCATGACGCCCATGGTGAGCGAAAAATTCCCCGTTGTTTCAAGGACGAGGAGCGTCATCGTCAGCGGAGCGCCAACCACGCCGCCCGCGACCGCGCCCATGCCAACCAATGCGTATGCGAGCGGATTGACCGCCAGCGCGGGGAAGACGGCTTGCAGACCCGCCGCAACCGCCCCGCCGAAGATCGCCCCGAGGAAAAGAGACGAACTGAAAAGGCCGCCGCGCATTCCCGACCCCACGGTGAGCGCCGAAGCCGCGATCTTGGCGAGGAGCAAGGCCGCCAGCGCCTGAAACTCGAAGCCTCCCTCAAGCTGATACGAGATGGCCCCGTGTCCGCTCCCCAGCACCTCGGGAAAGAAAAGCGCAATCAGCCCAACCCCCGTGCCGCCCAGAATCGGCCTCAAGACGCGCGGCGCCTTGTAATGCCGCAACGCGTTCTCGATGACTGTCACGGCCCGCATGGTGGCGATGGCGATCGCAGCTGCGCCGAAGCCGAGAAGGAGAAAGAGCAGATAATCGTGACTCGCCACCGTCATGGCGGGCGGCAGGATGAACAGCGGCCTGCCATCCGAGATCGCGTGGATCGCGAGATTGCCGCAGAGCGCTGCGGACGCCACGGGGGCGAGCGACTGCAGCGTATAGCTGCCGATCACCAGCTCGAAAGCGTAGAACGCCCCGGTCAACGGGCCGTCGAACGCAGCCGCGATGGCCGCCGCCGAACCACAGCCGACCAGGAGGCGCAGATCCTGCCGTCTGAGGCGGATGTTCTGGCCGATCTTCGAGGCGAAGCCCGATCCGACCTGGGTATAGGCGGCCTCCAGGCCCGCGCTTCCTCCGAAGCCGACGGCGACAATGGTCAGCAGAGCGAGATTGATGCTGTCGCGGAGCGACATGCGCCCGCCATAGAGCGCGTTGGCCTCGATGGCGTCGACAATCTCGCGCGGGCGAAAACGCCGGATCGCGACTGCGATCAAGCCGACCAGAAGGCCGCCCGCTGCCGGGGCGAGGAATCTCACGAGGGGCGGGATTTCGGTTCCGGCGCTGAGATGGGCATCGAGCGGCACGCCGAAAATGAGATGGTGCAGCCAGACAACCGCGCCGTCGATGATCGCGACGATGGTTCCGATGGCAAAGCCCGCCAGCGCGGCGATCGCGATGTGCGCGATTTCGTTCTCACGGAACCGCGTTATCTCTCGGGCAAAGGCAAGGCTGGCGCCTCGCCGCAGTGTCCTGAAGCGGCGCACCAGTCTTCCGGATGCCAACGGTGCTCGGTTTTCGGTGAGCATAAAAGCGATGGTCTTGTGCGCCGTTGCCTTGGCATATTGGCTCGAAGGCCCGTTCGGGGAAAACAAATGGCCGTGAGAGGGTCCGCTGGCGGCGGGATGCGGTCGCCGGGCGCTGCGCTCCGGCCCCTGGGAAGCGGGCTAATATGAGCCGCCAGAGCATTTGGACCACATCATAAGCGTGAGCATTTCCGATGCTTTTCATGAGGACAGATCTTAGGAAAAAGCGCCTTATCAACGGGTTAACGCCGCCAAACCATTGATAAACAACAGAAAATTCCGTAGAGAGTTTGCGCCGGCGCGGCTGCGAGACGCGGGGGGCTCGTTAACACATTATATTTAACGGACTTTTCAGCGTCCACTTTCGTCCAAAAATACAATTCGTTAACCATGACGGTTTAGGAAAAAAGCAATCAATTTCAATTGGTTGTGTGGATTTCGCACTCGCGGACGCGGGCCGTTCAGATTTGTTGGACCAAATTCCTGACCGGAAATAAATGCTTGTGCGCCGAAATTAACCATATTGGGTTAACATTACACGACGAAGGCGCGAAGGCTATGATCGGGAAGGGCAAGCCCGCCCAAAACGGTTGATTAAGCGTGCCCGCGCGCCATGCGCATTTATAGGGACTTGCGCCCCGGCGGCTGCTGTGGCACGTTCGCCAACGGTTCGCTGCAGTAGCTCAGTGGTAGAGCACCCCCTTGGTAAGGGGGAGGCCGAGAGTTCAATCCTCTCTTGCAGCACCACTAAATCCCTTGAAAATTCAGCGGTTAACCCGGCAGCACCGGGGGAACGTTTGTTCATGAAGTCGCATCGCGACCGTGAACGGAATTTGAACACCCAACATTTGCGTGGGCGTATCGTGGGCGGCGGTTCTCGATGCGTTCGCACGCGGCAAAGTAGAGCACCTTACCCGCTTCGTTGCCAAGCTCTCCCTAACAGAGCGAGGCAGCCCAAATGATACCCGCACCGCTTCATCCGGTCCCGCCTTATGGCGATCGAAAGCAATCACCGGCATTCCCGCACAACTGGCGATGGGATGAGCCGTTGGAATACACGCCCGAAGGCTTCCTCCTCCCGGCGCGCCGCTCACTGATCGAGCGCGTCTTTGTTTGGGTCTGGAAACGCTTGGGGTTCGCCTCGTGATGCCGGCGCAACCCATCTTCGCGCTCTACGCCCATCGTTACGCTCAGCAAGGCTTTCAGGTCTTCCGGTTGGCCTGTGGAAGCAAAGTGCCTCCGAAAGGCTCTCACGGCTTGCTTGAAGCCACGACAGACTTGAAGCAGATCGCAGAGTGGGCCCGGACTGATCCACATGCGAACATTGGCATCCGCACCGGTGCCGAGAGTGATCTAACCGTCGCCGATCTCGATCCTCGCCACGGCGGTCTCGAGACTGAGGCGGCGCTTCAAGCGGAAGGGAAGACATGGGGCAATGCTGCCGTGGTTCGGACATGGCGCGGCGATAATGGGCGTCATATCTGGTCGCGCTACCATCCCTTGCTCATCTCGCGTGAGAATGAAATCGGGCAAGGCGTCGATGTTCGCAACAGAGACGCTTATGTCGTTGCTCCTCCAAGCTGTGTGTACGGTCAAAAGCGCCAAGGAGGGTGCTACGAGTGGGGAAAGTATGAGTGGGAGCATTGGCCCAAGGAAGGGCTTCCGCCAATCCAAGATTGGATGCGCGAGCATGTAGAGGCATCCCACACCGAACGAGAGCGGGCGCTGGCCGAAAGGGCGAAAAACACCGTCGCTCTCTCCCGGTCTGAAGTCACGGCGCGGGATGCAAAGCGCTTTGCCGGCCTCGCGGCTGGTTCGCTTTCTCGCCTCGTGAACCGGCTTGCTGCCAAGCGGCAACCGGGGCGGAGCACGGAACTCTACACGGTGACGTGCTTCATGGCGCCGTATGTCCGCATCGGCGCAATCAGGGAAGACGTCGTGAGGGTGGCTTTTGAGGAAGCCTGCAAAGGCAACGGTCTCGTGGCGAAGAATAGAGTGCGCGACATTCGGCGCTCTATGGACAACGCCTTCGCGAACTCGACCGATAGGTTGCCCGATCTCGGGCAGCTTGAGGATCGCCCTTACAACAGGCGGGCAGCATGAGGAAGCGCCTCATCATCATCGACGCCCGCCCGTTACCGCAGCAAGGGACGCAGGTTTTCGTGAGAATAGACGCTGCTCAAAATTTCCAGCTATTCTCGGGTTTGATCGCTCAAGGTGTTGCTGCCAAGCAACAGAGCGGCGGATATTGCGGGGAACGGCAAAAAGCCTATGAAAAGCCCTTGCAAGGCCGAAAAAATTTCCGTACATTACGAGTTGCCACCCTTATTACGCCTCGCGGCACAATTCAGCAAAAATTAAAAACGCAAGCCCTTGGTTTTCCAGGGTTTTTTTGCGTGCCTGCAATCCGAAACACAGGCGATGTCATCGCGCATCGTAAACGGCAAGCATCAACAGGAGCACTGGACGATGACAAAGACACAATACCGACTTCTCGCATTCATCCGCGACTACATCGCGGAACACGGCTACTCCCCGACGCTAAAAGAAATGGCCGCCGGCATCGCGATGCATCCCGAGACAGCGCGCTTGACCCTAAAGCGGCTTCACGAGCGCGGGTTCATCGCCAGGGACCGCTATCAGCATCGCAGCGTTCGCATTATTGGCGGTGGGCCACATGCCCTAGCCGCATAGCCCAGCATTCGACAGTCCAAACGCAAAGCGCCCAGCTCAAAGGCCGGGGGCTGCGTTCGTGTTTGTGTGTGGATGTTTTGGTCTCAGGAGCGATCGACGCGCTGTCCCGCTCTCTACCCGTTGTTGCGTCTTGTTGCGTCTCCGACCAGCGTTACCAGCGCTTGGGCGGTCGGCAATCTAAGACTTCAATCTCAATCTTGGGGGCGATCCCCACGGAGACGTTCAGAATGCGGCTTGCAACGCATCCAGCAGTATTCAACAGCACCCCTTACATAGGGCAAATCACTTCTGGACGCAAGCCTATTTCTGGACTCTCCGGTGAACAACAGGAGGCCAGGAAGTGGCCAGCACCAAACCGCGCTCACCGGGGCGAAAAGCGAAAACTGCCGCCGTCAAGGCCGTCAAGCCAATGGATGCGGAGCCGCAGGCAGTAAAGCCGCTCGCGCTTGTGCACGACAGTTCCGTGATCGATGCGGACGATCACGCCGACGATACCGGACCAGACGGAGCCGACGACACAACCGCCGCGCGCGCTTCGGCCCTGCGGGCAATCCTGATCGGCGGCAAAGACGCGCAGAGCATCGAGTGGCACATCAAACGGCAGTGGCCGCGCCTCAAGGATGATGCCGGCAAGATCGTGGAATCCGCACAACGCACCGCGGACAAATGGAAACCGGGAGCGGAGCGCGTAATCGGCGGGATGCAGAAGATTGTCACGTCGATTGAAGAGGTCAGCGAGCGCTTTGTCATGCTCGCGGTCCCAGGACAGCCGTCCTGCATAGCGCAGATAAGCGACGCGCTCCCCATAACCGACAAAGACTTCAAGGCCCGCCTAGCTAACTCCGTGATCGTGACCGGCGTCGACAACAAGGGTGATGTCAAGGCGCTTCCGGCCGCAAGCACATGGATAGGAGATCGCCGCCGCCGTACCGCGAACAAGATCGTGTTCACGTCGCGCAAGGGGGGAGGCAAGTGCTTTAACCTCTGGACGGAATTCGGAGTGGCGCCGAAGCCAGGAAAGTGCGACCTCATTCACCGGCACATACGGGAAGTCATCTGCGCAGACGATCCGGTAAAGTACGAAGCCTTTGAAAACTTGGTTGCGTGGCAGACGCAAAACATCGGCAGATCAAGCCGGATCGTCGTCGACCTGTTTTCGCAAGCGCAACAAACCGGGAAGGGCGTGCTTCTCGAGAAAATCTTGAAACCAATGTTTGGGCTGCACGGCTTATTCACGGCTGACAGCGGCAAGGTGTTTGGCCGTTTCAACGATGCCATACGCGGTAAAGCATATATCGCGTTCGACGAGGCATGCTTCGCAGGCGACAAGCAGCTTGCCGACAAAATCAAATCCGCATCCGGGACAGAAACCACGTCCATTGAGGGAAAAGGCATCCCCGTAATCGAATGCCCAACCGCCGCAAACTATTACATGGCGACTAATCGCCCGCACTCCGCACATATCGAGTGGGACGATGTGCGATACTGGATTTTGAAAGTATCGCCGAAGCGGAAAGGGGATAACGCCTATTGGGCTGAACTGTTTGAGGAAATCAACAACGGCGGCGTCCAAGCCTTTCTGCACGACATGCTGACTCGGGATGTTTCGAACTTCATCCCCAGCCGCGACGTTCCGCGCGACAACGACGAACATAGAGCAAACCAGCGCGCCAGCGACCCGGTCAATCCGGCGCTGTGGATCCTGGATTGCCTGGACAACGGCCTGTGGCTCGGCAGCGAAAAATTCGAAGGCTTATACTCGGCGGACAAAGTCAGCCTGGCGAAGATAAGCAAAGGCGCGCTCCCGATAGCTTATGACCCGAGCGGTGAAAAAATGCTGCCGGCGCTAACGCTCCCCGGATTCCTCGAGGGTTCATACAAAGAGTGGGCCTCGACACAATGCCGTCATGCACAAGCCGCTGCTAAGGATGAGTTTTGGGGGCACCTGACGGAACTTGAATTCATCTCCGGCAAGGCCCACGGCAAGCGTTACCGTTCGGTTCCTGACGAGGAGACGCTTCGCAGCAAGATCAAGGAGCGCATGAAGCTCGAAAGTCCTCACGACGAAGGCAATCCAAAACCACCGAAGGGCAGTGAAGAGCCGCCGAAGGACAGTGAGGACAGCGAGGACAGTGATTTTCCGGTTGATACGAAAACGGCGGGGAACGGCACAGGAACAAGCATTTCCCCCCGCTTTTCGGGCGAGACCGCATTTTCACCGTCCTTCACTGTCCAGCAAACAAAAACCTCAGAAAAGGCTGCAAAAACAGCGGCTTATCAAGGGACGGTGAGTGGGACAGTGAACAGGACGGTGAAGCACAGTGAAGAGGTGGGTGGTGATGCTTCACCGTCCTTCACTGACCCTGCGACTGTCCACGGCTCTTCCAACGCTTCTCAGGCCAACCGAAGCAACGGCTCCAAGGGCGGTTCGAGGACCGAAGCCAACGAGAAGGCGAACCGTCGTGCTCAAACCATCCAACCTCACAAACCTTCGAAGTCGAATGATGATGGATGCAGCGGCCCCAACAAGCCGCTTAATCACGGCGGACAAGCCAACGGTAAGGCGGTAAGCGGATACGGCACACGCCCCGCTTCCGCGCCTGAGGCAGGGAAGGCCAGCACGATGAAGGTGGCGCTATGAACGCCGCCGCAGTGCTCACCCAATTGAAGGCGGCTGGCGTTAATGTTGCGGTCGCCAATGGGAAGCTTGAACTGGAAGGGCCGAAAGATGCCCTTACCGACGGCGTTCTGGACGAGCTTCGCGCCATCAAGCCCGCGCTCATAGTGGAAGCCACGCTCGCCGAGTGGCGCGCCGCCGCCGCCAGTGTGCGGACCGATAACATGGACGTCGCCAAACTGAAGACGGCAACGCTCCGCTTTCTCGATAGCGAAGACGCCCGGACGGCGGTCGATAACGGCTGGGATGCGATGGCGCTATTCGGGATATTCGAGGGCAACACTCCGAAAGAGCGCGTGGGTTGCTGGGGCCTGATCGTGTTCGTGGCATGGGGCACTTACGCCCGCATGATCGACACCATCGACCCGGACTCATGTGTGCTCCGCACTCGATCAGGATCCACGCAAACCCTGCCGCGCATGAGGTCGGCTCTCGATGATGCTGTCATCTGGTGGCAGCACCCAGGGATCGTGTCTGCGTCGCACATCGAGGGGGAGTAGAGGCCGATGTACAAGCGCGCATCCCGGTTCATGCAGAGCACCGCAAGGGCGGGCACGGACAAGCACACACGCGGCGTTTCGTGGGTCATGAAGCCGACGGGACAGCAAGAGCGGCCAACGTCCAAGACCAAGCGGGAACTGAAACGCGAACGCAAGGCGCTGGCCGTAAGCCAAAGGGCTGAGTTGAAGCGTGAACGCAAGGCACGCGCCGCAAGCCGGAAAGCATCAGCACCGGTAACGCCGAAAGCACAGGGGACGCAAGGCGGAAAACGTCCGCGCACACTCTCCTGGCGCTTCGACACAATCGAACGCTCGCCGTTCGCAACCAACACACACAATCAAGGACCATCCCAATGAACCGCGGAATTGAGACAGCTTTTTGGGGCACGCTCGGCAAAGACCCGGAGCTCAAAACCAGCAAAACCGGCAACCCGTTCGCAACCATGAACGTCGTCGTCACGGTCGGCACCTCGGACGATGGCAAAGACGTCAGCCAATGGATCAGGTGCGCATGCTTTGGAGCAACGGCAACAGCAATCGCCGCGAAAGCATCAAAGGGCGATAGGGTTTACATCGAAGGCACGCTCACCCTGAACACATGGACCGACAAATCAACCGGCGAGGCCAAGACCGGACTGAGCGTCGCCGCATGGAAGGCTGAACGCGTCGCCTCGATCGGCAAGAGCCGGGAACGCAAACCCGGCGCCTATCAATCGGACGGCGAAGGCCAGCATAGGCAAAACGGCCGGCAGAAACACCACGACTTCGACGACGCCATTCCGTTCGAGGACCAGTTCAGATGATCGAAAGGTGTAAAGACTGCGGCGCGAACCTCGCCCTCGTCGGCTTGTGTCACAATTGCCGACCGCGCGCCGTGCCGCAAAGCCATTCACTGGTTTCGCGTCGCCCTAGTGGCCCTACTCACGGCGGCCCTACTCACGCGAAGCCAACGAAAAGCGAGCTTCGCAAGGCGCAAACCTACCGCTGGCGCAAACGCAACCTTGATCGCCATCGGAAACATCACGCGGCGTACATGCGCACCTGGCGCGCCAGCCAATCGAACCGTCCCGGCGCTCGGGATCAAAGCAAACAATCCAGGCCGAAGCGCGCTGCATCGGCCGCCTTTCGATAAGGAACCAAGGCAATGCTCCCTGCAGTTGGGCTTGCCCTCGAAAGCCTCGGCGCTGAAGCGCTCTCACCCGCAATCTTGCAACTCGCCGAACTCGCCATAGAAGCCGACGACGGCGAACTCACCGTCCCTCTGCGCTCATCCTGGCTCGAAAGCTTCGTTTACACCATAGCGACGGGCGAATTGACCGTGAAGATGAAGGACGGCGGCTCGTACACTTACCCGGGGACCAGCATCGCAACAGCCCTTGGCTTCGCGAACGCAGGATCACCCGGCAGCTATTACGACGCGAACATCAAACTCAGCGGAAAAGGCGGTTCCTCGACGCCAACCTTCACGGGGCGAACGTCCCGCATCCACGGGATCTAGGGGGCACGCCATGAAAAACGCAATCGCAGTGACAAAATCGGAAGTGAGCGACGACGAAGACCTCACATTCCCCATCGTGAAAGCTGATCGTCCGCGCTGGACGCCTCCCGCCAAGCCGCAAAAGGGGCCTGGATCGAATGCGTTACCGGATGCGGCGTACAATTTGACTGTCCGGCAAGCGATGCGGGCTATTCCATGGGATGAAGGCAAGTCGAATGTCACCAAAGCCGCGACCATCGACATGCTGGAATCGCTCAACCCGCAAGACGCCATCGAAAGCATGCTCGCCGCTCAAATGGTCGCCCTGCACAACGTGACGATGGATTGCGCTCGCCGATCGTCATTCAGCAACGGGCCTGATCGCGACACGGCGTTGCAGCAAATGAACAAGGCAAGCCGGACCTTCGGCATGCTCGTTGAAACGCTCAACAAGCATCGAGGAAAGGGGCAACAGCGCATGACAGTCGAGCACGTGCACGTTCACGAGGGCGCGCAAGCCATCGTCGGCCAGGTCGGGGGCACGATTTCGAAGGCAGGGGCCAACTCAGAAAGATAAGGGTATTCGCATGAACAGACCTGCATTTATGGACGCTCCACGGTGCACGGCGACATCGAAGCGGACCAAGAAGCGTTGCGGCGCTCCTGCAGAACGCGGCAAGCATGTTTGCAGATTCCACGGCGCACGGGCCGGTGCTCCATGTGGCAAAGCGCACGGTCAATACAAGCATGGCCACTACACCAAGGAAGCCGTCGAACAGCGCCGGGAGTTCTCGGCGCTCCTTCGTGTCTGCCGCAGTCTTGCGAGGGCGGCATGATAGACCTTGCACTCTTCGCTCGATACCGCTGCCGGATTGAGCCTTGCATTGCTCAGGCCGTCGCAAGTGGCCAGCGCTCCACGCTTCGCGCTCCTGAAGACGGGGCGGAAGTCTTCGCTGAACCTCACAATCAGGAAGGCGTCATGTGGGGGGTGAACGATCCGATAACGGGCGAGGCTCTATTGCGAGGGCGACGTCTTGTCGACGGCTCTGATGCGGAAATCTAACAACAACGGAGATCGATCCGAAGATGGCTAAGACACCTGAAAAACAATCAACTTCAGTCAAGCCGAAGAGCGCTCACGGTGGAAAGCGGGATGGCTCCGGGCGCAAGCTAGGCGTGCCGAACAAGGTCACGCTCGAACTCGGCGAGGCTGCGAGGGAATACACGCCCCAAGCGCTCAAGACGCTGGTCCATGTTTGTGAAAAGGGCCAATCCGAGTCCGCTCGCGTCGCCGCTGCCTGTGCGATTCTCGATCGCGGTTTCGGCAAGCCGAAGCAGGCTTTAGAGCACGCGGGGGCAAATGGCGGCGCGATCGAAGTGAAAGGCCAAGTTGACGAGTTCCTCGAAAAGCTTGCCGCCATCGCTAGACGACAGAAAGAGTTCGCCGATCACTTCGAGCCGGAAGAGTCAAAGTCGCTCAGTCGGAGCGCCTAAGCTCAGGTTGAGGATCGCCTCGCTGATCAGCTTCAAACTCTCTCGCCCGCTGCTTACTCTGAGCACCACGGAGATTGCCGCAGAGCTTCGCATGCGTCCGCTCATCTGCCGGTGTCCGAGTCGTCGTGCATCATCTTATCGATGAATGCGCACGCTCCCTTTGCTGTGACTTTTCCAGCCGGCGTGAAGCTCGCCTCGTCCGCGTTAAGCCCAGTACGGCAATGAGCAATCGGCACAGCAAACGGCACAGCGATCGCCGGCGCACCGATTATCTGCAGATCGTACAAATCGGAATAAGTTCCGTCCATCTCACGATGGGATGATCCTCTTACAGTAGCCCGCATTAGTATATAACATCTGTTTGTAATATTATTGAAGTTTGATGCGTATATAATGTCGGTTTCTGTGTCCGCGTTGGCCTTATTGTGCAAATCCTGCATTTCATCTCTTCGCGCGGCACAGAGTTCCCGTAGATTGGGAATCTTCGTTGCGGTCGCCGATCCCTTCGTTGACAATGGCTGCCACTCGAGCGCCAGCCTCTGCGCCTCAGCTACCTGCGAGGGCGGCATGAGTTGGGCAACCTTATCTCTTTGTGTTGCCGCGTCTTTATCATCCTGCGCCGCCGCCAAACTCAGCCACATATAGGCGCGTGTATAGTTCTGCGGAATGCCGTCGCCCGAGGCGTAAGTCAACCCCAGATGTTTCTGTGCTTCAGCATATCCTTCGTCCGCAGCTTGGCGGAACCACTTCACTGCTTGGGAAGAACTCTTCGGCACACCTTCGCCGAGAAAATATAGAGACCCCAGGGCATCCTCGGCGTTTGCAAGGCCTTGGTCGGCGGCAAGTCGGTACCACTTCGCTGCCTCGGCGTTGTTCCTGGGGATGCCTTTGCCGTGAGCGTACATGACCCCAAGATTGAGCTGGGCACCAGCATTGCCTTGCTCCGCAGCGAGGCGGTACCACTTCAATGCCTCAGCAAAGTTCGAGGGTACTCTTCGGCCTTCATCATACCAAACCCCGAGAACAAACTGGGCATCATCATCGCCTTGTTCGGCCGCGCGCCGAAACCACTTGATGGCTTCAGCTTCGTCTTTGGGTACCCCCTCACCCGCGGCGCACTTCACACCAAGTTAAGTCTGGGCCAGGGCATTACCTTGTTCGGCGGCGCGGCGATACCACTTCGCGGCCTCGGCAAAGTCCTGTTGGACACCCGAACCTCTGTCGTACATGGACCCGAGAGAAACCTGGGCGTCTGCTGAGCCTTGTTCGGCAGCCTGTCGAAACCAATGCGCTGCCGTAGCATAGTTTTTAGGCGTCCCCTGCCCCTCATAGTACATAGTCCCGAGAGCAAACTGGGCCTGGGCGTTGCCTCGCAAAGCAGCGCCGGAGTACCACATAGCCGCCGCGACGTAGTCTTTAGTCACGCCCTTGCCCGTGATATACATCAACGCCATCTGGGTTTGGGCATCGGCGTCCCCTTTTGCGGCCAATGAGCCAAACAGGCGCAAAGCCGTCGCGTAGTCACCGATTTCCTTCGCCGCTAACGCATCCTGGTACGTGTCTGCAGCCGCGGGTGCAGCGAAGTGCAACGCCAGAATTAAGCTGGCGAGAGCTAAGGCGAACACGCTTTTGGAGCGCCGACCAGTCGGAACCGCGATCTTCGTCATAATTTCCTCAGCAAGGGGCAAACCCTTGCGATGACGCTAGCGAGATTGCCTTTTTGGAAAAAGCAGAAACTAGAAACTTTTCCATTTGTGCACAGGCGCACCTTTCTGAAGTTATTTTCTTCGCCCGTTGGCCTGGCGTGTTGTGGTCCGCAACATGGATTGCACCGCGCTCGCGCTGAAAGGCTTGGCGTTTTTACTCGTGACAAAGCCCTGCTCAGCAAGCGCCGCGGAAATCTGGCGAAGGCTGCGGCCATCGTTTAGGGCATTGGCCGCCGCTATCAACTCGGGCGAACGCTCTGCAAGGTTCTTCCGGCCTTCACATTTGCCTCTGCCGTCCTTCGTGATGCGTCCGCTGCTGGCACGTTTGCGCTCCCGTGCACCGCGAAGCTTCGCAACAAGCCGGGCCTTCTCCAATTCTGCGAATGCGCCTGCGATCTGCCGCATGGCCTTTTTCATTGGGTCCGAGGTATCGGTCAAGTCATCGCCTGACGTGGTGATCACACGCACTCCGAGCTTGATCAGGGACAGGATGCCCAACTCTTGTGTCATGAGGTCACGAGCGAAGCGGCTGGCGTCTTCGATGATCACGGTGCGCACGCCGTTGCCCTCGATGCGGTCAAGCAACCGGTTGAAGCCGGGCCGCGTCTCGATAGGGTCGGCGCCGCTCACTGCAGGATCATAGAACCAATCTTCCGCGGCAATCTCATAGCGGGCGCGCTTGGCGAAGGCCGCGATTGCCGCACGCTGACGCTTGTCGCTGTCTTTGTCCTGGCCCACATTCGCCGCGCTCGAAGTCCGCAGATATGCAACGGCTTTCGCGCGTCCATTCTTGGCCGTTTTCGCCTCTTTCTCGTTGTGTGCCATGGACTTAACCCCGTGCTGTCACCTATTTCTCAAGAAATTAGTACAGAAGCAGTGTGAAAGTCAAGCGCCCACAGGCAACCAAGGAGGAGGCCTGCACGCCATCCCGGAGAGATGTCTATCTCGGCCACACCTAACGTGACGATATTAGCAGTCCTAAACTTGCAGCACGGCGGGCGGAGCGGGAAGCATATTAGTCACAGGGAAATGCCTCTTGGAGGGAAATCATTAGGATTGCGCCGAAATCGTGATGCTGTAGCTCGGGATGATCTGCTGTGTATTTAACGAATATATTTTCAATTTGTTCGATAGTTATCCTATCCGGAAAGCAAATTTCTTTCACGTCGCTGACCGCTAAATTCCCATTTTTATCCCTTAGGTGCATGCTAAGTTTTAGCTGACCTGAGTTTTTTTGGGGCTCTCCCTTCGCATTGAGTAAACCTTGCATTGCTGAGACGGCACCTAAGCAGTAGTACTGCCCCGCATCGTCTTTACTATTACACCTGCTCATCACTTCTAACGCAGTTGCTGCATGCGCTTGGATGTTCAGAGCTTGAAAACACAAAGCAAAAATCAGAAAAAGGCCAGCACATTTCTTCACCACGCATGCTCCTAAAAACCTTGCCAGCAGAGATGAATGCCAAAAGCTTATCAGTTCTTATCGACCGCTAACAAAGCTGCTTTACTTAAAGCAGAGACCTTCTCATCCTTCATAGTGTTCCGCGCCAATTCCGACTTCATATCGGACACAACCGACAGCACAATAAATCCGCCTTTCTTTCGTGGGACCACAAAATACTGTGCCGAGCGGCTTCCGCTGGTGTCGTCGCAGATCGAGAACCCTCGAAACACAACATCGCTATCCACGAGATCCGCTGCGCGCCCTGTCACGAACTTGCCCTTGCATTCTTTCGAGTCCGCGGCTGCAATTGCAGTCGCAACATCGACCCCCTTTAGGTTCCCATCTCCTGAGACGATCCTGACGGAGCCTGCCGCTTCCTCAGACTTCCAGGCAGCACCATCGCGGACGAGCGTTGCAGGGATCTCTGTCTGGCTTCAGTATTCTCGGATTCTGCAACGAGCTTTTGAGGATGAAGTTGGTTGCGATCTCCATTGCCTCCATTTTGTTATCTTGCGCAGTTTCCCAGCCTGGACCGCTTGGCACCGTTACCTGCACAGTCTGCGCTGTATTTTTGGGCTTGATTCCGCTCACATCGTAGCCGTAGTCCGCCACGAGATCGGGGTAGAGGCTAACGATCTCATCTTCGACTTTCTGAAGCTGCTCAGCGCCTCTGATGCCACGGTCGGTAAACCGCTGCGCGATTGCGTGTGCTTTGGCCGCCAGCATGGGATTTGACATCCAGCGGTTTTTCTTAAGCCACGCCTGCAAGATAATTGCGTCGGCTTCTGTGGGCTTGTCGGAAGCCTGTGCCGTCCGCTCTCCTGGCGCGTGCTGCGCTGTCGAAGGCGCCGAGCCAACGGAGAAGTCACCTGCGGCACTTAAGCCCCCGCTGTTTATGCGATCTACACAATTTGAAAGAACAAGCATTAACTGTGACGTTGATGTCAGTGTAAATCCATAAGTATTGCCTTTGGCGAACGCCACCATGCCGTTTGATTTGCGAAACTGACTGAGGAGAGAAGAATTCGGGGGCATGGGAACGACAACAAACACAGGTGTCTGTGCTGTACCATAGACGTTGAATTGCTCCCGCCCGTCGAATGTTAGAACGATCGGAAAAGTTTCGCCCGGCTTAAGTTGCCAAGCCTCCTGTGAAAAGCCGAGGCTCCATTGATGAGCGGATCCCAAGGCAACGTAGAGCGTAATCCCGCCGTTATAGGTCCCTGATGCGGCGCAGTGCGAAAAGGCGCCGCTGGAATCGTTTGTGTAGGCACCGCCCGACCAAAACCCGACCCGTATCGAGCCGTACTGCCCCGCTGCATTAGCGGGACTGAGCGCAAGCAGAAGCATAAAGCTCAGAACCAAGCGTATGAACATGGATGCACCTAAATAGATTCGAAAATCGCCCGCGATCCTATCTAATTCCGGAGGTGCGTGGTAGTGACTGCACGTTTTGCGAAGTGGATTGCAACGCGTCTTTGTGGAAAAAGGGGCGGGGTCTCACGGAATACAGGCGAGCGCTCAAGCATTTCTAGCCTCGATCCGGGCCGGACACGCGGTGCAGGGGACCCCCTGGTGCTCAAGCCCGACAGTCGCGCGAGCCTCATTGACGGAGTACCACGGGGCAGTCCTCCGCCGTCTTGCACGTGACATCGCCCGGCACGCCCGAGTGTCAGGACGAGGCCCGCCTCGGGTGGGGGGGTGATTTGGGTTTGGGTCCCATCCAGTGGCCTATACCCGCCTCAGACGCTATAGAAAATCTGCGAAGAAATCAGGGACCCACCCCCCCTTAAGCGGAAAGGCCTCGCCGGAAATCTGGAAAAAAAATTGGGAGTGGTTCAAGCCCAAAACCAAGCGTTATGAACTTGCGCCGCCCATGCGCACGCTTTTTGCGCAAAGGTCCGCGCTTGCTCCAAAGTCATTTCCGGGGCGAACTCCTGAACCGCGACCGCGGCGGCATGAAGGGGAGCATGCGGATTAGCGAGCTTGTGATTGCCATCGTTCCGGCGCAGCTCTTCGCGCCAGGCCTTTCGCCATGCGAGCGCCGCGGCCCGGTAGAGATGCACATTCTCGGGTGTTGGCGGTTCCACGGCTGCGGGCGTCGGCATCTTTATTCTCGCAAAAGCCCTTCTCGATTCAGAAGCGGCGGGAGGACTTGGACGACATCGTTGTCCCGTTTCGAGACGAGAGCAATGCTCGACCTCGCCATCCAGCGTGCGAGAGAGAGACAGACAAGGACATGGCTGATGGGGAGTGAGAGACACCATCGAGACACGGACCGAGATTAGGGACCGAGACTGAGACAGCCACCAGCAGCCAGTCTCATCGTGTCTCGATCACTCCCTATCTACCCCACGTGGGGTACTCCTGAGGCGATCAATCCTGCACCGTGATATGAGCGCTAAATCACACTGTCTCGACAACTATCATCCTGGGCAGGACGAAATTTTCATCCTGCCCCGTAGTTCGCACGGTTTTCGCCTTAAAACCACAGGCTGCGAATACTCCCGTCGCCTGCGGCTGTAGGGCTAACGTGGCCTGTTCGCAGGCATAACGTGGTTTTCCACGTGATCCCCTTCTCTACGCGTGCGCGCGCGAGAATAGGACAAAAGGGGTGCGAAAGGGGTGCGAAAACGTAGACGAATCGTTCGTCCTGGCGACAACGCAAAAACTACAGATTTTCGGCAGGACGAACCCCAGGATGAACGCATTTCGTCCTGGTCTTCGTCCTGGTTACGCTACAGCTTTCAAGAGGGGTTCGTCCTCGTCCTCCTCCTCGATGTCGAGCGCCTTCCGAAGTCTCGTGATCTGCCGGGCGGCGGTATCGCTTAACTCGGTCGCGGCCCAAGCCAGGAATTCAGGGACGCCGGTATAATCGCCCTCGTCTTCCTGCGTCTCGCGCAGCATGGTTGCGAGCCCGCGGGTCCGCTGTACGGTGTCTTGCAAATCCTCAAGTAGGTCGGTAGCCTGCCGGCTGATCATGATCGCGATCCTTCCAATCTTTGTCGCGGTTGTGGTTGGCGGGGCCGGTGAGCAAGACCGTCCTCGCCG
This sequence comes from uncultured Alphaproteobacteria bacterium, assembly GCA_963764115.1. Lineage (GTDB taxonomy): Bacteria > Pseudomonadota > Alphaproteobacteria > Rhizobiales > Rhodomicrobiaceae > Rhodomicrobium. The sequence continues at coordinate 165,820 of CAVXRT010000040.1, forward strand.
CTTTATGCCTCGGGACTAGCCCGAAACAACTCGAAGCGCGGGCCTCAAATCAATGTTGAGGTACTTAATTTTCCCGCCTGATTTGCCTTTCTCGATTTTGAGCTCCGTCATGACGCGACCAAAGGTCTGCGGTGGAACCGGTGCCAAATTCCTATCTGCGCAAAACGCTCCATAGGCATCCAGGGCAACTTCCGATGACACGCTGCGTCCTGGCCGGTCCAACATCCGCTCTTTGTGGAACAGCAAGACGCTGTCCCGGTGTGCCGGCTTCTTGGTGCGCGCGCGGCGGGCCTTCGGCTTGTCGGGGTCCGCTCTGAACACTCCCGCCAATACCGCCTCTGTCTTTGTTTGAGGGTTTCGAACAAAAGCGGGGGGATCGTCGCCTTCGATCTCGAGCACCGCGGCCGGGGATTGGTCGGGCTGCATCTCTTCGCCAGTCCAATTTTGGATCGACGCCGATGGCACGACAGAAAGCGCGACCTTCGCCCGCTCTTCCGCGACGCTTCCGAGCACCTTGACCATGTGGCGGTCGGCTTCACTCTTCTCGCAAACAAGCAGGCTGAACAGCCAGAAGATGGACGCAACCGACAAAGGTGCGAAGATCCACGCCACGAGTTCCGCGCATGCCGCCACGATCTTCGGGTGATGCTTCGCCATCACGTTTCCCGTTATGGGAAATCCCATGTCGGCCACAAAGGCAGGCAAGCCAGCCAGGATCGACCCGGCATTTTCAGACACCACGCCCAAGTCTTTGCGCTCGTTCTTAAGCCGCGTCAGTTCGATTTCGATGTCTGTGGCGCGCCGCGTCAAGTCGGCGTTGCGCTGAAACTTCTCGATCTCATCGGCCTTTGCGTCGCGCTTCCCTTCCAGCCCTTCGCATTTCGCGCCGCGTGTCATGCCGAACGTGCCCTTGTGGCATTCGTCATAAGCCGATGCCTTCAGTTCCGTTAGCGCCGTCTCTGCCGCCTTGACCGTCGTCGGCAACACATACTCATGCGCGGGCACTTGCTGGTAAGCCTTGGTTGCGCTCTCGATCTCAGCATCAAGCCTAGCGATGCGATCCGCTTTCTGCCGCGGTGCCTCAAGCTTCGTCTCGCGCCCTTCCTCCTGCACCTTGCAGGCGTTGTCCAGGGTCACATAGGCAATGAAAAGGCTCGCGATCACGACGCCAATCTTCGAGGCACCGGGCGCGAACCGCAAGAGCAGCGGTGACGCTGTGAGGACAACAACCAGCGTGCTCAAGGTGAGCGTTTGCACGAGTTCGAACACGTTGAAACGCCCGTCGGACCAGATCGCCATAAAGTGCGGCGCGACGTTCGCGGAAAAGGTGCTCTGGATGCAAGCCACATAGGCGACGCCGCACGCGACGATGCACGCGATTCGCTGCCACGGCCTCAAATGCAGGAACGTCTCGAAGGTGTTCAACTTCGGCTCTGGCGTCGGGATCTGAACGTGCAAATCAGCCTTGCGGCATGCGCGCCATGCTCGCCAGTCCTCCCATATCCTCGCCAGTTTCATTGGTTTCTGGCTCCGATTGGGACGCTGTCGGCGACGAATACTTTAGGAAGAGCGCGCTGCCCAAGGCGCAGCCTAGCGAAGAATCCAGCCGCGTCAAGACCGCGCTTCCCGCTGACGTCGACCGTCCCCCAATTTCTAAGCCTTTGCCGCTTCATGCTCGCCTCGCGCCCGATCTTTTGTGTCGCCCTTTGCCTCACTATCCACAACCCTCAACGTCCAGACGTCTCGAACGTCTTGACGCATCAGACGTCTATGGTTATATGGTGCTTGCTGCGTATATGCAAGTGGGTTATCACGCCGGTTGGGGATTTGGGTGGAAAAGGGAATCCATCATGACCCGAGCTGAAAAAGCGAGAGCCCTGAAATGGTTAAGAAAAAGGATCAGCCTGTGGACTTAAATATCGACACCGGCGGCGATGCAAGCGGCAAAGGATACACGCCGCGTATTAGAGGCAAACCGGAGCGCGATCTTTACCCAATGACTTTTAGAATGCCTCGTAAAACGCAAAAAGTACTCGCGCTTTACGCGGTTGAGCAGAACACGACCCTACAGGATCTTGTCGCGCAGGCTGTTGATGAATGGATGCGAGCGCGCGACCTTGGTGACTTCGATCCTGAAGGGTATTTCGCGAAAAAGTGAACAAAAAGCCATTGCTAAGGTGGTGATGGAAAAGAAATGGAGGCATCCGGCAAGTAAAACGCACATAACATAAACTCGGTTAAGTTGTTCGGAAGGTACTTAGCTGAGTTAGTAAAGGGTTTGATGCAAGAAACTGAGGGAGACGTTTCAAATGAAGTCCTCAAAAGCTAAGTTTTGCAGAGGGTCAACATGGTTCCCGGGGGCACCAAGTCCAACAGCAAATTTATGCTGTTATCCGAAGTTCAGAATGAATACCCGATTAAGCCGTCGATACGGTGGATAAGCAAAAGGGCCAAAGCGACAAAAACTTACGCCAAAGCTGGCCGCTTTGCTTGCATTTTCCGAGATCGTCTTGATCATTTGATGGAGGGCAAGATATGGCCAGGCGAAAAGCTGATCGAGGATCATTCCGTGAGAAGCACGGCTCGCTCTACTGGCGCGGAAAACTCCCGGAAAAGACAGAAGACGGCGACTTCTTCTGGCGATCCTGTGAGCGCTGCACTCGAACTCTTGACCCCAAAAAAGCGCGAGAAGTCGCCGACGCCTGGATTGAAGCAGCGTACACGGCGCTCGCCAAACCTAGCGAGAAAAAGCGCGTAACTGGACTCCTCTTCGCTGAGGCTGTCATCCGCTACGTGAAGAACGGCGGGGCGAATAAAGAATACTTGCCAGCCATCGTTCGCGAGATTGGCAGGATGCCCATTGCAGACATCACCCAAGAGGTGATCGATGATCTTGCCGCGAAGCTTTACCCGGGGCGAACTGCAGCCACGCTCAATCGACACGTCTACACGCCAATCTGTGCGGTCTTGAACAAGATGGTGTCGAAGGAATACACGCCTCCGCGCATCAGGCGACCGAAAGGACATCTGGCGCCATCAAACTTTCAGCGCCCGCCGAAGGACTGGTTTGCGCGGGTTCTGGCTGAGTGCGAGCCGCACGTGGCCGCCTTCATCCTATTCTGTCGCCTCCACGGTCGCCGCACTTCTGAGGCGCTTGGAATCAAGCCATCAGACATCGACGCCGATAAGTGGCGCGTCACCATCCACGACACAAAGGTTGGGCAGGACATTGTTCTGACGCTCGCTGCACCGGTTGTGGAGCAGCTTGAGCGTTACCCGTGGCGGTTAGAGCAGTTCGTGTTCAAGTACGCATCGCGGTGGAGCATCTACAAGCCGATCAGAAAGGCATGTGAGCGGGCCGGCGTTCCTTACCACAGACCGAAAGACACAGGCAGGCATAGCTGGGCAACCTGGATGCTTGAGGACGAGGGGATGACCCTTAAGGAGGTTCAAGAGGCAGGAAGGTGGAAAACCATCAAGATGCCTGCCTTGCACTACAGCCACCTCGAGCGCAACCGGGTGGACGATAGAGCACGAACTGCGGGGGAGAAATGGGCGCAGAAAACACTCCACAAAGCAGAGGTGATTTCACCTTCCGAGTGGGCCGTACGCGGTCGTGGCAAGCAGGGCGAAATCAAATGATTGATATTCAACGAGAAAATGACCAATCCCACGTCCTTGGTAAGGGGGAGGCCGAGAGTTCAATCCTCTCTTGCAGCACCATTAAAATCAGTCAGCGTCTAACAGCCTCAAAAGTTAGTCGAGCGCTAGTCGTGCAGGGCTTGGAGATGCAATGGTTGTTATGTGGTGGATGCCGCGCAGCCGGGTTGCGTGTCGCCAACGAATTGAAGAATTCCCGTATTCCAAGCATGTAAGTTATTGGGGATGTCTCGATGTCCGTGTTTGATAGATTCCTTGTTGGCCTTTGCATTTTGACGGCGGTTTGCGCGGGACATGGCGCGGCAGGTTTCGCCGACGAGCTCCTTACGATCATGTATTTGGAGGTGAATGGGCCATCGGCTAGACATGGCCATAATGGAGACCTGGCCGACATGCTTGGGGTCGCAATGTTCTTCTTCGCTCTTTATTGCACGATACAAGTCGCTGAAAAATGGAGTAACGAGCGCGCCGAAAAAGAACGGATCGAGAGGCAAAAAAATTATCGGCCAATCGATTGAGACGGAGAAAGAGCACCTCAATTCCGAGGTGCTCTTCCTTTCAGAACAGCCGTGACAGTACGGTTACTATCGAGAGCACTGCGGGAGGCAGGATGCACCCCCATGCCAGACGGTATGTCGTACCGTTCGGCTGCGTGGCCTCGAGAATGAGAAACATTTTCATGTGTCCCCGCTTCTCTTGCACGAGGGTCCCTTGGTGTGGCCGATCTCGTGCATTAGGCCAGCAGTTTGGGGGATTTTTTTGAGTTACCGCCGTCGGTGATCCCCCGAACACGCCTCGGCCATCTCGGTGTCGCAGCAGACATAATCCCCACACTGAGGATATTCAATAGCATGTGTTATTCGCTGGTAGATATGGTCGATACTACGCTTGATCGAGGCGACGACTCGATATTTCAATAACTATGTAATTTTTATTGGGGTTGGGTCATGAAGAAATTTTTGGTTGATGCCGCTGGCGTCGCAATTACGCTGCCGTTGATGGCGCTTTATTTCGCAGCTAGCCTGCTGGTGGTTTACGGGCTCTTCGATCTGGCCGCGAAAAAGCTACTTCTTTATTTCATGCTTGCGTTGGCTTTCCCACCCTATGGGTTTATTCAGGGCCTAGGCGCATTTATGAAGTGGTGGTGAAAGCCCCGCTTTAGGCCAAGCTTTGTTTTTCAGATCATGGGCTGATAGGGAAGGGCTAGATAATACGGCTAGTTGCTTTCTGGTCTCTATATATTACGGGCAACACCTCGAATTCTTGGCGATGCGGAATCAATAGGACTCGCCTGAGATGCGTCAGAAAACCGCACGGAATAGTCATTGTTTTCTTTGGTGCGCCCTATTTGCCTCTATTCCCGCATTACGGGAATCGCTCCATCATGCGCTCACATGGAAATAGCTGGTGCGTTGGGCACGTTGGAGTTGCGGTGTGTATCCGCGAACTCCGTTTCTTAGGGGGTATCGTTTGCGTAAGTTGTATGAGCAACCGGAGTTACCATTAGGGCTCGAACCTATAACGAGAGTGGAAAAGCGTAAAAAGAAAATTAGGTCAGAACCAATAAGTGGCTCAAAGAGGAAAAGACGCTATAAACCATTTATCGAGCTGCTAATACGAATTGTGTTTTTGGCCACTATCGGTGCTGTGACGTTGGCCTATACGCGCATCACCTCGATCAATATCAAGACTAGCGGCGAGTGGAAGACCGAGATAGTGGTTACGGACACTCAGCAGGTTTCACAAAACGGGAAGTGAGCGTCATGAACAAGGCTCGTGAGGGCGGGGCTTTTTGCTTTAGCGGTTTTTGACGTGCAGGCCGATCATTTCAAAATTTTGGCTCAATATTGGTTTCGAGCCGATTTGATGCATGACCATCTTCATGGACTCATGAAGAAGTATGACGATGACATGGATCGAATCCGCCGAAAGCAATGGGTGGAATTTGAGACTTATGTTGTATATTGGTTATCGGCTCTTTTTGTACTTGTTGAGGGAATTAATAGAGCTGGGATTAAAGATGCCAGTATTCAAAGACTATTCAATGAGCATATAGGCGTTCTGAAGGGTATGCGGAACTCGACATATCATTATTCGGTCGAGAAAGCGCCAATGATACGTGATATGAATTGGGCGGAGGAGTTGCACGCTACTATTGGTGAGGTAATTAAATGTCGAATAACCAGCGAAATCAGAACGCAAAGACTTATCGCAACGAGTAGAAGAAGACGACGGGAGCGGAATATACGGAGAATCGTCGGATACCTAAATAGGCTTATTTTCAATTAGGTAGATTAGCATCCTCCTACATCCGCCGGGGCGAATGACCAGAGGCCAGGGATAACGTGATCGAGGTTCTGCAGGTAGCACACGTCATATTGGCGGCGGGAGTTGTGCTCCACGATGCGGATTGTAAGATAGCCGAGGTTGCCACGAGGCTGGATATGGGATGGGAGCATTTTGTCGAGTTCGGCACCGGTGAAGGCGGAGTAGTTTTCTTTCCACTCGCGACTAATATCGTGGCAGTCTCGCAAAATTTCGTGGTTGCAGCACCGCTTGTCGCGTTCGAACTAGAACTTCGTCTGCAGCCGCAATGCGGCGTAAGCCGCCTGCGCTTTGGCCGGGTTCCAAGGCTCGATCACCTGCAAGTCGGCGGATAAGCGCATCCACTTCGTGATCGCGTAATTATAGAAGACCTCCACGCCGAACTCATCGCGTCTGTCGAAGCCAAGCGTGGCCAATCCATCAAGCAGAGGTTCGCTGAAACCGTATTGAAAGTATCCGAAGCCCCAGCGGTCGTCTTCACGGTCCTCCAGGAGATTGTTCCCCGCAAGCCCCGCCAATGCGCTCCATCTGACAGGATTGGGGTTGCCGTCGCTGAGCGTGACGAGCGTAAACACGCCCCAGCCTATGGCCGGATTGGACTCGCTTTGCACGAGGTTCTGCTGCACCGCGTAGGAGGTAAACCAATAGCCTTGCTTGATGCTCACCGGACCCGGAAGGTTGCCGATGCTATCGAGATCGATGCCGTATGCGTCGCTGTAGGCGGCGCGAAAGTTCTGGTAGCCCTTAAGGCCGAACGCCTCGGTGGGAACGGTCAAGGCGGCGCCCCAGGCCCGGCCCTTCGCGAAGGGAGCTTCGATGACGGCCGGATCGATGGCGCTGCGCGGATCGAGCATCGCGAGCGTGAGGATGAATGGCTTCGTTTTGAAGGTCACCGCTGCGCCAAGCGTGTACGGCGCCGAAATGACGACCCTGTCGCCGGTCGCTCCCCTGGCCGCCGTGTAGCCCACGCCGGTCGAGGGCAGCGCGAACGCCCTGTTCATGAAGGTGTCGATGCCGCCGCCGCCGAGAAGCGGAGTTTGGGAGGCCAGCGTCATCATGTTGAACTTGCCGGCGCTGACCGAGACGTACTGGCCAATATCCTGCGTGACGCTAAGCGAGAGGGCTTGCTGGTAACCGTCTCCCGACAAATAGGCCAGCGCCGTGTTGACCGGGATGAGCGCGGAATCCTTCCTGTTCAGGTCTTCGCCGAGATAGTGCTCATACTGCACATTGACATGGAAGCCGGGCCATAGGCCGAGTTTCTCTGGGTCGATCTTCAGAAAGACGTCCAGCGTCCCGCCATAGAACCATGCCTTGGTGGCGTCGCCTTCGGTTTGACCCTGGTAGAACTGGGTGACCCACACGTTGGCGCCGATGCCAAGCGATCGAAGCTGTTCTTTCGGGCCGTCTGGATAATCAAGGAGTGATGGCCTCGCCGCCAGATCTTGCCAGCCTTGAGCCTCATCGGTTTCGCCGCCAAGCGCAAAGCTGTCTGGCGCACACAAGAGGCTGGCGAGGAGGATTGCGCCCGCAAAGCGTTCGCGCATGAAGTGATCTCCTTAGCGGAGGCCGATTGCTCCCACGCGATGCAATTTATGACGTACCCGATCAATTAATCCAGTTTTAGAGCAAGGCAAAGGCAACCGCAGCGCGCCGCGCAAAATTCGCTCCGGGAGTTACCCATCAAGCACACAGCCTTTGACCTGACCGGGGCAGCACATTGCGCTTCACGAGCGCGACCTGTTTTAGTTGGCCGATCTGGTCTAGCGATGGCGAGGGGCGCAACCTACTTGATCAGCGCCGCCACCTCCCGAAACCGGGGGTGCTCCGCCGTCCTGAGCCACTCGAACACAACCATCTCGGTCGTCACGATGTCCGCGCCGTGCTGCTCCATCCTGCGGACCGCCGCCTCCTTGCTTTCAGCGCGCCGCGATCCGATGGCGTCGCGCACCACGAAAACGCGCCGGCCGGTTTCGAGGAGGCTCAGCACGGTCTGAAGCACGCAGACATGCGCCTCGCAGCCGGTCACCACGATGAAATGGCCAGCGCCCAGGCGTGGCAGGAAACTCAAGTCCCCGCAGGCGTCGAACGTCATCTTGGGCACGATGAGCGAGGGGTCGGGCGCCAGTTCGGGCACGGTCGGGCCGAGGCCCTTCGGGTTCTGCTCGGTAAACAGCGCAGGCACGCCGAGGATGGCCGCAGCGTCAACCAGGCGGCGCGCGTTGGCGATCGCGGCCGGGGCGTCATCGATGGCGCGCATCAGCTTGGCCTGGAAGTCGATCATGAGGAGGGTCGACGCCTCGGCATCGATGGTCAACACGGGCTGCCTCTCAATCCTTGATCGGTTTCGTTATCCTTCGGCGCGAGCGCATCGTGCGCGGCCCTTCTGATATGGGCATAGAGCACCGTATAGCCGATGGTGAACGGGCGCGGGGCATTGCGCACCAACTCGCGGAGCGCGGCGGAAGAGATGGGGCGGTGATCGTCCCTGGCCGTGGCGCCGCCCGATTTCTTCAACGCGCGCAGGAAGTCAAGCACGGACGCATAGCTCATCGCATGCCGCCCGAAGGTTCGGCTGCCAATGAGATCATCGGCGAAATCGGCGGGCGGAAAAGACCAGAGGCCGTGGCCAACCCCCGCCTCGTCGCACAGGTCTCCCCATGCGCCGAGGCTGCCCGCAACCGGCACGGCTACGCAGAGAACGCCTCGCGGCGAAAGCCATCGCCGCCAGCGCCGCAGCATCTCCGCCGGTTGCGGAAACCAATGCAGCATCATGCTGGAAAAGATCAAATCGAAGCGCTGGGAGAGATCGCATGCGCCCGCATCGGCGCAAAGGACGGCAAGGCGCGGAATTTTCCGCTTCGCCTCGCTTAGCATCGCCGGCGCGGCATCGAGCCCCGTAAGCTCCGCCTCCGGCCAGCGCGCCGCGGCCCTCGTCAGCGCAAAGCCCGTCCCGCAGCCGATATCGAGGATGCTGCGTGGCGCCGCGACGGGGGCGGCTGACACCAGCGTTTCCGCCACTTGCGCCTGCACCCGGGCGGCTGCGTCATAGCTCAGGGCGGCTTTGTCGAAGGCGCGGGCGACGAGCGGAGCAGTCATCGTTCCCGAAGTCTCACGCGTGCTCCTGAAACAACTCAAGACCGCCCTCTCGAAGTCCTGGCGTCATCCCAGTTTGACCAAAGCCTGTCCAGGCACCACGCCATCCCCAACCTGGACCAGAATAGCCGACACTGTGCCGTCCTGTCGGGCGGTTATAGGCGTCTTCATCTTCATCGCCTCGACAACCAGAACGCGTTCCCCTGCGGCGACCTGTTGTCCCACCGTCACCAGCACTGATTCGACGACCCCGCTCAGTGTGGAAACCACATCGCCAGCCTCAGCCACCGCATGGTTGATCTGCGCCGTCGCCGGACCGTGATTATTCATCGAACGCGCCGGCGCTATTGTCGGAGCGAGATGGGCGGATGGCGGAAGGAAGACGGGCGGCTCTGAATAGGGGATGCTGTCGGTTAGCTCCTCGACGGTGACATTATACTCACGCCCCTCGACTGTGATTTTGAACTTCCGTTCCATGGTTGTTTCCTTGATTATGGGATGTGCCAGGATGGGAGAGAGCGTGAGAGCCGTGGTGTGCGGCCCGGCCCTCGGCCTGCCACCCTATGCCGTGGTGAGCTGGCTCAATGCGAACGATTCGGTGAGCGCCAAGCGTCGCCGCGACAGCCGCCGATATCGCCGCGACATGGTCTTCCGCAATCGCTGCTTGTCCGGCCGCCGCTTGTTCGGCCGCCTTCTCAGCCGCTTGACGATCCGCGATCTTCTTCGACCGCGCAGATCTCAGCCGCCTGAGGAGCGGGAAAGCCGCTAAAACGACCGCGATGACGGACGTGACGAGGGCGAGGATGCTGACAGCAAGGGCGCCGCTCAGCGCTTCGGGAAGATAGTGAGTCATCGGCGCGCCGCTCCTCGATCAGTTGATACTAAAGCGGCGGGCAAAATGCCGCCCGACATGGCGGCGGCAAACGCCGCGGTGAAATTAGGCCCCATCACAGGATGGATCAGGATGGTTTTGCGGTCCTCCCGCTCCACCACACGCTCGGAAACGCCTCCTGTGACGGAGGCCGGCGTGATCCTGGCAGGGACGAGGTCGCCGGATGAGAGCGGGGCCAAGCCCGTCCGAGCATCACCCCGCATGTGAAGTAAGGCCATCACTTGGTCGAGCACTTCATTCCTTCCCCGCTTGTTGACCGGCCTTCCATTCGGGCCGGTTTCTATGGTCGCCAGCCTCGAAGGCCGCTTTCCTGATGTATCAGAGTGGGATATTGCCGTGCTTCTTGGCCGGCCGCTGCTCCCGTTTCGCAAGCGTCTTGCGCAAAGCAAGCGCCAGCACGCCGCGCATCTCCGCCGGCTCTATCACATCGGTGAGATAGCCATGCTCGGCCGAGAGATAAGGGGATGCAAACTGCGCGCGGTACTCGGCCGCAAGTTCGGCAGCCTTCGCCTTGCGATCTTCGGCTGCGGCCAGCTCTTTGCGGTAGAGGATGTTCACCGCCCCTTCGGCGCCCATCACGGCGATCTCGGCGCTCGGCCACGCATAGACGAAGTCAGCGCCCATTTCCTTCGAGCACATCGCCATGTAGGAGCCGCCATAAGCCTTGCGGAAAATCATGGTGATCTTTGGCGAGGTGCAGGATGCATAGGCGAACAACAGCTTCGCCCCATGCCGGATGATGCCGCCGCGTTCCTGTTCAATTCCAGGAAAGAAGCCTGGCACGTCGACCAATGTCACCAAGGGAATATTGAAAATATTGCAGAAACGGATGAATCGAGCGCCCTTGTCGGAAGCATTGATATCGAGCGCGCCCGCCATTTCCATGGGCTGGTTCGCGATCAGCCCGACCACAAGCCCCTCGATCCGGGCGAAGCCGACAATCAAATTCCTGGCGAAGTCCGCGTGAACCTCCAGGAGTTCTCCGCCGTCGACGGTTCGGGCGATGACCTTGCGTATATCCATCGGTTCCCAGGGATCGACCGGAACCAGCTCGTTCATGCTTTCGTCGCGGTCGAGCACGATGTCGGGCCCGAGATGATGCGGGGGATCGTCCGTGTTGTTGGCCGGCAGATATGAAAGCAGCCGCTTCACAATATGAATAGCGTGCGCGTCGTCCTCGGCCACGAAATGGGCGTTCCCGCTGACGGAGGCGTGCATTTCTGCGCCGCCCACCTCCTCCATCGAGGTTACCCGCCCCGTCACCGCCTTGATCACTTCCGGGCCGGTGATGAACATGTGCGCGTTGCGCGTCATGATCACGAAATCCATCAAGGCCGGTGAATAGGCCGCTCCTCCAGCGCAGGGCCCGCACACGACGGCGATCTGCGGCACGACGCCGGAGAGAAGCACATTGTGATAGAAGACGTCGCCGTAACCGGAGAGCGAGTCGACGCCTTCATGGATGCGGGCGCCTCCGGAATCCTTGAAAGCGACAAACGGGATGCCGAATTTGAGCGCGAACTTCATCAACTCGACGATCTTCGTCGCATGCATTTTGCCGACGGTGCCGCCTGAGACCGTGAAATCCTGCGCGACCGCGGCGACGAGTTGGCCATTGACGTAGCCCGTTCCCGTGACGATCGCATCGGCCGGAATCTCTTTGTTCTCGGTCCCGAAATGCCTGCCGGTATGGCGGATATGCATTCCAATCTCTTGGAATGTGTCGGGCTGGAACAGCGCGCCAAGGCGGTCGCGCGCCGTCATGAGGCCTTTCTCATGACGCGCCTTTATTTTGTCCTCCCCGCCGCCGACGATAATTTTGCGACGGCGTTCGCGGATGCCCTCAATCTTGGACGCTTTCATCTCCCTCGCCATATTCTGCTGTTGCGCGCAGATCGTTGAGCCAATTGTGAAGTGGCTTGTGTTTTTTTGTCAACGGCTGCGCCTGGAACAAATTCGCCCCACCATTACCGATTTTCGCGCGCAACGCCAGCGCGGTTCTGCTTTCAAATCCAAAAGCTCTCTCCGAATTAATGTTTGCGTCCTGGCGAGATTGCATTCACGCGATCGAAAATCGTGCGCATCTCATACGGCACGGGGCAAAACAAATTGTGGCGCCACGAAAATCTGCCGCCACAATTGCTATGCGCCTTCGCGCTATCTGACAAGGGAGCCGCCAATCTCGAAACGCCGGGCGCACTTTAGAACGCGCTTGCGACGGGTTCGCGACGGTCACGAAACTCGCAATTTCATTCGCCCCAATCACCGGCGCGGCGGAGAGCCGCACTGTCGTTGTCGCGCCGCGATGAGGTCAAAGCAGGAACCACGACAGAGTGCTGACACTATTTTCCCGGCGCCCTGTGTGCATCTGCGTGGTCGGGCATGGCACATCGCCGTACGAACAAAAGACGCAGCAATCCCCTTTGATCGGCTTCACGATCCGGCCGCACCCCTTGCACTGATAAAAGTATTGGATTGCGTCTTCGTGCATGGTCTCACTTTCGTGATGTCCGCACGCCGGACAAACTATTGTGGATACAAACTCATACATCGGTCCACCCGGCCAGACGCGTTAAACGAGCCGCAATAAGAGCTTCAATTTTTAATTTAACACGCTTGAATTGAAGAACGCTCATCAAACAAGCGAGAGCACAGCTTCATTATGCCTCGCGAGCGGCGCCTGCGACGCTCTATGGCGCTGGGTTTAGCTAATTTTGGGGCCGCTATTCCGCGTTCGGCTGGGTTTACTGGACGCGTCCACCCATCGCCGCCGCCATCATCCCGGAAACGACGCGGTCGTTATCCGGGATCGTAACAGATTAAAGCGTCAGTCTATTTTGTGATCCCGGCTCGCGCTTGGCCCGGGACCACGGAGCGAGGAGCAAGCTGCGCGGACTTAACGGCAGACGGTCCATCTGCGGCAAAAACGACGCGGACCATTCCAGCCCCAGCCGCCAACGCACCGCCTGCCGTGAGCGCATTGGACATTTACGGCTTCGGACTGGATAGCAGGGATTCCGTTACTCCCAGAAAGGGGGACGGCTTCAGCACCAGCGATCGAAAAGAGAAATGCAGCGGCCGAAAGAACTATCGCAATCTTCAGTTGCATTTTACGACACCCCAAGTTGTTTGGCTTTTTACTATAATCCAAGCGACCTGCGGCACAAGCTTGAGGGACGAAGAGCCTTATTACTTTTGTGTGATGAGCGAGCGCAGGAGAGACGGCCACCGGACGCGCGTTAGCGCGTCCTGCGCAAAATCGGAACCGGTAGCGACACACCTGCGCCAAGGCGCGTTCCGGGCGACGATCACGATGACGCCTGTCGTTGAACGCGGGATGCTTTGAGGCATGCTTCGCCAATCTGGCCATGCCATCCTGGACGGCGCTTGCCGCACGCCTAGAACTCGTCATCCCGGAACGACGCCTGCGTCGTATCCGGGATCGCAACATGCGCTTCGATTTGTAACGGCCCCGGATATGCGCTGAGGCGCATTCCGGGGTGACGATCATCGGGACGCACGACGCTCTAAAGGTAAACCGTTCGTCAACTCCCCGTAAGCGTTAATACAACATGGTTAACAGGAGCGCGCCGGATTTATTTCCGGCCTGATGTATGCTTAAGAAAGCGTCTATCGGCCGCGAAAGGAGCAGCGCCGCGCCTTACGGCTGGCCGTAGGCGGGATCGTCTAACACTCTGAAAATAAATAGCTTTCTGTCTTCACTCGATCGCCATTAAATAGAATTTAATGCCGGAATTTTGGCATTAAGTCGGCTCGCAAAAGTCCGTTAAATATGTTTGCGATTTCACGCGTTAACCCTTTCGCCAGCCCGAAAAGCTGCGGCGCAGGCGGCGGCGATGGCGTCCCGTTCGGTATTTTCCCCTTATTTAGCAAGGGTTGGAGCGGGGTCACGCTGCGTTAACCTGTCCGCAAGGCGATATCGCCGAAGATGTTTCAGAATAAGAAGTCCGGACGAAATCGTCAGGGACACGTTGACAAGCAGAGGCCGCTTTGCGCAACTTGCATACAAAAATGCATCAAAATGCACGCATCCGGTTAAAGGCGCGATGCTTTAGGGGCTGCCGGCTGCCCGGAGTCTCAGCCGCGCACGCGGCTCACGTCGCGGACGGCGCCCCGCGCCGCGCTGGTCGCCATCGCGGCATAGACCTTGAGCGCCTGGCTGACCTCGCGCTGCCGTTCAACCGGCTTCCAGGCGGCGGCGCCCCGAGCCGCCATCGCCTTGCGCCGCGAGGCAAGCTCCGCCTCGCCCAGCCGCACGTCGATGGCGCGCGCGGGGATATCGATGTCGACGATGTCTCCCGGCTGGATGAGAGCAATGGCCCCGCCTTCCGCCGCCTCGGGGGAAACATGGCCCATGGAAAGGCCCGCTGTGCCGCCCGAAAAACGTCCGTCCGTGATCAACGCGCATTCCTTGCCGAGGCCGATGCTCTTCAGGTAGCTGGTCGGATAGAGCATCTCCTGCATGCCGGGGCCGCCAATCGGGCCTTCATAGCGGATGACAACGACGTCGCCCGCTTTCACCCCGCCCCCGAGGATCCTGCTGACCGCCTCCTCCTGGCTTTCGCACACCACGGCCGGGCCCGAAAACTTGAGGCAGCTTTCGTCAACGCCAGCCGTCTTCACGATGCAGCCATCGACGGCGATATTGCCGTACAGAACCGCCAAGCCGCCATCCGTCGAGAAGGCGCTTTCGGCCGAGCGGATCACGCCCTTCGCGCGGTCAAGGTCCAGCTCGTCCGAGCGTTTCGACTGGCTGAACGCTTCCGTCGTCCTAACCCCGCCGGGCGCCGCGCGGTAAAATTCTCGAACCTTTCCATTTTCGGTCCGGCTGACATCCCACTCGTCGAGCGCCTCGGCCATGGTTCGCGCATGCACGGTGGGGCACTCGCGGTGGATGAGGCCGGCGCGGTCGAGCTGGCCGAGGATCGCAACAACGCCGCCCGCCCGGTGCACGTCCTCCAGATGGACGTCGTTCTTGCTCGGGGCGACCTTGCAGAGGCAGGGCGTATGCCGCGAAAGCCGGTCGATGTCGGCCATGGTGAAGGGAACGCCGCCCTCTTCCGCCGCCGCAAGCAGATGCAGAACCGTATTCGTGGAGCCCCCCATCGCGATGTCGAGCCTCATCGCGTTTTCGAAGGCCTCGAAATTCGCGATTGAGCGCGGCAGCGCGCTCTCATCGCCCTTCTCATAGTAGCGCTTCGCAAGATCGACGATGCGGCGGCCAACTTCGAGGAAAAGCTCCTTCCGGTCGGCGTGGGTGGCGACCAGCGTGCCATTTCCCGGCAGCGACAAGCCCAGCGCTTCGGTCAGGCAGTTCATCGAATTCGCCGTGAACATGCCCGAGCACGACCCGCACGTCGGGCAGCTCTCGCGCTCATAGGCGAGCGCTTCCTCGTCGCTGACGTTCTTGTCCGCGCCCTTGATCATGGCGTCGATGAAATCCACGGCGATGGTCTTGCCCTTCACCGTGACCTTGCCCGCCTCCATCGGCCCGCCTGAGACGAAGATGGCCGGTATATTCAGGCGCAATGCCGCCATCAGCATGCCAGGGGTGATCTTGTCGCAATTCGAGATGCACACGAGCGCGTCGGCGCAGTGCGCGTTGGCCATGTATTCGACGGAGTCGGCGATCAGCTCGCGGCTCGGCAGCGAATAGAGCATGCCGCCGTGACCCATGGCGATGCCGTCGTCGATGGCGATCGTATTGAACTCCTTGGCGACGCCGCCCGCCTTCTCGATCTCCCGCGCGACGAGCTGGCCGAGGTCTTTCAGATGCACATGCCCGGGCACGAATTGGGTGAAGGAATTGGCGATGGCGATGATGGGCTTGCCGAAATCCTCATCCTTCATGCCGGTGGCGCGCCAAAGTCCGCGGGCGCCCGCCATGTTGCGGCCATGAGTGGAAGTTCTTGAGCGGTATTGAGGCATCTTAAGTGCTCACCGAGGAGAGGGCGGCCCAGCTGACGCGCCGCCCAAATGAATGATTGCGCGGTAGATACGCCCGTGGACCGGTTGCGTCAATTCGGTGGCGTTCATCCGTCCGGCTTTTTCCTCCCGTGAGGAAGCGCCGCTTATGCCCCAAGCTCCATCAAAAGAAAAAATAGAGCCCTTCGGTTCGGCGGCTTTCCACCCAGCCTCCACAACCAAGGATGGAGAAACCCAAAACTCCGCTTGACAATCTAAGGTTGTTTATACTTTCCTTGATGCAATTTCAGGTAGCAGAGCTTAGGCGCGCTCGAAGCTTCAGAGACTGCCGGCAAGGAACGCCATGCTGAGAAAATGCCACTACCATCACGCAGCAACCCTGACGCCTGGATACTACAGGTTGTGCGTAAAACCAAGCGAAGGCGAAAGAGCCGGCTCACTTTTCTTTGAGAGCGAAAGCGGCGCTTTGCCAGAAACCGAGGTACAGTTCAAAGACCCTGGATCGATGCTTCTCTGTCTCCGCGCGTCCACGAAGATCGGCGTTGGCAAGGACAACCGGCCAGGTCTCGACTACGCGAGACTTGGACCGGCGCGGACCGCCTACACGAAGATCGTGAACAGGGCTCGGCTGAAGCACAAAATCCCGATGCTCGATGAAGGCGGCTATATTTGTATTTTGAACGGCATAGAGGACCTGAAAAATTTACCTCGCCTCCGCAAGAAGGCGATCGCTCAGCGGGCTTTCCTCCGCTTCAGGCTGGACGATAAATCCGTCGCCAATCCAGAGCTTTTCGACAATCCCTTTGGAATGCTTCCCTCGCCGGAGAAGCCTTGGCGTCCTTCCGTTATTTCAGCATGCAAATTCGGCGTGGCTCTGCATCTTTATTACACGGAGCTGTGGCCTGAATTCGCAATCTTCTTGAATACAATCAGAAGACCTTTCCACTTATGGATCACCCATTGCGGGATGGATAACGCTCTTCGCGGCAGAATACTGAAGACCTTCCCGCAAGCGCGATTAATTCGTGTCGAAAACCGCGGGCGGGACATCTGGCCCTTCCTGTCGCTGTTGAACGCCGGCGCTTTCGACGGCTGTGACGCCATCTGCAAAATCCACAGTAAAATGACCTTGCACGGCTCCGGAACAGGAGAGACCCTGCTCGGAAGCAGGTGGCGGCGCCGTGTCTTGTATGACCTTCTGGCTTTCGGCCGCGCGGACATGATCGCCGGAAAGTTTGAGCATGATTCCAGCCTTGGAATTGTCGGACCGCGATCCTTGAGGATTCCAAACGATCGTTACGATCTCTCTATCGCCTGGGGCTCAGATGAATCTCGGGGCAACGCCCTGGAAATTGCGCGGCGCATGGGCGCCCCAATGAGCGACAGCGACCTCGATTTCTTTGCCGGCTCAATGTTCTGGACGAGGCGCGCCGCGCTGGAGCCGCTGCGCCAGCTTGCATTGCGCCGTGGGGATTTCCCGGACGAACAAGGCCAGTTGGACGGCGCCACGCACCATGCGCTGGAAAGGCTTTTTTCGCGGTCGGCTCAAAAGGCGGGATTTACCATAGGTGACGTTCCCGCCCTCACGGTCGAAGGAAGCACGGTTTCCCCGTTGCGGGAAATGGAACCCGCCTGAGCTCAGCCGCCTTCGAGCTGGTAGGCCTCTTTCACGCCCGGATGAATGATCGCCGCCTGGAGCGTGAGCAGGATGAGGCTGGCGTCGAAGCCCTCGCCTGCTTCAAGCGCATCGTCGATCCGGCGCTCGGATGCGGCTGCGGCCTGCTCGCCATTCGCTGCGGTAAACGCTTCGCGTCCCAATGCGCAGTAGCCGAGAAGCGCCGCCGTCTCGCCATAGTCCGCCGGCGCCGGGTCTTCGCCCCTGGCGTCCTTGAGGAGATTGAGAACGGTCAGCTTGACCGCATCGGGAACGAGGTTGGGATGGAGATCGAACGCGCGAAGAGCCTTGTCGAGCGAGCGAAGGTCCTCGGATCGTCCTAAAACGCCGAAAAAGCCGAGGGAGGAGTTGCGGCGGCGAGCCATGATGGGGTCCGATGTCGTTCAGGTGCATTCATAGCTGTACAAGCGGGCGCGCGCCAGATGGAACCGCCGCCTCGCCTTCCCGCAGGCCGGGCGCCATGGGCCAGCCCGTCATCCCTGAAACGCCATCGGCGTTATCAGGGATCGTAACAAATTGAAGCCCCTTCCTTTTTTTGCGATCCCGGCTCGCGCTTCGCCCGGCCGGGATGACGAAGCGCGGAGAAACATTGACCGGCTTTTTTAGCGCTTGGAAAGGATCAAAATAATAAGTAGCCGATTTATGGACCTTACAAACTACGCCGAAGCCGAAGTCCGAAGGAGGCCGCCGTGTCTCGCTCCTTTCCGAAAAACGAGCCCATGCTGCAGGGCGCTTTCGCGCCTGTATTTGTGGAAGGCGACTCTGCGCAGCTTCCGGTTACGGGCGAAATTCCAAATGAGCTGAACGGCGCCCTGTATCGCAACGGCCCAAACCCGCAGTTTCCGCCGCGCGGCCATTATCATTGGTTCGGCGGCGATGGCATGGTGCACGCCTTCACGCTTGAGAATGGGCGCGCGCGCTACCGCAACCGATGGGTTCGCACCCCGCGGTTCGAGCTTGAGAGGAAGGCGGCCGAAGCTCTTTTCGGAGGCTTCGGCGACCCGGCGAAGAGCGATCCGAGCGTGATCGGCAAAGACTTCGGCGTGGCGAATACGCACGTGATCTATCACGCGGGCAAGCTCATGGCGCTCGAGGAGTCGCACCTTCCCTTCCACCTGACCCGCTCGCTCGATTCCATCGGATATCACACCTTCGGCGGCGTTCTTCCAACGACCCTCGAAGGCCGCTTCACCGCACATCCCAAGATCGACCCCGATAATGGCGAGCTTGTCGGCTTTTCCTATTCCGGCAGTGGCATCTTCGGCAGGAGGATGAGCCTCATCATAATCGCCGCGACCGGGGAGCTTGTCCGGCAGGACTTTTTCGAAGCTCCCTACTGCTCGTTCGTGCACGACTTTCTCATGACGCGCGATCACGTCGTGTTTCCGGTCCTTCCCCTTGCGGGCGACATGAACCGCGCAAAGCGCGGCGGCACGGCCTATGCCTGGGACCCCAGCAAGCCCGCTTTGCTCGGCGTGGTTGGACGGCGCGCCCCGATCAGTTCCTTGAAGTGGTTCCGGATCGAGCCCTGCTACGTCTTCCACACATTCAACGCCTGGGAAGATCGCGGCGCGCTCCACTGCGATGTCATCAAATACGGCAGAGCGCCTCTCTTTCCCGATGTTGAAGGCAATTTCGCGCCGCCAGCTTCGGCTGTCGGCCGGCCCGTCCGCTGGTCGATCGATCTCAGCGGCAAGACTAATGAGGTGAAAGAGACCTCGCTTGCGGAGGCGGCAGGGGAATTTCCGCGTTGCGATGAGCGGCGCGCCGGCTCGGAATACCGCCACGCCTTCTTTAGCGCTTACGGGCCGAACCCAGGCGCGTCCCAGCCCCTCTTCAATGCCGTCACGCACCTCGATCTCGCATCGGGACGAACCGCCGCCTTCTCCGTGCCCCAGGGTGACTCGCTCAGCGAGGCGGTTTTCGCGCCCCGTTCGGCGGCGTCGCCCGAAGGCGATGGCTTTCTGCTTACGGTGCAGTACATCCGCGAAGAGAACCGCAGTGACTTGCTGATCTTCGACGCCTTGGATTTGGAAAGAGGCCCGAGGGGGCGCGTTCATCTCAGTCACCGCGTACCTGCCGGTTTTCATGGGAGCTGGGTTCCTGCTTAACTTTATGGAAAACCATCGCTCTTGGACCTCCGACGAATTTATCGGGCGAGCGAATTCGAATAGAGTTCAATAAAAATAAGATATTGGGGAGGCCATCGTGTTCAGCCAACTCTTGACGCCCGTCGCGGACAGCCTCGGGTTGTCCTTCCTGGTTGCGATTCTGCCCGTCGCCACGGTGCTTGTCTTTCTCGGTCTGCTGCGGCTTCCGGCCTGGGTGGCGGCCGGGGCGGGGCTTGCCGTCGGGCTAATCATAGCCATGACGTATTGGCAGATGCCGCCGGGCCTCGCCTTCAACGCAGTCGCCAATGGCGCAGTCTTCGCACTGTGGCCGGTCATGTGGATCGTTGTGAACGCGCTGCTTCTCTACAACGTCGCCGTCCGGTCCGGCCGCTTCGACGCCTTCCGCAACTGGGTCGCGAGCTACCTGCCGAATGATCGCCGCGTCGTCCTTGTCGTGGTGGGATTCTGCTTCGGCGCGCTGCTAGAGGGCGTCGCGGGCTTTGGGACCCCTGTCGCAATCACAAGCTCGCTTCTGATTCTTGTCGGCTACCCCGCCCTCGAAGCCTTGGTCTTCGTTTTGATCTTCAACACTGCCCCGGTTGCCTTTGGCGCTCTCGGCGTTCCTGTAACTGTGCTGGCCGCTGTCACAGGCCTTCCCGCCGCGACGCTTGGCGCTATGATCGGACGGCAACTGCCGCTCATTGCGCTCTTTCTGCCTTTCTACGTCATGACGCTTTATGGCGGCTGGCGCTCCATCCGCGCGATCTGGCCGGTTCTGCTCGTGTCAGGTGGAAGCTTCGCCCTCTCCCAGTTCGTCGCCTCGAACTACATCGATTATACGCTGACTGATGTGCTGTCCTCCCTCGGCTCGCTGCTTGCGACGGTCTTTTTTCTCCAGATTTGGAGCCCCGAAGATGAGCCTGAGTTCAGGGTTGCGCACACGATGGAAGGACGCCGCTCCAAAACCGTTGTGCCGGACTGGCAGGGCTGGCTCCCCTGGATCGTCGTATCAGCGACCGTGATCATCTGGACCTCCGCTCACATAGCATCCGCCGGGCAGCAGAAGATCGAGTGGCCAGGCCTGCATCGGGCGATCTCGATCACGCTCTACGACGGCAAGCCCTACGATGCGGTGTGGGTCTTCCAGCCGCTCGGGACGGGCACGGCGATCCTGCTCGCTGCGATCGTGACCGCGATCCTGGTCCGCTTGCCCCTGCGCGTTTTCCTCGGCTGCATCGGCGTGACCTTCCGTCAATCCTGGATGGCGATCATCACTGTGATGCTTATAATCGGCCTCGCTTATCTCATGAACTATTCCGGCCTTGCCTACACGCTTGGCAAAGGCGTCGCCTCGACAGGGGCCTTCTTTGTTTTGCTGTCACCCTTCCTCGGCTGGGTTGCGGTCATGCTATCGGGAAGCGATACGTCGGGCAACGCGCTCTTCGGCAATCTCCAGGTCGTAGCGGCGCGTCAGCTCAACCTTGACCCGGTGCTCTTTGCTGCGACGAACTCCTCGGGCGGCGTCATGGGAAAGATGATCTCGCCCCAGAATATCGCCACCGGCGTGACGGTGACAGGCATGACCGGAAAAGAGGGCGAGGTTTTCGCCCGAACCTTCCCTCATAGCATTGTGCTGACGCTGTTTCTCGGCGCGCTGGTCGCCGCCCAGCAATATCTCATTCCGTGGGTCATCCCCAAATAACTGCGATCTTTTGCAAAGTCCGCCTCCAACCCAACACGGCGCTTGATACGCCGCCAGGAAAGTCGTTTCTTGCGTCCGAAAACCATGAGTGCGGGACAGGTTGCCTGAAATCAAAAGCGGGGAGAGTTTCATGTTGGCAAGACGGTCTATCCTGAAAGCGGGCCTTGGAGCAGGTCTTCTTCCCGCGCTCGGCGTGCAAGCAAAGGCTGAGGATGTCGATCGCAGCCGCGACGTCATGCAAACCATCGCAACGGCAAAAGGACAGGCGGAAAACCTCCTCGCTGCGGCGCTGTACTCCAACCTGTCGTCCGAGAACGCGAAAGTCATCGAAAGCTCCAACGAACGCATATTCGGCGAGCTCGCCGCAGTTCTTGGTGGCATCCCGCCCGAAGAAGCCTCCCTCTACGCGGAGCCGGCCCAGACAATGATCGCCGAGCAGATGACGGAGCGCGGCGTGGCTGTTGTGCCCCCGGCCGCCACCCCGGTCATTCCCGGAGGCTCTTCGGAGGGTTCCGACGAGTTGCTCGACGTTGTGGGCGACATCGTCAAGGACGTTTTCGGCATAAAAGACCTGAACGTTCCGGGTCTTACGCAGGTCGCGTCCGAGCTTGCGCTGCTCGACATCATGAGCCGCATCGCAGGCATGATCCGCTCCGGCAACTGGGCGCTGGCCGCCCAGTTCATGAGGGCGCTGCTGACGCAGCTGGGGGCAGCGGCGGCGGCGATCCCGGCTATCGAGAAGGCGCTCGGCGAAGATGCGCTGAAAGAGATCCTGACCGCCGTGAGCGCCCGGTTTGTGCCCTTCCTCGGATGGCCGATCCTGGTCGCCTCGATCTTGTTTGCGGTCATGAAGCATCGCAAGAGGCTTACCGCCGCTCTCGACAAGGCGCACTAGTAAGAGCGCGGCCAGGCCGAGGAGCCGGCGCTCTGCATGGACATTGGACCTCACTTTTAGCCCCGGATTGGCTTCCCGCTTGCGTTTGCGTTACGGAATTTTCTTGAGCGAGGATTGTATGAGAAAGCGCCTTGCCGGGAAGTTAACGAATAAGTCATTGATGTTACTATGAAATTTTCAGAACGGACGGCGCTCCGGCGCACGCGGCGGGCTGACTTGGGCGCGGTCGTGGTTAACAGAGGAATCCGGGATTATATTTAACGGACTTTTCAGAGCCCACTTAATGCCAAAATTCCAGCATTAAATTCTATTTAATGGGCCCGCTGGCGGTAAAAAAGCTATTCAATTTCAATACGTTGGAACCGCCTGCCTACCGCCCTCGTAGGCCTCGTTCTGCGCCGGATAAATGCATTGTTAAGCCTAATCAAGTGTAAATTGGACCGGAAATAAATCGGCCGCGCTTTCGTTAACCGTTTTCAGATTAACACTCGGCGCTGCTAACGAACCGTTAAAGCGCATTGCGATTTGGCCGGGCTACCCGCCATCCAGTCCCGAAACCCAAAACGATGGAGTTTGTCGCCCTGGATGGCCGCCTCGGAGGGCGGCCATGACAACAAGGGGATCGACGCGCTCTAACCACGGGGCATAGGGCAGGGCGCCGTCGGAGATGGCGGCGGCCAGATGGGCGAAGCACTCCTGTATTCAATCGGACGCGGGCGCACGGTTGAGCTTACGGTTCCGATTTTCCGCACCCCATGGTAGCGGTGACCAAGTGCTTATCACCGCCGACATGTCATCTACTCACGGCAATCGCTCTTGATACAGGTCGCGTTTTCGCTCCGGTTCAGGACGACGCTTCCACTGACAGCGTTATCATCCCCGGCCATGCGCTCGGAATGAGCGGCGCCAGTGCTGGGCAATGTATGTGATGCGCCGTGAAAAGTCACCGATCCGCGCCGCTTCGAAGCGGCGATGAAGCGCCTGATACTTGTCGCCATCATCGCGAGAAGCCGAAAGGCCGAGAGCTTGGCGCGCCTCATAGTCGATCAAGAAGGCGCTCTCCTCGACCGACAGACCACAAAGGCAGCGCTCGCCATTCGTCTTACGTCTCACGCCCTTGATGGCTTCTTTGTGCGCCCAGGATTTCTCTCTTGCCAACTCCAAAGCATTGCTCGTCATGCGCTCCTCGAAAGCAAATTGCCCTTATGAATGACGCAGAAGCTCGGCGCGGCCTTTCTCAAATCACGCGCCCCGCTTTCACGGCATCGTCGCTGATACCCGCATAGGTTGCCATAATGCGGTTTACAAGGTTTTCAAACCACGAGAGCCCTGCCCTGCAAACAGTTCGGCCGGCGCAGCTGTGGTATTCGGCTACGCGAAGGCAAAACCCGCACAGCATGGAAATCGCGCAGGAAACCAGAACAATCTGCTCCGGAACTACAAGGCGGCGTGCGTGATTTGTGGTTATGACGATCCAGCGCAACCCCGAACATCCGGGCGCGGCAGAGGCTGAAGCCGAGCGCGCGGGTTTCAGATCGCGCTTTCTCGCGACTGCAAACCACGAGCTGCGGCAGCCGCTTCAAACCATCTGTTTCATTCAGGGAATGCTCGCAAACAGCGTTTCGGATCCAGCCGCGGGGAAGCTTATCAAGCAACTGGATCAAGCCGTGGCGTCGATGTCCCAGACCCTGGACAGACTTGCCGAAATGGATAGCGAAGAGCCCGCGAACTCGACCGGCGATCCCAGCCGGGCCGGGCGCCCGATGCCGGCTTTGCTTGAGAACCCCGTATCAGGGCATCAGAAACGCCGCAATCGGATTGAGAGAGCGGACGCGCTCGCAAATGGTCTTGAAGCTTGCCAGGAGCGGAACGGCGAGGAGGGCGCCGATTATGCCCCAGATCCAGCCGAGGAACATGATCCCGAGGAAAATGGCGACGGGATTAAGGAGAAGCTTCCGTCTGACGATGAACGGCACCGCCAGGTGAACACTGCTCATCATGACGAGATAGGAGAGGGGCGCGACCAGCGATTGTCCGAGCGTGTCGAAGGTGACCATCGACACGACGAACAAGATGAGCGCGATAGCGAGTTCGCCGACGTAAGGCGTGAAGCTCAAGACGGTCGTGAGCGTTCCCCATAAAAGCGGGTCCGGTATTCCAAGAAATGCCGTGATGCAGGCTACGCCGAGACCGAGCCCCACGTTAACGAGCAGCATCATGACGAGATAGAAGGAAATATCGCTTTCGATGGCCCTGATGATTTCAATGGTTCTTTTTTTGTCTCTGAGCGTCGGGATGACCGAGACCAGCTTTCGAAGGAAGGTGTCGCCAGCCGACAAGAGGAAATAGGTAAGCACGAAGATAACTGAGATCGTCGCCGCGACCTGTGCGCCGCCTCCTACAAGGCGGTCTGTCAGGCCCGGCGTCGTTAGCTGGACCCTTTGCGGGGTCCGTGGCTTGCTTGCCGCCGTCGTGGACGCGATCTCCTCTGTGGCCTGCTGGATCTGGGCGAAAGGTTTTTTGATCGAGCTTAGCATTCTGTCGAACTTCGCGCCGCTTTGCGGCAGCCTTTGCAGCCAATCCGTCACTGGGCCGGACAGGGCGTAAGCCCCCGCGGCGCCACCCGCCAGGATGGCCGCCATGACTATCGCAGCGCTGAGCGGACGCGGAAGCCTTAGGCCGTCGAATATGTTCATCACCGGCGCAAGCAGCATCGTGATGAGCACCGCGAGCGTCAGCGGTATCAGGACGGGCGCGGAAACGTAGATGGCGTATAGCGACAGAAGCACCAGAATGGCGGTCGCGACCTGGAGGAGCCTGCGGTCTACCTTGACGAGCGCGTCGGGCTCCTGCGCCGGGCCTTGCGCATCGAGAGCGGCGAATACTGGCGCGGCCTCGGGGGCGGCCTCGCTGATCTCGTTTGCTTCGTCTTGCGTTGCGTTGGCGAGAAAAGACTTGAAGCCGGAAAGGAGCGTCATTGGGGAACCGGATGATCGAATGCGCGGCCACGTTGGCGGGCGCAGGCTCAACACACCGTCCGCTGCTCCGTTCCGATCAAGGTCAGGCCGGCTTTGAGCAAACTCCGTCAAACGGACCGGCGGATGGCGGACGCCGCTTGCTTCCCCTGTCGTCATCCCGGCCAAGCGAAGCGCGAGCCGGGATCGTAAAATAATATCGGTTTCAATAGTTGACGATCCCGGATGGGGCTCAGGCCCCTCCGGGATGACGATAACCGCGACCGGTGGGCGGGAGCAGCCTATTGCTTCGCGGCGATGGCGTCGGCCATTGCGAGGGTCTCGCGCGCGATCTCCGCGTGCAGGCGCTCGACCATGCGCCCGTCCAGGCTTATCGCGCCCTTGCCCTGATTTTCGGGCAGTTCGAACGCCTCGACGATCTTCCGGGCAGCCGCCACTTCCTCGGCGGAGGGGGAGAAGACCTCGTTGCAGGCCGCGATCTGGTTCGGATGGATCAGCGTTTTTCCATCCATGCCGAGCGCGCGGCCTTGCACGCACTCGGCGTGGAAACCCGCCGCGTCGGAGAGCGAATTGTAGACGCCGTCGACCACCGTGATGCCGAAAGCGCGCCCTGCCGCCACCGTGAGCGACAGCCAAGCAAGAAGCGGCAGCCGATCGGCCTGCGCCTGAATGCGCGTCATCTTGATGAGATCATTCGTCCCGAGCACGAAGCAGGTCAGGGGCAGTTCCGCGGACGCGGCGGCCCTGCCGATTTCCTTCAAATTCAGGATCGCCAGCGGCGTCTCGATCATGGCCCAAAGCGGAATTTTGCAGCTCGACGGCGCCTGCTTGCGCGCGTGTTCGAGGTCGGCCGGCGTCTCGATTTTCGGGAGAAGGATAGCATCAGGCTCTGCCTCGAGCGCGGCCTTGAAATCCGCAGCGCCATAAGGCGTGGCAAAGCCGTTGACCCTGATGGAGACCTCGCGCGGGCCGAAACCGCCCGCCTTGACCGCAGCGCAAACCTGGTTTCGGGCCATCTCCTTGGCATCGGGCGCGACGGCGTCTTCGAGATCCAGGATCAGGGCGTCAGCCGGGAGCGTTTTCGCTTTTTCGAGCGCGCGCGCGTTCGAACCCGGCATATAAAGCACGCTGCGGCGAGGCCTCATAATCGATCTCCTATAGGCTATCTTCAGCAGATTGCTGAAAAAGCATGAACTTATGCCCTCATCCTTCGACAAGCTCAGGATGAGGTCTGGCGTTTACAGCGGCGTCACCCTTGGTGAGTCCGTCGTGGTTCGACAAGCTCACCATGACGCCATGGGCGGCATCACTTTTTCAGCAGCCCGCTGGCGCAAGACTGGATGCCACATTATACCGAAACGGGTAGGATCCGCCTTGCCATTAACGCCGCAACGCGGCCTCGCGCAATCGGCGGAAGAGAGAATTGCGGTGCCTATGGGGAAGGTGTTATCGATCTCGTCCCAGGTCGTCTACGGCCATGTCGGCAATTCGGCGGCTGCCTTCGTGTTGCAGCGCATGGGACACCATGTTTTTGCCGTGCCGACGATCATCCTTTCGAACCGCCCCGGTTATAACGCCATCGCGGGCGAGCGCACCGATCCCGGCAAGCTCGACGCCATGCTCGAAGCGGTGCTCCGGAACGGCTGGCTCTCAGACGTCGACGCGGTTCTGACGGGGTATGTGCCGACGGCCGCACACGCCGATTTCTGCCGATCGTGGATTTCCAGGATCAAAACTTTCAATCCGAAAGCGCTCTATCTTTGCGATCCCATCATCGGCGATGAACCGGCGGGCATTTACGTTGACGAAGCCGCCGCCAGCGCGGTTCGCGATCAGCTTGTGCCGCTCGCGGACATCGTGACGCCGAACGCATTCGAGCTTGGATGGCTTTCGGGCCAGGTGATCATCGATGCGGCGAACGTGGCGCCGGCCGCGCGTCGCCTGGGCCGCCCCGCTGTCGTTGTGACGTCTGCTCCCGCTAAAACCGGGATGGTCGCCAACATTCTGGTCACGGAAGGCGGCGCCGTGGCGACCGCATCGATGCGCCGGACCGTGCAAGCCCACGGCACGGGGGACTTCTTCGCCAGCATTCTCCTCGCCCATCACCTCAACGGATACACCGCGAGCGCGGCGCTCCGCGCGGCGACGGCCGCGATCGATCTTGTTCTCGACCGCAGTGAAGGCCGAAGCGAGCTTGCGCTTATAGAAACGCAGGACCATTGGGCAGCCGCCGACCCGCAGCTCGCTCCGCTCTCCGCGCTGTCTGCCCTCGCATCCGCGACGCCGTGATGGCGAGCGTCGCAGGCGTCGATGGATGCCGCGCAGGCTGGCTCTGCGTGATGAGGCAAGTCGAGCCGCCGTTTCAGGAGCGGGCCTTCCTCGCTCGGACCTTCCTGGACATTCTGACCCGCCCGGATGCGCCCTCCCTCGTCGCCATCGACATCCCGATCGGCTTGCCTGAACGCATCACGGGGGCCGGGCGCGAATGCGATTGCTCTGTTCGCAAAGTTCTGGGAAAGCGCGCCTCCTCCGTCTTCGCTTCGCCTGCCCGCGCGGTCCTTGGGGAGACGGACTACCGCCTTGCTTGCGCCACAGCGCTCGCCACATCGGACCCGCCTCGTCAAATCTCGAAGCAGATGTTTCACCTTTTCGCGAAGATTCTCGAGGTGGACGGCGCCCTGACGCCAGGAAGCCGCGTTTTCGAATGCCATCCCGAGGCGGCATTCCGGGCCATGAACGGCGGCACGCCGCTAGAGGAGCCGAAAAAGCTGCGTAACCGCCTGCATCCGGCGGGGCTCGAAAAGCGCCAGGCTCTTCTCGTCATGCATGGTTTTTCCGAATCTTTTCTGCACGAAGCGAGATTTCCCAGGTCGCAGGCCGGTTGCGACGACGTTCTGGATGCCTGTGCCTGCTCCTGGACCGCAGCCCGCATTTTTCGCAACGAGGCGATCAGCTTTCCCGTCCAGTTCCCCGTCGATGCAAAGGGCCTTCGCATGGCGATTTTCGTATAGCGGGCTCCGCTCACCCGCGAACCAGTTTGAGGCGTCTGGGTTTAACTTGAGAAGCGTACAAGCGCTGAGAGCCTTCATGCGGGGAGACTTCCCATGCTGAGAAACCTATACATCATTCTGCTCATAGCGATCTCATTCGTGGGCGTAGCCGACACGGTTCGCGCCATGAATTCTCGGGCAATGGCTGCTCACCAGGGAAACCGATCAGGCCTTCCGAACCTCAATATCGAGGCCGGATGCAAGGACGTGGCAAAAAACGATCTTAATAAGACAACGGATTATCCAGGCTGTGTTTCCGAAGAGCGCGCCGCACGCCGGCAGTTGCAGAAGGAGTGGGCCTCGTACCCGGCCGACATGCACACCCAGTGCATGCATCTCGTCACTGAGCCGGCCATTCCAAGCTACGTGACCTTGCAGTCTTGTCTTAAAATGTCCCGCGATGCACAAAATCTGACGAAGTCGGATGGAGCGACCGAAATCCGAAAAACAATGCAGTCCCCATCCGGCCAGTGAACCTTCAGCGAGTGAGATCCGGGTCTCTAAGTCCAGAACTTGCAGGCAGTTCAGACCATCGGGGACCGTTGGGCAGGAAAGCGCTGAGGCCGTTTTTGAGAAAGCTTATACAAGTTTTGATTTCAGGCCGGTAATCGTGAAGGGCGCGGCGTGTAAAGATATCTCTATGCACACGCCGGGGTAATTTTGTCAGCTTGAAGAGCTCTTCGCTACCGTCCGAGACTACACCATCGGCATCAAAAATTAGTCCCAGTTGACGAGCTCTGTTGCGGGCACGCAAAATAAGCGCCTTCACTGCATCGTTAAACTCGTCCGAGCGACGACGGGTTGTCATCCAGTAGTAACACCGTCTGGTGTCGAACACACAGGCCGTCGCTGCAACGAGCGGCGCAGCCCCCTCAACCTCACTCTTTTCCGTGGCCGCAAATATCACCACTCTTTTGGCCGGCGTTTGGACCCCGTCCCCGTTTATGATAGAGCGCCCGGCCAAGTTGCGGCATAGGCCCGACTGAATGATCTTCAAAGGTATAGCCGGGTCTGCATAACATGCATCACCCGCAGCAGAAAGATTATCCAAATAAAAATCCATAAATTCATGCGCGCCAACGTTTTCTGTAAAATTAAGTCTTTTCTCAACTCTTCTTATATTACAGCGCCGCTTTTTGTCCAATCCGTTAGTATTATTCAAATCCATGACATCCGGATCGGTTGGATGTTCCTGATAGGTTACTTGGGTCGTATGGCTAAAACCGGCTGCCTTGAATGCCTCAACAATGGAAAAGTTATCAGGAGCGGGGTCGCAAATGAGTGTAAAGTTGAGCCACCTGGGAAGCTGAGAGAGCAACTGCCGGACAGCCTCGGCCTTTTGCGACTGGTCCAGTTGTTCGGCAAATACCGGTCCGTTAACGTGGCCCCAAAGCGATAAATCGCCTCCAGCGAACAAGAACTCTTTCCCATTTTATGGCGCATGGCAAACAAGCTGCGGTCGCGCCGTCTACGGTGGCGAACGGAATCGCCATCCCTGCTCCAGCTGCCGCAATATCTTTGAACCAAGGTTGTTGATAGGCGGTGCCTTGCTCAAGCAAGGCTAAAATCTCCGCCGGCGCCTCATGCAAGCTGCGAAGAAGGCGTAACCTGAATTTGTTCAAATCGTAGAGGCTGTTGCGGAGGAGGCCAGTTTGCTTCGGCTTCATGACAAATTCGAACTTCTTAATAAGAGGCTATAGTCGCAGCCGTTTAAGCTTCACCCTTTGGATCTGAAAACTCTCAATGCCTTTGATTTGGCGCCCATGCCTTCACTGTGACTGATCCGCGTCGATGCCTGCATCAGAAGCATCTAGCACACCAACCTGTAACAGATTGTAACGAAGATAGTGGCGCTGGCCTCCAGCGTCACGCTTTAATGAATTATAGGATTAAGACCATCTCCATACCACAAACGGGCATGAACTTTCTGCCTCCGTCGCGCAAGGTGGTTGGTCCAGCTCCGCGGAAGGGCGCGTAAAAATAGCGCGGGCGACGCGACCTGAAAAAGCGACGTTGGAGGCTCGCCGCTTCCCCGATGTTTCGGAGGCTATTTCTTCCGCCAGGTGAAGAGCGCCGTTGCAGAGTAATTCAGAATAGAGCTCACAGCGGCGCCGGCGATGCCGGCAAGCCACCAGACCTTGGTCGTCTGGAAAACCTGTTCCGCAAAGGCGACGTTCACCACCGCGCCGACGCTGCAAACGAGAAGAAATGAGATAAGGCCCGTGAGGATGCTCCAGCCGTGCAGGCGCCGGTCCCGATAAGTCAGCCAGTTGTTCAGGAAGAAATTCGAGATAGCGGCGATCAATGTCGCGAAGCCTTGCGCTAAGGGGAAACCGAACGTCGTCGCCGTCAGAACAAGCTTCAATGTGGCAAGGTGAACGGCTACGCCGCTCCCGCCCACAAGGCTGAACAGCAGAAAACGAATGGGAATGAACCTTCCAAACATTTTGTCGGCCAAAAGCACGAGATATTCCCATACGGTCAGAGTATCGAGCTTGCTTTCGCCGTGAAGGCGCGCCCTGAACTGATAGGGAAGCTCCTTGAACCTTGGCGGCCGCTTGGAGGAAGCGAAAACATCGACGAGGATTTTATTGCCGATCCCGGAGAGATTGCGGATCGAGCCTTCGAAGACCTCCCGCTTCGCCATGAAAAATCCGCTGACCGGATCGGAGAGATTCGCTCGAAGAATGGACTGGGCGAGCTTCGTCGCGATAAAGCTCATGGCCTGGCGGACAGGCGAGAACCCCTCGGAAAGTTTCCGCTCGGTATAGCGGCTGCCGATGACGACATCGGTGTCGCCTTTGCGCAAAGCGTCGAGCATGCGCGGCAGGAGAGTCTCGTCGTGCTGCAGATCGGCGTCGATAATCGCAATGTAGGGCGATGATGACGCAAGCACGGCTTCCGCACAGGCCGACGTCAAGCCGCGGCGGCCAAGCCGCTGCAGGCATCGGACACGGGGATCGAGCCGGGCCACTTCGCGCACGCGATCGGCGGTTCCATCGGGCAAGTCGTCGTCGACGAAAATGACCTCCCATCGAACGCCCTGAAGGGTCGCGGCGAGCTTCTCCACCAAGGGACCTACGTTCTCCCGCTCGTTGAAGGTGGGCGCGATTACCGTAAGTTCCGGCCCCTTGCTGGCAGGAACCGCCGTTTCGGCGCGCCTGCGATCAATCACTTCTAGTTGCATTCCCTGCCTCGGTTTGACGCCGCTCCACAGCCAAAAAGGCCGCCCCTATAGCCGTTAACCAGATATACACCATAAGAGTCGCGCTGATGGAATCCACCTTCCCTGGCCAGGGTTGCGATCCTGTGGGAATCTTCGAAGAACGAAGTGGCCAGAGCTGCGTCGCCGCCCTCTCGCAAAACGAGCAGCGCAGGCGCATTCATGAGGCTCAATTCATCCGGTGGCGGAAGATTAACATAGCGGATGCGCTCATTGATCTGGGCCACGCCGGCCGATCCGGCGCCATAGAAGGCAAGCTCGCCCGTGATGGCGTATCGGTCGGTCAAAACCATGCCCGCGCGATTGTCGCGCTGAAGACGCTGAATATCGCCGCCAAGCTCCGACCATCCCTTCAAGCGGGAGGTGGGGTCTTTTTTCGCGTTGATGGGAAGAAGCCCAAACCCCAGCTGCACGAAGGCCACGAGCGTGAACGCGATGCCGATCCAGGGCGCAAGCCGGAACGCCGCGCTCAACCAGCGTGATACGCCTTTCCCGGCGGAGAGAGCCCAGAAGGCATGAACGGCGGCCAGGATTGCGGCTGGATAGACGAAGCCGGGCCAATTCGGCTGAATCTTCTGATTTGCCGCGTGAACGAAGAAGAAGGCGAAGATTGGCGCCGTCATCGCACCGAGCAGAAGCCAGCGCGCATCGCCGCGCTTCAATCCCCGAACAAGGGCATAACCGCTCCCGAACAGGCAGAAGAGGAAGATGAGAGGCGTTGCAAGACCGGCCTGCCCGCCGAAAAACTCCGCCACGCTCAGGAACGCATTCGCTGGCTTGTCCTTGATGCTGTGCTCGGCCTGTTTGGCGAATGAGGCCCAGTCGTGGGCATAATTCCAATAAACGACGGGCGCGATCACGAGGATGGCGATCACGGCGCCAATGTAGGGTTCAGGCCGGAGAAACCAGCGCCTTCCCTCCGCCGACGCGATCATCCACAGGAACAAGCCGGGCAACAGCAGCGCAGCCGTGTATTTGCTCATGAAAGCGAGGCCCAGGCTTGCGCCGATTGCATACCACCATGCGCCCCGCTTCGTTTCGATGAGCTTCGCAAGCGCAAACAGGACCGCCGTTGCAAAGAGCGCCAGCGGCGTGTCGGGGGTCGCTATGATCGCCGCCGCGCTGCAGAGGAGCGTTGCATTCATCCAGAGGACGCAAGCCCAAGCGGCGCTGCGGTCGCGGAAAAGGCTGAGGCTCGTTTTGAAGAGAAGGTACGATCCTGCGATCGCGCTCAACAACCCGACAAAACGAACGCCAAGCTCCGTCTGCCCGAAGATCGCCGTGCCCGCCCTGATCCAATACGCGATCATCGGCGGATGGTCGTAGTATCCCGATGCGAGGCGCGTGGACCACAGCCAGTAATAGGCTTCGTCCTCGGCGAGGTTCGCCGTCGCCGCGAGCACGAACCGGAACAGGATGAGAACAGCGATTGCGGCAAGGCCGATGCGTAGAGCGGCGTCGCCTTCGAATGGGACTGGGCCGCTCCTGTCGGCGCGCAATGCCAGATTGTCCTCGACTGAGGCCACTTATGATCCCCCTTGCTGCCAGCCGATGCGCAGACAGAATGCCGCTTCGTGGCAAAAGCGGGGCTATCGATCCTGCGGATGGAGCTTTCGTTCGAGAAAGCGGCGTGCTAGTACGCCCCGCGGGAAGTCCTGCCCCATTTGCTGAAGGCGCAGACAGAACTTCCCGCGGACAAGGCGTACTAGCAACACTATAAGTCTCGTACAGCTTATCCGAGGCAAGTTCGCTTAAGAGCGTGCAGCGAAGCGAGCGCGAACTTGCCTCGGGCTGTACAAGGGCGGAGCCCTTGCGGCAACAGGGAACGACTCGATGACTGATGTGACGCCCCACAGAACCGAAACCGGTCTGACCTGGCCGCATCCCTTGCCGACCTGCTGGTGCCTGACGGATGGACGCCCCGGCATGGAGAATCAGGCGGTCGGCCTTGCGGAAGCGATGGGGCTGACGCCCGTCGTGAAGAGGGTGTTCCTGAAGCCTCTGTGGCGCATCGCAAGCCCGCACATCACCGCATTCAAGCAATTCGCCTTCAGCGAGAAGGGCGACCCCGTCGCTCCCCCCTGGCCGGATATCCTGATCGCCACGGGCAGGCCGAGCATCCTGCCCGCGCTCCACGTGAAAGGGCAAAGCGGCGGCCGGACGTTCATGGTGCAGCTTCAGGACCCCGTTTCGCTGCGCCGTCGAATTCGACCGCATCGTGGTTCCGGCTCACGATGGCCTTACCGGTGAGAACGTGATCGTCATGAACGGCGCGCTCCACCGCATAACGCCGCAAAAGCTCGCTGCCGAGGCTCCGCGCTGGGCCGAGACCTTTGCCGCAATACCGCAGCCCAGGATTGCGGTTCTGCTCGGAGGCATGAATTCCCGATACAGTTTCGGCGAAGCTGAGGCCCGGGCGCTCGCGACTGAGCTCAAGGCCCTCGCCGGGCAGGGATACGGCCTCTTGATCACCGGATCGCGCCGAACAGGCGAAGAGAACCTCACTATTTTCCGCGAGATCCTGTCCGGATGCGCCGCCTTCATCTCCGACGGCGGCGGCGACAACCCTTATTTTGGCATGCTCGCGCACGCGGATGCCTTCATTGTCACCTGTGACTCCGTCAACATGGTCACGGAAGCCTGCAGCACCGGCAAGCCCGTCCACGTCGTGCAGCTCCCCGCGCTAGGGCGGCGGGTGAGCAAGCGAGACAAGTTCACCCGTTTTCAGAGCGGCCTGCAGGAAAGCGGCCGCATCCGCTTTTTCAACGGGACGATCGAGACCTGGACTTACGAGCCGTTGCGCGAGATGGAGCGCATCGCGAGCCTGATCCAGCAGGCATACCTGTCGCGCCCTTAATCGGGCGTCTGGATGCATTTTTGTATGCAAGTTGCGCAAAGCGGCCTCTGCTTGTCAATCTGTCCCTGACGATTTCGTCCGCATTTCTTATTCTGAAAGATCTTCGGCGATATCGCCTTGCGGGCGGGTTAACGCGGCGTGAGCCCGCTCCAACCCCTGCTAAATAAGGGGAAAATAGCGAACGGGACGCCATCGCCGCCGCCCGTGCCGCAGCTTTTCGGGCTGGCGAAAGGGTTAACGCGTGAAATCGCAAACATATTTAACGGACTTTTGCGAGCCGACTTAATGCCAAAATTCCGGCATTAAATTTTATTTAATGGCGAGCTCGAGTGAAGACAGAAAGCTATTCTTTTTCAATAGCTTAGATGAGCCCGCCTACGGCTAGCCGTAAGGTGCGGCGCTGCTCCTTTCGCGCCGGATAGACGCTTTATTAAGCATACTCAGGCCGGAAATAAATCGGGCGCGCCCCTGTTAACCACGTTGTATTAACGCTTACGGGAGGTTGACGAACGGTTTACCTTTAGAGCGTCGTGCGTCCCGATGATCGTCACCCCGGAATGCGCCTCAGCGCATATCCGGGGCCGTTACAAATCGAAGCGCCTGTTGCGATCCCGGATACGACGCAGGCGTCATTCCGGGATGACGTGCTCTAGGAGCCTGTCGGACTTAAGAACATAGACAGAACGTCTTGCACTTACTGCAAATAATCTCTTCATATTGCGCACTAAAGCCAAATTTTAGAATTGAGTTTACTCATATGATTGCGCAGATTCCTTAGTCCGACAGGCTGCTAGGCGTGCGGCGAGCGCCGTCACGGATGGCACGGACAGATCGGCGAAGCATGCCTCAAAAGATCCCGCGTACGGGCGTCATCGTGATCGTCGCCCGGAACGCGCCTCGGCGCATCCGGCGCCCCGCAACCGGTTCCGATTTTGCGCAGGCCGCGCCAGGATCGCCCCCCGTCATCCAAGGCCTCGCGAAGCGCGAGCCGGGATCGCAAAAGGCCAATGCTTCAATGTGTTACGATCCCGGATAAGGCTTCGCCTTTCCGGGACGACGAAGCGCGGAGCGTCTCAGATGAGAGTAGCCCGGACGCCGATCAAGCTGCTTACTTCAAGCCGCCATAGTCTTAATAAGCTTCCATATGAGCCGAGGATTGCGCTTCAAGACTCCAAGGGCGTTCGGGATATAGCCTTTCCCAAAGGGGATATAAATTCTGACCTTCACATTATTCTGGAGCGCCCATTGGAGAGACTGCGGTGTCGTCATCCCCAAAATCTGCTCCAGTTCAAAAGATGCCCCGGCAGACCTGAGACGCCTGATCGCTTCTTCAGCGAGCAGCAGATCATGCGTCGCAACGGCCACATGAGGGACCCGGCCGGCAAGCCGATCAATCACAGCAAGGAATCCGGCGCGCATGTCGCGGTCAGGATCGGACGGATCGGCCCACTGCCCCTTGACCACTCGAACTTTCAATGCGCGTTCGGCCGCCCAGTCGGCATCGAAAATGCTTCGCTCCCAACGACCTGGAATGGTTGTCCCAAGGCCATCTGCTCCGACTTCGTCGATCATGGACTGCAGCATGGCGTGAGAGGGCTCGACAGCTTCGGGCCCGTGAGAGTCGAAATGCAGGCGAACATGAACTTCGCTGGCTGAGTTGGCCAATTCTCTTGCAGCGCCGACGTCAAAGCGCAGCGCCGGGGGCTTGACCGACATATAACTATCAAGGCCGCTGCCTGCCAGTTGCCGAATGGTAGCCAAGTATATGTCAACCACCTGTCTTTGAGTATAGTCCGCCGTATCCCAGAAGCCGAGCGTGCTTGGCGTTCTCTCGTGCCCGAGCCGCTGGGCCACGCGCACGGCGTCTTCGACCGTCTGCCCGCCGACATGGTTCGGGGCGACCCTGGACATGAGCGGCAGCACCGAAGCCGAGATCATGCGTATCGTCCCGGTTTTCAGGGTCCTCAGTATATTTTCCTTCGGCGGCGCGGTGTCGAAGGCGCTCAGATCTGAGTGCATGGCTACAGTCCCATTTCCTTTCTGGAGTTCGATTGTCGTCATGGGTCCAGATCCCGCCTCTACAGGCAGGAGCTAAAGGTGCAGCGGCGCTCGCCTGGACCTGTATTCGTTCCGTAAATTCCTGGCCATTTCGAAAAGCTTCGGGTGCCGCTCCTTAACCTCTTTCTTTGCGCGGGCGACGATGCGTTCCGAAAGCGGTATGGCGCCAATTGACGTCAAAACGCGGACATCAGTCGCATAAAGCATCTTGTAGTCTTCCTTGCCGATTGAGAAGTCGAATTCACGATGACCAAGCTCATAGCTTTTTTGTAGCATCGCAATCAGCAGCTGGTGCCCAACCGAATACTTTCGAAATTCTGCATCGTATGTAAAGATCCAGCCTGACCAAGCCCCGTCATGGATATAGCCCAACCAAACCGAGAGGAGGCGCCCATCTCCACGCAGAGTGGACGACACCAGGAGCCCCTTCTGCCGGAGAACGGAAAAATATTCGAGATTCCTTGGGCTGGCGAAGTAATCCTCCTGCCCTGTTGCGCAAAGTTGCTGACTTTTCCATTTTCGCGCAAACTCGAATACGTCTTCCCCCTCGTCGTTCATGGTGAATTGAATGGCGCCAAAGACATCTGCGAGCCGCCGCCCCCGGCGTTCGTTTTCTCGAATAAGACCGCGCTGGCGGCTCAGAATGAAAGCCTTGTAGTCATCGTATCGGGCGAATTTCGTCCAATCAACGGTGGGCGCCAGTTCACGGTCCTCGAAAGCGTTCAAATCCACCTTCGCCAGCTCGACCCTTTTCCTTGCCACAAAGTGGGCGTAGCCATGCTTTCGTCCGGCTTGGTCACCTTGATTTTGGCCGAGCGGTTCATGGTAATCAAGAAAGGGAAGCGACGTGACTACTTCCTTGCCATCGACAACAAGGAGCCGCAATACATCATCGCCAATGCGAACCTCCTCAATGCTTGTTTCACGCCCGCGGAAATAGACTTCGGAGGCGACGTTCAGATATTCGGCTGAGGCATAGAAATTCATGGATCGATTCCACTTGCGGGTTGGAGCGGTTCCTGCAGGAGGTGACCAGTGTTGGGAATAGCTAGGTCCCTCGACTTCGATAGCTTATGGATAGTTCGTAGCCGCCGAGAAACCGCCTGGCCACGGCATCGATGGTCTGGATTTCGATGCCGGCCTTGGAAACCGTCTTGAGAACGGCCTCCAAGTGTTGCGGCGTGCAGCCGAATGGGGTTGGCTTATCCGAAACGTCATGCCCTACAAAGACCAGCCAGCCGTTTTGCCGCAGGCATTTCTCGATATAGTATTCGATATCAAGGCCCTTAACATGAAGCCCGATCGCACTGATTTGTGTTAAATCAGTAACGCCGGTATTGACCCCCGGATAGACGCCCCGGCAGACCGGAAACTTACGCCCGACCAGGGATTTCACCAGGGGCGCTGTCAGTCCATAAGGATAAGCAAGCGAGGTAATGGCAGGAACGCCTGTAACCCTCCTCAAGAACTGAAAATTCTTCGCAAGACTTGCCTCGATATGCGGCATTGATACGTAAGGCATCCGGCAATGGTCGTATGTGTGGCATCCTAAGTCATGGCCACAGAGAACCAGTTCAATCAGATCTTCCTCGCCGAATTGAAGCGCGCCATCATGGACCTGATTGCAGAGGCCGCCTGACACGTAGTACGTCGCTCTGCCTCCGAACGCTTCGACGAGTGGCCCGCCCTCCGTCCAGGCGCTCCTGGCGAAATCGTCGAATGTGAAGCTGGCGATGGGCCGGTCCAAATTTAGGTAGCCCATCTTGGCCGGAACGGCTCGCGTCAGCCGGTTAATGATCCGCCTTGGAATATTTTGAAGCATCTTGGGACTACTCTTAAACTACGCTAGGTGTAAACCCACTTAACACAGGTGCGGACTGTAT
This sequence comes from uncultured Alphaproteobacteria bacterium, assembly GCA_963764115.1. Classification (GTDB taxonomy): domain Bacteria; phylum Pseudomonadota; class Alphaproteobacteria; order Rhizobiales; family Rhodomicrobiaceae; genus Rhodomicrobium. The sequence continues at coordinate 204,168 of CAVXRT010000040.1, forward strand.
AAGCTCGGCTTGCAAGCATTGGCTCGCAATCAACTGTTACACTATCGTCCCGCGAGACTTGTTGCTTGACGGAGCCGTAGCTTACGGCAGGTGATTATTGCCAAACGAGCGTGAGGTTGCACTTCCTTTAATATCATGGTTATATTCGAAGACTAAAGTTTTGTGACAACAAAATCACCCATTCGATAGTTGTAACTCATACTCACATCTATAAAGATAGATGAGCATATAAGAAGCGCCAACACCAAGCTGCTTTCTCAGTTAATAGAGACTGTTTTAACATTATCTTTTAAATCTTGTCCAACTGAGCTGCAACCAGCATGCAGCAAGCAACGGTCGGGTTGAGTAAGAGCGAGAATGGACCGTTTTCGCTTCGAAGTTTTCACGCGGCCAGGACCCAATCCGAAACCTTCTTTACCGGCGCGGCGGAAGGCGGCGGCCGCGAAGCCTGCTACTCGTTGAGAAAGCCCGGAGTTTTCGCTCAACCCGCCGAAAATCTACTTGGTCCCTTTACATCCTGCGACACGATTTGGGTGGACAAGGGCGTCGCGACTCAAATAGCACGAGCTCAGCTGTTGCGACGGCGCCTCCTGTCATCTGCTATTTACGGTTTTCCAATCTTTTACCGCAATGCTGCAGTTTGACTCGAAATGTGGGGGTCGAAGGGAGACTGACTATGAGAATTCTGCTGACTGCTGTTTCCGGCGCTTTGCTTGCGCTGGGCTGTGCTTCATCTGCCGACGCGGCCGTCCGCGTCGGGACTTTGCGCTGCATTGGCGCGCCGAAGGTTGGCGCCATCATCGCGTCCGTCCAGCAAGCGCGTTGCGTGTTTACGGGCATCAACGGTCGTCACGAGCGCTATGCCGCCCAATTCAGCCGCATCGGGGCTGACATCGGCGTCACGAACAAGTCGCTACTTGTCTGGAGCGTTTATGCCCCAACCAATCTTAGGCATCGCGCTCTCGTCGGCAACTATGTCGGCGCATCGGCTGACGCTACGATCGGCGTTGGCGGCGGCGCGAACGTGCTCGTCGGTGGAAACGGCGCCACCGTTTCGCTGCAGCCGCTCAGCATGAAATCCGAAACCGGCCTCGCCGTCGGCGCGGGCCTCGGACAGCTTGCGCTGCGGTAAACCCGCTCTTCGCAAGACAGGATTAAAAAGGCCTGGTTTGTCCGGGCCTTTTTCTTGCACGGCTTCAATGTCTGGAAAGAGCGGCGGTGATCTCCTGTAGCGGAGCCCACAGTTTCCAGATCAGCCCGGTGCTCTGATACTGAGCTTCAACCTTGCCGTTCAGCCCCCATGCAGTCTGCTCCGTGAGCACGGAATAGCCGAACCCTCGGTGAGTCACGGGCTTCACCTCGGGGCCGCCCGCCTCGGACCACATGAGATTGAACTCATGACCGGGGACATCGGACGCCGTGCGCCATTCGACGGACACCCTCCCCTCGGGAATCGAAAGGGCGCCGTAGTTGAGCGCGTTTGTCGCCAGTTCATGCAGGGCCATCCCCAGCGTTTGCGCCGCTTCAGGCCTGACCATGACCGAAGGCCCGATAAGCGCGACCCGATCTCTCGCGCCTGAAAATGGTTCCAGGTGCGTCTCGATGAGTTCGTGAAGGTCCACCCCCTGCCCGTCGTTTCTCCCGAGAAGATCAAGCGTGGAACCGAGCGCGGCAAGCCGCTCGCCAAACTCGTCCGCAAACGTAGCCGGGTCCTTTTGGCCCGCCGTCTGGCGCGCAATGGCGAGGACGACCGCAAGCATGTTTTTCGCGCGATGCCGCACTTCGCTGCCAAGGAGGAGGCGAACCCTGTCCTCATTGGCCCTGCGTTCCGTCACATCGTAGCAAAGGCCGATGTAGCGGCCGCAGTCGCCCTTTCCGAGCCTCTGCCTCTGCGGGGCGGCGGCGAACGAAAGCCAATGCTCGCTCAGGTCCGGCAGCCTGAGATGCAGCTCATCGGCGAAGTGGCCGTTTGATTTCGCGATCCTCGCCTCAAAAGGCGTGGTGTCTGGCGCGATCAGCATCCGGTTGAAGTCGGCGAGACTGAGGCGCTGCATATCGTCCGGGAGGCCAAGAAGCTTTGCCTCCTGCCTGTCGAAGACAATCTCCTCCATGTCCAGATCGACCTCGAAAGTTCCCATCTGCGCGGCATCGAGACTGTGTTTCAGCTTCTCGCCTGCGGCGGCGCTGGCGCGCTCGGCGCGAACAAGGGGCGTCACGGCGTCATGGGCGATAACGATATCGCTCCCCTGGCTGACGCGCGTTGCGGTCATGACGAACCAGCGCTCCACCCCTGGCGCGTGGCAGGGATATTTCTGGCTGAAGCGCTGCTGGGCGCCAGACAAAACCGAGGCGATGCCTTCCAGGGCTTCTGCGGCGAGATCATCGCCAGTCCAAGCGGCTCGCCGGACCATATCGAGGTAATTCTGGCCGACATACACCTTGGGGTCGTGACAATCGTTCTCGACTGCGAACTGCCGCCACGCCTCGTTGACGTGAACAATCCTGCCAGCCGCATCCAGGATCGCGATGTGAGGCGCGATCCCATCGAATGCGGCGACAATCCGATCTTTGGAAATCATCAAAGTCTTCTGGCAGGAGGCAACTGTCAGCCTTTGCTTGCACAAGCTAGCATAACAGTGTCGCAACAAATAAGCCTAGTGATTGATTAATGTCAAATTGGACTCGGAAACGCCGGGTGTTTTTTCGCCACCCTCGATCATCGGTTTCGCGTTTGGAAAACAGAACAATACGGAGAGCGCGGTCCCGGCGAGAAGCAGCAGCCCACGGCGGCGGATCAAAACATGGCTGCGTGAACGCGGTCCGGCGGATTGTGGCCGTCGACGAATGTGCGGATGTTGATGATCACCTTCTCGCCCATGTCCAGACGTCCTTCAAGCGTCGCCGAGCCAAGGTGGGGGAGAACCACGACCTTGTTGTTCTTGAGGAGCTTCGGATTGATGGCAGGCTCGTTCTCGAAGACATCGAGGCCCGCGCCGCCGATCTCTCCGGCCTCAACCATGCGGGCTAGCGCATTCTCGTCGATGACCTCGCCGCGCGCCGTGTTCACGACATAGGCCGCCGGCTTCAGAAGCTTGAGCCGCCGCGACGAAAGCAGGTGATACGTCGCCGGCGTATGCGGACAATTCACGGAAATGATGTCCATATGGGCGAGCATCTGATCGAGGCTGTCCCAATAGGTTGCGCCCAACTCCTCCTCGACGGCGGCAGGCACGCGGCGGCGGTTATGATAATTGATCGAAAGCCCGAAAGCCTTGGCCCGGCGCGCCACCGCCCGCCCGATGCGGCCCATGCCGATGATGCCGAGCTTCTTGCCCCAGATGCGATGGCCAAGCATCCACGTTGGCGACCAGCCATGCCACTCGCGGCCCGCCTGCAGGTATTGCGCGCCCTCCACCAGCCGGCGCGGCACGGCGAGAATCAGCGCCATCGTCATGTCGGCCGTATCCTCCGTGAGGATGCCCGGCGTATTCGTCACAATGATGCCACGGTTGCGCGCGGTTTCGAGGTCTATATTGTCGACGCCCGTTCCATAATTGGCGATCAGCTTCAATTGCGGGCCCGCTAACGCAAGAAGCGACTTGTCAATCCGGTCGGTTACGGTAGGAACGAGCACGGCCGCCGTCCGCATCGCCGCCGCGAGCTGATCTCTGGTCATGGGAGCGTCGGACGCGTTCAGCGTCACGTCGAACAGTTCGCGCATGCGCGCTTCGACGAGTTCGGGCAGCTTGCGAGTAACGACAACTTTTACGTTTTGTGAGTTCATAGGGGGCCCGGGATGGCCAACTCGGCCTTAATCGATTTTTGGAACGCAACCTCTCTATCGTTTTCTACCAGATACGGCACACGATGACAAAGACTCGGATCAATTGCGCCATCTTAATCATATTTTCACTCGCCTTTGCCGGGGCGCTCCGCGCTGAGGAGGCAGGGCGCGGCGTCGGCACCGCGACGGGCCTGCCTCTGCCGCGCTTTGTGAGCCTCAAATCCGACGAGGTGAATGCGCGCGTCGGCCCGGGCGGCGATTATCAGATCGCCTGGATCTTCCGGCGCGCCGGCCTGCCGGTCGAGGTGCTGGCCGAATTCGAGAACTGGCGGCAGGTCCGCGACGCGAGCGGCAGCACGGGCTGGGTCAATGCCGGCCTCACCAGCGCGCGCCGCACGGCCATCGTCGCGCCGTGGACCAAGGACCGCACCCTGTTCGAGCTGACCTCGTCGCGGGGCGGCGCCAAGGCGATCGCGCGCATCGAGCCCGGCGCGATTGTCGACGTCATGCAGTGCGACGGCGAGGACTGCGAGGTCTATGCGGGAAAGCAGAAGGGCTGGGTGCCGCAGAAGAATTTGTGGGGCGTTTATCCGGGCGAGAAGGTGAAATAATCTCTCTTGCTGCGGCGAAGCTCTCGCCGCAAACACATTTTTCTATTAATTTTACGCGAACCCATTGCGGACCGCCCTATGAGCGATGACGATAACGACAAGCGGATCTTCATTTCGTATTCGACCAGGGACGGGGCCGAAGCTGCAGCAAAACTTCGCGCAGATTTGGAGGCCGCAAACCATTCCGTCTGGCAGGACATTATCGCGCTTGAAGGCGGCCGCGATTGGTGGTCCCAGATCGATAACGCGCTCAAATCGAAGGCGCTTCAGCATTTCGTTCTGATCGTGACGCCCGGATCTCTCGCAAGCCCAGTGGTGCGCGGCGAGATCCGGCTTGCCGGTCAGGAGGGCAAAACCGTTTCGCCCGTCAGAGGTCCGGGGCTGACAAATCTCAACGATTTACCCCGCTGGCTCGGTCAGGGCGCTCGCCGTGCTGCCCGACGGCCGCCTCGCCTCGGGCTCAGATGACAAGACCATCAGGCTCTGGGACGCGAAAACCGGCCAGGAGCTGACGAGGCTCGAAGGCCACGCGAATTGGGTCGGCGCGCTCGCCGTGCTGCCCGACGGCCGCCTCGCCTCGGGCTCTTACGACAACACCATCGGGCTCTGGGACGTGAAAACCGGCCAGGAGCTGGCCCGGCTCGAAGTGGATTTCGACGTGCTTTGCCTTGCCCTCCTCGGCGAGAAGCGTTTCGCAGCGGGTGACACAGGCGGCCGAATCCACTGGCTCGAAATCATCGATTGACGCGCGCCCCGCCTCGTGCAATGCGGCTTGCGACATGCAAGCAGGAGGGAACTGCGATGATTACCGAAATCGTGGAAATCGAGGTGAAGCCGGGCGAGGAAGCGGCCTTCGAGGCGGCCGTGGCGGAAGCGATCCCGGTGTTCCGCCGCTCGAAGGGCTGCCGCGGCATGGAGCTTGCGCGCTCCATCGAGAAGCCCTCGAAATACCGGCTCTTCGTCAAGTGGGAGACGCTGGACGATCATCTCGTGCATTTCCGCGGCTCGGAGAATTTCCAGGAATGGCGGCGGCTGGCCGGCCCCTTCTTCGCGTCGCCGCCCAGCGTCGAGCACGTGAGCGCCGCCGTCGCCGGGTTTTGAGCAAACTTAGAACACAGTCCCCGCGCCCAACTCCCGGCATGGCGGGAGGACGGTATGGCATTGCCTTTGATACCTTTATTGCTGGCGAAGGCGGCGGGGAAGTTCGTGGTGAAGAAGGCGATCGCGCACGCGGGCCATCACGCCGCGCGCCACGTCGCCCATCAAACGCTTGGCGGCAAGGCGATGAAGAATGCGGCGCAGAAAGCTGCGAACGCCGCCATCGACAAGGCGACCGCGCGCAATGGCCAGAAGGAAAAGGCATAGGCTGAAGCCGCCTGCGGCATCCGTTAACACGGCTCAGTCAAGGCAGGCTTCGGGACGGCGGTTCCATGATCAAAGCGAGACATTCGCCGCGATGGCGAAGTTGCGGAAGGCCTCCGAGCCGCCGCGCGTCAGGTCCTTGCCGATCAGTTCGTCGCCGCTCAGCGCGCGGATGCCGCCGTTCTTCGCGCCTGTGATCATGTTCATGGCGATGAAGGCGTAGCCGATCTCGGAGGACGAGACGCCGATGCCGACTTGCGCGCCGTCGATGTAATTGCTGACCACGCTCATCGTGCCGAGCCGCCACGCGCTGCCGAGCCTGAGGCCGAACTGGCCCCCGCCGCCAATGAGGTTGTTCGTAATGAGCCCGTCGCCCTCGACCCAGATCGCCGCGCGGGCGCAGGCCGAAGCCCGGTTGCCGGTCACGAGCAGGCCCGTGCCGGAACAGACGAGGCCGTCGCCGCCGCTCGAAAGCACCTGGCAGTCGGCGATCGTCAGCTTGCGGCATTCCTTTGCAATAAGCCCCGCGCCGATGAAGGCGACGCCGCGCAGGCTGACATCGGCTGCGTCGCGGCATTCGAAAACGGGCGTGCCCTTCGGCGCAAGGAGGATCGACAGACCCGGCACGCCGATCACGGCCGCACTCGAGGGAAGCTGCAGCTTCGCGACGCGATACATTCCGGCTGGAATAACAATGGGTTGTCCGGCGGGCGCAAGCTCATCGATGGCGCGCTGCATGGCCTCGGACTGATCGCGCTCGGCGTTCGGCTCCACTCCGAAATCGGCGACGCTTCTGCCTTGCGTTTGCGGCGGGGCAGCGGCCTCAGCCGTCGCCGCGCTCAGCATTGCGGCCGCCGCCCCGCCCATTCCGATGAAGTGCCTGCGATCCATGGCCGATGCTTCCCCCGCGTTGGCTTAGCCCGTCTTCTCTCGCGCGTAGCACAGCTTCGGCGCTGGCGCGAACCAGAATCCGCGCGCCATCCACGGCCTCCTCCATCGTGAGGCGAGGCTCAACGGCACCCTCGGCGCCAAAGGCAGGCAGATGGATGAAGCTGACCAGCCGGCCCGCCTCCGCGTCGTACAGGCTCCAATAGAAAAGGGCATTGCACAAATAGCGGCCGGCATCCGCCGAGAGCGCAGCCGGAAACCCGTCCTTCGCCAAGGCTTCCACAAGATCGCGCGCCGGCATCGTGGACACCAGCACGGGCTTGCCCGCGCGCACGAGCGGCTTTTCGGGCCGCATGACGCCGGCGTGATCCTCCTTCGGGCCGCTCAGGTTGAAGGCCTGCATTTCGACCTCGAAGCCCGCCGCCTGTTTCGAGACGCCGAAATGCAAGATGGCGTGCGGCTGGAAACGGGCGGCCGCCTCCCGGGCCGCCGCCCGCGCATTCGCCCAAACAACTGGAATGATCGCTGTTGCTATTTCAATCCCCGGCTTGGCCGCGGAGCGCGCCAGCCTGAGCGCCACCGATGCCGAAGCATTATGCGATACGCCGGGAAATGGGCCGAACCCCGTTACAAGCACGCGAACGGGCTGGTCAGCACAGCTCATGCGCGGCCCAAAATTAGAGCCGCGGCCTCATCGGCGGCGACGGACGGAGGCTTGACGCCGATCCGCACCTGCCCCTCCAGCTCGGCGATCTTCGCCGCCGCGATCTCGCTTGAAAGAAACCTCGTGCGGATGTGATCCTCGATCATGGCATGCATCCAGCGCACATCCTGCTCGCGGCGCTTTGCCTCGAACTCGCCCGTGGCTTCGAGCGCGGCCCGATGCGCCTTGATCTTGGCCCAGAGATCGTCCAGCCCACGCCCATCCCGCGATGAAATGGTGATCACCGGCGGCTTCCACGACGCGCTCGGCGGCGTCAGGATCTTGAGCGCGGACGCATAATCCGAGGCGGCGGCGCGCGCGGCGAGTTCGTTGCCGCTGTCGGCCTTCGTGATCGCGATCATGTCGGCGAGTTCCATCACGCCTTTCTTGATGCCCTGCAACTCGTCGCCGCCGCCCGCGATCTGGAGCAGGAGGAAGAAGTCGACCATGCCTGCAACCGCGACCTCGGATTGCCCGACGCCCACCGTCTCGACGAGCACGACGTCGAAGCCGGACGCCTCGCACAGAAGGATGGTTTCGCGCGTGGTGCGCGCGACGCCGCCGAGCGTGCCTGACGAGGGCGAGGGGCGGATGAAGGCGTTGGGATCGGCGGCAAGCAGGGCCATGCGCGTCTTGTCGCCGAGGATCGCGCCGCCCGAACGGCTGGACGACGGATCGACCGCCAGAACCGCGACGCGGTGGCCGAGGCCCGTCAGCAGGCTGCCGAACGCGTCGATGAGCGTGGATTTGCCCACGCCCGGCACGCCCGTGATGCCGATGCGATGCGACCGCCCCGCCGCGTCATTCAAGAGCGTCAGAAGCCGCCGCGCCTCTACGCGATGCTCGGCCTTGCGGCTTTCGATAAGCGTGATGGCGCGCCCGATCGAGACGCGGCTGCCCTCGCGGACATTTGCCGCCAGCGCGTCGATGTTGGTCCTGTCGTCCCGGCCCGCGGGCTTCGCGTAGTGCATGCAAAAAGCAATAAGAGAGGCGCGGCTTCGAGACAAGCGGGCCGCGCGCCGCTGAGAAATGGCGGCGGCGAGGACAATGTTGCCGATGGTTCGACAAGCCACGCATGAGGCGGACGCGCTGATAACGCCCGGCCTCATCCTGAGCTTGTCGAAGGGTGAGCCTGTCGAAGGGTGAGGCATGCCAACGTCTCCCTCTGAGATTTTACCGCCGATTAACTGAAATTGGGTTCGTTCGGCAAAACACACCATAAATAAGTATTTATATAATTTTGGACGAACGCCGCATGGGCAAAAGCGTCTTTCCGAAGGGCGGCGGCGGGGCCGGGGATGGAGGCCGGGATTTCGCCGTCGAGGCAGGCGCGGATCGCGTCCAGCTCGGGCAGGCGGGGTTAATACGAAACTGTTCACTCTTTGAAACCCACGGTTGCGGATGGCGTCCCGCCGTGGATAGATGTTCACGCCTCGCGCTCGAAAGCGCCGCCCATCCGGCTGAAGGAGGTTCCGATGCAGCAAGAACCGATAAAAGCCATCGTTCACCCGACCGATTTCTCTGAAGGCAGCGCCGAGGCGTTTGCGCATGCGTTGCGGCTGGCGTTGGAGTTCCGCTGCCGGCTCGACCTCTTGCACGTCAGATCGCGGGACGGCGAGTGGTCGTTGTTCCCACACGTTCGCGAGACCCTGGCGCGCTGGGAGCTCTTGCCTGCGGATGCCGCTCATTCAGAGGTGCAAGAGAAACTCGGCATCGTGGTCAGAAAGATCGAGATCGAGCACCGCGACCCGCTTCACGGCGTCGCGGAATTTCTGCTGTCGCATCGCCCGGACCTTGTCGTCATGGCCACGCGCGGAGCGCAAGGCTTGAGCCGTTTCCTCTCGGAGTCAATCTCTGAGGGGATAGCGCATAAGACGCTCATCCCGGCGCTCTTCCTCGGGCCGAACATTCGCCCTTTCGTGGATTCGAGAACAGGCGGCTTGCACTTGAAGAGCGCCGTAATACCGGTCGCCCGCGATCCATCGCCCCGGCGCGCGCTCATGCTCTTTCACCATCTGTTTGGAAAGCTTCGCCTTGTCGCGCGCTTCATCCATGTGGGGCATGAACACTTTGAACTCACCGGCCTTGAAGGCCAGCGTCAAAACGTCATGAGGATGGAAGGCCCAACTGTGGACACGATCCTTTCGGCCGGGAACACTTTTCTGGCGGACCTTCTCGTGATGCCGACCGCCGGGCGTAACGGGTTTCTCGATGCGTTGAGAGGGAGCACGACGGAACAGGTTCTGCATCGTGCGCCCTGCGCCCTGCTTGCCCTGCCTGCCTCGTAAACGGCGCTTTCATCGGGGCTGCGAGCGGCCCGGCGGCAGAAAAGCCATCCCCGCACGGAGATCGTCCACACATCTAGTGATTGACAAAGATGCTTGCGGGTTGGAAGCTTTCTCTCTGCCATGAAGCTGCCAAGCTTCAACATCAGCTTGCAAACGCGGAAGGCAGCGCCTATTTAGGCGATATCCCAACATTCGAGGTTTTCATGGCTCGCGTCACCGTCGAAGATTGCGTCGACAAAGTTACGAACCGTTTCGAACTCGTTCTTCTCGCCGCGCACAGGGCGCGGGCGGTCTCTTCGGGCGCGCCGATCACCATCGACCGGGACAACGATAAGAATCCCGTCGTCGCCCTTCGCGAAATTGCGGATCAGACGGTCTCGCCGGAAGACCTCAAGGAAGACCTCATACACTCGCTGCAAGCACACGTTGAGGTTGACGAGCCTGAGCCCGAGGCGGCTCCCGCGCTCCCGAGCGCGCGCCCGGTCAATATCCTCGGCCAAGACGATCAGTATTCCGACGCCATGATCGACCGCATCACGGAAGAAGAGCTGCTACAGGGTCTGGCTCGCAGCATTCCTGCCGAAGCAGCAAGCGGCGGCCGCTCGAAGGGCTAATAAGCTGGGGGGAAGTTGCTTCTTGACGTTGTGCGAGTTGGAGATTGATTTTAAGTATCTAGGGTTGAAATTAAAAGGCTAGCAAGGCGTGCAGCTTGAAACTCAGACGAGATCGCAGCCGATCATGCGGCAGTACGATCTCGTAGAAAAAGTTCTGAGCTACAATCCTAAAGCGAACGAGGCTCTGCTAAATCGCGCCTATGTCTATGCCATGAAGGCGCATGGCCAGCAGAAGCGCGCCTCGGGCGACCCCTATTTCTCGCATCCTCTCGAAGTGGCGTCGATCCTGACAGGGTTGAAGCTCGACGACGAGACGATCGCCACCGCCCTTCTTCACGATACCATCGAGGACACGCAAACCACCAAGGACGAGATAGAGCGGTTGTTCGGCCCGAACATCGCTTCCCTCGTCGACGGTTTGACGAAGATCGAGAAACTCAATCTCGTCTCCAAGAAGACACAGCAGGCCGAGAATTTCCGGAAACTCCTGATCGCGATTTCGAGCGATGTCCGCGTGCTGCTCGTCAAGCTCGCCGACCGGCTTCACAATATGCGCACGCTTGAGCATATGCGCCCCGATAAGCGGCGGCTCATTGCGCAGGAGACGATGGACATCTATGCGCCTCTCGCCGGCCGCATGGGCATTCAGGAGATCCGCGACGAGCTTGAGGAGCTGTCCTTCCGGTGGCTTCACCCTGCGGCGTACGAAACGCTGATGTCGCGGCTCAATGTCCTGCGTGATCAGAACCGTGGCCTGACCGCCGAAATTGCGACCGAGCTGAAAGCCAAGCTCGAAGCACAGTCCATCAAGGCGGAGGTGTTCAGCCGCGAGAAGAAGCCCTACTCGATCTGGCTCAAAATGCAGAACAAACAGATCGGCCTGGAGCAGCTCTCAGACGTTTACGGTTTTCGCGTCATCGTTCCGACGAAACAAGATTGCTACGCAGCCCTTGGCGTGGTCCACACGACCTGGCGCGTGGTTCCTGGGCGCTTCAAGGACTACATCTCAACGCCGAAGCATAACGAATACCAGTCGATCCACACAACGATCGTCGGCCCGCGGCATCAGCGCGTCGAGCTTCAGGTGCGCACAGCCGTGATGCACCAGATCGCCGAATATGGCGTCGCGGCGCACTCGGGCTACAAGCTGGCGGCGCTTGCCAGGCTGAAGGGGGATGCGCGTCTCACGAAGGGCCCTGCGCCTAGCGAAAGCTCCGCCTACCAATGGCTTCGCAAGCTCGTCGATAATCTTCTGGAAGGCGACAATCCCGAGGAGTTTCTGGAGCACACCAAGCTCGAACTCTTTCTCGACCAGGTGTTTTGTTTCACGCCGAAGGGGCGCCTCATCGCACTGCCCCGCGGCGCGAACGCCATCGATTTCGCCTACGCCGTCCATACAGATGTCGGCAATCATTGCGTCGGCACGAAAATCAATGGCCGCCATTTGCCTTTGATGACCGAGTTGAAGAATGGCGACGAGGTCGAGATCATCCTTTCCGATGCCCAGACGCCGCCCGCGGCCTGGGAAGGCGCGGTGATAACCGGAAAGGCGCGCTCCGCCATCCGGCGAGCCACAAAGGAAGTCGTTCGCAAACAGTATCTGTCGCTTGGCCGCGATATAATGAGGGCTGCTCTCGAGCGCGCCGGGAAATCGGGCGACACCGATCTAACTCCCATCCTGCCGCGGCTTGGCCAAAGGAGTGTGGAGGATCTGCTGACGGCAGTCGGCCGTGGCGAGACAACCGCGGACGAAGTTCTGAAGACCGTCGACCCAAATCTCGTGCAGGAGGGCGCTCCGAAACGCCGCACCATCACCCGCAACGATGAAGGCTGGTTCAATCTGCGCCGTGTCACGAGCTTCAAATTCCGGTGGCCGGGGATTTTGGCCGGCGAAGAGGATGAGGAAGGCGAAAAGGGCATTCCAATCCGAGGCGTGAACGGCTACTCCAGCGTTCACTTCGGTGAAGGCGGCGCTGTTCCGGGAGACCGTATCATCGGCATTCTCGACCCCGGCAAAGGCATTACGATCTTCCCGATCCACTCGCCGCATTTGCGCGACTATGAAGATCAACTCGACCGCTGGATTGACGTCACCTGGGACATCAAGGAAGGGGCGACCGAGCTTTTCCCCGCCCGCATCCAGGTTATAGCCGTCAATGAGCCCGGAAGCCTTGGCAAGATCGCGAGCGTGATCGGAGCGGCCGGCGCGAATATCGACAAGCTCCAGATGATGAACCGGGAGCGCGATTATACCCAGATGCTGATCGACGTTGAGGTTCTTGACCTCAAGCATTTGACGGATATGCTCAATGGAGTAAAGAACCTGAACGTGGTGAGCGCGGCGAACCGCGTGCTGACCTAAAACACCCGGACCGGTGTGTGTGTGAGTGTGAGTTTGAGGAGCCGATGCTGACGGACGACGCCGCCCTCAAGGAATTCCAGGAAGCAGGCGCGCTGCTCGAAGGCCATTTCATCCTTTCTTCCGGATTTCACTCGAGCGCCTACCTTCAATGCGCGCGCGTGCTCATGGAGCCCCGGCGCGCCGAGCGGCTTTGCGCTTCCCTTGCAGAAAAAATCGAAGCTGCGGGCATCGCGGCAGACCTTGTCGTGTCGCCCGCCATGGGCGGCGTCATCGTTGGATATGAGATCGGCCGCCAACTCGGCCTGCCTGCGATTTTCTTCGAGCGCGTTGCGGGCGCCTTCCAGCTGAGACGCGGCTTCACGATCGAGGCCGGGCAGCGGTGTCTGCTCGTAGAGGATGTTGTAACCACAGGGTTGTCATCGCGGGAATGCATGGACGCGGCTCGGGCGCTGGGCGGCGACATTGTCGCAGCCGCAGCGCTCGTTGACCGCTCCGGTGGCCGCGCAGAGTTTGAAATTCCGTTTATTTCCCTCATTCGACTTGACATTCCTCATTTCCCGCCCGATCAACTGCCTGCTTCATTAGCACATTTGCCGCCCATCAAACCGGGTAGTCGAGGTCTAGGGGCAGATGCCTCTTTCGGGAACCGGGAGTAGGGGTTGCGCCTTAACGTCTGTTACTTCTGAATGGCTGGGAGACATGCTTTTTAAACGCCGAACACCGCTTTTCCCGGTCGAGCGTCTGCGTAACGCGGTTTGGCCGACGCGCAGTTTCGAAAGGTCCTTCCGCTACATGATTTTGCGGCTGTGGCGGATTAAGGCTACCCCGCACAGCATCGCGCTCGGCTGCGCCGTAGGCGTCTTTGCGATCTTCACGCCGTTCCTCGGCTGCCAAATGCTGCTGGCCGCTCTTCTGGCGTTTCTCTTTCGGGGAAGCGTTATGGCGTCGGCGGTTGGGACGTGTGCGGGAAATCCGCTGACCTACCCCATCATTTGGGGATCGACTTTCGCGGTCGGGAACCTGTTTTTGGGCGACTCCGCAAACGCCGAGATTGGCAAGCTGTCAACCGGGGCGCAGGCCCTTGGAGTAAGCATCAGCGAGGCTTCGCCGGATGGCGTCGCAACGGCGGTCCAAGGCCTCTGGCCGATTCTGAAACCGATGGCGCTTGGAGCTCTTCCGCTCGGAGGCCTCACGGCGATCCTGATCTATTTCATCGTGCGCCGCCTGCTTCAGACTCAGCACGAAAGGCGCGCCACTAGTAGAGCCACCCATGAAGCTGCGGCGGCATCCATTCGATGAGAAACATGTCTGCCGTTCGGCTCGGCTTGAATATCGATCACGTCGCCACGCTTCGCAACGCGAGGGGAGGCTTACTCCCCGATCCCATTCGCGCCGCCCGCATCGCTGTGGAGGCCGGCGCCGATGGAATTACGGCGCACCTTCGCGAAGATCGCCGGCACATCCGCGACGAGGACATCCGCCGGATCATGGCCGAGATCGATGCCCCCCTCAATCTCGAGATGGCGGCGACGGAGGAGATGACCGAGATCGCCGTAAAGACCGGCCCTCACGCATGCTGCATCGTGCCCGAACGCCGCGAGGAAATCACGACCGAAGGCGGTCTCGACGTTGCAGGAAACCATGCGGCGCTTGGCGGAATCGTAAAGCGCTTGTCGGACAGCGGCATCCGGGTCTCGCTGTTCATCGACCCCGATCCGCGCCAGGTAGACGGAGCCTTGCGGGTTCTGGCGCCCGTCGTGGAACTTCATACCGGACAGTATTGCGAGGCCTGGATCTCCGGCGATCACGCTGCGGCAAAGAACGAATTGCACCGGCTGTCGCGCGCCGCCGAGCTTGCGGCGCAAGCCGGCATCGAGGTTCATGCAGGCCACGGCCTCGACTTCGAAACAGCGACGCATCTTGCCGCTCTCCCGCAAATTCGCGAACTGAACATCGGCCATGTTATCATTGGAGAGGCCGTGTTTGTCGGCTTGCCAGCCGCCATTTCCCGCATGCGTGACTCAATAGCCAAGGGCGTCGCCGCTCGAGATCAGCACGAACAGCAGCAGCAGCAGCAGCAATAAGCGGCATTCCTCGGGGCGCGCAATGATCCTCGGCATTGGCAGCGATTTGCTCGACATCCGCCGTATCGAAAAGACGATCGAGCGGTATGGCGACCGTTTTCTCGACCGCATCTTCACGGAAACGGAGCGCGTGAAATCGGATCGCCGTACAAATCGCGCCGCGTCCTACGCCAAGCGCTTCGCCGCGAAAGAGGCCTGCGCAAAGGCGCTCGGAACAGGCCTGAACCACGGGGTTTTCTGGCGCGACATGGGCGTCGTCAATCTCCCCAGCGGCCAGCCAACAATGAAACTCACGGGCGGCGCGGCCGAGCGCCTGCAAAGCCTTCTGCCCGAGAACCACGTGGCGCAGATCCATCTCACGATCACAGACGATTTCCCGCTCGCCCAGGCCTTCGTTCTGATCTCAGCCGTTCCCGCGTGAGATTTTCGACGGCGCACTTTCGTCATCCCGGACGGGCCGGAAGGCGCGATCCGGGATCGTAACAAATTGACGCGCCTGCCTTTTGCGATCCCGGATAGCGACAAGCGGCTTCCGGGATGACCTTCAGCATGGTTCCGCGCCAACGGGCGGCAAGCATGATTTGGCGAAGGCAATAGCCAGACCATAATTTCGCTATTCTCTTGATGCATACGCGCGCGATGACGATGACATTTTCACGCCGTTCCGTACTTTCCGGCGCCCTTGCTGCTTTGGCCTCGGGCGCTTTCGTCAACGATCTATTCGCACAGTCGGCGCGCATGCCGTTCGCGCAGTGGGTGGAAGCCTTTCGTTTCCGCGCCCACGCGAAAGGGATTTCGGACGCGACCTACAACCGCGTCATGGGTCAGATCAAGCCCGACACATCCGTCTACGCTCTCGACAAGGATCAGCCGGAGTTCCGCGAGGAAATCTGGCAATATCTGAACCGCCGCGTCTCCGACTGGCGCATCACCGTCGGCAAGGAACGCGCGAAGGAAGCGATGCCGCTTCTCAAGCGCGTCGAACACACTTATGGCGTCGATCCCTACGTTATGCTCGGCCTGTGGGGCATGGAGACGGCGTATGGCGATCTTATTACCAACCCGAAGCACATGCGGCCGGTCATTCCGGCGCTGGCGGCGCTGGCCTGGGGCGAACCCCGGCGCCGTTCTTATTGGGAGCAGGAACTGCTGAACGCGATGGTCATCGTCGAGCGCGGATGGGCCGATCCGAAAGACATGATCGGCTCCTGGGCCGGCGCCATGGGCCATACGCAGTGGATGCCCGAAGTCTGGCTCAACATGGGCGTCGATTTCGACGGCGACGGGCGGATTTCGCCCTTTGGCAAGCCCGACGACGCGATTGCCGGAACGGCGCAATATCTCGAAAAACGCGGAAAGTACCGCCGAGGCGAGGGTTGGGGATACGAGGTTCTGCTAGCAGGGGCGCCGGCCGGCGGTGGAATGCGCTCCATCGCGAGTTGGCAGTCGCGCGGCGTGCGCCGGGCTAATGGGAAGCCCTTTCCCAGGCCTTCCGAAATGGCTCGCCTTTGGCAGCCGGTTCCTGGCGGCCCGGTGTTTTTGCTGACGCATAATTTCGATGCGGTGAAGTCCTATAATCCCGCGAATACCTATGCCCTTGCCGTCTGCCATCTTGGCGACCGGATACGCGGCGAGGAGCCGTTTGTGCAGCCATTCCCAGGCGGCGAGCGGTCGCCCACGCTCGCAGAGGTCCAGGAGATCCAGCGCCGCCTTACCGCGCTCGGATTCAACACCGATGGGACTGATGGCCGTGTCGGCAAGGACACCATGAAAGCGATCCGGGATTTCCAGGTCAAGGCCGGTATGATGCCTGCTGATGGCTATGCGGGGCTCAAGGTGCTGGCGCGGTTGCGGGCGACGTCGTGATGCCCTCGCGCCATGACGGGCAGCAGCGGGGGCATCCAACCTCCAACGCCCTCTGCGTCCTGCCTGGCGCGTCGTGCGTAATATCGGAGCCGTAGCGGCGCAAGCTGAACCGCGTGCCCGCGCCAATTGAATGCAGGAGTGCTTCTCGCCCATCTGGCCGCTGACATCTCCCCGACGGCGCCCGCCTTATGCCTCGTGGTTAATGGTTCGTTCGCAGCGCTAAGCGTTAATTTGAAACTGGTTAACGGGAGCGCGGCCCATTTATTTCCGGTCCAATTTACGCTCGATTAGGC
The DNA here is from genome assembly GCA_963764115.1 of uncultured Alphaproteobacteria bacterium. GTDB lineage: Bacteria > Pseudomonadota > Alphaproteobacteria > Rhizobiales > Rhodomicrobiaceae > Rhodomicrobium. The sequence goes on from CAVXRT010000040.1 coordinate 221,023, forward strand.
TTAACCATCCATTTATTCGGCGCAGAACGAGGCCTACGAGGGCGATAGACAGGCGGTTCCAACGCATTGAAAGTGAACAGCTTTTTTTCTGCCGATCGGCCCATTAAATAGAATTTAATGCTGGAATTTTGGCATTAAATGGGCTCTGAAAAGTCCGTTAAATATAATCCCGGATTCCCATGTTAACCATGATCGCGCCGAAATCAGCCCTGCGCGTGCGCTGGGAGCGCCGTCTGTTCTGAAAACTATATTAAATATCAATGACTTATCCATTAACTTCCCGGCAACGCGCTTTCTCGTACAATCCTTACTCAAAGAAAATCCGTGAGGCAAACGCAAGCGGGAAGCCCAATCCGGGGATAAAAGTGAGGTCCAATGTGCATGCAGAAAAGCCTATCGAGGCCCGCGTCCGATCAAGGACGACCACCCAACCCTTGGAGGGGAAGGACAAAAAGGATGGCCGGGGTTAGACCCGGCCATGGTGGTGTGTAGGCGTGGGGCGGCCCTAGATTTGCCGGAACCGCTTTGCAAGAAACCCCGCGATCAGGCCCCCTGCCGCGGCGGCGGTCGCCACCCGCACGGCGCCGTATTGCTGGACCGCATGCTCGATTTGCCTGGCGACCAGGTCGACCGTCGGGGATTGGGTCTGAAAGGCCCGACCGGGCTGTCTGACAAGCTGCCTAGCGCTGGGAGTCTCCTCCCTTGTAGTTCCAAAGGCGATAAGCGTGATCAGCAAGCCCACCAAGACTAAAATCCCAACCATGATCACGGCTGACCACGTCGGGTTTTGAGTCCACGAAGTTAGAGCCCAGAAACCGGCCAATATTCCGAAGGCTATCGCTGCGAGGAAGGGTATCCCAGCTATCCCGAGCACGAGATACCGTCTCGTCAAGTTTCTGACGTAACCGCCCAAGCGCTGGCTCGCCTGACCGGCGACCAATAGCCTCAGAGCTGTTCCTAACATGGGCGTTACCTCTTCAACGGCTCAAAAGCGCGCCAACGAGGAAGCCCACCCCCGCCGCGACAAGCGTCGCCTGTATGGGCTTGTCACGGATCTGCTGCTCGATGTCGCCCACGTTCTGCTGGACCTTGTCCTTCACGTCGCTGAGCTTTGTTTGAGCTATCGACCCATATTTCTCGGTTAAGTCCTTCACCTGCTGGCGAAGCTGCTCGATTTCGGTCTGCCCCTTGTCAGCTGCGTAGTCAGTGGTGGAGTTGATGTCGTGGATGGTGTCCTTAGCCATGGCGGTGTTCCCTTCTTCAAAACTCATGTGAACCACACGGCGGGCTCGAATCGCCCGCTTTCGAGACTGGACAACGCCGGGGAACCGCGAGCGTTCCCATGAGCCCTCCTCTTCGTTCTGTGAGAAGACGATGCGGACCGTGAAAGTCTCCCCACGGCGCATCCTTTACAGGAACTTACTTGACAGTGCTCTTGCGGCGCTCAAGGCTGAAGGCCATCTCCCTAGCCGTGGTGGATTGAAAGGAAACGCACATGGCTGACGACGCTCAGAAATACATCGACGACATCAAGAAATATACGAGCAAGGTGAATGAAGAGGCGGTGGCGGGCATCGTACGGCATTGCGGCATTGCGCTTCGCAATCGCAACTCCTCGCTTGTCGCGGGCACCGATCCCGACGAATTGAAAACCGTACGCGAAAGCTGGCTCAAGAAGAAACTCGCCCTTACCGAAAGCGACGCCGACCTCGACAAAGCCATTCATGCCGTGATGGAGAAGATGAAAGCCGATCGCGCTAAAGGCCGGGTGACGGTGTATTATCTCCTTGCGGAGCACTTCAAGAAGCTGGATGGCCTTGTCAAACCTGCCGCTGCGCCAAAGGCTAAAGCATCGCCAAAGAAGACAGCCTGATCGCGGGAGCGATTGGCTGTCAGACCTCGATGGGATTGACCAAACTGCGATGAGGATTGCCAACGAGACAGCACTCGTTGACAACCTATCTTTGCTCAAGTATCCGGCGAACTTGTTCCTCTGGTCAAAGTATAATCCGTCAGCCTAAAAAAACATCACAGCGGCTCGATGCGAACAGTTGTTGCTCAGGCGGCAGCTGATTTCGCTTTGCCTAAGGACCAAGTTGTAAACATTATCGATTTCGGTCAGAATGCCAAAGTCGGAACTCAAAAGAACCCCGCATGGATCTCCGGATAGCGGTGGAATATCGTTGGAGTAGCAGCGGGGCGATGGCTTTCGAAATCGAACGGAAATTCCTGGTCCGGGACGACATGTGGCGTGCGGCTGCAGGGCGGCCCATATCAATTCGCCAGGGCTACCTTACACGTAACGGTTCGCTCTCGCTTCGCGTGCGGATCATTGATAGAGCCAGGGCGACGCTTACCCTCAAATCCCCGGTGGCCGAGATCCGGCGTCTCGAGTTCGAATATGAGATCCCACTCGCAGATGGCGCAGTGCTGCTCGGCTTGCGGGAGGGTGGAGTGATCGAGAAGCTGCGCTACAAGCTTCCGTGGCAGGATCTCGTCTGGGAAATCGATGTTTTTCAGGGGGAAAACCTGGGACTCGTCGTAGCCGAAATCGAACTTCCCCACGAAGATAAAGTCTTCGAGAGGCCGAACTGGCTCGGAAGGGAAGTGACTTCCGACCGGCTATACTCGAATGCGAGTCTGGTAAAACTGCCATTCCAGAAATGGCCGGAAGCCTTGGAAAAAGAGCATCAGTTCAGGGCAGCAATCTGAACCTGCCCGCGCATTCCTGCCCGAAGCCTGCAGCTAGATCAACTCGCCTTTAACCGGAATCGATAAAGGCGGAAAAGTTGATCGATTGTAGAGTGCTAGAGCGGCTTATCCGCATCCAAATGGACGCGCGCTGCTCCTAGGGCAGGCTGCTGAAAAAGATGTGGCCCATGGTTCGACAAGCTCACCATGAGGTGCGAGCCGTTGATGTCGCTCAACCTCATCCTTGTCGCTGAGCTTGTCGAAGGATGGAGCTAGGTTTTCGCCTTTTCCAGCAATCTGCGTGTTGCGATTAGCTGGAACCGATGTCATAGCCGGCTTGGCCCGGCCATCCAGTCTCAAAATCCAAAAAGCTTGGAAATTATTATCCTGGATGGCCGCCTCGGAGGGCGGCCATGACGACAAGGGGATTCCGAATGCTTTCGACACGCTTTATCTTGAAACTATGATGCGGCATGAGAAAGCTCGCTAGCAGCCTGTCGGACTTAAGAACATAAGCAGAACATTGCGCAATAAATTCGAATAATCGCCCTGCATCAAGCAGTTAATTCGAACTCCGAAGCTCATTCTGGTCATATAATTGCGCAGTTACCCCTAGTCGACAGGCTGCTAGAGGATTCCTTGCCGGTGAGGCCACGAAGGGATTCGCTGTGACCGGCAGTTGTCTCCCTCCGCGAGTTCTCCGCGTTCACTCTGCTGGCTTCGTCCCGACACGGATAAGATATTGCTCAGCCAGCAGGTTTTCAAAAAGACCGAAAGTTGCGAGATTAACAAACCGGATTTTTCGGGGGGGCTCCAAGCCCTTCGGCTTTATGCTGTGCAGGTGCAGTCCCGACGACGTCATCAACTCGACCACAGTCTCCTTGACGAAAAACCTCAGATGGGTGCGATCCAGGATGCCGGCGTCCTGCAACTGCCACTGACCCGCAAAAAGCAACGGCATGCTTACCTTGAAATATCTCACATTCGGGATGCTTGCGATGATGACGCCATTTTCCGAAAGTCTACCGTGGAGCTTTTTGAGAACGCTCCATGGGTCCACAAGATGCTCCAACACATCCAGACACAGGATGACGTCAATCTTGCGCACCTCGTCGGGCAGGTCGGTTTGCTCGATGTTTCCGGAGAGCGCGAGGTCCACGTCCGGCCGCAAGCGTTCCGCCGATTGCGGGGCTATGTCGATGCCGCCGCAGAAGTCGAGCTTGTATTTCCGCTGCAACTCGCGGAGCGTTGCTCCATTCCCGCACCCTATCTCGAAGACCCTCGAAAAGGAGTTGGGCAACAAGGGCAAGACGTCCGACCTCGCATGGTTGAAGTAGGCCTTCTCCTTGGCTTCGTAGAATGTCTTCAGCACGTCAGCGGTCATTTCATGGTCCTGTAGCAGCTACAACTTCAAGCGATGTTTCCCTTGGAGGCAAGTGCGCCGCGCGCCTGCCCCGTCAGAGAAGGACGGCCTCGGCCACTTTTGTCGAATTCGGACCGGCTTCCTTGGATGCCTTGCTTTCCGGCGCGGCCGCAGTCTTCAGAGGGCGAGCACTTTTTGCGATGCCGGCATAGTAATCCTTGTAAGAAGCCATCGCCGCCGATATGAGCCTGTCGACTTTGACCTTGTTGATAATGACGCCAGCGACGTCGCCGCCGCCATTTCGCATAAGATCTATGGTCTCTTTGAGTTGCTTGACAGACGTCTTGGACCATGCCCCTACGATCACGACCTTATCGGTATATTTCGCCAGGATCGATGCATCAGGGAACACCAGGGCTGGAGCGGTGTCTATCCATACACAATCATAGTTGTCTCTTGCGAAATCCAGCAGCTCGCGCATCTGCGGCCTCATCAGGCGCAGCCAAATAGCGTCATCACAGGCCCTCGGCCGTATGATGTCATAGTCGTCCGCCTCGGTCGCTGCGGAGATGAACTGGCTCATGCCGCTGGCTTCCAGGAATGACTGCAGTTGCGGATTCCCCGCGCCAGTTGCACGAGCGAGTCCATTGCCTGCCAGGCCTTTCCGGGCATCGAGGTCGATCAGCAATGTCTTTTTCCCGAGCAATGCCGACAGGCTCGCCAGATTGGCTGCAATCTGCGTTTTACCTTCGCCTTGCATCGGAGACGTGATCATAACCACACTCTTCGTGTCGAAATCGCCCATCGCGATCTTGGCGCCGACAAGGCAATCTGTGAACAGCGATTGCGGATTGTCCTTTGCAAAGCGGAGGAACCGCCCTCCGTTAAGGCCGACCTGCCTCGCATGGCCAGTGCTGTCATCGATTGCGCGGATGGCGGGCACCCGAGCCAACACGTTCGCAGGCAGCTTTTTCTCGACACCATGGAGCTGGATGAGCCTGTCATCGAAATATTCGAGCATGAATGAAATGAAGATGCCAAGAGCCAGTCCAAGCCCGGCGCCAACGCCCCAGATCAAGACGGGACTGAGTTTCGGCTGCTCGGGCGCGACGGCGTCCAACAATACCCTGAACTCCGATGTGGCCATCTTCTGCTGGGCGGCGATTTGCCCGGCCTTGTTCAGCATACTCTCATACAAGGTTTTGATGGCTTCCCTTTCCCGCTGAAGCTCGCGCAACTGCACTCCTGCGATGGCTGCCGCCGCGTCATTATCCAGCTTATGCTGAAGCTTATAGGCTTCTATCTTTTTATCAGCCGCGCTGAGCCTATCCCGTAACTCGCCTAGCTGCTCCTCCAGCCAGCGGGTCGCCTGGGTGATGGCCCCCCGCCGTAAATCGATACGATCCTGGATGAAGGCCTCGACAATCAGGTTCGCAACGTCGGCGGCTTCCTCGGCGCTCTTGGAGGAATAGTCCACCGTGATGATTTCCTGCCCTGCCTCGGTCTTCACTTTGAGATCCCGCTGCAGTTGCCCGGTGAGACGGCGAACGCGGGTTTCTGCATTCAGCCCGGGAGCAGCCAGGATCCGCTGAAGCGCCGTCCCCGGATTCTTCGCCTTGCCCGCGTCCCCATCGGCGACCAGCTTCTCGGCGACGTGCTTGAGAATGCTTGGAGACTCCAGCAGCGCAATAAGCCTGTCGAGCGATCGCAGTGAAAGCGCGCTGGACGTCAGACCCGATTCCGTCCCAATGACTTGCTCGGCCCCTGGATCGAATATCATTTGGGCCGATGCCTTGTATTTGGGCGGCACGAATGTCAGGAACAGATAAGCGCCGAGGATGCCGGCAATAAGACAAAGCGACAGCAGTACGCGATGACGCCTGAGAGCCCACACGACATAATTCAAGTCTGCTGAACTATGTTCAACTTCGTATCCTTGGCCAGACATTTCTTGCCTCTGTTTCGTGACCAGATGGGATTGCAGCAAAAGGCCCTCGCCCGTGGCAAGTCGCCTCCACCTCAGCACTACGCCGGACTTAGAGCCTATCCGCTTTTGATGGAATCAAACGGGCTCTAAGTTTTTGTTTTGTCGTGCGTCTTATCGGAAAACCGCTTCGCACTTTTCCGGACGCACTCTAGGAGCTAAACCCGAATATCCAGTCCTGCTTGCGTGCGATGATGGTTTTCCAGAGTTCGGCGCTCTTGCTGAGCTTGAGATTGCCCAGAGCCGCCAAAGCCGAGAAAGCTATCGCTCTCGAATAGGGAAGCAGCCGGAGCAGAACCAAGCCCAGGACTTGCTCGGGCTGACGCCAGTGGCGCTTGATCAGGGTAACCTTGGCGGCGAGGAGCCTTGTTTCCTTTCGAACGAGCATCGGTTCTGAAGCCCCGCCATAATGAACGACAGCCGCGTCCGGCGTTACCATGGGGCGGCAGCCGATCGCCTTCGCGCGAAGGCACAGATCCGCATCTTCGCCATACATGAAGAATATTGGATCGAAGCCTCCGAGCCGTTCCCAGATATCGCGCCTCATCAGCAGGAGACAGCCTGTGACGATGTCCACTTCCCTGACCGTGTCGCGCTGCCACCCGCCATACCCTTCAGGATTGAAGAGCATGCTTTTGGGAAACATCGACCTCAACCCAGAGACGGCGCAAAAGACGCTCCATAGCGTCATTCTCCCCCAGCAGGAGGCCGGATTCAAAGCCCCATCGGCGAAGACGGTTCGGCCTCCCCAGACCCCCGCATCAGGATGGCGTTCAACGAACTCCATCAGATGCTCGACCACGTCGTCGAGAATAACCATGTCTGTGTTCAGCAGGAGGACATAGTCGCCTTTCGAGTTCTTCGCCGCTAGATTGTTAGCGGCCCCAAACCCCAGGTTCTCATCCGAGGCAATCACCTTCAGGTTCGGAAACTTCTCTCTTAAAGCAGCGACGGACCCATCGTGCGATGCGTTATCGACCAAGATGACTTCCAGATATTTATACTTGATTTTATCAAATATTGATTGAACGCATTCCGAGGTCATGTCCTTTGTGTTGTAATTCACTAATATAACCGACACAGTTGACGCGGCGCTCATTTGCAATCCCTTAACTTCTACTGCCCCCTGCACCTTACATTGAAGAAGTCAGAGCAGTTGAACAATAGCGAACTGCTTTTACAGTTAATAACATAGATAAAAAGTGCAGTCTTTTGAAAGCCGCGCAGCAAGAACGCTCCTATCGCGTTGGATTGCGATTTTTGAGCTGGCTACCAACGGGACAAGCAAATTTACAACACATCGAGCGTATACCGCCATCCCCGCGGCGCTTGAACCAGGCCTTAAATTGGCGGCTGGCGCGAATCGGTCTAGGCAAATCTGTAACTTTCTCAACTTGAGGTTGTATCGCATCAAAGTCGCGTTTGCTCAAGGTCCCGAAGGCGTTCGATAATGGATTTGCTCAATGCGACCTTTGATTTTCGCCGGTACGGTGTCGCTTTGTTTTGCGACCGCATCCTGCTCGGAATTGCCGCGTAACGGCCCCTCTGAGGCTGCTATCGTCCAGGGAGCTACGGCTGTCGCTGTGCGTCCAACTGAATCTGTCGCCTATGCCTATGCGCTTGTCGATCTCGATGCCATGGTCGTCAAACATATTCCTGATACCGATGGCGGCTCGCTTCATGTCAGCTTCGGCAACGGAAAGGGGCCGGCGCCTGCGGTCCTCATTGGCGCCGGCGATGTTTTGCAACTGACCCTTTTTGAATCGAAAAGCGGCGGCCTCTTCATTCCGGCCGATTCCGGAACCCGGCCAGGCAATTATGTAACTCTTCCGCCGATGTCCGTCGGTTACAATGGCGCGATTGCGGTGCCTTACGGGGGAGATATCAAGGTAGCTGGAAAGTCGATCCAGCAGGTCGAGCGGGAGGTCGAAGAACGCTTAGCCGACCGGGCCATCGATCCGAAAGTTGTCGTGACCATCACCGAGCAAAATGCGAGTTCCGTTTCGGTATTCGGCGATGTGAACCAGCCGAGAAAAGTCCGTCTCACCCAGAATGGCGAGCGCATCCTCGATGTCATTACCCAGGCCGGTGGTCCGCATTTCCCGGGCTATGAGACTTATGTCACGCTGCAGAGGCGGGGACGGAAGGCGACCATCTATTTCAACAATCTCATCAGGTATCCCGAAGAGAACATCTACGCTGCCCCGGGTGACGCCATATATGTTTATCATGAGCAGCGCCGCTTCGTCGCGCTTGGTGCGGTCGGTGTAGCCACCGGCGTTGGGGCTTCCTCGGCGCTCACGGGCCTCTCAAGCCTATTTACCTTCGATCAGGATCATCTCACGCTTGCCGAAGCCGTGGGCAAGGCGGGCGGTCTGCTTGACTATCAATCCAATCCAGCTGAGGTGTTTTTGTACCGGCTCAAATCGCGCGAGGCGCTTGAGGCCATCGGCGTCGACATGAGCTGTTTCCGGCCCGACCAGAAGCTGATCCCGACCGTCTATCGCTCAAACTTCAGGGATCCGTCGAGCTATTTCTTCGCACAGCAATTCCCAATGCGTAGCAAGGATGTGCTCTACGCCGCCAACGCCCATTCTGTGGAAGTCGTGAAGTTCATCAACTACGCCACCGCTATAACTGGCGGCGCCGCAACAGTTACGCTCGATGCAGCCGTCACGAGACACGCCGCTGCCTATATTGGAACTGGCAATGCAGTCACCGCGCCGTAGGCCAAGAGATCGAGCGGGACACACAAAAGGGGGGCGAGCCCCCCTTCCAGTTACGATGGATGCGCTTCCTCAGTAAGCCGCGCGGCGGAACACCCCGAACAAAGGCGTCATGATCACTATTTTCAGATCGAGCCAGATCGACCAGTTCTCGATATACTCGAGATCGTAACGAATGCGTTTCGCCATCATATCGGGATCGGTGGTTTCACCCCTGAAGCCGTGCACCTGCGCCCAGCCCGTGATGCCGGGCTTAACGCGATGCCGGTTGGCATATTTCTCAATGAGCTTGCCGTAATAAGTATTGTGAGCAAGAGCATGAGGTCTCGGTCCGACGACGGACATTTCTCCGCGAATGACATTCCAGAATTGGGGCAACTCATCGAGGCTCGTGCGGCGAAGGAAAGCGCCAACCCGTGTGACCCGGCTGTCGTTCTTCGTCGCCTGCTTGACAGCGTCCCCGTCCTCAAGAACCCGCATAGTGCGGAACTTCAGCACTTGTATCACGCGGTGGTTGTACCCATGCCGGCGCTGACGGAAAAACACCGGGCCAGGGCTATCCAGTTTGATCGCGAGAGCGACGATCACCATCGCGGGCAGGGCCAACATCAGGCATGCCGCGCCAATCACGTAATCCTCGATCATCTTAAGAAAGGCGCCCCATTCCGTGATGGGCTTCGAGATGGTTGTTATAACAGGCGCATTTCCGATCTTTTGCACGTATCGTGCGGATATGTTCGCCCCGCCGAAATCTGGAACGACCTGGACATCCACGGGCAGCATCTGCACCTGCGTCACGATCTTCTCGAGCTCGAGCCCCATGCTGGATGGCAAGGCGATCATCACGCCGTCGACGTGTTTGTCCTGGGCTTCCTTTATGAACGGGCCGATCTCCTGCGCAAGCCGGGCGCTATCGAATGACAAGGCGTCGGGAGCACCGAGATTGAGAGCGCTGATGAGACTGAAGTGATTAGCCTCCTGCTGAAGGGCCTCCTTTGCCGCCATGAACTGTTTCCCGGACCCCACCAAGGCAACTGATCTCCTCAGCATGCCATTGCGCATAAGCGCCTCTGCGTAACCGCTGAGCAGAGCCCGGCCGATCGCAAGAGAGGAAAACAGAATTCCCATCCACAAAAGAACCCAAATACGCGAGAACTCGGTCTGTATCTTCAGGAAGAAGACCACACTGAACGCCGACGCAAGTGTTATGGCGCAAACAGAGATCAGCGTAGACATCTGCGCTGTAAAACGGAAATCCATTTGTTCATCGTATTGGCCGCGTTGCCGAGCTATCATGTAGAACAGCGCGGCGACTATCATCACGATTAAAAAGTAACCCTTGCTATCTATCGCGCTATCCAGATAGGCGACAAGGTAGAAATAATATGCAGCCCACGCACTGCAAATGATTGACGCCATATCATACAGCAAGCTCATGTCTGCGAGAACTTTTCTCGAAAGCCATTTCGGCTTGGGTATTCGCGCACCAATCGATTTCGTCTCTTCCGCTTTTTTATACAGAGAGGCTGGAATTTTTGAGGACTCTAACATAGCGCCACCCCTCGCAACTACACAACTGCTGATTGCACTATGGCATTGCTGACTATGAACGCAACCTTAAACCCTGCTCACAGTTAATCTGTAAATTTGAGTGCTTATGAGTTGATCTGGTTGCGAGGACGGTAACGAAAGGTCAGATAAAGAAGCCTCTCAGACGCTGCCGCTGGCCCAGGCTTGTCTCAGCAGATATAGGATGCTCGTGCGCCGGCAGAGTGCTGAGGAAGTTTGCTGGTGCGTTCCGGCTTACCGCCAGTTGGCGCGGCTAATCCTTTTATGCGAGGACGCGGCAGAGCTGGATCTTTGCCGAATGCGAGGCGCTTCGTTCCCTTAGAGAAGTCCCCGGATGGTCCACATACTACGCGAACGAGAGCGAATCCCGTTAACGGGACGCCAAGCTTCCCCACCCGGTCTAGAGGGACCCGCTTTGAAGACAGACAACCGCATGGCCGCAGCGCGGCCATGCTCACCGGTTAGCGCGCAGCGGAGATCATCTGCTCGTCCGCTTCCTCCGCATACATGGACATCATCGGCTCATCCTGCAGAATGACCTCGTCATAGTAGCCGTAGCCATTGAAATGGCTCGCCATGACCCGGCCATACGCCCCGATGTTGCCGACCTCAATGTAGTCCCCCTCCCCGATGCGATCGGGCAAAAGGAATGGCCCAGGCAGATAGTCGGCACTGTCGCAAGTTGGGCCGTAAAAATCGAAAGTCTTTACGGCCCGGCAGTTCACAGGCTCGCCCTCGGCGCTGAAGGCCCTCGTCGGGAAAACCCACTTGCAGTGAGCTGCGTCGTAAAGCGTGCCGAACGCGCCATCGTTGATGTAGAGCGTGTCCTTGCGGCGCGCATCCACCTTCACGATGACTGACTCGGCCTCGGCCGCCAGCGCCCGCCCAGGCTCACACCAGAGCTGGCAGGTGTATCCGACCGCCATCCTGTCGAAAGCGGCGCTGATTTCCTCAACATACGTCTCAAGCGGTTGCGGGTCCATGCCGGGATAGCGGGCAGGAAATCCTCCGCCCACGTCGATAATATCAACGAGCGTCGCGGCGCGTACGATCTGCTGCGAAACATTTCGCAAAGCCTGACCGTACCCCGTTGGGCACATTGTCTGCGAACCCACATGGAAGCTGATCCCCAGCAGTTCCGCCTGCTGACGAGCGCGGCGGATCAGATCAGGGGCCTCGCTCCAGGGGGCGCCGAACTTTCCTTCAAGCGAAATTTCGCTGAAAGTGGAAGGACATGCGAGCCGAACGACAAGCGTCAAATCCGTTGCATTGCCCGTTGCGGCCGCGATCTTTTCCAACTCCGCCTCGGAGTCGAGCGCGAAAGTTCGCACGCCAAACTCGTGATAGGCTTCGGCTATAAAACGCCGAGGCTTCACCGGATGCATGACGTGCATGATCGCCCCCGGAAACTTCGCCATCGTGCGCAGTTCCGAGAGGGAAGCTACGTCGAAGTGACGGATACCGGCGTCGAACAGGGTATTGAGAACCGCAGGGGAGTCGTTCGCCTTCACCGCATACAGCGTTTCACCCGGGAAGTGGTCGACAAACCACTTCGCCGCGCGATTAGCCGCATGAGGACGGAAGCCGAGAACAGGGCGGTCTACTAGAACGTCGCGGAGCACCTCCGCAGGCGTCGGGTAAATGTCCATCGCATGGGACCTCCCATTTAAGAGTTAATCCGATGCTGCTGACGAACGCTTCACCGCGCGAAGCGGAGTTTGCCAGGCAGGCTATTTCTGCACGATCAGCATACGCAGGCGCTAAGCCTCAAAGCGCAGCCTTTATGAGCAGAAGTCACCTCCCCGGCGCCCTTTATTGGCGCAATCGTTTCGCAAACAAGGTGCTTTAAGTGGCCATATCGGCCCCGAGGTCAAGACCTTTTTTTTGCCTCTTATCAAAAAGAAGTATAGGACAGCGCCCCGGCCACGCTCGCGGGGAGAAAACCATCACATATTCAATGTCTTAGCAAGGGGACGGAGCTGTTACAGACGTGTAAATCCCTCTCTCGCAATTTACGTCCAGATTTAAAGTATTTATATGCGTCAACATGCCGCTATACTTGAAGTATTTAAGTTTAAGACCTCTCTAAAATGACATCAAACACGGAACAATTGCTTTCTGTATTGGTTCTGGCACGAACCCAAACCAAAGGAGTACGTGGAATGCAATGGAATCGGGAAACCAATGGTTCGGACGGAATGCAGTTGCCGGGTGCGAAGGCGATGCTGGATGCACAGCGTGCCGCCACGGAAAATGCAACGCGAATGGCTAACGCCGCTTTTCACTATGCCGTATCTGTCAATCGGACGTGGCTCGATCTTTGGGATAACCGGCTCGACGAATATTTCGATCTGCCCAAACAATTCGTGGATGTCCAGACCGAGTTTATCGAGCATGCCTTCGATCACTACCAGGAAAGCATGCAGAAACTGAGCGGCCTCGCAGCGAAAGCTACTCATGACGCCGAATCGACGGTGCGCGAGACACAATCGGCGGGAGAGCAAATGGGGCGCCAGTTACAATCGGAGGCGAAGGAAATGGCCTGGGGCAACCGCCCCAAGGAAAATCCTATGAATAGCGGCGCTGAAGAACGCCGCGAGCCTTCACAACACGGCTCTCACTGATTTCGGCCACTGAGCGGAAATGTTCCGGCACTCACATTGCCGGGACATTTTCCTCCGCTTGGAGCGCATCTCGACCGATGGTGCTGGGCGCGCTCGCGTGATAGAAAGTTTTATCACCCTGCCAAGAGCGAGCCGCCATGACCTCCACCGGAACCGCCCCTTCCCAAGCCACGCGCACGGAAACCGATACTTTCGGCCCCATCGAAGTGCCAGCCAACCATTACTGGGGCGCCCAGACCCAGCGGAGCCTCGGCAACTTCAAAATCGGCGGGGAAAGAATGCCGATCCCGCTCATCCATGCGCTCGGCCTTGTCAAAAAGTGCGCGGCGGAGACGAATGCCGCGCTCGGCCAGCTCGACAGGGCTCTCGCGGACACCATCGTCGCGGCAGCGCAAGAGGTGATCGACGGCAAGCTCGATGAGGAGTTTCCCCTTGTGGTTTGGCAGACCGGCTCAGGCACGCAAAGCAACATGAACGCGAACGAGGTCATCTCGAATCGCGCCATCGAGATGCTCGGCGGGGTGATGGGCTCGAAGAAGCCCGTGCATCCCAACGACCATGTGAACCGCTCGCAATCTTCGAACGACACATTCCCGACGGCCATGCACATCGCAGCCGCCATCCAGATCGAGCGCTCGCTCCTGCCCGCGGTGGAGCACCTTGCGAGCGTTCTTGAGCAAAAGACCGCGGAGTTCAGTCCTATCATCAAGATCGGCCGCACCCATATGCAGGACGCGACCCCGGTCACACTCGGCCAGGAGTTCTCCGGATATGCGACCGCGGTGCGCTATGGAGTGGAGCGTGTAAAAGGCGCGATGCCCCGCATCTATCTCCTGGCACAGGGCGGAACCGCGGTCGGAACCGGCCTCAATTGTCCTGCCGGGTTTGCCGAGCGTTTCGCCGAAGAGGTGGCGCGCGAGACGGGGCTGCCGTTCGAGACAGCGCCGAACAAGTTCGAGGCGCTTTCCATGAACGACGCGGAGGTGGAACTTTCCGGCGCGCTGAATGCTCTTGCCGTCAGCCTGTTCAAGATCGCCAACGACATTCGCCTTATGGGCTCCGGGCCGCGCTCCGGCATTTCGGAAATCTCTCTTCCGGAAAATGAGCCGGGTTCCTCGATCATGCCGGGCAAGGTCAACCCGACCCAGTGCGAGGCCTTGACCATGGTGTGCACGCAGGTCATGGGCAATCACACCACGATCACCATCGCCGCCAGCCAGGGCCATTTCGAGCTCAATGTTTTCAAGCCGGTCATCATCTGCAATCTTATGCAATCGATCCGGCTGATCGCCGACGCGGCCAGAAGCTTTACCGATAATTGCGTCACGGGCATCGTCGTCAACGAAAAGCGCGTGACCGAGTTGCTCGAACGCTCGCTGATGCTGGTCACCGCGCTCGCGCCGAAGATCGGTTACGACAAGGCAGCCTATATCGCGAAAACGGCCCACAAGAAGGGAACGACGCTGCGGGAAGAAGCGCTCGGTTTAGGCTACGTAACGGAGGAAGAGTTCAACGCCCTCATGAAGCCCGAGCTCATGATCAAGCCCAGCGAATAGGCCGTGGCGCGAAACGCTGCGAGCCTTGATGCGGTTCGGGTCTCCCTCGATCCTGCCCTTGCGCTGCCGAAAAAACGCTCGCTCACGATTGCGGGACATCGCACGTCGATCACGCTCGAAGACGCATTCTGGGGCGAGCTCAAAACCGCTGCCACGGAAATGGGCCTTACAGTGACCGCGCTTGTTGCGGCGATCGACGCATCCCGGGAACCTGCGGGCCTGTCGGCGGCGATAAGGGTGTTTCTGCTCGCCCGACGAGCCGCCCTTTAGTTAACGAAACATTAAAAAAGCCGCATCAATCGCGGCGGCGGCGGCAAGATAATCTTCAAAGGTATTGGTTCACAGTAAATCCCCGCCATGAGGAAGCGCTTACGCGGAAATATCGTGGCATCGATCACACAAGTCTACCTCTTTAGAAATTAAAATTGTCGCAAATTTCTCTTAAGATGAACAAAAATTTACGGTAACAGTACCCTCTACGATCGAGTGGGGCGATTGAAATGGTCCTGTCCAGTCAAACTTGCGGCGGAACTATGAAACGTCTGCCTTGTTTCTCTTATGATTGAGGCGACAATCTGCCCTAACTCGAGGTAATACAAATGGCTTCTCAACCCTATCTACGCGCGGCGGACGACGGTACTTTTGAACTTGTCGTGCCCGCCGGAAAGGGCCGTGTTCATATACTTCCTTACTGCTTCCACACCGAGGAAGACGCTATGCGGTGGCTTTCCAGCCGCAAGGGCCGGGAGCAAATCAGCAAGATAAGCTCTCGTAACCCACTCCAATACCCGACGGAACTCGCAGCAGGGGCCTAGCGTAAGCGTCCGGCGGCTTGTCCCTCTCCGCCGCTCGACTCCCATTCCTCAACATGGTCCTCTTGCCCCGAGCGCTTTCTGTGACTAATAGGAGCGCTCCCGGCAAGAAACAGGGGTGAGGACCATCTATCTATGAAAATTACGCAGGCGTTCAGGTTTGAGGCGGCGCATCGCCTCCCCAGAGTGAAGCACGCGCATCCTTGTCACCGCCTGCACGGACATTCGTACCGCGTGGAACTGCAGCTTAAGGGTCCGGTCGATCCAGAAACAGGCTTTCTCGTGGATTTTTTTGAGATCGAGGCGGCATTTGGCCCCTTGCTCAAGCAAGTCGATCATCACTGCCTGAATGAGATTGCAGGCCTTGAGAACCCGACCGCGGAAAACATCGCCATCTGGATTTGGGAGCGCGTGAAAACAGCGCTTCCAAGCCTTGAGGCTGTAAGAGTATTCGAGACGCCTGATTGCTGGGCCGAATATGACGGGAGTTGATCCGCGCGAACTCGTGACCTCGCCGTGGCGGGTCGCCTCTTGACGTGAGCCACCCTTCTATCTTTCTCAAGCATTAGTCATCATGCTGTCATGCGCGCGAGCATGATGTGCGGATTTACGCGAAAACGGGATTTGGGTCTTGGCTTGGACATACCTATTGCTTGCAGGTTTCCTGGAAGTCGGCTTCACAACCGCGCTGCGCCTGTCGGACGGCTTTTCGAGGCTCGGGCCGAGCCTGGCGTTCTTCACCTGCGCGGCCTTAAGTTTTCTCTCGCTGCAAAGGGCGATGGGGGAAATACCGCTTGGAACGGCCTACGCGGTATGGGTCGGCATTGGCGCGGCCGGCACGCTGCTCGTTGGCGTGGCGCTTTTCAACGAACCGGTGAGCGTCCCGCGCTTTGTCTTCCTAGCGACGCTCTTGGGCTCGATCATCGGGCTCAGGGTGTTCTCGCCCTGATTGGGCGCCGGGCAAATCAACCCATTGCGGCCTTGAGCTTATCGGCATGGGCCGCCAGGAGAGCGCTATCCCCGATGACGCCCCCGGAACGCAGAGCCACGCCGTCAAAACGGGGGATGACATGAACATGGAGATGAAACACCACCTGTCCGCCAGCGGGTTCTGAGAACTGCGTCACGGTAACGCCGTCGGCGCCGAAAGCTTCTTTGGCCGCGATCGCCACTTTCTGCGTCATCTGAATGAGCGGGGTGAGGATGCTTTGCGGGGCGTCAAGAATATTGCGAACCGGGTGCTTCGGGACGACGAGCGCATGCCCATCCGAGCGGGGCATGATGTCCATGAAAACGAAAGTATCCGAATCCTCGCACACGAAGTGGCAGGGGGCCTCCCGGCGCAGAATCTTGGCGAAAATATTGTTCGGATCGTAAGCCGGCGCATTCATGGCGATCTCCTTCCCGATTGAGACCGCGCTTTTCTGCACTCTTTGCCGCACCCCGGTCAAGCGTGGGGAGGAACGAAAAAAAGAGACGGCATGCGGGTTAGCTTGCCGCCTCTTTAAAGCAGCACATCATGTGGGGCAATATGCTGCTTTCAAAAAGAACGGCTTTGGTCTGCTACTTATTCCATCAAATTTTTTCTGTTCCCGGTCGGAACAAGTTTGAAGTATTTAGACCCCGTTAAGTAGAGTTCAAAGCCGCCACGCCCCATAACCTGAGATATATCTCACGAAGGCGCCAGGGCACGCCGGATGCGGGACAATTCTTCTTCATCCCGCGCCAGTCCGAAACGCAAAGCGCTGCGGTCCCTGAATGGGCGCGTCAAGATGCCCTGAGAGGCAAGGCCCTTGAAAAGCTCACTTGCAGCGGTGGATCGGGCAAGCCGGAACAAAGCTGCGCCGCCTAGAATGCGAAGCCCGGCGACCTCAAGCACGGCGTTCAACTCGTTCGCGGCCTGGTTCAGCCTTGCGCGTTGGGTGTCGGCCCATGCGCTGCTGGCGAGCGCAGCCTCCCCAAAAGCCAGCGCCTGCGCCGAAACCGGCCACGCCCCGAGCGCCGCCCTCAGCCGTTCGGCGATTGGATGCGATGTAACGGCAAAGCCCAGCCCGATCCCGGCCGCCCCGTAGAACCCGCCGAGCGACCTCAAGACGAGCGTGTAGTCGAGGCGCGCCACGTCAGGGAGAAGCGAATGATTTGGATCAGCGTCGGCGAGGGTCTCATCGACGATGAGCAATCCATCGCGCCGTTTGAGCGGCGGCAATGCCGCTGCCAGATCTGCATGGGCGATCAGGCGGCCGTCGACACGACTGGGGTTCACGACGATGAGGATGGCCGCTTTGCCCGCGCGGTCCAGCGCCTCGATTTGTGAGACCGAATGCCCTGCCGCCTCCCACGCCGCGGCATGACCCGCATGCCCGGGCTCGAGGATCGCCACCCGCTTCGGCTCGCGGAAGAGCCAAGGCAGAATGCCAACGCCCGCCCCTACTCCCGGCAGAGGAACAGCGTCGGCGACTGAAGGCGCCCGATAAGCCTTGCGCGCCGTCGCTGTCAGGCGCTGCAATGCCGCCGCATCGGGATAGCGGTGCACCTCGCTCTCGGACAGAGGAGGAAACGGATAGCTCCACGGGCTGATGGCGGTTGAAAGGTCGATCCACGGCTCCGGCGCCTCCGGATAGGCCTCCCGCGCCACGTCGATGCGGCCGCCGCGCTCGTAGAACCGCGGATCGATATCGTACGGCGATGCAACAGTCTTTCCGAACACCTTTTCAGCCTCTCATGATTTGAGTCCTGAGAGGATGATATCGCAAAGGCCGGTTGTCATTCGCCTTTCAAGACCATGGGCAGGCCTGCGGCCATGAACACCACATGGCCGGAGATTTTTGCGACGTCCTGGTTGAGGCGCCCGGCGTGGTCGCGGAACTCGCGGGCGAGCGCGTTGTCGGGCACGATGCCGAGGCCGACCTCGTTCGAGACGAAGACGATTGGCGCTTTCGAGGCTTTCGCAACGGCGAGCAGCTTCGCGGTCTCGGCTGTCACATCCTTTCCGGCCAGCATGATGTTCGTCAGCCAAAGCGTGAGGCAATCGACGAGGATCGGATGGGTGTGCGCCGCCAGCGCTTCGGCGAGGTCGAGCGGCGTTTCGAGCGTGATCCATCCCTCGCCGCGCCTCGCCTGATGATGCGCAATGCGGTCGGCCATCTCGTCGTCCAGCGCTTGCGCCGTCGCGCAATAAATCCAGGGGGCGGGCAACGAGCGGATGAGTTGCTCCGCGTAAGCGCTCTTCCCGGATCGCGCCCCGCCCAACACCAGGAAAACCGGAGACGAGGCGCCGCTCATAACGCGCCCTCGCGCTTGAGAAGCGCGGCCTTGCGTTCGACGCCCCATCGATAGCCCGAGAGTGCGCCGCCAGTCCGCACAACTCGATGGCACGGGATAGCGACGGCAATTTTGTTCGCGGCGCAGGCGCTTGCGACGGCTCGAACCGCGCTCGCGCATCCGGCCTTGGCGGCCACCTCGGCGTAGGTCATGGTTTCGCCGGGCGGAATGCTGCGCAGCACCTCCCACACCCTTTGCTGAAACGCGGTGCCGCGCACATGAAGCGGCAGATCGAAAGCGCGCTTCGGCTCTTCGACGAGGCCGATGACATGGGCCACGACGCGCTCGAAATCAGCGTCGCCGCCTCTCAGCTCCGCTTTCGGAAATCGCCCCCGCAATGCTTCGATGAGAGGCTCAGGCGCGTCGCCGAATTGAATGGCGCAAATCCCTTGCGCGGTGGCGGCGACGAGGATGCTGCCCAGCGAGCATTCTCCCACGGCGAACCGGATGACCTCGCCGGGCCCTCCCTTTGCGAACGCGCTGGGCTTCAGACCGAGTTGAGGGGCGCAGGTCTCGTAAAAGCGGCTGGACGAGCTATAGCCCGCGCCATAGATCGCCTCGGTGACCGTTTTGGCGCCGCTGAGTTCGTCGAGGGCGCGCGCCCTGCGGCGGGCGTTGAAATAAACTCCTGGCGTTACGCCCGTCGTTTGCTTGAAAACCCGATGGAAGTGATGCCGGCTCATCCCAACCGCCCTCGCAACCCCATCGAAGTCCGGCCGCCCGTCCACTGCCTCGATCAAAGCACAAGCCTTCGAGACCGCCTCCGCCTGGCGCTCCGCAAGAGGCGCGCGATCCGGCTGGCAACGCTTGCACGGCCGAAAGCCCGCGCGCTCCGCCTCCTCTCGCGACGCGAAAAACCGGATGTTCTCCTTGTGCGGCAGGCGAGAGGGGCAGCCAGGGCGGCAATAGACGCCTGTGGTCACCACGCCATACAAAATGGCTCCGTCTGCCGGGCCATCGCGGTTCGTGAGCTTCTCCCAGCGGAGATCGAGCGCGGTCGCTGTCATCCTGGCTTCCTCATGCATCGTGTGGTCTTGCATGAGAGTGAACCCGCCGCAAGGCGTTCGCACTCCGGCCCTTGCTTTCAGCGTGACTTCTTCGGGCTGGAAACGGGCTGCGGGAGGAACTGCTGCCCCTCGGTCGAGAGGAAGCTCCACATCGCCTGGCCGGCGGGCATCGCCGCCTTGTCCCTGAGCCGCACGACGTGCCATTCCCGCACCATCGGCAGGCCTACCACATCAAGCATCTCCAAACGGCCATCCGCGATCTCGACAGCAACCGTGTGCGCCGAGATGAACGCGACGCCGAGCCCTGCGATCACGGCCTGCTTGATCGTTTCATTGGAGCCGATCTCCATCCCGACAATCGGATCGAACCCAGCCTGCTCGAACAGGCGCTCCATGAGAAGGCGGGTGCCGGAGCCAGGCTCGCGAATGAAAAAAGTTTCTCGTGAAAGGTCGGCAATGGCGAGCTTCGTTCCCGCGAGCGGGTGGCCGCCGGGCGCAATGATGATGTGAGGATGATCGCCCAGCACAATGCTTTCAAGATCGAGATTTTCGGGCGGACGCCCCATGACGGCGAGGTCGAGTTCCAGGTCTCTAAGAGCACGGATGGTTTCCTGCCTGTTCCCGACCGAAAGCCGGACGTCCACGCCTGGATGTCTCTGGCGGAAGGCAGACAAAGCCTTCGGCGCAAAGTATTTCGCGGTGCTGACCACGCCCGCCCAAACCCGGCCGCCCTCAATGCCCTTCAGCTGCGCTATTTCGCCGCCGCACTCGGCGAGCAGCGCCTCGATGCGATGCGCCGTCCTCAGGATGATCTCGCCTGCTTCGGTTGGGGTCGTCTTGTCGCCGATGCGCTCAACCAGCGGCAGCCCGACAGACTGCTCAAGCTGCTGAATCTGCACGGTGATCGCAGGGGGTGTGACATTCAGCCGTCGCGCGGCGCCCGCCATCGAGCCCATTTTCGTGACGGCGGAGAGAACACGGAAATGTTTCAGCGTTATGTTTCTCACGGGACTAGGATATGCCATTAGAAAAAATTAATCAAACGGAAAAGAAATTAAAATTTACTTTCGCCGTCAGCCACCCATAATACAAAAAATTGTCGGCCACAACCGAGTGAATGAGATAAGAATAACGTCGTGTCAATGACCGACAAGGGAGGTAAACGTCATGGGCGTTTATGTCACGTTGCGTGACCATCTGGCGGAGTGGGCGGGGGACGACACGCAACGTCGCGCCATCGCCGAAACAATTACAAACCTTGCCAAAGCCTGCGTGGAAGTCGCGCACATCGTAGCGCTCGGGCCGCTGGCAGGCGACATGGCGTCAAAGCGCGCTGACCATTCCGACGGGGACACCCAGAAGGAGCTGGATTTCCTCAGCAATAAGATCGTGACCGACGCGCTGAGGGCTTCCCCCGTCGCCTGGATGGGCTCGGAGGAAAACGAAATGGCGGTGCCGCTCAATGCGGGTGCGCCGATTGTGGTCAACGTCGATCCCCTCGATGGTTCCTCCAACATCGATACGAACGTCTCGATTGGCACGATTTTTTCGATCCTGCCCGCAAAAGCCGCCTCGCCGCTGCTTCAGCCGGGCCATAAACAGCTTGCCGCCGGCTATGTCATTTATGGACCGCAGACCGGATTGGTCCTGACCGTCGGCGAAGGAACGCACAAGTTCTGGCTCGACCCAAGGAACGGTGAATTCCTTCTCCTGAAGGCGAACGTCCAGGTGCCTTCGGTAACGCGCGAATACGGGGTGAACTCGTCCAACTTCAGGCACTGGGACAACTCCATCAAAGCCTATGTTCTGGACTGCACGCTCGGGGCGGAAGGGCCGCGCCAGGAGGATTTCAACACGCGCTGGATCGGGTCGCTAGTGGCGGACGCCTTCCGCATCCTTGTGCGGGGCGGCATCTACATTTACCCGGCGGACGGGCGTAAGGGTTATACGAGCGGGCGCCTGCGGCTGCTTTACGAGGCCAACCCTGTCGCCATGATCATGGAGCAGGCCGGCGGAGCGTGCACGACGGGAACCCAGCGCATGATGGAAATCGAGCCTTTGTCCCTTCATCAGCGCGTTCCCCTCATCTTCGGCTCAAAAACCGAAGTCGAAGAGGTTCTTCATTACTACCGCAACCCTCACACCCTTGGCGATCATTCCCCTCTCTTCTCGCATCGCGGTCTCTTCCGCTCAGTGGTAGGCTAACCAATGTCACAAAAATTCCCTATCATCTCCGTCACGGGCTCGTCGGGCGCCGGCACCTCGACGGTCAAGCACACATTCGATCAGATCTTCCGCCGCGAAGGCGTTACCGCCGCCTCCATCGAGGGCGATGCGTTTCACACTTACGACCGTGTGACGATGAAGAAGGTCATGGCCGAGGAGCAGACCAAGGGCAACTCCCACTTCAGCCACTTTGGGCCTGAGGCGAACCTTCTTGATAAGCTCGAAGAGACCTTCCGCTCCTATGGGTCGACCGGCAAGGGCAAGACGCGCCATTACATCCACGACAGTTCCGAGGAGGAAAAGTATGGCGCGCCCGCCGGAACCTTCACGGAATGGGAGGACCTGCCCGAAGGGAGCGACGTCCTCTTCTACGAAGGGCTGCACGGCGCTGTCGTCACCGACAAGGTCAATATCGCCCGCTACGCGGACCTGAAGATCGGCGTCGTGCCCGTGATCAATCTCGAATGGACGCAGAAGCTTCACCGTGACAAGGCCGCGCGCGGTTACACGGCCGAGGACGTCACAAAGACCATCCTTCGTCGCATGCCCGACTACGTCAACTACATCTGCCCGCAGTTCAGCGAGACGGACATCAACTTCCAGCGCGTGCCGACGGTCGACACCTCGAACCCCTTCACGGCCCGGTGGATTCCGACTCCGGACGAATCGATGGTTGTGATCCGGTTCAAGAACCCGCGCGGGATCGACTTCGCGTACCTCAAGACGATGATCGGCGACAGCTTCATGAGCCGTGCGAACATCATCGTCATCCCGGGCGGAAAGCTGGATCTCGCCATGCAGCTGATCCTGACGCCCATGATCCACCGGCTCGTTGAATTCAAGCGCCGCGCCTCGTGAAAAAAGAGAACATGATGACACAACACGCTCACGATCAGGGCGCAACGCCTACTGTCCGGGACATGGCCAACGCCATCCGCGCGCTCTCGATGGACGCCGTGGAGGCCGCGAATTCGGGGCACCCTGGCATGCCGATGGGCATGGCCGATGTGGCCGCCGTGCTCTTCACGAAGTTCCTGAAGTTCGATGCGAGCGCGCCGCAATGGCCCGACCGCGATCGCTTCGTGCTTTCGGCCGGACACGGCTCCATGCTGCTCTATTCGCTCTTGTATCTCACGGGCTACCCGGAGATGACGATCGAGCAGATCAAGAATTTCCGGCAGCTTGGCAGCATCACCGCCGGGCATCCTGAGTACGATCACGCTCCGGGGATCGAGACCACGACCGGGCCGCTCGGCCAGGGCGTCACGACGGCTGTCGGCATGGCTATCGCCGAGCGTCTCATGAACGCCCGTTTCGGCGACGCGGTCGCCGATCACTACACATATGCCCTCGTGGGCGACGGCTGCCTGATGGAAGGGATCAGCCACGAAGCGATCGACCTGGCAGGGCATCTGAAGCTGAACAAGCTGATCGTGCTGTTCGACGACAACTCGATCTCCATCGACGGATCGACGAGCCTTTCGACCTCGATTGATCAGGTCAAGCGCTTCGAGGCGTCGGGATGGAACGCCTACCGCGTTAATGGCCATGACCCGGCGCAGGTTGAAGCGGCGATTGCGAAGGCGAAACAAAGCGACAAGCCCTCGCTCATCGCCTGCAAGACCATCATCGGTTTCGGCGCGCCGAACAAGCAAGGCTCGGAGAAGACGCACGGATCCCCGCTCGGGAAGGATGAGATAGCAGCGGCTCGCGTGCAGCTCAACTGGCCCTATCCGCCCTTCGTGGTTCCGGATCAGATCCTCGCTGCGTGGCGCAAGGCGGGAGAGCGCGGCAAGGGGGCTCACGCAGCCTGGAACGACCACGTTCAAAGCCTGCCGGCGGAGAAGCGCGCCCACCTCGAGCAGATGCTCAGCGGAAACATCCCAGCCGTTGTCACCGAAAAGCTGAACGCTTTCAAAGCCGAGATGGTGGCGCAAAAGCCGAAGCTCGCGACCCGCAAGTCATCCGAAATGGTGCTGCAGGTCATCAACGACGCCACCGACATGACAATCGGCGGCTCGGCGGACCTCACGCACTCGAACTACACCGTCACCAAAGGCATGAAGTCGGTGAAGCCGGGCGATTTCTCGGGCCGGTACATCCACTACGGCATCCGCGAGCACGGCATGGCCGCAGCCATGAACGGCATCGCGCTGCATGGCGGTTTCGTGCCCTATGGCGGCACGTTCCTCGTGTTCCTGGATTACATGCGCGGATCGGTCCGGCTTTCGGCTCTCATGGGCCTGCGTGTGATTTACGTGCTGACGCACAACTCCATCGGCGTCGGGGAAGACGGGCCAACACACCAGCCCATCGAGCATCTCGCGATCCTTCGCGCGACGCCCAACTTCCAGGTATTCCGCCCGGCGGACGCGGTCGAGACGGCGGAAGCCTATGAGATCGCGCTCGCTTCGCGGCATACGCCCTCGGCGCTGATATGCTCGCGGCAGAACCTGCCCGCGGTCCGCCTGGAAGGTACGAAGGAAAATCTTACCGCCAAGGGCGCGTATGTTCT
Source organism: uncultured Alphaproteobacteria bacterium (assembly GCA_963764115.1). GTDB lineage: Bacteria > Pseudomonadota > Alphaproteobacteria > Rhizobiales > Rhodomicrobiaceae > Rhodomicrobium. The sequence goes on from CAVXRT010000040.1 coordinate 245,417, forward strand.
TCGCGAGACCGATGGGAAGCGGGATGTGACGTTCCTCTCGACGGGCTCCGAGATCGAGCTTGCGGTTGCGGCGGCTGAGAAGCTCAAGGCGGAGGGTGTGAAGGCGGCTGTCGTTTCGATGCCGTGCTGGGAGCTGTTCGAGCAGCAACCGGCCGAATACCAGGCGCAGGTGCTGGGCACGGCTCCTCGCGTGGCGATCGAAGCGGCGGGTCGTTTCGGCTGGGACCGTTGGATCGGCGCCAACGGAGCCTTTATCGGCATGAACGGGTTTGGGGCATCCGGGCCTGCCGGGCAGGTCTACAAACACTTCGGCATCACAACGGAAGCCGCCGTTGCCGCCGCCAAGAAACTTATCGGATGAAACGCGGCCAACTCCGGCCATCTCGAAAACCAGAACAAGTGTGAAGGAAGGTGAACCCCATGACTAAGAGTGAAACCGTAACAGGCAAGGACCGCTACAAGTCGGGCGTGATGTCATACAAAAAGATGGGGTACTGGGAGCCCGATTATCAGCCGAAAGAGACTGATATCATCGCGCTCTTCCGTGTCACCCCGCAGGATGGCGTGGACCCCATCGAGGCCAGCGCCGCCGTCGCGGGCGAAAGCTCCACGGCGACCTGGACCGTGGTTTGGACCGACCGGCTCACGGCTTGCGAAAAATACCGCGCGAAGTGCTATCGCGTCGATCCGGTGCCGAACTCCCCCGGCCAATATTTCGCCTACATCGCCTATGACCTCGATTTGTTTGAGGGAGGCTCGATCGCCAACCTCACCGCTTCGATCATCGGCAACGTTTTCGGCTTCAAGCCTTTGAAGGCGCTGCGCCTCGAAGACATGCGGCTGCCCGTCGCCTACGTGAAGACCTTCGCCGGCCCCCCCACGGGCATCGTTGTCGAGCGCGAGCGCCTCGACAAGTTCGGCCGTCCGCTTCTCGGCGCAACCGTGAAGCCGAAGCTCGGTCTCTCGGGCCGTAACTACGGGCGCGTCGTTTACGAAGCCCTGAAGGGCGGGCTCGACTTCACGAAGGACGACGAGAACATCAACTCGCAGGCCTTCATGCACTGGCGCGAGCGCTTCCTCTACTGCATGGAAGCCGTGAACAAGGCGCAGGCCGAGACGGGCGAGGTGAAGGGCACGTACCTGAACATCACCGCCGGAACCATGGAAGAGATGTACAAGCGCGCAGAGTTCGCGAAGGAACTCGGCAGCGTCATCGTCATGATCGACCTTGTGATCGGCTATACCGCCATCCAGTCCATCTCGAAATGGGCGCGCGACAACGACATGATCCTGCACCTTCACCGGGCGGGCCACTCGACCTATACACGGCAGAAGAGCCACGGCGTGTCCTTCCGCGTGATCTCGAAGTGGATGCGGCTTGCGGGCGTGGACCACATCCATGCAGGCACCGTCGTCGGCAAGCTCGAAGGCGATCCGCTCACCACGGCTGGCTTCTACGACATCCTCCGCGACGACTTCGTTCCGACGAACCTCGCGCATGGCGTGTTTTTCGATCAGCATTGGGGATCGCTGGCGAAGGTCATGCCGGTGGCGTCGGGCGGCATCCACGCCGGCCAGATGCATCAGCTCATCCACTACCTGGGCGAAGATACGGTTCTCCAGTTCGGCGGCGGCACCATCGGCCACCCGTACGGCATCCAGGCGGGCGCGACCGCAAACCGCGTGGCTCTCGAAGCCATGATCTTCGCTCGCAACGAGGGCCGCGATTACCTCGCCGAAGGCCCGCAGATCCTGCAGGAAGCCGCCCGGACCTGCCTGCCGCTCAAGCAGGCGCTTGATACGTGGGGCGATGTGACGTTCGACTACACGTCGACGGACGCTCCGGACTTCGTCCCCGTTCCGACGGCGGCCGAGTAACACAGATTGTCATGGCCGGGCTCGGCCCGGCCATCCAGATGAACAAGCGCCCAGCCGCATAAGAGCGGCAACGACGACGAGGAAATCAAATGCGTATCACTCAAGGAACGTTTTCATTCCTGCCCGATCTGACCGACGAGCAGATCGCCAAACAGCTCCAGTACTGCATCGAAAAGGGTTGGGCCGTGAACATCGAGTTCACCGACGACCCGCACCCCCGCAACACCTACTGGGAAATGTGGGGCTTCCCGATGTTCGACATCAAGGACGCATCCGCCGCAATGACGGAGCTTGCCGCCTGCCGCAAGGTCTATGGCGACCGCTATATCCGCATCTCCGCCTCAAACTCGACCCACGGTTGGGAATCCATCAGGCTTTCGTTCATCGTGAACCGGCCGAAGGAAGAGCCAGGCTTCGATCTGGCGCGGCAGGAAGTGAACGGCCGGAACATCCGTTATACGACGCGGCCCTACGTAACGAACAAACCCGCGGGCCAGCGCTACTCCTAGCGCCGGGGGCCTGCGCACCTCATATCCTCTTCGAGCCCTATCCTCCTAAGGCGAGAGGGGGGTGTGAGGTGCTTTTCGATCCCGATCATGGGAAACAAACAACGGTTTTGGTCCAGGGGAGAGTGGAGTGAGCTTGGCAACGGAGCTGACAGAGACACCGGGCAAGACCGAGGAATCGGTCGATCTGCGGCGCGAGTATGAGGAATCGGGAGTAAGCGAAATTCTCGACCAGCTCGACCGCGAGCTGATCGGATTGAAGCCCGTAAAAACCCGGATCAAGGAAATCGCAGCGCTCCTGCTTGTCGAGCGGGCGAGGAAACGCCTTGGCCTCGCGCATGACACGCCAACGCTTCATATGAGCTTCACCGGCAATCCCGGCACCGGAAAGACCACGGTTGCGCTCAGGATGGCGGACATTTTGCACCGGCTCGGCTATGTCCGGCGCGGCCATCTCGTCTCCGTGACGCGCGACGACCTTGTCGGCCAGTATATCGGCCACACGGCGCCCAAGACGAAGGAAATACTGAAGAAGGCGATGGGCGGCGTACTGTTCATCGACGAGGCCTATTACCTGCACCGCGCCGAAAACGAGCGCGACTATGGCCAGGAAGCCATCGAAATCCTGTTGCAGATCATGGAAAACCAGCGAGACGATCTCGTCGTGATCCTGGCTGGCTATGAAGACAGGATGGACAAGTTCTTCTCGACCAATCCCGGCTTCCGCAGCCGCATCGCGCACCACATCGAGTTCCCCGATTATTCGGACGCCGAACTTTTGCAGATCGCGGACCTGATGCTGGCGCAGCAGAACTATCACCTCACGCCGGACGCGCGGGAAGCGCTGACCGACTACATCGGCAAACGCCGCGAACAGCCGCATTTCGCCAACGCGCGCTCGATCCGCAACGCGCTCGACCGCTCGCGGCTGCGCCAGGCAAACCGTATTTTTGCATCCGCGACCGGCCCGCTCACGGCAAACGAGTTGTCTGAAATTTCGGCCGCGGATATCCTCGCAAGCCGCGTTTTCAATATCACCCCAGCAAACGCATAGGTCAGCTATGAGCCGGTCCGTCCTGATCGCCCCCTCGATCTTATCTGCCGATTTCTCCCGCTTCGGTGAGGAGGTGCGCGCCATCGACGACGCCGGATGCGACTGGGTTCACGTCGATGTCATGGACGGGCATTTTGTCCCGAACATCACATTCGGGCCGCGGCTCGTCGAATGCATCCGGCCCTGGACGAAGAAGATCCTCGATGTGCATCTCATGATCGCGCCCGTCGATCCCTATCTCGAGGCCTTTGCGAAGGCGGGCTCCGACGTCATCACGGTCCATGCCGAGGCAGGCCCGCATCTTGACCGCTCGCTTCAGGTGATCCGCGGGCTCGGCAAGAAAGCGGGCGTTTCGCTCAATCCAAGCACGCCCGAAAGCGCCATCGAGTATGTGCTCGACAGGATCGACCTTATCCTTGTGATGAGCGTGAACCCTGGCTTTGGCGGCCAGGCCTTCATCCCATCGCAGGTGGAGAAGGTCCGGCGCATCAGCCGGATGATCGAGGGGCGCGGCATCGACCTCGAGGTGGATGGCGGCGTGACGCCCGAGACGGCGCCAGCGCTTGCCGCGGCGGGGGCGAATGTGCTCGTGGCAGGGTCCGCCGTGTTTAAGGGCGGCCATTACGCGAAGAACATCGCCGCGATCCGCGACGCCTGCCTGCTGACGGCTTGAGCAAAGCCCCGCGGATTGTCACTCCGCCTTTCCGCGACCGACGCCCAAAAGCCTTCAACAAAGGCGGTCGCGCCCTGCTTCATACGCCGCCGATCGAACCGCACCTGGCGATTTGTAGAGAACATGCATGCCCGCCAGCGCTTGATCAATTCTGTGTCGGGTCGGGAGCGAATGTCCAGAGAAGTTGAACTTGTGGGCGGGAGATGCTCAACGTAACCTCTGAACGGCAGAGAGTTGTTGGATATCGGGGCATACATGGCGGAATATGGCGAATGGAATCGTAAGGGCGCGGTCCTCAGCGATGTGACGGCCCAGAAGGAATATGGGATAAGCCGCGACTTAATCGTGGAGGGTATCCAAACCGGCAAACTTGAATATCGGGAAGGAGCGGTATGGGGCAATCCCTACCTCCGGGTCCTCCGAAGCCAGCTTGAACCTTATATAGCTGAACAGTTGGGGCCTGCATATTTGGCAAGCAATAAGGCCAAAACTGAATTGCGGGCTGTAAGCAAGGAGATCGCCGATCTCAGGAGAAAACTGACTGAACTTGAGGCGCGAAAGGTTGAACTCGAACGCGCGCTCAAGACATAGCGCGTTGGCTCACCTCACCCATCGGCCATCCCTCTTTATCAGGTCGGGCGATTGGGCGGTGGCCCCTCGCCGTTGATTGTGGTGCAATGTGTGGGTTCGAATGCTACTTGCCTTTGAGCCCGTCGCGGAAAGCAATCGCTTCAAGTTCGACCCGGACGGCGTCCATGACCGGAACCACGGGCCGCGCCTCAAAAACAAAAGCGGGCAACATCGAGCAGAATTTGTGAGCCGCTAACGGATCGTCGCAGTCCAGCATCATGTACCCACCCCAATCACCCACTCGGATAACGAACAACTCGATCTTGGAAATTGGGGGGCGCCTGCCATTGAGTGAAAACCTCCAAAATCCGCTTCTGAGCATTCTCGTGCTCCATCGGCGAGCCTTGCGGACGTTCGTTCCAAGTGAGCATGTACTTCATCCGGATGGGTGTCCTCAATTCGGGCTGTCACGCCTATTGTCGATGCTGTCATGGGTTTGGTAGCCGTGCCGAAACATGACTTAAACCATGCGCTTTACGACGCCATCTCGACGGATGATCCCGTGATAAGCCGCGCCCAAGAGATGGAACGTAATGAGAAGGACAAGCAAACCCGCCCCTAGTTCATGGGCTTCAGCGAATTGTTCCGCAATGGCTTTGTCCTGTTTGCCGATTGGAGACGGGATCGTGAAAAGCCAGAACCATTTCACCGGAATACCCAACGCGTTGGTAGTCAGAAACCCGATGACCGGCTGAATAAGAAGCATGGCGTAAAGGGCGTAATGGTTGAGGCGTGAGCCCACGCGGATGAGAGCGGGCTGGTCGGAGAGCAGCGGCGGCGGGTTGCCGAGGCGCACGACGAGACGAAGGGCAACAACGACAAACAGGAGAACGCCAAAGCTTTGATGAAGGTTCAGGAGTTCAAGCTTGAACGCTTTGTCCTGGGGTTCGAAATCCTTGATCCAGGCGCCGAGCGCGAACATCACCACGACGAGGATAACGGTCGTCCAATGAAAGAAACGGGCAGCCGGTCCATAGCGGAAGGTCATTGTGGCTCCAGAGCTAGGTTCGTCTACAAACTAAATGGGAGCTTAACTCAGCTTGGGGGCGCCTGCTTCGCCGCCGTCATGCAATTTCCCGTGAGCCCGTTTTCGCGGCACTGAAACAACACCGCATTCGTGCGTGACGCGCCGTTAACCAATTATGGTTAACAACAGCGCGACTGGATTTATTTCCGGTCGGAACTTGCTTAAGAAGGGCCTAACAATGAGAGCAGCCCGTGTCCGGCCGAACGTAGACAGACTGGCTCAACTCATTGAAAACACATGACTTTATGACCCAGTCTGGTAGGGTTAACGAAGTATATTTTTGGACGAAAGTGGACGCTGAAAAGTCCGTTAAATATAATGTGTTAACGGCGTGGACGCCATTCGCAGCGCGGAGGCGCGATCCCTGTCTGACATTTTTTCATTTAATATCAATGGCTTATTGCCGTTAACCCCTCGGTAAGGCGCTTTTTCCTAAGCTTGAGGCCCAAGCAGACGCAAGCGCAAGCTGCTCCAAGGGTTCCGGGATGCTCTTTTTAGACCGTTCATCCAAACAAGCATTTGACCTTGGCCGGGTTCCGCAGGCAGCCCCAGCCGCCGCGACGGCCAGAGCAGAGTTTGCAATCGTGGCGTTGACGGAACTGGGCGAAAAGTTCATCGCGTGGCCGTCTCGTGGGCGGCCACGATGATGATGAGGCTAAGCGGTTTTCTTGAAAACCTCGATCACCTTATGGGTCGCCTTGTCGAACGCCGCCCGGCTTTCCTCAAGCGCGGCCTTCAAAGCATCCCACGATTCCACTCCCGCCTTCTGCTGCGTATCGAGCCTGGCTTTCGCCGCATCGGCCGCCACCTTCAGTTGGTTGAGAGCGTCTTCAGCCTCTTTCCTGTGGGCCGCAGCGAAGGCGCCGGCTTTTCCTCTCAGGCTTTCCAACGTTTCCTGCCAGGCTTTCCGCTGAGCCTCGGCCCGCGCCGAAAACGTCTCCTGCAATTGCTGGGCGTCTTTCCTGGTAACGTTCATGTATTTCTGCACGAGAGACTCGAAGGAAGCCCAGTTTGATTCCAGGCCGTGCATCAAATTCGTCCAGTTCGCAGTGCCTTCCGCCGATTGCTTTTTAAGCATTTCCTGGAAGACCTGCTGCTGAGCCCGCATCTCTGCGATGGTTTTATCCGCCTGTTGTTTTGTTTCCTCTTGGAGAGTATTGACGCGAGATTGGATCGTGGCCAGGGTCGCCTCTATTTCATTGAGACGTTCCTTCGCCCAATTCGAAAAAAGATGCGGGTCGGTTTCTGCTGTCATCTTATTCTCCTACGCAAGTACAGCCGGAACGCTTATGGAGTCGCTTCGATAGCCTGCTCCCTGAAGTGCCCCATTCTTGAGGAGAGTCTTTGCTTATAATTATGCCTCAGGGCGAAGCGCCTTGCAAACTTGCGCAGCCGGGGAACTTACTGGAAGCCTGACCGCGGCTCTTACGCTGGCAGCCCTTTCGCAGCTTCTTTCAGCTCACGGGCCTCCCCCTCGGAAAGCAGCACCCCTTGCTTTTTGGATCGCAGAAGCGCGCGTGCGCGGGCATAGCGCGGCTCGTTCCAGAAGTGCAGGCAGCCATTACAGCCGCGTCCACAGCAGCCCTCCACGCCGAGGCGGGGAGTCCGGAAGGTGACGCCCTCATATTCCGAGCGCAGCGCCTCGATAAGCTCCCGGCGCATGTGCTGGTATTTGCCCTCGCCTGCCTCGCCAAGTTCCGCGGCCTGCGCGACGCGGTCGAGCTTGAGCCGCGCCCATGCCTCTTGCGTCAGCGCCTGCTCCCGTCGCACGACGGTGTAAACCGGAAACTCACGGCGCAAGCTCGCGGCATCCTCTTCGTGGAGCCAGGCGAAGGGAATACGGATCACGGGCTTCTGCCCGGCATTGATGCCCTCCGCCCTCGTTGTTCGCCCGCCGCGGGCATCCTCGAACTCGTAAATGCGCAAGAGAAGCGGCTCGCGTGCCGTATGGGGCACGAACTCCAGCACATCGCCCATCTCCAGGCGATTTTTTACGGCCAGCAGGAACGCATCCTCGGTAATCTCGACAACCAGCCCTGCGAATTCCCAGCCGGCGAGCGTGTGCGTGTCTTCGAAATTATGCGCGTGATGGCTCAATTTCCCATCGTGGAAGGCGAGCGAGTAGCCCTTGTTAGGGATGGTCGCAAGCTCGCGCATGTATGCGTCAGGGCGCCAATGCGCCGGATCACGCAGCCAATCGTCGATGGCCATGCGGTAGGCGCGCGCCGTGACAGCGACGTAATAGGCGCTGCGGTTGCGCCCTTCCACTTTCAGAAAGTCGAGGCCGAGCGCCAGATATTCGTTCAGGCGCGGCATCAGGCACAAGTCCTTGGCGTTCAGGATGTAGGAGCCGCGGTCGTCTTCCTCCAATTCCATGAATTGGCCGGGCCGGTTCTCTTCTTCGAGGAAGAACTCGAAGAGTTCCCTCGTCTCGTCATTCAGCTCGATGTCTTTCAGGGAGCCGTCTTTCAAGCGGACCTTGAGCTTGTAATTCCAGCGGCAGGAATTTGCGCAATTGCCTTGGTTTGCGCCGCGTTCCGTCATGTAGTTCGAGAGCAGGCAGCGGCCCGAATAGGTCATGCACATTGCGCCGTGGATGAAGGCTTCGAGCTTGATGTTGGGACACCTCTCGCGGATTTCCTTCAGCTCCTCGAACGACACTTCGCGCGCCAGGACAACGAGCTTCGCGCCGAGTTCTCCCCAGAATTGCACCGAGAGCCACGAACACACATTGGCCTGCGTCGAGATGTGAAGCTCCAGCTCAGGGGCGGCCTGCTTGACGAAACTGAAGACGCCGGGATCGGCGACGATGACCCCGTCGGGCCGGACCTCGCGGATGATCTGAACGTATTCCGGCAGTTTTTCGATATCGCGGTTATGCGAGAAGAGGTTGAGCGTCAAATAGGCGCGCTTGCCGTGGGCATGAGCAAAAGCGATGCCCTCCAGAACTTCGTCGAGCGAAAAGTTCGATCGCGTGCGCAGCGAAAGATCGGGCGTTCCCATATACACAGCGTCGGCGCCGTAAAGGATGGCGACTTTCAGCTTTTCCAGCGACCCGGCCGGCATGAGCAGTTCGGCGGCGCGTTTCATGGGCAAGGCCTCGCAAGGATTATTCTCGGCCTACACATCGCGAGAGTTTTAGGGCGGGTCAATGTCCTGGGCAAAGTATCGCGGCTCAACTTCGAGGGAAGAATTGCCACTCCTGATGGTCTTCCAGCTCCGGTAAAGCTTGATCGACTAATATTCAAAAAATCGAAGAAATAGGCTTAGCTGTCGAGGGGCTTTCTCCAGGGGACTCGGACAGCGGGGCCGGGTTCTGGCGCCTGCCGTCCTCCAGAAAGGTCGATGGCTAACCCAGCTGGGAGTGAAGCGCATGCAAGAACCGTCACCGGGAAAGCTCCTGCTCGTCGAAGATAATCCTGACGACGAAGCCCTCATGTTGCGGGCGATCAAGAAAAGCAACATCAAGGAGGAGGTCGTCGTTGTCCGCGACGGCGCCGAGGCCGTTCAATACTTGCTTGAGGACGGGCCCGACGGGGAGCAGCAGCGCGCGGAATGGCTGCCTCGGGTTGTCTTCCTTGACCTCAAGCTGCCGAGGCTGGATGGACTTGAGGTCCTGCAACGCATTCGGGCGAACGCTTCCACGCGCCTGTTGCCTGTGGTGATCCTCACCACATCAGGACAAGAGGAAGACTTGATGAGGAGCTACGTGCTGGGAGCCAGCAGCTTCGTCCGGAAGCCGATCAGCTACAGCGAACTCATCAAGGTTGCCAGCCATCTGGTCACTTATTGGTTGACGATCAACCAGGTGCCGTTTGCGTCAGCGTAGTCTCTCGTCCTCCTAGCCAGCAGAATTCGGCTGCCGTCAGGCATGCTGCCCGAATAGAGCCATCATGGAAAAGCGGCTTCAGGTGCTACTGATCGAGGATTCGGAAGATGACGCCGAGCTTCTGATCCATGCCCTTCGGCGCGGAGGTTTCCAGTTCAATCATCAGCGGATCACAACAGATCGGGATCTGCAAAAAGCGCTCAAGACCCAGACGTGGGACCTCGCGCTATGCGACTATAACCTTCCCCGCCTCGACGGACATCAGGCGCTGGAAACAATTACTTCAGTCCAACCCGACATCGCCGTCATCTTTGTCTCTGGGATCATTGGAGAGGAAACGGCTGCGGAGCTTATGCGATCCGGCGCAAAGGACTACGTTCGCAAGGACAATCTTGTGCGCCTCAACTCAGCCATTGAACGCGAGTTGATCGCCGCTGAGACCCGGAGCAGGCAGCGTAAAATCGGAGAGAAGCTCGAATTCGAGCGCAAGCTGCTACGACACCTGATGGATGGCATTCCCGATGCGATTTACTTCAAGGACGTCAACCGGCGCTATATCCGCTTGAACGCGGCCGAGCTCAAGATCCTTAACAGGGATCGGGAGGAGAACGTAATCGGCAGGTGCGAGGACGAGTTTCTTCCGTCCGACCGCGTTGCTGCAAGGCGGGCCGAGGATGAGAGGCTGCTTGCAACGGGTGAACCGCTGGCCGACTTCCTCGAATTTTTCGAAGCCGAAGACGGCTCCGCCCTGTGGTTTTCTGAAAACAGGGCAGCGTTGCGCGACGAATCCGGCGCGATCATCGGCCTTGCGGGCATCAGGCGCAATATAACCCAGCTCAAAAACCAGGAACGCATGCTGGCGCGCTCCAACCTTCATCTTGAGGAATTCGCGCACGTCGCCTCGCACGACCTTCGCTCGCCTTTGCGCGCGATCGCCAATACGGTCGAGTGGCTTGGTGAGGATCTCGGAGAAAACATCGCCGACGACATTCGCGAGCATCTGGACCGTCTGCGGCTTCAGGCGCGTCGCGCGATGACGCTTGTGAGCGATCTGCACAATTATTCGAAGGTCGGCCGCAAAAAGGAACTGGAGGAGCCCGTCGACGTAGCGACGATGGTGAGGGAAATCTTCGAATCCTTGCCCGCCGCGAAGAGTATGCGCCTGGACTATTCCGGCGAACCGGCTTCATTTGTGACGGCGAAAGCCCCGCTGGACCTCGTCTTGCGCAATCTGATCGACAACGCCGTAAAGTACCATGATCGTCCGGATGGCACTATTTCGGTTCGATGCCGGCAGGAAAATCCGATGCTGACATTCGAGGTCGAGGATAACGGCCCCGGTATCGCCGAGCAATACCATCAGCTGGTGTTCCAGGCCTTTCAGAAGCTGGAAAGCTACGAGCAGGTTTCAGGCAGCGGCCTGGGCCTCGCCACCGTCAAGAAAACCGTAGAGCACTTCGGCAGCACCATCAGCCTGTGCTCGCCGCTTCGTGATGAGCGCGGCACCAGGTTCACCTTCCACTGGCCGCTTCGCATCCCCCGAGAACTGATCCTGGGCTAGAAGATGGCGGCCATCTAATGGTAGCTCTGGCTTGGGGGAGCGACGATAATCTGAGGTGGCCGGCTAGCATCGGAATGCCCCTCGTCGGTAAGCCCGCTTCCTTGTTCGATCCGGCAACAGCAACCCTCAAGCCATTTGACGATATCCAGATATTCCGCCTCGGACTCACACTTGGATATATAGCCATTCGCCCCTTTGGCCAGGGCCTCTTCGATGTCTCCGCTTGAGTCCGACGAGGAAAGGATAAAAGTGGGGAGATCTGACAAGCCGAGTTCGCTGCGGACGCGCGCCACAAGCTCTGTGCCTCTCATCACCGGCATTTTGAGGTCGGAGACAAGCAGGTAGGCCGGTTCCCTCGCCGATTGTTTCGCTTGCGATGCAAGCAATTTCAATGCCTCTGGGCCGCTCCTGCAAACCTCGATTGCCCTTGTGACTTTGGCCTTTCGCGCAGCTCTTCTGAAGCGAATGATGTCAGCCTCTTCATCCTCGACCACTAGCATACTGATTGTCATTGATGCACCCGCTTACGCTCAGTCTAAATACCCTGGCGCTGTTTTGACACCGAACTGGTTCGCGAATAGATAACGCCCGGATTGAACAACGAAGCACCGCTACAAATGGACGGCTGGCTCTTTACGCTCAATATACCATGACGTGCCAATATGGCTTTGCGGTTGTACGAGTGCCTGGAATAACTCCAGATTGTAGATGTAGCAGTGCCGCATTCTCCTCATCCGGCCGCGACAGGCCAATAGCCATTCTGAAACGCAAAAACAAAAACGACGGCTTGTTCGCGAACGGAGTCTTCAGAGTCATAGTAAGAGTAGGCGTAATGTCCGTACGATTACCATCTGTGAGAGGAAAAGCTATGCAAGTTGCACAAAGTTCCGAACAAGTAAGTCCACGCCCAGCGTCAAATCCAGACCGAGCAGAGATCAGTGTTCTGGTGGTGGATGACAATCCTGATGATTACAAAGCCATTTCCCGAATCCTGTCCCGGCTCGACGGATACGCTGTAACGACGACGCGCGCATCATCCGGTCTCGCAGCCCGGAGCGGCGTAGCAACAAGCCGATATGATGTCGTGATCGCGGACTACAGGCTCGGACCAGAAACCGGCGTCGATGTAATCAAGTCGATCATCCGGCAGAGGCCGGCTATCGCGCCGATCCTCATCTCCGGCAATCTGTCACCCGAGGTGCAGAAGGCAGCCCTGAATGCTGGAGCCATCTATTGCATCGATAAAGATTGGCTGAGCACTAAAACGCTGGAATGCGCTATTCGAACTGCTATGCACGCCGTTTTCTCGGGCGCCGGGGCAAACGCTGCGAAACCTCAGCTTTCTCCCAGGTGGCTTCACTGATAGCTCGCCTGACAGCCCAGCCGAACGCGCAATGGCAAACCGCTGAAACTCGCCAAACCCGCTTACAGAACGGGCTTGGCGTTTCTCCCAGGTTGAAGGCGCCTAAGTCATCGTTCCGGCCAGCGGCGGCTACGGTTTCGAGGATTCCCTATTATTTAGGGGATCCTAACAGCCTACCCTCGCGTTATGGTTTATCTTGCCGGATTAACGTGCGCCTTTGTGGATCGCGGCAAGGCAAGCCTCAAGTTCTGCGATGGTCTGCTCAGCTGGTTGCTTGCCGCTATGCCCGGATTCCTCCCGATGCTCTAGTTCGTCGATGCTGCGAAGGATACGGATGACAGGATGTCTGGAAATGTTCTGCGCCTCCTGCGGTCGAGGCTTGAGTGCCACATTGGGGCGCGAATAACTTCCGCGGTAGACCGCAGACTGGGGAGGCTCCCGTCCCGGATATGCTATTTTCCTTAATGATTCCATCACACTTCCACTACCTGACACGTACGACATGGGCTGCAATTTCAAGGGCATCGCTTACAAAGCAGTCGGCTTGGTGACGCTTGCTCGCGAGCCCACACACATTTTATTTCGGTGCCTTTTTCTGAAAATTTCTTGACTATAGTAACCACAACACGCCCATGAGTTAGAACTGAACTTTACGCAGGGGCGGAAAATCCCGAAGGACGCGTGCGGCTTGCCGGGCAGGTAGCGAGCACGGATGCGACGTGTTCTATGACGCGGCGAGCCAAATGGATACTTTGTTCTCGGGGTGGTTCGAGCCCTTTGGAAATGCTTAGTTCGTCACCGCCGCTGACAATCGATTGTTGTGCAGCTGGCGGAGAGGGAGGGATTCGAACCCTCGGTACGGTTACCCGTACTCCGGTTTTCGAGACCGGCCTATTCAACCACTCTAGCACCTCTCCAGCAAAAACACCGCAGAGGAGGTGGCCCAAATCCAGGCGCCAGCACTCTCTCACGGGTTAGTCGCGAAGAAATAGCAAACGCATGACGGCCACGCAACGGCTTCGGCGAGAAAGGCGGATTTTTTGCACTTCTCCCGAGCCGAGTGAATGTTTATTTCCGCGAGGTGCCCGGTTCTGTTCCGATCAACGGTTGAGAAGCTTTCGGGTAATGCCTACAACAAGGCTCAAATCTCGCAACCAACGGCGCGCCATGACTGAGAAAGTGCAAATCGTCCCTTCCGATCCGCCCGTCGCCGAGGAGCGCCCTGCCCGCGATGTCCATCACGGCATCGAGCGCGTCGACGAATATGCTTGGCTGCGTGTGCCGAACTGGCAGGAGGTCATGCACAACCCCGAGGCCCTCGGCGCGGACGTGCGCGCTTATCTGGAGGCCGAAAATGCCTACACAAAGCAGGTCATGGCCGATACCGAGGCTCTGCAAGAGACGCTCTTCAAGGAGATGAAGGGCCGGATCAAGGAAGACGACTCAACCGTGCCTGCGCCGGATGGCGATTACGCCTATTTCACAGGCTACGTCACGGGTGGGCAGCACCCGCGCCTATGCCGCGAGCCGCGTGCGGGCGGCGCAGCCCAAGTGCTGCTCGACGGAGACGCCCTAGCCGCCGGCAAGCCTTACTATTCGCTCGGGGCGGCGGCGTGGAGCCATGACCACAGGCTTCTGGCGTATGCTTTCGACGACAAGGGGTCCGAGTTCTACACGGTCAAGGTCCGCAACCTTGGGAATGGCGAGGATCTCGCGGACGAGGTTCCCGAAATGGAGGGCCAGCCGGTCTGGAATGCGGATGGCGCCGCTTTCTATTACACCCGCGTTGACGAATACAGGCGGCCTTTGCAGGTGCTGCGCCATGCCATCGGCGCTTCTGCCGACCGAGACGAACTGATCTACCAGGAGCCCGATGCCGGTTTCTTTGCGCGGGTAGGCTCGAGCCAGGATCGGCGTTACCTCTTTATCGGCGCGGGCGATCACGAGACGAGCGAGATCCGCTTTCTCGATCTTTCCGCGCCGGACAAAGGCCTCAGGCTCGTCGCTCCTCGCGAAACGAACCACGACTACCAGGCGGAGCACCACGAAGGCCGCCTCATCATCCTCACGAACAGCGATGGCGCGGAGGACTACAAACTCGTGGCGGCGCCCATCGACAGCCCTGGCCGCGAGAACTGGCGCGATCTCGTTGCGCACAAGCCGGGGCGGCTGATCCTCGACTACACCTGCTACAAGGACTATCTCGTGCGCCTGGAGCGGGAAGACGGCCTACCGCGCATCGTCATCCGCCGCTTCTCCGACGGCGCCGAGCATGAAATCGCGTTTGCGGAAGAGGCCTATTCGCTCGGCATGTCGGAAGGCTACGAATACGATACCGAGACGCTCCGCTTCACCTATTCCTCAATGACGACGCCGCGCCAGGTGTTCGACTACAACATGCGCACGCGCGAACGGACTTTGCGGAAGACGCAAGAGGTTCCGAGCGGGCACAACCCGGCGGATTACATCACGCGCCGCGTCTTCGCGCCCGCGTGGGATGACGAGACCGTGCCCATATCGCTCCTCTACCGCAAAAACACGCCGCTCGACGGCTCGGCCCCCTGCCTTCTCTATGGCTACGGCTCTTATGGCTACGCGATCCCGGCCGGGTTCTCGACAAACGCGCTGAGCCTCGTCGACCGAGGCTTCGTCTATGCCATCGCCCATATCCGCGGCGGCAAGGACAAGGGCTATCGCTGGTACAAGGACGGCAAGCTCGCTAAAAAGACGAACACTTTCAAGGACTTCATCTCGGCCGGGCGCTACCTCGCGGAGCAGAAGTTCACAAGCGTGGGCCGCATCGTGGGCCAGGGCGGCTCGGCAGGCGGCATGCTCATGGGCGCCGTCGCCAACATGGCGCCGGAGCTGTTCGCCGGCATCATCGCGGATGTGCCCTTCGTGGACGTGCTGACGACCATGCTCGACGATACGCTGCCGCTCACGCCGCCCGAATGGCCGGAATGGGGCAACCCCATCCAAAGCGCGGACGACTACCGCACCATCGCGGCCTACTCGCCTTACGATAATGTGCGCGCGCAAGCCTATCCGAACATCCTCGCGACCGGCGGGCTCACCGACCCGCGCGTCACCTACTGGGAGCCGTCGAAATGGGTGGCGAAGCTGCGCGCCCATAAGACGGACGCAAACCTGCTGCTCTTGAAGATCAACATGGATGCGGGCCACGGCGGCGCTTCCGGCCGCTTCGAACGGCTGAAGGAAGATGCGCTCGCCTACGCCTTCGCGCTGAAGGTTACGGGCTAGAGGCCAACCGGCCTTTTGTATGCTTGGTGCGAAAGTCCGCATCTCGAACCCCGGATCAGCGAGCGCTTGCGTGCGCATTGCTCCGGCGGCATCTTAGGAAAAAGCGCCTTGCTGACAGGTTAACTGAATTAAGTCGCTGATTTTATTGATAAAGTAAAGACGAGCGTATGCGCCGCCCGAGCTGCGAAAGGCGCGCGCATGGTTAATCCACCTAATTGAAAACATATTTAACGGACTTTAGAGCGTCCCAGTTAAGGAGAAAATTCGCACATTAAATTCCATTTAATGGGACTAAAACTGGCAATCTTTTCAGTAAGTTGTGACGAAGACCCCACTGCGGGCGGAGGCTGGCTGCTCGCCGGGATAACGGTTTACTAACCAAACTCTGACGGGAAATAAATCCTCGCGCGCCACTGTTAAGCATAAAAGGTAAACGCTACCGATACAGCAACAGTCAATTTACCATTATGGCGGGGCAATGATCCGAAAGACTTGGACAACCCGTTCGAAAAGCCCAGCCCCCCGGACTACGCCCCATACGCCGGTGCTTTTAACCCCCAATGAGCGGCGCTGATCGATGCCGTCCAGGCGCTCCGCCCGCCCGGCCCAGTCCTTTCCGAAACTTTAGGTTATGCCTTAGGCAAATCACAACCCGGCTGATCTAAAAGCTTCGGTCAAGCATGTCCCATGCCCAATCTTCAGTGAGAGCGGTTCCCCCATCACGGGAGTGCGTGAGGGCCTTATTGCGGCCCCAAGCGACAGCAGCCGCAGCAGTGCGTAAAAGGAAGAGTATTATGTGCCAAGAGAGTACCAGCGATAACTTCGCCGCCTGCGCTGCTGACAATCTGGACCCTTTGCCGGTCCACGAAGAACTCGAACTCCTACCTGAAAACTCTTCTGCGCTAAATTACGGAGCGGCCGGACCGAGAGCGCTCTACAAATCTCTGGCGCTGCAATTCGGTGATCGGCCAGACGGCGACGGCAGAAAAGAGCCTGCAGCAGGACAGCGCCCCGAGCCGCTCACGCCGCGCCATCGCCATTTGCACAAACTCATAAAAAGGGCGCGCGAGCTTGAGCCGCTGCGCGCGGCCATCGTGGCCCCGGAGGAAGAGCACGCGTTGAAAGGCGCCATCCTCGCAGCCGAGACCGGTCTGATCGAGCCCATTCTCATCGGCAACCGCGACCTCATCGAGGAAGCCGCAAGCGCGGCAGGCTGCTCCATCGCTGGCTATGACCTTATTGAAGCCGCCACCACCCAGGAAGCGGCGGCGAAAGCCGTTGAAACGGTTGTTAAGGGCCGCGCCCAAACGCTGATGAAGGGCAATCTCCACACCGATGAACTGCTTCATGAAATCCTGAAAAAGAATGGAGGGCTGCGCGGCGCCAGGCGCGTCTCTCATGTCTTCGTTATGGACGCGCCCGGCCTCGATCACCTGCTTCTGATCTCGGACGCGGCGATTAACGTCGCGCCCACGCTGGAGGAAAAGGCCGACATCACGCAGAACGCCATCGATCTTGCCCTCGCACTCGGCATCAAGGAGCCAAGGGCGGGCATCCTTTCCGCGGTGGAGACGGTGACGCCAAGGATTCCCTCCACCCTCGATGCCGCCATCCTCTCGAAAATGGCCGAGCGCGGGCAAATCAAAGGGGGCGTCGTGGACGGGCCGCTCGCGATGGATAACGCCATCGACCTGGAAGCGGCCAAAACCAAGGGCCTCACCTCTTTGGTGGCCGGCCGCGCCGACATCCTGATTGTGCCCAATCTCGAAGCTGGAAACATGCTCGCCAAGGAGCTGACCTTTGTGGCTCACGCAGGCTGCGCCGGCGTCGTCATCGGCGCCCGCGTGCCTGTGATTTTGACGAGCCGGGCCGACAATGAGGACGCGAGGCTTGCATCCTGCGCGGTCGCAGCCCTTTATCGCGCCTGGCAGGCTTCTACGTCGGCGCCGCATTGCAGGGCCGCATGATGGATGACATCCTGGTTCTGAACGCGGGTTCCTCATCGCTGAAATTCGCGCTGTTTGATGTGAATGGCCGGGATCCGCTTCCTCACGCGAGGGGGCAGATCGAGGGGCTTGGAACGTCGCCTCATCTGATCCTGCGTTCCGGCGCGGGTGATAAACTCGAGGACCGGCTCGTTCCGAAAGACGAAACGCACGCGCATGACGCGGCGCTGCAGCATATCCTGGACACGCTCAAGACGCACTTTCCGCGAACGCAAGTCTCGGCCGTCGGGCACCGTGTCGTCCATGGGGGCCCGCGCTTTGCGGAGCCCGTCGAACTCACCCGTGACGTCATCGCGGAACTTGAAGACCTCATACCGCTGGCGCCGCTTCACCAGCCGCACAATCTCTCCGGCATCTCGGCCGCGAGCCGCGCCTTCCCGGACGCCATGCAGGTCGCCTGCTTCGATACGGCCTTTCATCGCGCGCACCCTTGGGTGAACGACACGTTCGCCCTGCCGCGGGCCTATTATGACAAGGGCGTGCGCCGCTACGGCTTCCATGGGCTTTCCTACGAGTATGTCTCGGGCAGGCTCAGAAAAATCGCGCCGCAAAAGGCCAAGGGGCGCGTTGTGGTGGCGCATCTCGGCGCGGGCGCTTCCATGTGCGCGATCCGTAATGGCAAGAGCGTGGCCTCGACTATGAGCTTCTCCCCGCTTGATGGTCTCCCCATGGGAACCCGCTGCGGTCAGCTCGATCCGGCTGTCGTGCTCTACCTGTTGGATCACGAGGGCATGACCAGCAAAGAAATTGCGGACGTGCTGTACAAGGACTCGGGGCTTAAGGGGCTTTCGGGATTGAGCGGCGATATGCGGGAACTCGAAGAAGCCGATACTCCCGGCGCAGAGCAGGCGATCAGCTATTTCGTCTTCAGCATCCGGCGCGAACTGGGTTGCCTTGCCGCATCCTTGAGCGGTCTCGACGCCTTGGTCTTCTGCGGCGGCATCGGCGAGAATTCCGCCCGCATTCGCCGCACGATTTGCGAGGAGCTGCAGTGGATCGGCCTCGATTTGGATCCTGCATCGAATGCCCGGGGCGGGACCGTCATCTCGGCCGCCTCGAGCCGGGTCGAGGTTTTCGTCATCAAGACCGATGAAGAGACAATGATCGCTCGCCACACATTGGATGTGTTTCGACAGCTGGCGAAACTACGCAAAATTCGGCTCCCTTGCGCCGCCAAACCCGCTCAAAGGATTACCCCCCAAACAGGGGCGATCGCCAGAGCCCAGGCCGCATCGCGCAGGGGCCGAACTGCTCAACTCTAAGGGTAGTTTTGGCGTCGGCAGGAACAATCGGAACAGCGTTAGTTAGCAGGCTGCTGAAAATGGCCGGAATCCTGGCTCCATCCTTCGACGAGCTCAGGATGAGGTCGAGCGATATCAACGGCTCGCACCTCATGGTGAGGAGGCCGAAGGCCGTCTCGAACCATGAGCTTGTCGCGGTTCGGCAGGCTCACCGTGAGGCCATGGGCCGCATCCCTTTTCAGCAACCTGCTAAGCCCGCGCGATCCATCAGTTCTTTATCACCACCCGGAATTCGGTCTTGAAGTCGTAGACCGGGTAATCCTTGATGATCGGGACGCTGACCTCCAGCGACATCGCGACCTTGTCGGTAAGAGCATAGCCGATGGCGAGGTCGGCGGGAAGGAACAGCCGCCCCGTCTGACCTGAAACCGGGTCGCCATAGTTGATGCGGATGTCGTAGCTCGGATAGAAGGTCAGATACCAGGGGCCTGGGAGGTCGAGGTTGAATGTCGGCGCGAACTGGGGTTCGCTGATATTTCGCGTTGTGGGGTTTCCGGCAAAGCTTACAGCGTAGCGCATCGCCGGAACGAAATAGGTGTCCGAGCTTAGCTCCGTGAACGTGTAGCGGAAGCCAAAGCCTGGCATGATCTGCCACTTCCCGTTTCCGATGTCATCCGAAGCAGTCGGCGCAACCAGCCGCGCTCCGAATCCAAAGGCTTCGCTTTCGCTTAGATTGCGGATGAGAATGGCCTGCAAAACGGAGTTGCCGAGCCCGAACTCCTCCTGTGCCTCCGGCTCGCCTTGCGTGACCGTTGTCTTGTTCTCGAGCTCTGTTTGGGCAAGGAGTGAAAGCTTCCAATCGGGATCGAGCCGGATGCGGCTCGTGCCGCGAAGGATCCAGTGGTCGCGATCCGTCCGGCTCGCCGTCCCGGAGGATTCGCGATACTGATAGCGAAGATCGAGCGCGTTCTCAGGACTTGTCAGATCGTCGCCAGTGTTTTTGGCGTCTTGATCAGCTTTCGCTGGCTCAGTCCCGTCAACATCCGCGACCGCGTTCGCCACGTGCTGGGCGGCAGCGAAGGGTGTTTCAAAAAGCGTTACGGCGAGAAGGCTTAAAATGGCGATCGCGGGCGCGCGCCCTGTGCGTCGCGGCTCTGGCGTAAGCATGGATATGTCGGCGCCGGCTTGACGTGACATGGGCTTGCCTCCTTGCCTGAACCTTATCTTCTGATTCACAGACTCGGACAATCGAATGCCCCGCCCCAAAGGTTGCGCCGGCAGTCTTTCAGGCTCACCTGTAGCGCCAACGCGCCGTTGAACGGCTCGGCGACAGGAGGGTACTGCGATGACGGCGAAAAACGCAAAGCGGCTCCGAAGCCGCGCGTGGTGGGACAATCCCGATAATCCGGGCATGACGGCGCAATATCTCGAGCGCTTCCTGAATTACGGGCTGACCCGCGAAGAGCTGCAAGGCGGGCGCCCCATCATCGGCATCGCGCAGACCGGCAGCGACCTCGTGCCCTGCAACCGCCATCACGTTCAGCTCGCGAGCCGCGTGCGCGACGGCATCCGCGACGCGGGCGGCGTCCCGTTCGAGTTTCCGGTGCATCCGCTGCAGGAAACGGGGATACGGCCCACGGCGGCGCTGCATCGCAACCTCGCCTATCTTGGCGTTGTCGAAATCCTCTATTGCTATCCGCTCGATGGGGTCGTCTTGCTGACAGGCTGCGACAAGACAACGCCCGCACTCTTGATGGCCGCCGCAACCGTCGATCTGCCCGCCATCGTGCTCTCGGGCGGCCCGATGCTCGACGGCCATTTCGAAGGCCGGCTCGCGGGCTCCGGCACCGTCAAATGGGAAGCGCGGCGGCGCTATGCGGCGGGCGAAATCGACTATGACGGCTTCATGGATCTTGTTTTGGCGTCAGCGCCCAGCATCGGCCACTGCAACACGATGGGCACCGCGAGTTCCATGAACGCGCTGGCCGAAGCGCTGGGCATGTCGCTTCCCGGCTGCGCGGCGATCCCCGCCCCTTACCGCGAACGCGGGCAGATGGCTTACGCGACGGGCCTCCGCGCGGTCGCGCTCGTCCACGAGGATCTGCGCCCTTCGAGGATCATGACGCGCGAGGCCTTCGAAAACGCGATTGTGTGCGCCTCCGCCATCGGAGCATCCACCAACTGCCCGCCCCACATGAACGCCATCGCCCGCCACATCGGCGTCGAGCTGAACAACGACGATTGGGATCGCATCGGCTACGGTATCCCGCTCATCGTGAACATGATGCCGGCGGGCGCCTATCTCGGCGAAGCCTATTTCCGGGCGGGCGGCCTTCCTGCCGTGATGGCGGAACTGATGGCGGCGGGCCAATTGCACGGGGACGCGCTAAGCGTGGCGGGCCGCACAATCGCAGAGACCATCGCGGGCGCAAAAATCCTGAACGAGGATGTGATCCGCCCTTACGCGCATCCGCTGAAGGAGAAGGCCGGTTTCGCCAACCTCAGGGGGAACCTGTTCGACAGCGCCATCATGAAAACGTCCGTCATTTCCGAGGCGTTCCGAATGCGCTATCTGGAGCGGTCCGGCGACGAGGACGCCTTCGAAGGCCGCGCCATCGTCTTCGACGGCCCGGAGGACTATCACGCCCGCATCAACGATCCCACGCTCGGCATCGATGCCGATTGCATCCTCGTGATGCGCTATTGCGGCCCGGTCGGCTATCCCGGCGCGCCGGAGGTCGTGAACATGCTGCCGCCGGATGCGCTCGTCAGAGAGGGCGTCGCGCAGCTTCCCTGCATTGGCGACGGCAGGCAGAGCGGCACGAGCGCCAGCCCCTCGATCCTGAACGCATCGCCGGAGGCGGCAATCGGCGGCGGGCTTGCGCTCCTGCGGACGGGCGACCGGATTCGCATCGACCTGAAGCAGAGAAGCGCAAATATGCTGATCTCCGATGACGAACTGGCTGAGCGGCGGCGCACCCTCAAACTGCCCGAGTTCATGAGCCAGACGCCTTGGCAGGATCTCTACCGCCAACACGGTGGCCAGCTTGATGAGGGCGCGGTCTTCGAAGACGCTGTCCGATATCAGCGCGTCGCCGAGCGCTTCGGCATTCCCCGCGACAGCCACTGATCAGGTCAGGCCCGCGACCGAAGCGGGCTCCGGCTGCGCCCCGAGCTTCAGCCGCTCCTCAGGCGCACTTCTCAAACTCCACCAGTTTCACTTTATCTTCAAGGTGCTGTGCGCGTTCGCGCAACAACTTTATTTCGTAAAGCAGAAGATGCAGCGCTTCATCTGAAGCTTGCAGAATTGTCCCGACACCGCTCTGAGCCAACTTTGAGGGGCGATCCGCGCTATGTCCAGCTCCCAAGAGTTCGTCCCGAAGCACAGCGTAACTCCACTCGCTTTGGGGCAGTTCGAAGAAGCGGAACAGCGCGGTGCGATAAGTTTCGCCAAATGTTTGCGGATTGAAAGCGGGAAAGCGGATCGCAGATGTATCAATTACTCTACGATTGATCGTTTCACTCAAAAAAGTGAAAAATGCAAGAAAGCGATTAAATGGCCACCTGCAGTCGGCATCCTTTTTCGATATCGCACCATAGTCGATCAACGTGGCGCGGCCGTCTCCGCCGACAATCACGTTCCAGGTGCGCACATCATCGTGAAATAAGCCGTTGGCCTCAAGCACAGCCAGTTGCGTCACCACATCTTCAATGACAGCCGGCTCGTTGTAAGACTTGCCCATTGTGATCAGGTCGCTCAGCAGGTCTCCAGGCACCCTCTCCCGCACGCACCAAGCCTCGGATTCGGTGCGGCCATGCAGCACCAATTTTGGCGCGTGGAAGCCTTCCGGCGGTCCTGAGAGAAATGCGACTTCGTTCAGATGGTCGCGCAGATTGTCCTCGCGGCAGCTTTCATGGTCCAGCATGAAGTGTTTTGCGAACAATCCGCCGCTGAAGAAATAACTGCGGGTTCCTTGCTTAAGCCCACTATCATAGCAATGAGATTGTCTGGTCCAGCGATCGAAGCCTTCCACTCGCCCGTTCAGGAGCCAAACACGGTTACTTGCGAAGTAAAGTGGCCGCTCAATATCGGAAAGGTGGGTAGGATGCCGCGAAATTTCGGTCATAAAACCAAAGCCGGCAAGAATCTTCTTTGGATTTGCGGGCTGCGAAACCGCCCAGGACGGCGGTTCGCTATCAAGCGCCAGTTCGAACAAGGCCGCCGTGATTTTATTGGACGCATCGGCAAGCATTTTCTGAACGCTTGCGGCGCCATATTGGTGCGCCAGATGGTGAAAGACGCTCAGCCCTAAAACAAGATCGAATTCGCCGGCCTGGAGCCTTGCCAGGGCGTCCTCGATGCGGGCCACCTCGAAGCTGCATCTTAAATTTGGCGCGTCGCCCGCGAGCAACCTGCATACGCTAATGTTGCGGGCATCGAAATCGATGCCTAGTGTTGTAGCTCCCATTTTGGCGAGGCTCAGGCAGAAATAGCCTTGTGCGCAGCCGAGATCCAAGACGCGCAGGGGGCGGCCCAAGTGAGAAGCTAATTTTCCGTAGACCTTTGCAATGTCACCAAGACGGTCCTCGCATACCCGGGAAACCCGCGAGGAGAACTCTGGATGACCGAAAATTGGCTGGTATATCTCAGGAAGAGCGTCAACTAAGCGCTCAAGCGTTTCCGGCATTGCCGTTTCCTTCGCGTGCCGTGGCGAAAAAGCCAACACGACCTTGGGATGCTAAGATTGGCAACGCTAGCTAAGGCGTCTTTTGCAAGGCTTGCAAAAAGCAGTCAAGGATCGAAGGAATTGGTCGCAGTTTGTAACTGAAGTTCCACTTATACGAACCGTTATAAATCATGACGCTTTTGCCCATCGCAGTCCTTCGAAGCACGGACAACTACTTATAAAGTTAGTTATATGCACTTTTACAAAACAAAACCAATTTTAACCGGCCGTGAAC
The DNA here is from genome assembly GCA_963764115.1 of uncultured Alphaproteobacteria bacterium. GTDB lineage: Bacteria > Pseudomonadota > Alphaproteobacteria > Rhizobiales > Rhodomicrobiaceae > Rhodomicrobium. The sequence continues at coordinate 269,408 of CAVXRT010000040.1, forward strand.
TATCACACACGATAAAGCGCTTTGGCTCGGGCAAAGGGAAGAGGGTATTCTAAGAGCTGCCGTAGTCAGCTCGCTGAACTCGCGATTGCGTTGCAGCCCGGGATGCATCAGCGCATCAGTTTGTCCAAGGTGACCGGCAGATCGCGCACGCGCTTTCCCGTGGCATGATAGACAGCGTTCGCGATTGCCGCCGCCACGCCGACGATGCCGATCTCACCCAAGCCCTTGATGCCGAGCGGATTGATGATCGCATCGGGCTCGTCCACGAAGATCACCTCGATGTCGTATATGTCGGCATTCACGGGCACGTGGTATTCGGCGAGATTGGAGTTCATGAAGCGGCCGAACCTGTGATCGAGGAGCGTTTCCTCGTGCAGCGCCATGCCGATGCCCCAGACGACGCCGCCCATGATCTGGCTCCGTGCAGTCTTGGTGTTGAGAATGCGCCCGGCGGCCACCGCATCGACAACACGCGTGACGCGGATGACGCCGAGGTCCTCGTCCACCTTCACCTCCGCGAAAATCGCGGAGTGCGTATTGCGGGCGTACTGGCGATTGTCTTGGAAATTGGTTGAGCGCTCCACTACGCAACGATCCACCCCGCCCCACCGCATAGCGTCCGAGAATGACACGGCGCAGCGGGGATCTTGATGGCTGACAATCCTGCCTCTGAAGAGTTCAACGTCGGCTGGGGTCAAATCGGCGAATGGCGCATTCATTGCCTTATTGGCGAGGCTCAACAGCTCCGCGCGCACGGCGTCAGCGGTCTCGGCAATTGCGTGCGAGACGGACGCCGCGATCCACGATCCGCCCTCCACAGGGGCCTGCGGGAGCGTGGAATCGCCAAGCTTGATGCTGACGTTCTCGATAGGCAGGCCCAGCATGTCCGCCGCGACCTGCGCCATGATCGTGTAGGTGCCGGTGCCGATGTCGGATGTGGCGCAGGCCACTTCGGCGTAACCGTTAGCGGTCAGCGTGATGCGCGCGGCGGTCTTCATCTGGAGCGCCTCCCACACGCCTGACGCCATGCCCCAGCCGACAAGCTCCTTTCCATCGCGCATGGAGCGCGGTTCCGGATTGCGCTTGTTCCAGCCGAATGCGTCGGCCCCTTCAGCATAGCATTCGCGCAGGGCCTTGCTCGTGTAAGGCAGGTTCTCTTTCTGGTCGCGATCGGAGTAGTTGCGAAGACGCAGCTCAAGAGGATCGATTTTCGCCGCGACGGCTAGCTCGTCCATGGCGCATTCCAGGGCATAAACGCCCGAGGCGGCTCCCGGCGCGCGCATGTCGCAGGGCGTCGGAACATCGAGCCGCGCCAGCTTATGCGAGTATTTCGCGTTCGGGGATTTGTAGAGCGCCTCGGACCATGTCGCATCGTTGCGGGCGAAAGCCTCGTAGCGCGATGTCATCGCAACCGCGTCATGGCAGGTTGCCTCCAGCGTGCCGTCGGCCTTCGCGGCGAGCGCCAGGCGCTCGATCGTTCCGGGCCGGTAGCCGAGCGTGTACATCTGCTGACGCGTAAGCACGAGCCGTACGGACCGCTTCAACGCCTGCGCCCCAAGCACCGCCAGCACCAATTCGTATTGCGGACGAAGCCCCGATCCGAACGCGCCGCCAACGAAGGGCGAAAGCACTCGCAAATCCTCGGACTTCAGGCCAAAGATGCCGCACAGGTAACGCTGCACGTTCTGAACGCCCTGCGTCTTGTCGTAGACGGTGAGCTTTCCGCCGCCCTCCCAGATCACGGTCGAAGCGTAGAGCTCCATCGGGTTATGATGCTCGACGGGAACGTAATAGTCGGCCTCGTTGCGCACTTCCGCCGCCGCAAGCGCATGCGCCGCATCGCCTCGCGAGTTGGCGAGCGACATGGCGAACGCCTCGCCTGCAAGGGTGAAAGCATTGCCACGCTGCTCAAATAGGTCTGTGGCGTGCGGTTCCTCCTGATAGCGGACCTGCACCAGCGATGCGGCGAAGCGCGCCGTTTCCCAGTCTTCGGCCAGGACAAGCGCGATGGGCTGGCCGCTGAACAGAACGTTATTGTTGTATAGAGGCCGGAAGGGAGAGCCCTCAGGCGCGACGTCATCCTTGTAGGCGCTATCGCCTTCGGCCATCGGCGGCCGGTTTTCATGGGTCAGCACCGAAAGGACCCCATCAACCTTGAGCGCCTCGCCGGCATCGATGGCGACGATTTTGCCCTTCGCAATGGTGGACGCGACAACGGCGCCGTAGGCGAGACCCGGAACATTGAATTCGCCGGCATACTTGGCCGCGCCTGTCACTTTCGCCTTGCCGTCAACGCGCGGCGTCGCCGTGCCGATATAGGAGGTCATGGTGCTCACCGAATTCTCTTGTCGGCCTGTATCTGCGGAGTTCCGTTCGCCGCCTGCGTCAGGGCGCGAACGATGGCGCGGCGCGCAAGCTCTATCTTGAACGCGTTATGGGCCAGGCCCTTCGCATCCCGCAAAACGATGTCCGCCGCCTGCTTGAATGCGACTTCGCCAGGCGCTTGCCCCTCCAGTGCGGCTTCTGCCGCTGCATTTTTCCAGGGCTTATGAGCGGCCCCGCCCAACGCAAGGCGGGCATCTGTGATAATGCCGCCGTCGATTTCGAGCGCGGCCGCAACCGACACAAGCGCAAAGGCATAGGACAGACGGTCGCGGATTTTGAGATAGGTGTAGTTTGTGCTGAAGCCTTTTGCAGGAAGCTCGATCGCGGTGATGAGTTCATCCGCATCGAGGTTTGTGTCGCGATCCGGTGTGTCGCCCGGCAGGCGATGGAAATCCGAGAATGCGATCCGCCGCTCTCCGCCCGCACCCTGAGCGATCACTGTAGCTTCAAGAGCCGCAAGCGCGACGCACATATCCGAGGGATGGGTGGCGACGCAAGCCTCGCTCGCGCCGAGGATCGCGTGAATGCGGTTGAGACCATGGATCGCCGAGCAGCCGCTGCCAGGGCTGCGCTTGTTGCAGGGGGTGGCTGTGTCGTAGAAGTAATAGCATCGCGTCCGCTGCAGGAGGTTGCCGCCCGTCGAGGCCATGTTGCGCAATTGGGCCGAAGCGCCCGCGAGAAGCGCGCTCGACAGGATCGGATAGCGCTCCTCAATGAGCGGATGATAGGCGAGATCCGAGTTTGGCGTCAGAGCGCCGATGCGCAACCCGCCATCGGGCGTCTCTCCGACGCTGTTCAGCGCCAGTCGCGATATGTCGATAAGCTGCGGCGGCCGTTCGACATCCTCTTTCATCAGGTCGATGAGATTCGTGCCGCCTGCAATGAACTTTGCTCCAGGGTGAGCCGCGATAGCCCGAACAGCGTCGGCCACGTCGGTTGCGCGCACATACTCGAAGTTGATCATGATTTCGCCATGGCCTGCTGGATGGCTGCGACGATGTTGGGGTAGGCGCCGCAGCGGCAGATGTTGCCGCTCATCAATTCGCGTATTTCGGGCGCGGACTTCGCCCTGCCCTCGGCGATCAGACCCGAGGCCGAGCAAATCTGTCCCGGCGTGCAATAGCCGCACTGAAAAGCGTCGTGATCGATGAACGCCTGCTGAAGAGGATGCAGGCCGCCATTCTCCGCCAAGCCTTCGATCGTGGTGATGCTCGCGCCGTCCTTCATGACCGCGAGCGTCAGGCAGGAATTGATGCGGCGGCCATCGACCAGGACGGTGCAGGCGCCGCATTGCCCATGGTCGCAGCCCTTTTTCGTGCCGGTGAGGTTGAGATGGTCGCGTAAGAAATCCAGCAGCGTTGTCCAGGGCGCGACTTCGCGCCGCTCCTCCACGCCGTTCACAACGACCGTGACTTCAAGCTTGCCCGGTGATTTCGTGTCTGAGAACGCCCCCGGCGGTGAGTTCAGTTGCATCTGCGATCTCTCATTTGCCGTCCACGTTGCAGCCAAATGCTTGACTGCACGCCGCGGTTCCATGAAAGGGCGCTTTGACGCTCCATCCGGCGCCCGCGCGGGGGGGGGCTACCAGAGCAAGGTCCTGACCACGTGAGCCGCGACAGTCGCCATATCCCGCGGCGGCTCAATTTCGCGATTAGCAGGATGCTAAAAAAGGGATGCTGCCATAGTTCGACAGGCTCACCATGAGGGTTAACCCTCTGATAACACTCGACGTTATCCTGAGCTTGTCGAAGGATAAAGGCAGGTTTCACGGCTTTTCAGTAGCCTGTGGGGTCGTGGAACCTGATCACGGGAGGAGCAAACGTAATGTTGATCGCTATTTCCCTGAGACGGCCGGTAGTTCGCGATCGAACCAGGCCAATTCTCCTTCCCACTTATTGCCGGGTGCGCTCTGCATGGCGTTCTCTATAATAGCCTTACCGCTCAGAAGTGCCCCGCGCGCTTTGTCCAGGTCACCTTTCTCCCAGTAGAGTTGAGCCAGCTTTGCATGGCTAACCGCAAGTTCCCTCTGCCACCGCGTTTCCTCCGGATCGAGCGATGCAAGACGAGACACGATCTGTTTCCTGGTGCTGAAAGCTTCCTGTGCCCTTTGAAAGTTGTTTTGCATCATGAAAACATTGCCTATGCCCTCGTGGCAGAAAGCGAGATCCAGGAGCCAGCGCGCATTTTCAGGGTCATCTTTTGCAAGTTGGCCAGCGAGCGCTTTGCAGTTCTGGTAGTCTTCAAGAGCCCTGCCGAAATCGCCACCGAGGATATGGACGTTTCCTTGCTTGATCAGCAGCCCCACCTTAACCGCTTCGTCCTGCTTGTCAGCAGGTTGAGCGGCTGGAGCTTCAATCGCCGGCGGAGAAGCGTTTTCTCTGACTGCCTCGCCCTCTCCCACCGTCTCTCCGGCAGGAAGCTTACTCTCCTCTTCGCCGGATTTCTCTCCGCCGGCTTTGGCTCGGATCGGCTCCTGCTGTTTGCCCCCACTGCCGGCCTGCGCCTTTTGGTGACGCGATTCGAACTCTTCAAACTTCACTTCGAGCCGCCGCGCCAGGTCGTCATAGCGATTTGTGTCACCGGGCTTTTCATCGAAACATTCGTGCAGGTGTTCCGGCTTGGCCCCAGGAAGGTCAAGCAGTCCCTGAACGGTCTCGAATTGGAACCCCTTTTCCTTCAAGCCCCTGATGATAGCCCGCAACGCCTCCGCTGTATGCCAGCCTCGTCCATTGGCATGGAACAGGATGATTGAGCCAGGCTTCGTATGCTTCAGCACGTAGTTCGTCATCTGGGCTGCCGAAACGCCCATTGAGGGATCGCCCGACGACACATCCCATTGAATGGCGAGAAGGCCAGCGTCATTGACGGCGTCAAGCGATTTTTTATCGCAAGCACCGAATGGGAAGCGCAGCACCTTCATTGTTTGAGGGACTGGTTTTCCTTCGTCTTCCGTTAGCTTTCCCTCGGCGCGCGAGCAAACGCGCTTATTCAGCTTCCGGTGAAGTTGCTCGTAAACAGCTTGCGGCGCCTCGATCTCGGTTCGAAGTTTCTCACCGGAGAGGAGACGCAAATTGCGGTGCTCCCAGGTGTGATTGCCAACCTCGAAAAGAGGATCAGTCATGAGCTGCGTGGCGCGCTTTTCGTGTGTGAGAAGCCATTTGCCGCCTGCAAAAAAGGTCGCCCGCACGCCCTCCTCGCGCAAGATGTTGACGATCTCGCCGTCGTACCCGGCAACCTCATAGGGCTGTTCGCAGAGGTCGAAAGTGAGCGCTATAACATTTTGACCCTGAGGCAAATTTACTCTTCGGATTGCCCCGCGCAGTTCTTCGACGCGCGGAAGCGGCATGGGCCTTTCCGGCAATGGCCGCCTGAACGCCTCGCCGCCGCCCTTATGGACGCTTGCCTCGTCGACGCCGGCCTTGTCAGGTTTCCAGGTTAGTTCCTCGGGCTTCCAGCATTGCTCCACGGGCGCGGCAAAGGCGCATTCCGGCATAAGCAAGGCGAGCACAAGGAGGAGGCCTTGAAGGCGCCGCCGGAGCTTGCGTTCATGGCTTTCGGGCGAAGTTGGGGAAGCTCGCCTCAATCCTCGCTGTTGCGCAACAGAAAACATGCCACAACCCCAAGGGCCTCTCTGTGGCCCTATACACACAATCCATATAATAAGGAGCTTTATGGTTTCTTATTGCTTACGCAAAAATTTAAGGCCGAGCGATGGCGCTTTCATAAAAAATCATAAGGCGCGAACGGCGTTCAAAGGGCTGGCTGAAACGATGACGACATGGCGATAACGACCGGAAAAAGATCGGCCGAGTAGACTACCGAGAACCCCTGGATCTGCCCCTTGTCCGCAGCGGCTCGGACGTAGAAGCTTTTCCCGTCGGCTTCCTGACCAACAAGAACGAATGAGTTCGGCTGTTTGTATTGATAGCTCACAACTCGCCCTTTCAGGCCCTTGAGCTTTTGAAAGAACTCGTCGAGGGAGCGCCCGTCGGTGATCCTAAGAGTATCGATGTCGATCCTGTCGTTGTCCGATACCCAGTTCGTTCCCCAGGCACCCGGTTTGCTTCGAGACAAGAGTCTCTTCGGAAGGCCAAGCGTTATACCGGTTCTGGCGTCGAATTCCTGGACAAAGCCCACTGCACTCTTCTTCTGGCCCCCGAGGGCGATGAGTTTATCAAGCTCTCTTTCCTCCAATTCTCCGGTAGGACTTGAGTTGATCGACTTTTGAAATTGCCTGACAGCCCGCGACGTGTGCTCGGTCATCGCCCCGGTGATGAATCCGTCATAAAAGCCCGTCCATATCAGCATTTCCTGAATGACCGATACCGACGTCCGCGATTGAGGCACCGATAGCGTTGGCTTTATGAAATCGATTTGCGGGGGCGGGTCATTATAATGAGGGGTGGGCTCATTATAAACAGAAGGGCTTGTCGGGGCGAGCGTACCCGGCTTCAGCACAATTTCGGTCATCAGCGCTGAAAGCCTCCATGGCACCTGCTGACCTTGGGTCACCCTGTTTACATCAGCCGTCACCCGCTTGAACATCTGTTCAATCTCAAGTCCAGGCGTCTCGATATGCTCGAGCAAAGCCGAGGTGAAAGGGCTGTTGCGGCCTGATCCATCGGCAGCCTCCGTGTTTGGTGCTGTCGAGTAAATGATCATCGCCCGCCCCTGCGACAATTCAGGAAATGCCAGCCCCCGGCCTACCGATGAACCCGAGCGCCGCTGGCCTATGATGACCCGGCGCAACCGCTCTGCCAGCGGATTGTTGCGGCACGCATCCAACACCACGACGCTGACCCGGGATGCGTTTTCCAGGTTCCTGATGATGTCTTGAGCAGAGACCGTCTCACGTCGGATCGCAAACTCCGTTTCCATGCGAGCGTCCGTCGGAACGAGAAAGGAGCCGCCCTCATATTGCAGCCCATGTCCGGCGTAGAAGAATACGGCAAGGTCAGCACGCTGCGCATCTTGGACAAAGGCGTCAACCGCGCTGTCGAAACTCCTTACGTCGAGATCGAGCTTCAAGGTCACGTCGAAGCCAAGCCTGCGTAACGAAGCCGCAACATCCGCGGCATCGTGTGCCGAATTTGCAAGCCTCCCGGTTGCTTGATACTCGGAATTCCCGATCACAAGGGCTTTTCGAACCTCTGCCTGGCTAGCGCTGGTCAGTCCGCCAAGCAGAAATATCAATATGAAAAACAAAGTGCGCACTCTCAAGTCCGCCTCCGCGTAAATATGCATGAGTATGCACGGAACTTGAGCGAAGGTGTAGGGCTCACCTCAACGTCTGGTTAATCGAGTTTTATCGGGTGAGTGAAGTTTGCGGACGAGATGCATCCGCGAACGGGAGCGATTACGGGGGCCGCCGTCCGGCAGGTTAACCAATCGCATTATGGGTTCTTGCAATCTCAGGGGCGTTGTTCCCCGCTCGGGCGTACGCATGAGACCTTTGTATGTGCGAAACCCTGTTGCGATTATCACACAATGCCTTGCGATCCTGAGCGAAGCTGGGTATGACCTAGCCATTCCTCATCATGAAGGTCGGCGTCGCCGCCCTCGCCGATAGGCAGCAGATGCGGTGATACCGGCAAAGTCAGTTTGCCGCTCCTTTGACAAAGCAGGTTATCATGGCCCGAGATTTTGCCGGTTCCCCAGCTTACGCCCCGACAACGGTGGTGCGTAAATCAGCCGTCGTGCGTTTTGCGGGCAACTCGGGCGACGGCATGCAATTGACCGGAAGCCAATTCACGCTTGCCACGGCGCTCGCCGGCAACGCGCTCTCCACCTTTCCAGATTTTCCTGCGGAAATCAGGGCGCCTCAAGGCTCGACGTTCGGCGTCTCGGCCTTCCAGATCAATTTCGGCTCCCAATCCGTCGAAACCTCGGGCGACGAGCCGGACGTGCTGATCGCGATGAACCCGGCGGCCCTCAAAATGAACCTGAGGGATTTGCGCGCTGGCGGCCTGCTCATTGTCAATTCCGGCGCATTCGATGACCGTCACCTGCGCAAGGCAGGATATGCCGCCAATCCTCTCGAAGACTCGACGCTGGCGCGGTTCGGGGTGGTTGCGCTCGATATCTCGCGCCTCACCCTCGACGCCGTCAAGCCTCACGGGCTGGGCTCGACGGAGGCGTTGCGCTGCAAAAACATGTGGGCGCTCGGGCTTGCGCTCTGGATGTTCGATCGCGACCGTGAGCCGGTGGTGGCCTGGATCAGGAACAAATTCGGCAAGAAGAGCGAGGCGCTCGCCGATGCCAACATCGCGGCGCTCAACGCGGGCCATGCCTATGGCGAAAACGCCGAAATCGAGCAACTGAGCCAGATCCGGATCGCACCGGCGGAGATGGCGCCCGGCGTCTACCGGACGATCACCGGCAGCGAAGCCACCGCGCTCGGCCTCGTCGCGGGAAGCCAGCTCTGCTCGCTGCCCATGTTCCTCGGCTCCTATCCCATCACGCCGGCAAGCGGCATTCTGCACGCCCTGTCGCACCTCAAGGAATACGACGTCACGACGTTCCAGGCCGAGGACGAAATCGCCGCGATCTGTTCCGCGATTGGCGCCTCCTACGCTGGGAAGCTCGGCGTCACTACAACCTCCGGGCCGGGTATGGCGCTCAAGACCGAGGCTATCGGACTTGCGATCATGTCGGAGCTGCCGCTCGTGATCGTGAATTGCCAGCGCGGCGGTCCGTCCACGGGATTGCCGACCAAAACCGAGCAATCCGACCTCTATCAGGCGGTTTATGGCCGCAACGGCGACGCCCCCCTTGTCGTCCTCGCCGCGCGAAGCCCGGCCGACTGCTTCAATTCAGCGATCGAGGCGGTGCGTCTCGCCGTGCAGTTCATGACGCCCGTCATCCTGCTGACAGATGGATACATGGCCAACGCCTCGGAGGCTTGGCGGCTGCCGGATCTCTCGGCGCTGGAAAGCTTCTCCGCTGAGTTCTATGATCAGGCGCCATCAGAGGGGCGGGTCAACCCTTACGCCCGCGAAGCCGATACGCTGAAGCGGATCTGGATCAAGCCAGGGACGCCCGGCCTGACCCACCGGATCGGCGGCATCGAGCGGAGTTATGACACGGGCGAGATTTCGTATGATCCCGCCAACCACCAGAAAATGACCGACACGCGGAAAGCCAAGATCGAAGGCATCGCGAATTTCATCCCCGAGCAGGAGGTCACGCTCGGCGAACCGGGCGGCAAGCTCGCCATTGTCGGCTGGGGCTCCACATTCGGCCCGATCCAGCAGGGCGTCCAGCGCGCCCGCGCCGCGGGGGCCGATGTCAGCCACATCCACATCCGCCATTTGTGGCCGTTGCCCCGCAATCTTGGTACGCTGCTCAAGAGCTATGAGAGAATCCTCGTTCCCGAAATGAACACCGGCCAACTCAAGACGCTTTTGCGCGACCAGTACCTCGTCGACGCCAAGTCGCTCAACAAGGTTTCCGGCCAGCCCTTCCGGATCGCCGAAATAGAGTCGGCCATCCACCAGGCCCTGGCTTAAGAGGAAGACTTCGATGCATACGACCGCCCCCACCCGTCCTTTGACGGCCGCCGATTTCGCTTCCGCCCAGGAAGTGCGCTGGTGCCCAGGATGCGGCGATTATTCGATCATCAAGGCCGTCCAGCGCGCGCTGGCTGAGATGGGCGCGAAACCGGAGAACACGGTCTTCGTGTCGGGGATTGGCTGTTCCAGCCGATTTCCCTATTATGTCGAAACCTACGGATACCACACGATCCACGGCCGGGCGCCGGCGGTGGCCACAGGGATCAAGCTGGCCAACCCTGATCTCGACGTGTGGATCGCGACCGGCGATGGCGACGGCCTGTCGATCGGCGGCAACCACATGGCCCATTTGTTGCGGCGGAACCTCGACTGCCAGGTCCTCTTGTTCAACAATGAGATTTACGGCCTGACGAAGGGGCAATACTCGCCGACGAGCCGCCAGGGCACACGCTCGCCGTCGACCCCGTTCGGTTCGGTCGAGCAACCGGCGAGCCCGTCCAGTTTCGCGCTAGGCGCAGGCGGCCGGTTCGTCGCGCGCGCCGTCGATATCGCGCAGAAGGAACTGCTCACGCTCCTCAAGCGCGCCCACGAAAACAAAGGAACGAGCTTCATCGAGATCTATCAGAATTGCGCCGTGTTCAACGACGGAGCATTCGATCAATACGCGGACAAGAAGACCCAGCCCTACACCGTGGTTTGGGTGAAGCATGGCGAACCGATGCTCTTCGCCAAGGGCGCGAAGGGACTAAGGCTCAATCGCGAAGAGTTGCGGCTTGAGGTCGTGGACGTCACGGGTGGCGATTGGGGTGCGGCAGGCGTGCTCGTTCACGATGAAACGAGCAAGACAATCGCTCAGCTTCTCATCGACATGCCAGCCGATGGTTTCCCCCTCGCGGCGGGCCTCATTTATTGCGATCCGATACAGACCTTCGACGGCGCCATGACTGCGCTGAACGAGAAGGTTGCGGCGGCGAGAAAGCCCGACCTCCAGAAGCTTCTCCGTTCGGGGGAGACGTGGTCCATCGGCGGGGAAGGATTCAGCCCCGAACGCCTGAGTTAGGACGCATTAATAGCCGGGTTAATAGCCGGGTCCGCGCTCTGCTATCCCGGCCAAGCGAAGCGCGGGCCGGGATCGTGAAGCTTTGCCTTCCGCGATGGCGGTGATCTGCTGGCGCGCGTCCTCCAACCTCTGCTTGGGAGGCGACGTATCCCCTGACGACGGGGTGCTACAGAGCTGAAAGGGGCGGCTGCTCGCTGACCCGTAGTCCCTTGAAAAGAGATCTGCGGCATGCCAAAGCTTCGGCTTGGGGATTGCAGAATGCGCTTTTCCGATCTTTCACTTATTCAAGTCCTTGTCCTGAGCATCGTCATACTCTCCGGGGCAATTGAACTTGGCCGCTGGGTTGGCGTCCGCGCCAAGCCCCAGGGCATCGGTAGCGTCCCGACGCTGGAGGCATCGATCCTTGCATTGCTGGCGCTGATGATTGGTTTCACCTTCGCCATGGCCTTGACGCGCTTCGAAGCCCGCCGCGATGGCGTTCTCAATGAAGCAAATTCTATCGGCACAACTGCACTTCGCGCGCGCCTGCTGCCAGCGCCGCACGCTCAAGAATGTCTGAAGCTGTTGCGCGACTATGTGCAAGTTCGACTTGCTCTTCCTCAGAAAATTCCATCGCCGCTCGAATTGAAAGCCGCACTTGCCCGATCGGATGCCCTTCAAGAGGCGCTTTGGCTGCAAGCCAAGGACATGGCGGCGAAGAACAACGGCATGGTCCCAACGGGACTTTTCATCCAGTCACTCAATGAGATGATCAATGATCATGAAAAGCACCTGATCGCCTTAGTAAGCGGCGTGCCGAATATCGTGCTCGCGGTGCTTTTTTTGGTTGCCGTGGTCGCAAGCGCTTTTTCCGGCTACGCGGCAGGGGTCGAAGCGCAGCGGTCGAGAGGACCGATGTACGTCGCTATGGCGCTGTTCATCGCTATCATTCTCTTGATTCAAGACCTGGACAGGCCAGCCGGCGGCCTCATCATGGCGAGTCAACAGCCAATGCAGGATGTAGCCGCCGCCATCGCAGTTCACGGCGAATAGGGACACACAGGGTGAGACAGAGATGGCGCTGCACAGCAAGCATGCGATCCGGCACAAGCTGGACGATGAAATATACGCGTCCGCGGATCTCTCCCGGACGATGCCGAAGTACAAGTTTCCCGGACCCGAAAGCGATCCGCGTGCGGCTTATGCGGCCGTTCATGACGAATTAATGCTCGACGGCAACGCCCGGCAGAACCTGGCGACCTTTTGCCAGACCTGGCAAGAGCCCGAACTGCACAAGCTGATGGACGAGTGCATCGACAAGAACATCGTCGACAAGGACGAGTATCCGCAGACGGCCGAAATCGAGGCGCGCTGCGTTCATATGTTGGCCGATCTCTGGAATTCGCCTCAAGCCGCAAATACGATCGGCTGTTCCACGACCGGCTCCAGCGAAGCGGCCATGCTCGGCGGTCTCGCGATGAAGCGGCGTTGGGAAGCGGGGCGGAAGGCTGCCGGGCAGCCCATCGGCCAACCGAATCTGATCACGGGGCCGGTCCAGGTCTGCTGGCACAAATTCACGCGCTATTGGGATGTCGAGCATCGCGAAATCCCGATGGAACCGGGGCGCTTGCTCATGACGCCAGAGGAGGTCATCAAGCGCTGCGATGAAAACACCATCGGCGTCGTGCCGACGCTGGGCGTGACGTTTACAGGACGGTACGAGCCGGTGCAGGCTGTGTCGGCAGCATTGGATGAGCATCAGACAAAAACCGGGCTCGACATCCCGATCCATGTCGATGCAGCGAGCGGCGGCTTTCTCGCCCCGTTCTGCGCGCCCGATCTCGTCTGGGACTTCCGGCTGCCTCGCGTCAAATCGATCAACGCGTCAGGCCACAAATTCGGCTTGGCGCCCTTGGGCGTCGGCTGGGTGATCTGGCGCGATCGCGCCGACCTTCCCGAAGAGTTGATCTTCAAGGTGAACTATCTTGGCGGCGAGATGTGCGATATCGCACTGAACTTCTCCCGCCCAGGCGGACAAGTCGCCAGCCAATACTACAACTTCCTGCGTCTCGGGAAAGAAGGGTATAGCAAGGTCCATGCCGCCTGTTATGAAACGGCTCATTACATCGCCGCTGAAATCGGGAAGCTGGGCCTTTTTCAGGTTCTCTATGGCGGCGACATAGATAAGGGCATCCCTGCCGTGTGTTGGATGCTCAAAGCGGGAGCAAATCCCGGCTTCAATCTCTATGACATGGCGGACCGCCTCCGCAATCGCGGCTGGCAGGCGCCGGCCTATTCCCTACCGGCGCAATGCCAAGACCTCGTGGTGCAGAGAATTCTCGTCCGCCAGGGCGTCACCCGCGATCTCTGTTCGCTCCTCATCGAGGACATCAAACAGGCATGCAAGCATTTCGAGGAGCGGCCGTCGCAAAAGCCCCTTACCGCCGCTGAGGCGTCCGGTTTTCATCATTAGATCGGAGGACGGGCCTCAGCCCGTCCCACGGGTAACGGTGTTCAGCCCCGGCCGGTCTTCTGGACAGCTTCACCGATCAGCTTGTGAAGCTCCTGCGTCTGCGCGGTGTAGGTCTGCATCTGGTCTTGAGCATAGCGAGTCTGAAGCGTCAAAATATCTTGGAAATTCTGCGCCTTGGCCAGCTTCTCCACCTGCGCAAAAGCTGTGTCCGCATTCTGCTTCGCCATGGTTACCGCACGGTCTTGCAGGTCCTTGAAGCCCGCGGTCATAGGATTTGAGGGCATGGCGCCCATCCAGGTGCCCATGGCCTTGGTCACGAAATCGGCAAGCTGGTCATAAGCGGCATGCGCCTGCTTCATATTATTCTCTGCCATATCACGCATCGTCTGCGGGATTTCAAATGGGTTATCGGCCATAGGATCATTCTCCCCGGAATTGGACTTGAGAGCACCATGGTACCAAAACCCGCGCAAAAGCAACATCAGATAAGCTTCGGGAGGGCCGATTTCAGAAGCCTTGGAGCGAACTCAGCGTCCTCAAAAGCATTCCCAGCCGCACCGCTGTACGGGCCAGCGCTTCGGGGGGCTTGCGTCATGGGCAGCGAGGCGCCGAGTCCGGGGCCAGCAAGCGCTCGACGCACTCCTGAACGCCTGTTTGCCACGCAGGCAACCTGACGCCGAAGTTTCGTTCCAGCTTTGCGCAATCGAGCTGAGAGTTTGCCGAGCGTTGTGAACGTGTCGAGTATTCCGCCGAGGTTATGGCCTCAACGCCGACCGAAAGCCCCGTGAGTTGTTCGGATTTAGCAAGGATCTCACGGGCGACGTCGTGCCAGGTGGCCATCCCGGCGCCGGCCGCGTGGTAGACGCCCCAGGGTAAATCGTTGTGAGGCCGTGACGTCAGCTGTCCGGCGATGGCAAGAATGGCGTCCACCAGATGAGGGGCGTAGGTTGGATTTCCATATTGATCATTGACGACCTTCAGCGGCATTCCCAGCTGGGCGCGCTGAAGGATGTTGCTGACAAAGCAGCGGCCAAAGGGACTGTAGATCCATCCCGCGCGCAGAATGATGTGCTTCGAGTTGGCCCGTTGCACCTCGGCCTCGCCAACGAGCTTCGATTTCCCGTAGACGGTGCAAGGATTTGCCTCGTCCGTCTCCACGTAGGCGTTGTTTTTCCGCCCGTCGAATACGTAGCTCGTTGAGATGTGGATGATCGGAACATCTCTGCGCGCCGCAGCTTCGGCCAACAGCCGCGCTCCAACAGTGTTGAGCGCAAAGGCGAGATCCGGCTCGCTTTCCGCTCCGTCGACATCGGTATAGCCTGCGAGGTTGATCAGAACATCGGGACGAATGTCCCCCAGCGATCTTTCTACGCTGCGGGGCTCGCAGATGTCGAGCCCCGGGCGGCCGATCGCAAACGCTGTGATGTCCTGGCGCGCGGGCGCAACCTTCATGAAAGCGCTCGCGATCTGTCCGTGCCAGCCGGCTGCAAGTATCCGCATGACGAAGCGCCCCGGAATCGTTAGGACCGTCCCGGGCTGTTACAGGAAGGAAGCGATGAGTGTCAAATCAACAGACCTCGCGCGTCGCCCGCTTCCCGCGAAAGCGATTAGCAACACTATGATTCTCATACAGCTTATCCGGGGGCAAGTTCGCACTCGCTTCGCTGCACGCTCTTAAGCGAACTTGCCTCGGCTGCACTAGGCATCCTCCTTGGCCTCTGCCTGCAAGGCTCGCCTGATGCGAGTGAGTACAGCGTCGACATTGACGAGGACAACGCCATAATGGAGAGCGTCCGCTTTCATTTTCACGCCCGCGGCCCTGTACGCGGCCTCGTTCGAAGTCAGCGTGCAACCCATAGTCCTTCGCCGCGCCGACATATCCCAACTCGAACAGCCATTCATCCGCATCCCAAACTTCGCGACGGTCCCACCACCGCTCGGCTTGGACAAGCCTTTCGATTTCAGCGCTGGCTTCGCTGGCGTCATCAGTGAGGTGGGCGAAAGGAGTTGAACCATCCCAATCGGCCCAATGGCCCGCAGCGACGCGCTCAAGAAGCGGCCTGAGCTGCCGGGCCAGGGCCTCGATCACGGCGAGGTCGGCGAGTGCGTATGCGCCAGGAGAGAGACTGGCGCTCCAGATGCGCGTGCCGCCCCTCCACTCTGTTGAAGGCAGGTCCTGGCTGACGGGGCAATGACTTCGCGCATAGGACCGCATTGCAGTCTTCGTAAAGCTCAAGCTTCAAATAGGGAACACGATCCGGCCCGCCAAGGACGATGTCCTTGGCGGCTTTGATTTCAATATTCATGGCCCGCTCTCCGATCTTTTCGACCGATGTCGCGATGAAGCGAATCTTGGCGCCAGTATCGTTTTTGTTTATGTCGGGCAGATGAAGTGCTTGAGGAAAATTGTCTTAAGACGTAAGAGCCCCACCTTGGGAACTCTTCGCTTGTTGCCCGACAGACTTTCGCCGCGGAGCAGGATCATAGCGTCCGCCACCAGTGACCAAGGCAAGCTATCCGAAATGCTATCGGACAGCCTGTGACGGAAGGCAGGCGACGGGCCGCCTCATCATCGCGTTCCGCCCTCGCCGACCACCACGAACGGAGCCCAGTAAGCCGGATGGGATTCCTGGGGTTCGCCCTTGTCGATAAGCGCTAGCATGGACTGCCGCATCGCTTCCGCCCGCCCGACAGTCTTATCGTCGGCGAGGCGGCTCATTGCGCCGGTGATGAGCTTGACGGTGGCGTTCGAGTTCACGGCCCAATGCGAGACGAGCAGCGCACGGGCCTGCGCGTAAATGAAAGCGCGGGCGAGGCCTGAGAGGGCTTCCGCGCTTTGCGCGCCGCCGGCGGCTGTGTTGCAGGCCGACAGGATTACCCAATCCGCATTGAGCTTCAGGGCGGCGATTTCGGACGCAGTGAGATAGCCGTCGTCCTCTTCGCTTGGCGCACTGGGCGGCGTGAGCAAAAGGCCGGGCTCGGCATTGCCGGTGACCTGCCCTGAGAGAGCGCCATGGGTCGCGAAATGGACGATGCGGTACTGCGCAAGCTCGCCGCTTCTGCTCAAGCGCTTGACCTCGCGCTCCCTCGCACGCGCGCCGAGGTAGATGTCGTTTGCATCGACGTGCAAATCACGCGCGACGGTGCAAAGCTCGTCAGCCGTCTCGGGTAGTGGAACCTGCTGGTGCAGGAATGAGACATCGGCAAGTCCACCGCGCGTTTGGATTGGCGCAACACCGCGCGCCTCGGCTTCACCTTCGGCAGCCGATGCGGCATTCACCTCTGAAACCGCGGCGCAAGTCTTGTTGTCGCGCGCGAGCTTCGCGAGCTGTACATAGCTGCCGTCCGGGCCCTCGAGCAGCGGATTGCCGAAACCGATCATGGGCTTCGCTGCGGCGCCCGGCCGGGCCACCCGGCGCAGCGCTTTCAAAGAGGAGGCGGCAGGCAGGATGGTGATCGCATGATTGCGAATGAGCCACACCGCTGATCTGTCATCGCTGTCGGCGGGTGGAGCCGTTACCAGCACCTGGAACGGCAATTGGGTGAGCGCGCCGGACGGCACGATGAGAAGCTGCTTGTCCTTGATCAGGTCTTCGACCTGTCCGAACAGGGCTTGATAGAGCCTGTGGGCGCGGGCGTGATCGAAGGGCAGCGGCTTTCCGGCATTGCGGTCTGCATCGGTGTAGCTTTGGCCAGTCAATTGCCCGCAGCGTGGGCCATCCCATGCCGCCTCGTCGAGACCGCAGCGCAACGCCTGCACCTCCCTTGCCAGCGCTTCCGTTCCCAGGGCAGAGCGTACCCAGCGGCTTGCGGTCTTGGTCACAACCCAGATGAAGCTTTCTTCGGGCGCCGCGCCCAATTCATCCGTATTGAGAAAAAGCACCAGAGCTTCGTCGTCGCCGAGCAGCGCCTGCACCTCATCGACGGAAATCGGGGCAGGGCTTACCAGTTCAGCATAGTCCGGGAAGTTTGCAGAAAGGTCTTTATCGATCTCCTTGATCCGCGTGTCAATGGCGGAAAGCCGGGCGATATTCTCCGCTTCGGCCTTTGCGTCGCGCTTGTCGGGGGCCAGGCTGAGCGCTGCGTTTTGCAGATTATCGCGCCTCTGCCATTCCGCGACCAGATCCTGGCGCTCACGCGCCAGCGCCGCAAGCTTCGGATCGCCAGCAGCGCCCCGCGCCGCCATCTGTGTCAGCGACTGCGCCGCCTCGGAGTTCTGCACCCACTGCGCGGTCTTGAACATTTCGCGGGAGAGATCCGGGTCCGGCATGCCTCCTTGGGGCGTCATGCGGTAGGCGCTCTTGACAAGCGCCCAGAATTGGAAGGCCGCCTGCTCGGCTGCGCCTTTCGCCTTGCCTGTCGGGCCCTGCCCGATGTCCTGCGCGCCGCGTAACGTCCGGGCGGCAATCGCGGCTGTGCTCCGCCTCCACAGCTCGACGGCCGCGGGCCAGTCGCCTTGCCTTACGTGAAGCGCCGCGAGATTGGTGATGCTCAGCAGCGTTTCGGGATGATCCGGGCCTATCACGCGCTCTCGCGCCTGAAGCGCGCGCCGCTGAAACGCTTCGGCCTCGCCAAAGCGGCCTTGATCGCTATAGAGGGCTCCAAGGTTGCCGACGATGAAGAGCGTTTCGGGATGATCCGGACCCAGCACGCGCTCCACCGCTTCCAGGGTCCGCTTGTAGAGCTGCTCGGCCTCGCCATAGCGATGCTGGGCTTGATACAAGGCCGCCAGATTGTTGGCGGTGGTGAGCGTGAACGGATGCGCCGGGCCCAGCACATGCTCATTCGCGGCAAAGGCGCGCTTATAGAGCGGCTCGGCTTCGGGATAAAGGCCCTGGTCTTTATAGAGCGTCGCCAGATTGTTGATGCTCAAAACAGTATCGGGGTGCTCGGCGCCAAGTACACGCTCGCGGGCCTCGATAGCGCGCTTGTAAAGGGCCTCGGCTTCGCCATGGCGGCCCTCGGCTTCGTACAGCGCTGCGAGGTTGCTGACGCTGGTCAGAGTGTCGGGATGCTCTGGGCCCAGCACACGTTCGCGGGCCTGTAGCGCCCTCTTATGAAGCGGCTCGGCCTCGCCGTAGCGGCTCTGCGCTTGATAGAGCGCGGCCAGGTTGCCAAGACCGGAAAGTGTGCTGGGATGATCGGGGCCTAGCACGCGCTCGTAAGAGCTCAGTGCGCGCTTGAAAAGCGGCTCGGCTTCCGCATAACGGCCCTGAGCCTGATAAAGCCCCGCCAGATTGTTGACGCTGGTGATGGCGCCGGGGTGATCCTTTCCGAGCACGCGTTCGGACTCCAACATGGCGCGCTTATAGAGCGGTTCGGCCTCGGTATAACGCCCTTCAGCTTGAGTGATGGAAGCCAGGAAACCCAAGCGGTCAAGCGTGTCGGGATTGTCCGGGCCAAGCACACGCTCGCTTGCATCGAATGCCCGCCGGAAGAGCGCCTCGGCCTCCCGGTATCGGCCTTGACCCTTGTAGTTGTCCGCCAGCGCAACGAGACTTTTCAGAGTTCTCGGGTTCTCCGGCCCCAACAGGCGCTCGCGCGCCTGGAGCGCACGCTTGCAGAGCGGCTCGGCCTCCGCGTAACGGCCCTCGGCGCTATAAAGCTGAGCCATGTTGCTAACGCTGACGAGCGTATCGGGATGCTCGGGGCCGAACACGCGCTCGAACCCCGCCAAGGCCTGCTTATAGAGGGGCTCGGCCTCTGGATAGCGGCCTTCGAGGCGATAAAGCGAGCCGAGATTGTCGGCGCTGATGAGCGTCTGAAGGTCATCCTTGCCGCGCGTCTTTTCGAACCCTTCCAAAGCGCGCTGGAACAGCGGCTCGGCCTCCGCGTATCGGCCCTGCAATTCATACAGGGCCGCCAAGCTGGCGACAGCTGAAAGCGTCGCGGGATCATTATTGCCAAGTGCGTGCTCGAACCCACTCACGGCGCGCTTGAGAAGCGGCTCAGCCTCGCTGTAGCGGCCCTGGGCCTCATAGACCGACGCCAGATTGTTGATGCTTTTGAGCGTGTCCGGATGACCGGCGCCAAGCGTTCGTTCAGCGAGAGCAACTGCCTTCCCGGCGGCTGCGGCAGCTTCCTTGTATTTGCCTTGAGCCTGGAGCTGCACCGCTTTCTGGTTTAGGGCGGCGACGCCGCCCTGCTTTTGCGCCTCACCATGCGCGGGACCTAGAACGAGGATGGAGAAGAGAAGGCTGGCAGCCGCGCACCGGATCCAAGACATTTGCGCCTCCGCAGAAGGCAAGAAGGATTTCTGTTATAGGCCAATTGCCACGGCGGCGGCAATGCACACGCCTCGGCTTTGGAGATTGAAGCCGCGTCCCCTTCTCGACCTCTTTTTGAGGTTCCGGTTTCAGCGGTTCAGGCTTTGGGAGTTCGGGACCTTTTCCCCGAAGGCAGGCCTGCCCGTATGGTTTGCTCCGAAGTGTTTTTTTGGTCAATCTTAAACGGCTGGGACGCCGACGGCCGTTGATGCTAAAAATAGAATGCTACATTGGGGGGCGCTCCCTCATATGCATCACCTGAGGGGGAGCTATGACCACTTGCCTTGAACGATGGAAAGTCAAAGGCTCGCGATATCTCTTTCGGGAGCGCTATCTCACGGCCAGGATCGATCAGTGCGTTACCCCCGCTGGCATCGAAGTGCCCTATTACGTGCTCGAATACCCTGGCTGGGTGAATGTCGTCGCGCTGGACAAAGAGGACCATCTCATTCTCGTCCGCCAGTACCGGCACGCTCTTGGCGACATCTCGTTGGAGCTTCCGGGCGGCTGCATCGATGGCAGTGAAACCCCGATCGAAGGCGCTGCTCGCGAGCTTATGGAAGAGACAGGTTATGGCGATGCATCCGGTTTGACGCTTGTGGCCAGTCTCTCTCCGAATACCGCGACCAATGACAACCGCATCCATACGGTGCTTGTCGAAGGTGTTTCACGGGTGGCGGAGCCCCACAATGACGGCGTCGAGGTGCTTGAAGTCGAGCGTGTGCCTTACCGGCAAGCTTTGCACCTTGCTATGAACGGAGCGATCATGCAATCGTCGCATATTACTTCGATTGTACTTGGCTTGAACGCCGCCCGGAAGATCAGCCTGTAGTTCTGTTCGTCCATGGAGCGCGCGACGACGGTTCGAACTCGCGCCCGTCAGCTTGCCAGGAGGGTTTGCTCAGGCGGCGCCCGCCCCCGCAACCCCGTCCCACGCGGCCCAGCCGGATGGAAGGGACGCCACTTCTGAGAGAGGGGCCTCGATCTCCCAGGCGATCCCCTCTTTCCCAACCTCGTATTGGGCTTCGCCAGACAGTGTTTCCGGAACCACCCGGGTCAGAACGGTCGACCCGAAACCCTGCCGCGAAAGCGCGGCCGGCGGAGCGCTGCGGCTTCCTTCGCGCCATGCCAGCTTGAAAACGTCCTCTTTCCCCTCGGTTTCTATTTTCCAGGCAATATCGATCTGTCCATCGGGCACGGCTAGCGCGCCGTATTTCACGGCATTCGTCGCCAGCTCGTGGAAAGCCAGCCCGAGCGCCTGGGTCGCCTCGGGGCGAAGCATGACAGGGGGCCCCGTAAAACGGATGCGACATTTGTCCGACGGCGCGAAAGGCTGAAGCTGCGACTGCACATGCTCGTGCAGCGGAACGCCGGTCCAATTGCTGCTGACGAGCAGGTCATGCGAGCGCGAAAGCCCCTGAAGGCGCGCACCGAAATCTGCGACGAAATCCGAGACCCGGCTGTACTTCGCGGCCTGCCTGGCCATGGAGTAGACAACAGCAAGCAGGTTTTTGGTGCGGTGGGATAACTCGCGCATGATGAATTTCGCATGCTCCTCGGAGCGCTTCCGGGCGTCGATGTCCACATTCATGCCCACCCACTCGCGGATCCCGCCGTCCGCGGAAGGGAGCGGGACGCCCTTCGCCGCCGTCCAGCGCCAACCCGTCTCGGAGTGACGAAGGCGGTACTCGACTGAATACATCCGGCCCGTGCGGACAGCTTCTTCCCAGGCCGCCAGTGTCCGCGTCCGGTCCTCTGGATGGATGGCGTCGAGCCAGTGATTGCCGATCCATTCCTCGCTGGTCTGACCTGTAAATGAACGCCAGCTCATTGAATCTTCGGAAACCTCGCCCTTCGCATTACACGTCCAAACGACCTGGGCGGACGCTTTGACAAGCGCCTCGAAGCGCGCCTTCGAGTGCTCAAGCTCTTTCGTTCTCTCGGCGACGCGCATCTCGAGTTCGTCTTTCGAGCGCTTCAGGGCCGCGAGTGTTTCGCGATGGGCGGCGATCTCAAGCGCAAGTCCCCCATTGACGATTTGCAGCTGGCTCGGACTGGGAATTGCAACTGCTTTCGGAATGAGCGGGAAGATCGCGATTGCGGTTGTGACTGACACGATTGCCGTAATGGCCTTTACAAACCCTTGCGTTTCGTAGACCGGCCACCACAGCGTCACCGCCTGGATGAGGTGGGTCAGTCCGCAGAGGAAGATGAAGGCGGCGAACAGCACCGCGAGCGGCTTCAGCGTCAAGTCTTCGCGTTTGCTAAGGAAGATCCAGATCGCGACCGGGATCGCGAAATAGGAGCCGAAGATAAGAATATCGGAGGATGCATGGATGGCAACGAGCCACGGCTTCCAAAGCAGGCAGTAGCCGTGCGCCATGTAGGCGGCCCGATTGATCATGTCCTGCAGCATGGTCGCAATCCCTTGTTCGCCTGGCGACGCGCTGCAAAAAGATCGTACTTGGTATACGGCATATCAAGCGGACGGGATGGTAGGCTCAGACCCGTAATACCACGCTGAACCACATAGGGTTGCGGGAGGGGCTTGAGCAATCCCCTACAATTGGTATGCTTTTTGCTGGCAAGAGCAAAACGCGTGCAGGCCGCCAAACCACCAAGCTGGCCTGCTGCGCTGCTCCCGAACTGCGTTCGAACAATGCAAAAGGAACGGCATGGCAGCGCTGGCAAATATAGAATTCTATAGTGACGCGCTGGTGGTTCTAGGTATAGCTGGCATTGTCGTTCCTTTGCTGAGCCGCCTGGGCGTCAGCCCGGTGCTTGGCTATCTCGGCGCGGGGGCCGTGTTGGGACCCTTCGGCCTTGGCTCGCTTAAGGGCGAGCTCGGGCTTTTTCATTGGCTCATCATATCGGACGCGAAGGGCGTTGCCGGCATCGCTGAACTCGGCGTGGTTTTTCTTCTGTTCATGATCGGGCTGGAGCTGTCCTATGGGCGTCTCCACGCGATGCGCCGGCTGGTTTTCGGGCTGGGAAGCTTGCAGGTCATGGTGTCGACGGCCGTGATTGCGGCGCTTGTGGCCTTTCTCGGCAACGCTTCGGCCCCGTCCGTTATCGTGGGCGGCTGTCTCGCCTTATCCTCGACGGCTATCGTGGTGGAAGTTCTTGCGGGCCAAGGGCGGCTGCCCACCTCCACGGGGCGCACGAGCCTCGCCGTCCTGCTGGCTCAGGATCTGGCGGTCGTGCCTCTTCTGCTCTTTCTCTTCATTCATAGCGCGGGCACGGGCGCCTCCGTTTGGACCGTCCTCGCTCTGGCGGCGGCGAATGCTCTTCTGGGCCTCGGGCTGATCGTGCTTGGCGGCCGCATGCTGCTGAGGCCGTTGTTCAGGCTCGTTGCGTCCAGCGGCGCAAGCGAGCCCTTCATGGCTGCCACCTTGTTCGTCATTGTGGCGACAGGCGTTGCGGCAAACTCTGCGGGACTATCCATGGCGCTGGGAGCATTCGTCGCCGGCATTCTCCTTGCCGAAACGGAATATCGAAAGTCGATCGAGATCGCGATCGAGCCATTCAAGGGCGTGCTACTTGGCCTGTTCTTCTTTACTGTCGGCATGCAGATTGATTTCCGCGAGGTCACCTATCAGCCGCTTCTCGTGTTCGGGGCGATCGCGGGGTTGATTTTCATCAAGGCCATTCTGCTGGCCGGACTCGCCACGCTGTTCGGCGTGAACAGGGGCGCGGCGATCGAGACCGCTCTTCTCCTCGGCCCTGCGGGCGAGTTCGCTTTTGTAGGCATCGGCTTGGCGACCAAGCTCGGGATTTTAAGCACGCCTCTGTCGAGCTTTGTGCTTGCTGTGACCTCGCTTTCCATGGCGTTCACTCCCGCTCTCGCGATGGCCGGCAGGAAAATTTCGGCGAAGCTCCTGGAAAGAGAACGGACTCACGATCCCAACCTTTCCGCCGTCCCGCGCAAGCGCCAAGGACATGCGATCGTGGTGGGGCATGGGCGAGTGGGGCAGGTCCTTTGTGCGCTTCTTGAGCGGCATGTCTTTCCATTCATCGCAAGCGACAGGGATCCGGACGTCGTCACTGAGCACAGACGCCACGGCCGAAACGTCTATTTTGGAGATGCGACCAATCCAGCCTTTCTCAAAAGTTGCGGCATTGAACACGCCAAGGCGCTCATCGTCACCGTTACGGGGCGCGAGGTCATCGATAAAATAGTTGATGCGGCGCGCCGTATTCGGCCGGACGTCTTGATCGTGTCTCGCGCGCAGGACGCGGCGCACGCCAGCCATCTCTATAAGATCGGCGTCACGGATGCCGTGCCGGAGACCATCGAAGCGAGCCTCCAGCTATCCGAAGCTTCGCTCGTGGGGCTTGGATTACCGGCGGGACCTGTCATCGCCTCAATTCATCAGATGCGCGATGAATTTCGTACTGAGTTGCAGACCGCTGCGCGTAAGTCTGGGAAACAGATTACGCGGGCGATCAGAAGGAAAACCCTTCGCGACAAGCTTCATTGAACCGGAAGGCGCTTCGGTTCCGAGGCAGCGTTGACACTCGGGTTTCCAGAGCGGCTTTGCCCGTCACGGGACTGGGTTGGCAGGAACGGGTTCCTGACAAAGGTTGGCGCTAACGCATTTTCGCTCTTCAAGCGGGCGTGCTGCCCGAAGGCTGCTGCGGCGCCACAAAAACCGCTGCTGTCGATATTTGTGATCTGCGGGGATATGAGCGCCTCAACGCGGGCGGGTGTGCTTGTCCTGGCGCATTCTCGGGAGGGCGCCGCATTGGCCGCCGTGGCTGCTAAGACGATCAGGGCAAGGAAAACGCGGGATAAACTCATGGGACGAACACGCAATACATCTTCTACGCAAACACCATAGTTTCCGCACGATAACGCCGTTCACGGCTTTAGTCCCCATGAATTTGATGGGGATCAGCGAGGGTCCCGATATTTCTTTCCAGCGGGAAGGGGTTGGAAACGGCGAAAAAGCATGATAGCAAGTCTCGAACGGCGCCTTAACACCTGCGCGTCTCGCAAACCTCAACTTATTGGCTTGCGCTTCCACCGGCCCAACCGGCGACTGCGTGGACCGCTTGGAATTTTGCTATGAAGATCAAGAACTCGATCAGGACTCTCCGGACGCGGCATCGTGACAACCGCGTGGTGCGCCGCCGCGGCAGGCTTTACATCATCAACAAGAAGGCCCGGCGCTACAAGGCTCGGCAGGGGTGAGGGCCGAGGCTGAGCCTCGGCTTTTTTGAACGGCGGGCCCGTCAGTTTGGGATGACGCCGTTCTCGCCAACCTTAAAGACACGGAGCATATTGGTCGTTCCGGGCCTCTTGAAGGGAACGCCGGCGCAAACGATGACGCTGTCACCATTGGCCGCGTACCCTTCAGCTCGCGCGACTGCTTCCGCACCTTTAACCATCTGTGTTGTATTCGCGGGATCGGCCGTCTGAACGCAGTGCAAGCCCCAGACGAGGTTTAACCGGCGCGCGGTCTCCTTCACAGGCGTCAGCACCAGGATCGGCTGGTGCGGGCGCTGGCGGGCGACCCGAAGGCCAGTGGTTCCTGTCGCCGTGTAGCAGACGATGGCCTTGAGCTGGAGCGTTTCCGCGATCGAGGCCGCGGCGGCGCTTATGGCGTCGGCAGTTGTCTGACGGGACGAGGTCCTGTGGAAGCGCAGAATGTCTTCGTAATTCTGATCGCTCTCGACCTGCGCCGCGACACGATCCATGGTCGCCACGGCTTCGACCGGATAGGCGCCGGTCGCGGACTCGGCTGAAAGCATCACCGCATCCGCGCCCTCGAAAACGGCGGTGGCGACGTCCGACACCTCGGCCCGCGTCGGCACCGGCGCGGCGATCATGCTTTCAAGCATCTGCGTCGCCACGACAACGGGTTTGCCCCGGTCGCGCGCTGCGGCCAAAAGCTGCTTTTGCAGCCCCGGCACTTCTTCAAGCGGCAATTCCACGCCAAGGTCGCCGCGTGCAACCATGATGCCGTCGCTCTCGGCGAGAATGTCCTCTATCGCGGCGATCGCCGCCCGGCGCTCTATCTTTGCCATGACTGCCGCGCGGCCCTGGACGATGGCCTTGACGTCAAGAACATCCTGGGCGCGCTGGACGAAGGAGATCGCGATCCAATCCACGCCGGCTTCGATCGCCGCCACGCAATCTTCGCGATCCTTGATCGTCATCGAGCCGAGCGGCAGAATCGCGTCGGGGAGATTTATACCCTTCCGGCTCGACAAGACGCCGCCCGTGACGACTTCGGCAACCATGCGGCCGGGCTGCACTTCCAGGATTTTCAAATTCAGCTTGCCGTCATCGATCAGGAGCGTTTGGCCCGGCTCCGAAGCGGCATAGATCTCAGGATGAAGAAGCCCAACCCGGTCCGCCGTTCCCGGCGTATGATTGGCGTCGAAGACGATGCGATGGCCCTTCTCGATCCGGACCTGCCCCTCGACAAGCCCGCTGATGCGAAGTTTCGGGCCTTGCAGATCGGCCAGGATGGCGATCGGGCCATACTTATTCTCAAGCTTGCGGAGCGCGGCCACATAGGCCCGCATCTCCTCATGGCTCGAATGGCTCATGTTGATGCGGAAGACATCGGCCCCCGCGACAATAAGCTTTTCGAAGTCGCGACGGCTCGCAGCTCGAAGGTCCAAGCGTGGCGATGATCTTGGTCCGCCGCTGGCGCCTCATCTCCGACGCGTCCCAGGCGCGGTTGTGACGGCTGCCTGGGAAGGTGCTTGTGACTGCGTTCCACTCGCCGCGTTATCGGCCGACGGCGATGGTTCTGTTTGATCTGTCAATTTCACGGTCCAGTCTATCTGTTCCTGGGTGTCAACTTCGAAGAAGCCGCTCTTTTTGAACCCGCGGCCCTCGCAGCTGTCAATGCCCTTGATCGTGAATTCGACGTCGTTCGTGCACATGTTGATCGAGCCGCCCCACTCGCCGCCTTTGTCGTAATCGAAGGCATAGACATAGTAGAAACGGGCGCGGAGCTTATCCTGGATCAGAAGGGCGCAGGATTGGCTGTCGACGTTCCACCAGCCCTCGCTGACCCAGCCGTCCTTGTCCTTGTAACCGATGGCGACACCGATGCGGCTCGACGTGCTGTTGCAAAGTTTGAGTTCCGCACTCGCCAGACTTGGTAATGCCAGCGTCGCGCAAAATACAATTGTTGCAGTCACGGCGCGGGCTGGCCATGCTGAATTGTTGAGCAGTTGCAAAGTCATCCCTGAAGTCCAGAAATCAAGTGGGTCGGACGCACACTCTAATCTCTGATCGAGCTATCAACAACAATGGCTCTGAAATCGTTTACATTTGTTCCCGTAGGACCGCAAACGAGCAGATCATTTGTTAACCGGAAAAATCCGGTGGAGTTGTTATTGTCGAGAAATGTGGCTGGAACGAGATTGAGGGAGGAGGCGCGACTTATCGTACTCCAATCGATGATCGCGCCTGCAGGATCGAGGGGGCTGCCAGTTCCGCCGTCCGTGCCGTCCGTATCGCCGGCGAGGCCTGTAATGCCTTTCTGGCCGTCGAGCGCCATCGCCAGCGCCAGCGCGTACTCCTGATTGGGGCCGCCCTGGCCCTTCCCTTTTACGGTCACCGTCAGTTCGCCGCCCGACAGGATCACGGCGCGGCGTCCATCAGCAAGGCAACGCTTTGCAAGCTGTGCATGCAGCTGCGCGACATCGCGCGCCTCTCCTTCGAGGGAATCGCCCAGCATGACGACATCATAGCCGAGACCCCGCGCCAGTTCGCCCGCGGCCAGAAGCGAGTCGCGGCCGGTGGCGACAAGCTCGAAACGGGCTTTCGCAAAAACCGGATCGCCGGGTTTGGGCGTCTCGTTTGCAGGATCGCTCAACGCCGCCTTTATCGACGGGGGAAGGTCTATCCCGTACTTCGCGACAATTTTCCGCGCCTCGCCCAGCGTTGTCGGATCGGGGCATGTCGGACCGGACCCGATCGTTTCAGGCTCGTCGCCGGGCGTGTCCGAGATGGCGAGCGTCACGAGGGTGGCGGCGGATGCGCAGGCCGCAAGCCGCCCGCCTTTGAAACGCGAAATGTGCTTGCGGACACAGTTCATCTCGTGAATGCGCGCCCCGGAAGCGAGAAGCGCCTTCGTCAGAGCTTGCTTCTCGGCGAGGGTGACGCCGCCCGCGGGCGCGGCGCAGAGCGCTGAAGCGCCGCCGGAGATCAGGAAAAGAACGAGGTCGCCCGGCTGTGCCGAGCATGCCAGCTTCATCGCCTCGGCGGCCGCATACTCGCTTGCCTCATCCGGAACGGGATGGCCTGCCTCGATGAGCGTGAGCGACTTCAATTCCTCGCCGAACCCATAACGGGTGATCGCCACGCCGGTCAACGGAGGGGGACTATCCGCCAGGGCGTAATGGCGCTCCGCCGCTCTGGCCATGCCCGCCGCTGCCTTGCCGCAGGCAATCACGATGATTTTCCCTTCCGCCGGAGCTTCCGGAAAATGGCGCGGCAGGCATTTTGCGGGCAGGGCAGCCGCGACGGCGGTATCGAAAAGAGCTTGGAGGAAGCGTCTGGTGTTGAGCGGCACGATGACACTCGGTGCTTTGACCCGGCTTCGGCTGGGCGGGCGGAGCCTACTGCGTCTCTACAACGGCTGATATTGTGCTTAAGTCTTTTGCCCGAAAGTATGGCCTTGACCGAAAAGGCCTCGCCAAAAGGCTTGAACTTCCGCATCCAGAGGTGGCATTACGTTCGCTCGCATGCAGCGCCAGCCAGGAAAGCTCGTTCACTCATGCGGGAGCTCAACGCGGATTCCTCCAAAATTCTGATCGTCCCACCCAAATGACACATCGATGCAACTGATATCCGCCGCTCAACCGGAGCCGCATCCCGGGCATTGCAAGAGCTTCGAAATCGTGCGCGGCTCGTCCGGCGGCTCCAGCTTTCTCGTTCTATGCGATCATGCGACGAACAGGCTTCCGCCCGAATATGGGACGCTCGGCCTCGACGAGGGCCAGCTGGAGCGGCACATCGCCTACGATATCGGCGCGCTCGGCGTTGCGCTCGAGATGGGGCGCCGCCTGCAGTCGACTGTGGTTTTCTCAGGCTTCTCGCGCCTCCTTATCGATCCCAATCGCGGCGAAGACGACCCGACCCTTATCATGCAGATTTCCGACGGCGCGCTCGTCCCCGGCAATGTCCATGTCGATGAGGCGGAGCGCGCGCGACGGATTGAACGCTATTTTACGCCCTACCACACGGCCATAGCCGAAGAGATCGACGCCATGGCCGATCGCGGCGTGATCCCGGCGATCGTGTCGATCCATAGCTTTACGGAGAACTGGCGCGGCGTTCCCCGGAACTGGCATGCCGCGGTTCTATGGGACAAGGACCCGCGTCTGGCCGTGCCGCTCCTGCGGGAGCTTCGCGAGCGCACCGGCCTCGAAATCGGCGATAACGAACCTTACCAGGGGCATCTGCGCAACGACAGCATCTTCCGCCATGCCACGGTTCGCGGCCTGCCCAATGTGCTCGTCGAGGTCCGGCAGGACCTCATTCGTGACGCCAAGGGGCAGCTGGAGTGGGCGGAACTGCTGGCCGATTGCCTGACTTCCATCCTCGCGGACCCCGCATCGGGGGGGCATCTATCGCGCGCGCACCATTTCGGGTCGCATTCCGACATAGAATTGACCCGTCATGGTTCAACCCCATAAATAAATCGCTTCTTGTCCGCAGGGATTGGCATGCGCCGGATTTCAGGCTGTTTGCCGGTCCTGAGCGAGAGTCGAACGGCCTTGGGCGTTGCTGTATTCAGTTTTTTACTTTTTTTTAGCGTATGTTACTATTTGGCCGCAGTCGAGTTTGTGGCGAGGTTACTTCCATGAAAAAATTTGCAATGCTAAGTCTCGCTCTCTTCGGGGGGGCTATCGTATTCGGCGTTTCCGGACACGCAATCGCATCTCCGCTCACAAGCGCAGCGATAACGGCGGTTCCAGCTGAGGCCGTGAAGAGCGGCATTACTCCGGTCGAGTGGGTTTACGTCCGTCGTAACCCCGTCCGTCCGACCGTTTACGCCAGTCCGCGATACGTCCGTCCAACCATTTACCTCAGCCCGAGATACGTCCGTCCGACTGTCTACCTTGGCGCGAGGTACGTCCGTCCAACGGTTTACCTCAGTCCGACATACGTCCGTCCGACATATTATGTCCCCTACGCCGTCAGTCCGACCTATTACGTTCCGAACTACACATTTTGGGGCGCGGGTTGGGGGACGGGCTGGCCATACTGAAACAAAACGCGCGGTTTGACTCGAACGGCGGTTTGTGAACCGCCGTTTTTACTTTTTGCAGCGCTCGGAACAACAATCCTTGAGGCGCATACCCTTGCGATAAATGTGGCCGCGATCGAATCCTCACTCAAGAAAATCCTTGCAACCGGGGAGCCATTGCCCCGCGGTCCGATTGAGCGCACGGCGCTTTTAGCGATAACCGCCAACCCGCTCCGGCGCATAATCCACCGGGAGCGAAACTAGGCATCTCCGAGGCGAGGCGTTGGTGGCTTCCAAGATTTCCGCGTAGGTATCAGGCGACTGTTCCTTCACTTGCCGCATGATTTCCTTCATGGAGTGGAAGAAAGCTTTACCGGCTACCGGCCCCTCCCCGACGCCATTGGCCACGCCGCAAACCTCCTGATTTGCGTTCACAATCATGCTCCCGGAATTTCCATCCAGGATTTTGAGCTGGGCAATCATGTAGGAATTGTCGCTACCCAAGATGCGCCCAATGCTCACTCGCGAAGGAACCCCCCGTCGTGGCCAATCCCAAGTCGCCATCGCTATGGCGTCGTGGACGAGAGGCTCCCTTTCGGTGACTCGCATGATCGGCACATCGTCCGGAATGCCGCTGCAGCGAACGACGGCAAAGTCCCTTCCGCCCTTGGCTTGCTGAAAGGGGGAGACCGCCATCACCTTCCCGCAGCGGACGGCATGCGCCTTCCCGCGCACGATGAACCGGGCCTTCATATTGCTCTCCCGGCCGCGAAGCGATTTGGCCTGTGTCCAGCCGCCGCTTGGTCCGATTACGCAATGACCGTTCGTTATTACGAGGTCGCTGCCGATGCGAGAGCCGCCGCATACGCCAATGCTGGTTTCAATTTGCGCCGCTGACTTGATCAACTCTTCGGCATTCAAGTCGCCGAGATCGGCGCGACATGCGCGTGCATCGGGCGAAACAGCGGGCCGCGAACCTTCGGGCCGGGGTTGCGTCACGGCAGGTGACGGAGGATCGACCACAGGCGTGCTTGTTGGTTGCGGTTTTGTATGGGTGAACAAAGCCTCCAGGAATGTCTTTTGCGCCCAGAACACTTTGCCCGTCGTTGGATCCCGCCAGTAAAAGCGCGGGCCATACTCGAGAACCACTCCTTGAGGCACCCGATCGGGGTCAAGGAGAGGATCGCTTTGCTTGGTCTGTGTCGATGAAGCAGCCGAAGGAGGCGTTGGGATCTCCGATAATGGCTCACCGCTTGACGATAGGGCTGAGTTGAAGAGGCAAGTCGCTAAGAACAAAAAGGTAATCCTGGGAGGTGCGCCTCGTATACCCACTCAAACCTCCATAGTCCCTTGCCTCAAGCCGATACAAAAACATGCCAGCCGGCCTACACTAGGGACAAACGCCTGTTACGTTTAACTGTCAAAACTCAGTCGAGCGGTGATTTCGACTTGGTAAATATGAAGGAAGTGAGGCGTTCCCTGATTTATATGACGGGGTTGAGCTTCTGTATGCGGGTATGCGCCCGGCTCACCCCTGCCCTGGCGGAACGGTGCGAGGTTCAAGCCTCGCTCCTGGTTGCGGCCGACCAGGCCAAGGCGATGAAAGCAAGCAGTGTGCAAGCCGCCGACGCGACATGCCCCCACTCCCACTGAAAGCGCAGGTTCTTCCAGTTTGCCGGGATTGTGCTCCAGTTTTGCGTGATCTGGTTCGCGGGGTAGACATAGGAAAAAAAGATGGCGAGTGATGCGGCGATCATAAGCGCCGCGAAGGCCGAATAGAGCCGATCACGGCGGCGGCCAGGCAGCGCGGCGTTCGCCAGACACGCGAGCAGACTGCCAACGAGGGCGATCCCGAAATAAGCCCAGCCGCGATAAAGGCCCTGCACCACAAAATAGGCGTCCCGCCCCAGCTTCATCTTCCCCGACATCTCAAAGACATGCGCGCCCGCCGGGATCAGCGCGATCGCCGTCAGAAATAGCGCGAGAAACGACAGGACGGAAACGCGGGATACCTTCATGACGCCTCTCCTTGTCATCGCCAAGCACAGGTCGGCCAAGCTTATAAGCAGCAAAACGAGTTGAAATGGGGATGCGCCCGCCCTAAGTTGGAAAACCTTGGGTGTGCTGCCCGGGGCTCCGAATGCCGGTTTGTGTGTTGCGCTGCGGCGTGGCCGCTGGGAGCCATGTTCGAAACTTCCGCCGAGGTGTTGTCGCGCCTGTCGAAAGCGTTTAGCGATTACGAGCGCAAGAACGAGCCGGCCTGGCAACGCTAGGCGTAGGGGGTGGTATGGGTTTCGATTTGAAGGACTTGAACCGGCGCGGCGCGGCGGCGCTTGCGGCTTCGCTCGCAGCGAGCGTTCTTGTGATGAAGAGCGGCGCCGCGCAAGCCTTCGCTCCTTACGAGGGCGAGAAGAAGGACGAAGACGTTTCCGCGACGGAGGATCTGATGCGGGAGCATGGCGTGCTTCGGCGCACGCTCAACGTCTATTCCGAACTCGCCCGCCGCCTTGAAGCCAACCAGGAGGATATCGACGCCGCCGCGCTTGTGGATGCCGCGATGCTTTTCCGCGACTTCGGCGAGGATTACCACGAGGGCATGCTCGAAGAGGTCTATATCTTCCCGGAGGTGCTGAAGGCGGGCGGCCCGAACGGGAAGCTGATCGAGATCCTGTGGACGCAGCATCGGCGCGGCCGGGAGATCACCGATTACATTCAGCGGGTGGGCTCGCGCGGCAAGATCGGCGGCGACGCCGGGCCGCTGGCGAAGGCGCTTTCTTCCATGTCTGGCATGTATAACGCGCATTCGGCTTGGGAAGACACGGTCATTTTCCCGGCGTGGAAGGCGCTTCAATCTAAAGACAGGCTTGAGGAGCTTGCCGACAAGTTCGAGGACATCGAGCACGAAAAATTCGGCAAGGACGGCTTCGAGGACGCGGTCGCCCGCATCTCCAAGATCGAGCAAGCTTTCGGGTTGGACGATCTCGCCGTCTTTACGGCTCCTCCTCCGCCCGCGGCGTAGGTGGGCAGCCGGTTACCGGCAGGACAAACTTAAGGGCAGGACTCCGGCGAAACGCCAATGGCGGCGCGACGTTTCCCGTCGTTGAAGCAACCATCCGTCCAGGTACCGTCGAACGAGCCGGACGCATTCGTCAGCGCCCCATTTCCATTCGGCTTGCCGTTCAAAAACAGTCCGTCATATCGGGCGCCGCCGAGGATAAGGACGCCGCGCCCACTCGGGAGGCTGTCTGCCAAATGGCCGTCATATTGACCGCCCGGCCACACTTGTGAACCGTTCACTTGACGGCCGCCGCGCCATTGGCCCTCGTCCCGCTGGTAGGTCTTGCCGCCTCGCTGCCACTCGAGCGTCCCCATGCCTTCGACAAACCCGTCTTTGCAACCGCCGGTCCAGCGGATTGTCTCGCCGTTCGTCGCATGCGGATTCCAGACTTTGCATCCGTCGCCCGCAATGGCCCACTCGGCTGCGATGGCTCCATCAAAGGATAGGACAAGGAGCAGCAGGAAGGCGATGACGCCCCCGGCGTTAGGAATGGCTTTCATTTGCGCATCTCCGCGGGGATCGGCCCAGCAGAATTTTCCTTCAGAAGCGGGGTAATCACGTCATCCAGCAGGCTTTCGTCAACAGCATTGAACTTGTCCCGCACGATGCCTTGAGCATCCACCAGATAACTGACCGGCACAGCCTCAGGCGCGCCGAACCCGTTTCGGCTCGCATCGCTCACCATCGCGCCCGGAAAGGATAGCCTTGCCAATACCTTGAAGACTCGCGCTCAATTCATCGGCTTATCAACGCTGAGTGCGATAACCTCGAACCCGCGGGCCTTGTGCTCGCGGTAATATTTTTCGAGCGCGGGCATCTCTTCGAGGCACGGGCCGCACCACGTCGCCCAGAAGGTGACAAGCACGACCTTCCCGCGCATGGCATCGAGGTCGAAGTCGCGCCCGTCTGCGATTGTTACGGTCAGCGCTGGCGCGCGCCCTTGCAGGCGCGGCTCCGCTAAAACGGGGAAAAGCACGCTCGATAAAAGCAACGCGCCCGCCGATAGGGCGGACCACGCCGATCGATGTTTCATGATACGGCCCACAGTCAGAATGTGTACGCGAGAATAAGCTTGGACAAGAGCGGCGCGTCGAGCTGATTTCCGTTCACCCTTTGATAGATCGGAATCTCGATATCGCCTAAACTAAAGCCTCGTGCGCTTAATCGGACGCGGGCCGCGGTACGCTTTTTGCACATTGGACCTCACTTCATTGGCTTCCCGCTTGCGTTTGCGTCACGGATTTTTCTTGAGTGAGAATTGTACGAGAAAGCGCCTTGCCGGGAAGTTAATGGATAAGTCATTGATATTGATAATGTTTTTTCAGGACGCTGGCGCTCCCGGCGCTCGCGCCGGGCCGACATCGGCGCGGTCCTGGTTAACACGGGAATTTGCGATTATATTTAACGGACTTTTCAGAGCCCATTTAATGCCAAAATTCCGGCATTAAATTCTATTTAATGGGGCATTCGGCGGTAAAAAAGCTATTCGCTTTCAACGCGTTGGAACCGCCTGCCTACCGCCCTCGTAGGCCTCGTTCTGAGCCGGATAAATGCGCCGTTAAGCCTAATCAACTGTAAATTGGACCGGAAATAAATCGGCGGCGCTCCGGTTAACCAGTTTCAGATTAACACTCAGTGCTGCGAACGAACCGTTAACCGCAAGGCATAGGGAGGGCGCCGTCGGAGACGCAGCCGCCAGAGGGGCAAGAAGCACTCCTGCAGTTAGAGCGCGTTGTTCGGAATCCCCATGTCATGGCCGCCAGGTAGATAACAATTCAGATCTTTTGGATTTAAAGACTGGATGGCCGGGCCAAGCCGGCCATGACGTCGGTTCCAGCTCATCGCAATACGCTTTAATCGGACGCGAGCGCGCGGTTAAGCTCGTGTCGCTACGGTTCCGATTTTCCGCACGCCGTTGCAGTTATTGGTATTGTCCCAACCTCTGTGAGATCATCCTTGCAAGAGAGGGAGAGCTTGTCATACCGGCCAGCAAGCACGCGCCGCATCGGTTCGGCCACAGCGAAAACGTCGCCTGTCCTAATGACTCCCGTGGATTGCCGGGATGACTGAAGCCTCCACGTTGAAGCCACCCACCCTACGGGTTAGCTTCTCTGCGGTTTTCAATTCGGCTTCGTGGAGGGCGTAATGGACAATAGCGTGGAATCTTCTGGGAATGGCATCGCACAGAGCGCCAAGGATCAGCTCAAATCATTCGTCGAGCGTATCGAGCGCTTGGAGGAGGAGAAGGCGGCGTTGGCCGGCGATATTCGTGACCTTTACGGCCAGGCGAAATCGACAGGCTTCGATACGAAAGCGCTTCGCACCGTCATTCGCCTGCGCAAACAGGATGCTTCCGAGCGCCGCGATCAGGAAGCCGTTCTGGCCACCTATATGCATGCGCTTGGCATGCTCGCCGACTGAGAAAGGCCGCCCGGCAAGTTGAACCTTGGGGCAGGAGTCGCCGGAAGAAAGTTCGCGGGGCTGAAAAAGAGCCAGCCCCGCTGCCTTCTCTAAGAGTAAACCTTCCTGCATTCCTCCGCGCAAGCGGCGCAGCTTTCAGCGCAGGCTTTGCAGGCCGCATGCTCATTTTCGTGTTTTCTGCATTCTTTTTCGCAATCGAGGCACGTCGCGTGAGCGATCTTCGCGAACTCGGCCAAGTGTTCGGAATTGGCCGAAGCGAGCCGTGCAAGCGCTTCGCAAACCGCGCTCATTTGGTACACGCTTTTCGCGCAGGCCGCTGTCGTTGTGTCGCCTTGGGCGAAAAGCTCGAGACAGTGGCTCATGCAGGCATCGCCAGATGAGACGCAATGCCTTGCCGCCTCGCTCAATGAGGCATGGGCATGCTCGTGTTGATGCCCCTCAGCCGCCAAGACCTTATCCATCGCCATTACCAAAGATGCGCCGCCGATCGCAACGCCAAGAACGTCCCTGCGGTTCATGGAACTCTCCTTACATAGCAGTGCATGAGGTGACAGTGTCCGCAGATTTGTGCGCCTGCCTCATTTTCTTTTAGGGTATTCCCGTCTGCAGCGTCAAAGCATGTTGCGATTATCTGGAACCGATGTCATGGCCGGGCTTGACCTAGCCATCCAGTCTTTAAATCCAAAAGCTCGTAAAATCTTATTCTAGATGGCCGCCTCGGAGGGCGGCCACGACAATCAGGGGATTCCGAATAAGTTCGACACGCTCTGGGCTGAACTTCGGTTTGCGGGGAAGGTAGGCTGACTTCCTCAGCGCGTGGCTTCCCTGCGCGCCTCCGCCGACGCCACGAGTGTCATACGCCTCTGCCGGATGAAAGCCACCGCGGCGCCTTTGAAGACGTTCGCCTCGTAAAGCTCCTCGATTTGCAGCCCATGATCGAATTGATCAGCCGCGAGAGCGCTCGGGGATGACATGAGGAAGCCGATCTTTGGAAATACCTCCGGG
The DNA here is from genome assembly GCA_963764115.1 of uncultured Alphaproteobacteria bacterium. Classification (GTDB taxonomy): domain Bacteria; phylum Pseudomonadota; class Alphaproteobacteria; order Rhizobiales; family Rhodomicrobiaceae; genus Rhodomicrobium. Next base: position 305,786 of record CAVXRT010000040.1, read on the forward strand.
CGTGACTGCTCGCCGGGCATTTCCAGATAGGTAACCAATTCGTCTGCGAGCAGGAGATTGGTGGGAACCGGTTCCAGTTCCATCTCATCGTCCAGTTCCTCGCCCTCGTCCTTGAAGTTCGCCTCAAGTTCCTTGACGCGCGCGGTGAGAGCTTCCGGCGTCGACAGGGCCGCAGGCTTGGTCTCAGTCCGAGCCGCAAGCCTGATCTCAGTCCGAGCCGCAGGTTTGGCTTCAGACAGGGCCACAGGCGCTTCGGCTGGAACTTCCTCTTCCGGAAGCGTCAGGCTCGCCCGCTGGAGAATAGGCTTGTCGATTGGAGTGAGGTTGGCAAGCATTGTGCCCGAAGCCTGCTTGTGTGTGACAACCCACGGCAATTCATTTCCGGCGGCCTGCCATTTCGCCAGCGCAATGCGGGAATCGGCAGGCGTCAGCGGGCGGCCGTCATCCGGAACATGACGCGAGCGTCCGTTCGGGAAGACGAGGGCAAGCTCCGTGCGCGATATGCCGGGCCAATGGCGAACTCCGCCGGTGTCGACATGCACGAAAGGCAGCCCGGACGTGGGATAGAAACCGACGCCGCCCCGTTCCTTGGCGAGCGCCGCATAGCGGAGCTGCTTCAGGGGAACATCGGGGAAGACGAGGTCCGCCGCCTGCCCGGTGATATGGCGGCTGTTCTTCGCCTGGCCGCCTGAAGTCCGGCGCAGCAGTTCATTTGTCGCCGGTGAGCGGTATCCGCAGATCAAGTGCACGGGCTCCTTGGAGCCGAGCTCTTCGTGCAGTTCCCAGATGAGGTCGATCAGGGCGGGGTCCATCCGGATTTCCCGGTTCTGCCGCCAGTCCCGCATGAAGTGGTTGAGCTCTTGCAACCCCTCCAGGACGTATTGCCCATTCCGCTTGAAGGTCACGGTGACCGTTTCCTGCGTATGGATATTATACATCGAAATGGTGCGATCCTCGGCTGACGAAGGAGTAGTCAGCATCATGAAGATCGTTACGCACACGCCTACCATGCGGGCCAACTGGCGGCCCGGGACGCCGAACAGTACTGATTTCACAACTGTACCCTTTGATACGCCACGAGGAACCGTGTTTCCCGTTTTGATACGCCGCACAAGGGAAGAACGCGGGACTACACGTCCAAGTAGGTAACTCGATTTGGTTAACAAATGGTTAGGTGCGAATTGCGAGAAAAACATGGCGACCCCTCCGACGGGCATGACATTTTTGCATCGCGCAAACCAAATCATTGAGGCATCAGTGGAAATTCTGGAATTGTGGAAAAATTGGACGGCGGTGGAAAGGCGCGGACGCAAAAGCCAACCTTAAACAAAACGTTAAGGGGGGAAGCATATTCCTGATCTTCAATCGATTTTGCGGCGGATTACATCGGCGTGGCTGTTGACCGGCTGGCGTAAATAGCCAAATCCATACCCAAACGGAATCCGGAGGAAGGGACGCGCGCATGAGAGGGCTTTTTCATTTTTCCGGGGCCATGCCGGCGCATGCGCTCGAAGCGGGCGGCGGCTTTCTCGACGTTGCGCCCCGCAGCGCCGAAGAGATGCCCGGCTGGAATTTGGGCGACCTCTATCCGCAAGGCGGCGCGGAGCTGATGGCCGACATTGAGCGCGCGGCGCAAGGCGCGGCTCACTTTCGCGAGGCGTATGCCGGAAAGCTCGACGCGCTCGCGCGGGAGAACCCGGCAGAGCTTGCAAAAGCCCTCGCCGCTTATGAGGCCCAATCCGATCTCATGGGCCGCATCGGCTCCTATGCCTATCTCAATTATGTGACCAATACGATGGACCCGGCGCGCGCCAAGCTTTTCGGCGATGCCCAGGACAAGCTCACCGCCGTCAGCACGCAGCTGCTTTTCTTCGAGCTGGAATTGAACCGCATCGATGACGCTGTGATGGACACGGCGCTGAAGAACGAGGCGCTGGCGCACTATAAGCCGTGGCTGACGGATTTGCGCAAAGAGCGCCCCTATCAGCTCGCCGACGACATCGAGAGGCTGTTCCACGAGAAGGCCATGACCGGCCCCGCCGCATGGAGCCGGCTTTTCAATGAGACTTTGACAGGTCTTCGGTTCGAGGTTGAGGGCGAAACGCTCACTCTTGAGCCGGCGCTGAACCTCTTGAGCGATTCAAATCCAGAGAAGCGGGCAGCCGCCGCCGAGGCGCTGGCCAAGGTGCTCAAGGGCAACGTGCGGCTGTTTACGCTCGTCATGAACACGCTCACGAAGGACAAGGAAATCGCAGACCGCTGGCGCGGCTTTCCGGACGTTGCGTCGTCGCGGCATCTGGCTAACCGCGTCGAGCCCGAAGTCGTGGATGCGCTGGTGAAGGCCGTTCGCGACAGCTATCCGCGCCTTTCCCATCGCTATTACGCGCTCAAGGCGAAGTGGCTCGGCATGGACAAGCTGAATTACTGGGACCGCAACGCTCCGATAAGCCGCGACCCCGAGCCCGTCATCGACTGGAAGGACGCGCGCGGCACCGTCATCCAGGCTTATCATCGCTTTTCGCCGCGCATGGCCGAGATAGCGGAGGGCTTTTTCGTTAAGAACTGGATCGATGCGCCCGTCCGCGAGGGCAAGTCGCCCGGCGCGTTCTCGCATCCGACCGTACCGTCGGCCCATCCTTATATCATGATGAACTACCTCGGTAAGCCGCGCGATGTGATGACGCTCGCCCACGAGCTTGGCCACGGCGTTCATCAGGTGCTCGCCAATGCGCAAGGCGCGCTGATGGCCTACACGCCGCTGACGCTGGCCGAGACCGCGAGCGTGTTCGGCGAGATGCTGACCTTCAAGGCGCTCGTCAACCAGGCGCAAAATCCTCGCGAAAAGAAGGCGCTGCTCGCCCAGAAGGTCGAAGACAAGATCAACACCGTGGTCCGGCAGATCGCGTTCTATCAGTTCGAGCGGCTCGTCCATCAGGCGCGCCGCGAGGGCGAACTGACATCCGACAAGCTTGGCGAATTCTGGCTCAGCGTTCAGGCCGAAAGTCTCGGGCCGGCGATCACGCTGAACGACGGCTACGAAAGCTACTGGACATATGTCTCGCATTTCGTCCATTCGCCGTTCTACGTCTACGCCTACGCCTTCGGCGATTGCCTCGTGAACTCGCTCTACGCCGCCTACGAGCGCGCGCCGGAAGGTTTCGAAAACCGCTACCTCGACATGCTCCGCGCGGGCGGAACGAAGCATCACAAGGAGTTGCTGGCGCCGTTCGGCCTCGACGCGACCGATCCCGGCTTCTGGGCTATGGGTTTGAGTGTGATTGAGGATATGATCACCGAGCTTGAAGCGCTCGAAGCGTGAGGTGTAATGCAGGATAAGCCAAAGAACCCGGAGTTGGAGACCCCTCCGTTTCAACCCGAGGATCGTGAAGGCAACCGCCTCTCCCGGCGCGTCCAGCGTTATGCGCGGGTGGGCTCCAATGTCGGGGGCATCGCCGCGCGGATCGGGGCGAATTACCTCTTAGGCGCTGGCGCGGACCGGCAGAAGAACGCGTCGCAGCTTGCAGCGGCGCTCGGCGGCCTCAAGGGGCCGCTGATGAAGGTGGCGCAGCTTATCTCGACCATTCCGGATGCGATCCCGCCGGAATATGCCGCCGAGCTTGGCCAGCTTCAGAATATGGCGCCGCCGATGGGGTGGCCCTTTGTGCGCCGCCGCATGGCGGCTGAGCTTGGGCCAGACTGGCGTGGGAGATTCACGAGCTTTGGCGAGCAGGCGGCGGCGGCGGCTTCCCTCGGGCAGGTTCACAAGGCGACAAGTCTCGATGGCCGCCAACTCGCGATAAAACTCCAATATCCTGAAATGCAGTCGGCGGTGGAAGCGGACCTCAATCAGCTTCGCATCGTGATGAGCATCTACAAGCGGATGGACGCCGCGCTCGACACCTCGGAGATCGTCGGCGAGATCGGCGCGCGCCTTCGCGAAGAACTCGACTACGACCTCGAAGCGCGGCACATGGCTCTTTACGGCCGCATCTTCAAAGACGACCCCACCATCCTCGTGCCCGAGCTTCTGCCGGAGCTTTCGACGAAGCGTCTTCTGACCATGACCTGGCTCGATGGCGGCAAGCTCCTGAACTACAAGACGCGCCCGCTTGAAGAGCGGAACGTCATCGCGAAGGCGCTTTTCCGCGCCTGGTGGTATCCGTTTAGTCATTACGCGGTGATCCACGGCGACCCGCATCTGGGTAACTACACCATCTTCGAGGGGAACGGCCGCGCAGCAGGCATCAACCTTCTCGATTATGGCTGCATCCGCACCTTCCACCCGAAATTCGTAGGCGGCGTGATCGATCTCTACCACGGCATCCGCACCAACGACCGCGCGCTTATCGTGCACGCCTATGAGACGTGGGGCTTCCGCGGCCTTTCCAACGATTTGATCGACGTGTTGAACATCTGGGCGGGCTTCATCTACGGGCCGCTCCTCGACGACCGCGTGCGCCCGGTAGCGGACGGCGTCGCGCCGAACGAATACGGCCGGCGCGAAGTCTACCGCGTCCATATGGGCCTGAAGGAGAAGGGCCCTGTGAAGATACCGCGCGAATTCGTCTTCATGGACCGGGCCGCGATCGGCCTTGGCGCCGTTTTCCTGCATCTCGCGACGGAGATGAACTTCTATCGCGTGTTCAACGAGGTCATCGAGGACTTCAAGCTCGAGGAAATCGAGGGACGTCAGCGCGAAGCGTTCGAAGCCTGCGGCGTGCCCCTGCCGCAGTAATCTCAAGCCCCGGCGGCGGGTCGCCTTCAACCGGATGTGTGCATTTATATAAATTTTTGTATGCAAGTTGCGCAAAGCGGCCTCTGTTTGTCAACCCGTCCCTGACGTTTTCGCCGGGATTTCTTATTCTGTAAGATCTTCGGCGATATCGCCTTGCGGGCGGGTTAACGCGGCGTGAGCCCGCTCCAACCCCTGCTAAATAAGGGGAAAATAGCGAACGGGACGCCATCGCCGCCGCCTGCGCCGCAGCTTTTCGGGCTGGCGAAAGGGTTAACTCGTGAAATTGCAAACATATTTAACGGACTTTTGCGAGCCGACTTAATGCCAAAATTCCGGCATTAAATTCTATTTAATGGCGCTCGAGTGAAGACAGAAAGTTATTTACTTTTCAATGACTTAGACGAGCCCGCCTACGGCCACCCGTAAGGCGCGGCGCTCCTCCTTTCGCGCCGGATAGACGCTTTCTTAAGCATACATCAGGCCGGAAATAAATCCGGCGCGCTCCTGTTAACCATGTTGTATTAACGCTTACGGGGAGGTTGACGAACGGTTTACCTTTAGAGCGTCGTGCGTCCCGATGATCGTCACCCCGGAATGCGCCTCAGCGCATATCCGGGGCCGTTACAAATCGAAGCGCCTGTTGCGATCCCGGATACGACGCAGGCGTCGTTCCGGGATGACGAGCTCTAGGCGGGCGGCGAGCGCCGTCCAAGATGGCAGGCCAGATTGGCGAAGCATGCCTCAAAGCATCCCGCGTTCAACCGGACACGGGCGTCATCGTGATCGTCGCCCGAAACGCGCCTCGTCGCATTCGGCGGGTCGCAACCGGTTCCGATTTTGCGCGGGCCGCGCCAGCCCGACGCGGTGCGTCCCGATGATCGTCACCCCGGAATGCGCCTCAGCGCATATCCGGGGCCGTTACAAATCGAAGCGCCTGTTGCGATCCCGGATACGACGCAGGCGTCGTTCCGGGATGACGAGCTCTAGGCGTGCGGCGAGCGCCGTCCAAGATGGCATGGCCAGATTGGCGAAGCATGCCTCAAAGCATCCCGCGTTCAATCGGATGCGGGCGTCATCGTGCTCGTCGCCCGGAACGCGCCTCGGCGCATCGCAACCGGTTCCGATTTTGCGCGGGCCGCGCTAGCGCTGGATAATAGATCTTCTTCACTTTACCTTTTCCGCTCGAGGCTCCTTCACAGCAGCTTCAGGCCCGATGCTTTCTCGATGCTTGGATCGTCTTCACTGGCATTTCGCTGGGCGCTTGAAATGCCGATGACTTCCTGTTTGAGTCGCTTCGAACCAACCATCCTTCAAAAGTGCCGCGATGAGTTCGCGGCTTGTCTCAGAAACCTTGGCAGCAAACCCCACTATGCAGCGCATTGCGAAACGTGATATTTAAGGAGAACATATTTTCAATTTAGGATAAAATGACCGTGTTTCGTTTGATCGCGTTATGCCTGCCCGCCGTCCTTGCCGCATGCGCGACGGCAGCCACGACTGCGCCCGAGAGGCAATTCGTGCTTGCCGATCCGGGCAAGTACAAGACCGAGCCAGAAAAAGAGCGGGCGGTGCTGATCACCCAAAATGACTGCAAAGTCAAGGCGCTGTCCGCGAGCGCGGCGATCGAGAAATCCATCGTCTCCGAGCGCAATAGCATGGAAAATCTGTCCCGTGGACGTGAGAAGGCAGCGGAGATGTACACAAGCTCCTTCACGCTTTGCATGCTGAATGCCGGCTTTGCACAAAAATAGAAACAACTTGTGCTGGGCCGAGCTAAACGATTCTTCATTCGCCCGCGCGCTTTTGCGTCTTGACTACATGCTTCGCACACATCAGGATGCGGCAATTTGCGGAAAATGGCGGGTCCGCGGATTGGCGCGGCGCCGGCAGGAGGTGTGCGCCTGGAGAAAAGGGGGAAGAACGTAAGGGGTAAGTGATGAACGATGGGATTTCGCTGGAGATGCTCGCCTTCAACCTGAAGCTGTTGGGCAGAAAGAGCCGAAAAAAGGTTCTTATTAGCGCAGGCAAGACCGAAGACAAAAAGCGGATGTTGCCTGCTATCCAACAATTTCTAGAACTCGAAGTCGAGATTTATTCCACACCGGGCACCCATAACTTTCTCGCCTCACGTGGCATAGAAAGCGTCGAAATCCACAAAATCAACGATCGGCGCTCGCCAAATATCCTCACATTTCTCAAAGAAAATCGCTTCGACCTCGTCATCAACGTGCTTACGGGCGACAACGACTACGACGAGGCCTCGGACGCCAAGCTGATCCGCAAGCTCTGCATCGAGAACGGCATCCCTCTGATTACAGATTGCGATGTTGGCATCGCCACGCTGCAGCAGATCTTTCGCGATACCAACAAGGGGACGTTCCGCTACAAGCTCGCCGACAATTCACAGCCTTGGAACCTGCGTCTCCACTTCATGGAAGCTGTTGAGAGAATGGGCGGCATCGCAAATCACCACGCCCATTTCGACAAGGCCTACCTCATCAATCTGGAGAACCTGCGCCTCAGCCAGGTTGATATGCAGAAGAAGTGGGAGATCTACCGCTACCTCAAAGAAAATTATACTTACGACGACCTGGTCGAGCGGATAAGCCGCGGGCTCGAGACCATGATCGAGCAGGGCGTGACCTATTGCCGGACGATGGTCGATGCCGACAGCACGGTTGGGCTCTTACCCGTTACGGCGGCGGTCGAGGTGAAGAAGCGTTACGCGGACAGGATCGCTTTCGAGGTTGGCGTCCAGCCGCTTCAGGGCGTGCTCGATCGCGCATCCTATGAGCAATACGCCGAGGCATGCGCGATCGCGGACTATTGCGGCGGCCTGCCGTCGCGCGACCGGCCGCGCCCCGAAGCGCATCTTGACATCATCCTGGACCTGGCCAAGAGGCTCGGAAAGCCGGTTGACGTGCATGTCGATCAGGAAAACAACCCGCTCGAAAACGAGACGGAACTCCTTGCCGCCAAGACCATCGAGCACGGTATGCAGGGCCGCGTCTTCGGCATCCATGCGATCTCCGTCGGCGCGAAGGACGAGCGCGAGCAAGACCGGATCATCGGCAAGATCCTCGAAGCGGACATGGGCATCGTGATCTGCCCATCAGCCGCGCTCAGCATGGCGAAGCTGCAGATGAACGCGCCGCTGCACAACTCCATCGCGCCCTTCGAGAAGCTTTGGCAGGCGGGCGTGCGCTGCTATCTCGGAGTGGACAACATCGCCGATCTTTTCATGCCGATGGTCGATGGCGACATCTGGACCGAGTGCCGGATGATGATGGAAGCGTGCCGCTTCTACGACATCAACACGGTGGCCAAATGGGCCTGCGCCAGACCGATTTCGTGGGCGCGTCCGTCGTCGCTCGCAGCCTAACCTCTTGACGAACAACACCGCCAAGGTATTAGCTACAACCAACGTGGTCCTTTGCCGGCCGGCTTGCAGCCACGATAAAAAACTCGCTAAAAGGCCGTCAGCCCTCCGGCGCGGCTTTTTCATCGCCCTCAAGGAGGGGAAATGTCAGACAAAGACCGCCTCGCAAACCTTCATCCCGATACGCTTCTCGTTCACGGCGGCACGCTGCGCTCTTCCTTTGGTGAAACGTCGGAAGCCTTGTTTCTGACCTCGGGCTTCGTTTATGACAATGCCGCCGAGGCCGAGGCGCGGTTCAAGAACGAGGCGGAGGGCTACACTTACAGCCGGTTCGCGAACCCGACGAACACCATGTTCGAGACGCGCATGGCCCTTCTCGAAGGCGCGGAGGCCGCGCGTTCGACGGCGAGCGGCATGGCGGCAGTTTCGGCGGCGCTTCTGGGATACTTGAAGGCTGGCGATCACGTCGTTGCGGCGAAAGCGATGTTCGGCGCATGCCGCGTCGTAATCCAGGAGTTGCTACCACGGTTCGGCATCACGTCTACGCTCGTCGATGGCCGCGATCTTTCCGCCTGGCGAGGCGCTATCCGCGACAACACCCGCGTGCTTTTCTGCGAAAGCCCTGCGAACCCGACGCCTAGAACTTGTCGATCTCGCCGCTGTGGCAGCAATCGCGAAAAGCGCTGGCGCGCTCCTGATGGTCGATAATGTCTTCGCCACCCCGATGCTGCAAAAGCCGCTCCAACTCGGCGCGGACGTGGTGATCTATTCCGCGACGAAACATATCGACGGGCAGGGCCGCTGCCTCGGCGGGGTGGTGCTGTCGAACACAGTCGTTCATTCTGGACCATCTGCAAAACTATCTGAGGCAGACTGGCCCCTCGCTCAGCCCCTTCAACGCCTGGGTGCTTTTGAAGGGGCTTGAAACCTTGCCGGTCCGCGTCGAGCGGCAGACTGCCAGCGCCGCGAGGATCGCCGATTTTCTGGCGGATCGCCCCGAGGTCGAACGCGTCATGTATCCCGGGCGCGCCGACCACCCGCAGCGCGCGATCGCCGAGAAGCAGATGACGGCCGGCGGCCCGTTGGTCGCCTTCCACCTTCGTGCGGACAAGGCAGCAACCTTCCGCTTCATGGATGCGCTGCGCGTTATCAAAATCTCGAACAATCTCGGCGACGCAAAAAGCCTCATCGCGCATCCGGCGACAACCACGCATCAGCGCCTCACAGATGAGGCCAAGGCGGAACTGGGGATCACGCCGGGCACGGTGCGCCTTTCCGTCGGGCTGGAGCATGCGGACGATTTGATTGCGGATCTGGCGCAAGCCCTTTCCGGAACCTTCGCCCGCCGGTAAAGTCCATACCCGCTAACCGGCAGCACTTCAGGAGCCGCCTTGGCTCAGCTTTATACAATCGGCCACTCAAACCGGCCCTTGGACGAGTTCATCCGCCTTCTTCAGGAAGCCGGCGTGGAACTCGTCATCGATGTACGCACGATCCCCAAATCGCGGCACAACCCGCAGTTCAACGCCGATGCTCTGGAGCATGCGTTGCAGGGCGCCGGCATCGGCTACAAGCGGATCCCGGAACTCGGAGGACTGCGGAGCAGGCGGAAGGATCAAGGCCCGTCTCCCAACGGCTTCTGGGAGAACGAGAATTTCCGCAACTACGCCGATTACACAGCCACGCCGGCCTTCGCGGGCGGCTTGGATGAATTGCGCCGCCTCGGCGAGGCGCGCACCTGCGCCATCATGTGCGCCGAGGCGCTGTGGTGGCGCTGCCATCGCCGGATCATCACCGACTACCTGCTCGCCGCGTGCGAAACGGTGATCCACATCATGGGCGAGGGCAAGCTGGAGCCCGCGCAACTGACGGACGCCGCCATCATCGGGCAGGACGGCGTTATAACCTATCCCGCGGCGCAAGGGCGTCTTTTGCTGTAGATGTGCGCAGATCGACTGGACTGTTGCAAACCGCGCCACCAGTGATAATGTAAGCGCAATGCGGGTGTAGCTCAGCCGGTAGAGCATCAGCTTCCCAAGCTGAGGGTCGCGAGTTCGAACCTCGTCGCCCGCTCCAATAAAATCAATGACTTAAGTCCAAAATTGCAAGGTCCGCGTTCCGCAAGGAAGCCTTCGCGGAACGCCCACGGAACGGGAGCGGTGCTCGGGCTGTGATTCACCCCTGGTTGGAGGTGGGGCATGGGCAAGAGCTACTCTTTGGATTTACGCGAGCGGGTAATTGATTTCGTCGGGTCTGGCTTCTCTAGGCGTCAGGCGGCCAGCCATTTCGTTGTGTCGCCAAGTTTCCTGGAGATGGCGCTCCACGACCGGGATATCCTGCGCACTATGGCGTTCGGTATCGCTGGCCTGTCGGTGGCCGCCGACAGTCTTGCGGCGATCAAATACGGAAAGATTCGCGTCATCCGGGATGAGACCGGCCTTGCCGTCGATTACGTGAATGAAAGCAAGGCGCCGGTTCCACAATTTGGGAACAATGACGAGCGGGTTGACAGCATCGCAGCCGACCTCGTGCCGCGCTTCATGGAAAAGCTCCGCAAGCACCCGGCCTATCGGGGCGCAACGCACACGCAAAGCGTGCTGACCATCACGTCGAACGTGGTCTATGGCAAGGCTACCGGCAACACCCCTGATGGACGGCGAAAGGGAGAGCCGTTCGCTCCCGGCGCGAACCCGATGCATGGCCGCGACAGCCATGGATGGCTTGCCTCCTGCCTCTCGGTGGCGAAGCTGCCCTACAAGGATGCGCAAGACGGCGTCAGCTACACGGTGTTCGTCGTCCCTCAGAAGGCGCATCTCACCGACGAGGAACTTAGCGCGGCCGCGGCCCAGGCCATCGACATGTATTTCGATCAGGGCGGATTCCACATAAACCTGAACGTCATCGACAAAAAAAGCTCGAAGACGCGATGAAGCATCCGGATAAATATCCGCAGCTCACGATCCGTGTGTCCGGCTACGCCGTCAACTTCGTCCGGCTGACACGCGAGCAGCAAGAGGATGTGATCAGCCGCACCTTCCACGGCCGGGTCTGAGGGAGGGCATGGGATGTCTGAGCTCGAAGAGGCGGGCAGCCGGCATGATCTGTGGATCCCGCCCGGCGTCCCGGATGAAAGTCACCTTCTAGATGAGGCTGACGGGGCATTGGGCTACGTCCATTCCTACGAGACAGCATCCCGCTGTGATGGTCCGGGCTTAAGGTTCGTGCTGTTTGTTTCGGGATGCCTGCTTCGGTGTTCCTACTGCCACAATCCCGATAGCTGGCATTCGAAGGATGGACTCTACATGCCGGCACGGCAAGTGATCGATCGCCTGGCGGGCTTTGCGCCAGCGCTCGACGCGCTTGATGGCGGGCTCACCATCTCTGGCGGCGAGCCTTTGGTGCAGATCGCCTTTACCCGGCGGATCTTGTCCGCCGCCAAAAAGATAGGCCTTCACACCGCGATTGAGACCTCGGGTTTTCTTGGCGATCGCGTGGACGACAGCTACCTGCGCAACCTCGACCTCATCCTGCTCGATATTAAGAGCTCAGACCCGGACACTTATCGCAACCTAACCGGCCGGGAGTTGGCTCCAACCCTGCGCTTCGCGGAGCGCCTCGCTCTGATGAGCAAGCGCGTCTGGGTGCGGTTTACCCTGGCGCCGGGGTACACGGACGGCGCAGCCAATGTCGATGGCATCGCGCGGTTCGTCGCTCCCATGAGAAATGTCGAGTGGGTAGAGGTGCAGCCCCTCCATCAGCTGGGCGCCTTCAAGTGGAAGGCGCTCAATCTCGCTTACAAGCACGCCAATACGCCAGCTCCCACGCCCGACCTCATCAATCGCGTACTCTGCCAGTTTCATGCGGCTGGCTGTAACGTCCGCTAATCGCATGGATCCGCTAAAAAAACGGAGGGTCGGCGCTCATCCCGTTGTCATTCCAGGACCTCGATCACCGTCCATCATGCCCTTGTCTTCGATGATTGGCATCCGGCCGGGCCGCGGAAGACCCGCGCGCCCTCATGCGGCCGGCATCTGAAACCCATTACGATAGTCGATGTTTTTAATCTTCCAACAAAATGCTGCTTATCCTCCCGAACCGGCCATAGGTGCCAAGCACCTAAATCAGCATTCCGAGCGGCATTGAAAGAGCCCAGTTAAGACTTGCGCCCGCCCCTCATACGCGGGACCACCACGGTCAACCGCACTTGAGAACCTTAAACTCCACCCGCCTGTCGAGAGCATCGCTGGAGTCGTCCTTTCCTGTTCCAATGAGGTTCTCCTTTGGCCCGACGCCGGTTGCGATTAATCGTTCACCAAGACGAGGCTCATCCGCCTCCAAAAGCTGTTTGATCGTTTGTGCTCGTAAGGCGGAGAGGCGTTCATTTAGCTGCGTCGGACCCGTAGGCGAGGTGTGGCCAACAATTTCGAGGCAAAGGTTAAACTCGATAACGCGGCTGGCAATCTGCCTAAGCCACATCGGATAAGGAGCGGTGATGGCCTGGTCATCGAGAAAGTGCGTCGAACCGGGCTTGAAGAGAAACTTAACCCCAAGCTTGTTCGTCATCAGACTGAAGTCCACAAGTCTTCCGAAAGCCTCCTCTGCGTCATCGCGACGGTTGAGCTTCCAATTGGCGAGGTAAACGCCGTTATGCACCCGGAGCTGATCGCCGCCGGGCGCCCCCAACGCAGTGCGATAAAATGCGAGCGATTCTCTGAAGTGCTTGCTATCGTACTCGTTGATGCCGTCGCTGATGAGGACGGCTGCGCTAATGCGCTCCAAATAGGCCGGATTCAAGGGGTCGCCGACCTTCGTGTCCTGACAGGTCTTGATGTAGCCGACGGTCGCTGCGTCAGTTGTCCAGACCGGGCTATCAGAGAATGCGGGTGTTGGCGTTGCATCGACCTCGTCTAATTTGGCTCTTCCACCTCCCTTCGAGACAATTTTGTTCGATTTGAGATCCGCAAGCTTGAGACAAATCCAGTATGCGTCGCGAGGAAAACTGGCGGGAGTCACATGATTTATTGGTTGGATCGTTCCCATGAATATGATCGGCGACTTCGCCAGCGCCTCTTTCGTGAAGGGCACAATTCGAAATCGCGGGAACTTCGCTTTCACGAGTTCCATAATGCGCTTCTCGATGAGACGAGTTGCTGTCGTCTGCGCCCCGCTGATGCCATCGACGAGAGGGTCGATGACCAGATCGACCTTCTCGTCACCTGGCGGAAGCTGAGCATTCGTAAAAAGCACCGTCGCTGCGTTCAAGACCGTATCTTCAAAAGCTAAGACGGGCATCGGGGCGGCGGGAGGCGGCGCGGGTGGCGCGGGCGGGAGAGGCAATGGCGACTGAGCATGAGTTGCGCATAAAGCAGCGAGGAGCAATAGTTGTGTGCATCCCAATCTTACAAGTGCTTTCCACTCCATAGATGTCCTCCCACAATTTTCTCACGCTGTTGAGGGCGCTTGCGGTCTCACCGCTCACATTGCTTCAAAGCATTGAGGTCCGATTGGCTTTGCTCTCCAAGTTGAAGACGCGCCAGGATATCTGCGCATTTCGAGGCTGCCGTCTTTTGAGCATTTGCCAGCGGACCCGCGTAAGGGGGCATTTGGGGAAATGCGGCGCCTGTCATGTTTCCCGATGCGCTTTTCTCCTGAGGGGGGCCAGTGTCCGGAACCCATGTCTGCGTTTGCAGACGTTCATTCGAGGTCTGCTCCGCAGCCTTCTTCTCTGCCTCGATGCGCTGCCGCTCCGCCGAAAGAGTCAGGACCAGGCTCTGTTGCTCCTGCACCGTCGCAGCAAGCCGTTCCCGCTCAGATTTCGATGATTCCGGCTCAACCTTATTGCTGTCATTCTTACCAACGGAAGGCGGCGGGGAGGAAGCCTCCGCGCGGCTTGCCAGTTGCTCCTTCGCCTCGTCCCGTCTCTTCTGAGCTTCCTTGATCTTCGTCTCCAGTTGCTCCGCCCTTTGATTGAGTTCCTTAATAGCCCGTTCGCGCTGGGCAAATTCCTGGAGAAACAGTGCTTTCTCCGCCAGATCCGACAGCCGCATTTTGGCTGCCGTCACCCAACCGCTGTCCGGGTACTTTTTGATGAAAGCCTCAAGCTGCGCGCGATCGTCGCTGAGGCTCAGCTTTTTCCACGCATCCAGATCAGTTTCGCCGGTGTTGAGGTAGAACTCTCCAAGCAAGGAGACGGAAAGTTCCGGAAGCTGCTGGCCTTTCGTCGCCGCATAGACCTGCATCTGGACGTTCCGGAACAGCGTTGCGATTTCTTGCCCCGGCTTCGCTATTTCCCGGGCCAAAGCTTCGGTGAAAGGGCTGTTCCTGCCCTCGCCATCAGTTGCGACATCATTCGACTGCGTCGCATAGGCGATGAGCATTCCCTGACTTCGCGCAACCGGTGCAAGGCCACGGCGAACCTCAACGCCGCGTGTAGTCCCCTTGCGCCCAAGCCGGCTTAAGAAAGGATTATTGCGGCAAGCGTCCAGAACAAGGATCTGCACACCGCCAGAATAACGCAGAGTGGAAATGATGTCTTCCAAACGTGTCGCCTCGAAGCGGAGGCCGAACTCGTCCACGATCTCCGCATCTACGGGCAAGAGGTAATTTTCACCATCGAACTGAAGGCTATGGCCAGCGTAATACACGAGCCCCGCATCTGCGCCTTGCACCATCTTTGCGAAGCGTCCAAGCATTTTTCCCATGCCGTCCCTACTCAGGTTCCGGCCGTCAAGAACTTCAAAGCCGACAGATTTTAGAGCATTCGAGATCAGTTCCGCGTCGTGGAGGGTATTATCGAGAGCTGGTGCAGATTTATAAGAGGAATTCCCGATCACCAGCGCAACACGCTTCTCAGAAGCGTGGGCGGCCAAGCTTGAGGCAAACGCAAGTAGAACTATTGCCACTCTAAACATTATTGCAGCGAGCATCATCTTCGGGACCGGCTCACTGACTTTAATAGAAGGTCGTAGGCAGGCCCGATCACGGTTGTGTGATGGCTCTATCGCTTTTTCAAAAGCGTTTAAGGCAAGCTTGACGAAAATCAAACTTTACGTACTATTGGTTAGTTTTTATGCCATGAGTTTATCAGGCGGTGTGTTCGATGTCCGCAGATTTTCGCGCATTTGTATCGGTCTTCGCGTTTATTCTAGCTACAATGGCAGGGACAGCTTCGGGTGACGCTCAACAAACGGAGCGAACCACTTCGCCCCCTGGCGCCAAAGTTTTCTTCCTGGGCTTGGAAGATGGCGCAAGAATCCCGCCCGAAACGGTCATAAGGTTTGGCGCCAGCGGAATAGACATAGCCCCGGCAGCAGATCTCAGGCCCAATAGCGGCCACCATCACCTTCTCATTGACACCGCCCTGCCTCCCTTGGATCGGGAGATTCCGAGCGACTTCAACCATGTGCACTACGGAAGCGGCCAAACAGAGGCGGAAATTTCGTTGAGCCCGGGCGAGCACTCATTGCAGCTGCTTCTCGGCGACCACCGGCATATTCCATTCGATCCGCCAGTGATGTCGAAGGTCGTACATGTCTTTGTTGAAGACAATGCCGTCCATCAACAATCGGACTCGAAGCAGGTTACGACGCCATCGCCACCCGGGGCGCGTGTTTACTTCATAACGCCTCATGATGGGGATGTTATCCGGCCCAAGTCCACCATTCGGTTTGGCCTCGAAAATATGGGCGTTGCTCCAGCGGGAGTGAACAAGCCGAATACAGGGCACCACCATCTCATCATCGATGCCGACACGCCTCCTCTCTCCCAACCTATTCCTAGCGATCCCAACCATCTCCATTTTGGAGGAGGCCAGACGGAAAAGACGATAACGCTGACGCCGGGCAAGCATACGCTACAGCTCGTGCTGGCGGACGATCAGCACTTACCGCATGATCCCCCGGTCATCTCGGCGCGAATTACCGTAACCGTCGCCGCTCCAAGGGAAACAGCTAGGCGCAGGCTGAAGCACGCGTTGCGGCCATGAGCGCTGATGGCTTCACCATCGCGAGGGAAGCACAACCTGGGGCTTGTACACCCGGCCATGTGCCTGACCCTCGCTCCGCTTTTGTGTCTGTGGCGATCAGCGTCGATCTGCGTTCGACAAGCTGAGGAGAAGTGAAGTGATACAACGGTACATTCATATCGTTGTCTTGTCTGCGCTTTTCGCGACGGTTAGCAGTGTCTTGGCAAAGGAAGCCCCTCAAGCGAATGAGCGTGCCCGCGTAGCGCTGGTCATCGGCAACGGCACATACACCGAGGCGCCCATCGGTGGCGCCGTCGACAGTGCCCGGACAGTCGCCGACGTCTTGCGTGCGGGCGGCTTCGATGTCGTCTATGCGGAAAACGCAAAGAAGACCGACATCGCCGAGGCCGTCCGCATATTTGCGGAGAAATTGGCAGCTGGAGCGATGGCGGTCGTTTACTACAACGGTCACGCTTTACAGTATGAGGGCCACAATTTCCTTATACCAGTCGATCCGAATATTCGCGGTCAGACTGACATCCGGGCACAGGCCTTCGATGCTGATCTCCTGCTTGACCCATTGATCGTTCGCCGCACACCTGCAAGCATCGTGATCCTGGATGCGAGCCGGCCGAATCCTTGGACGCGTTTCCTTCCCGGCCGAGCTCGCGGCCTTGCCGCTCAGGACCCGGTTCATGGTATCAGTGTCGTCTATGCAGCCAGTCCGGGAAAAACTGTGGGAAGCGATGATTTCTCCTCCGAGCTGATCAAGGCGATGAGAACGCCCGGTCTGGGTTTTGACGGCATCATCAATCGCGTGCGAACCGCGCTCTCACGTGCGACCGGCAAGCAGCAGGCGGTTTGGGAGTCCTCTCCGCCTCCAAACGATCTCTTTGTCTTCCCAACCAGGGCGCAGGGACAGCCTCTCAAGACAGCCGATGCGGTCGAAATCGGGTTTTGGGAAACAATCCAGAACAGTGCATCGCCGGCTGATTACCAGATCTACCTCGACTCCTATCCAGAGGGACAATTCGCGGCAACCGCACGCTACCGTCTCGCCCAACTTCAAGCACAGAGATTGGGGCAAGGCACGCCAATGTCCGAGAACTCGCTCACGCGCGGCGTCACGATTGGAACGCCGGGAAGCGCAGAGCAGCCAAGGCCAGCGAGTACGATCCGCGACTGCCCTGTCTGTCCGGAGGTTGTCAATATACCCGCTGGGAGCTTCGAGATGGGTTCAACGGATGGCTTTGCGTTTGAGCGCCCGGTTCATCGCGTGGAAATCCGCAAGCCGTTTTACATCGGCCGCCGGGAGGTGACGTTCGACGAATGGGACGCTTGCGTGAGCGAAGGCGGATGTCAGTATCGCCCTGGCGACCGCGGGCTCGGCCGCGGACTTCGTCCCGTTACGGATATCGATTGGAATGATGCGAAAACATATTTGAGCTGGTTGTCGTCAAAGACTGGCCATACTTACAGGCTGCCGACAGAGGCCGAATGGGAGTATGCGGGGCGTGCGGGTCGCTCAACGCATTATCCGTGGGGCACCGCGCTGGAGAAAGACCGCGCCAACTGCTTGGGCTGCACGAATGTACCGCTTAACAAAGCGGTCGAAACCGGCACTTTCCCTGCAAACGGATTTGGGCTTTTCGACATGACGGGAAATGCCGCCGAATGGGTGGAAGATTGCTGGAGCGATAGCTACAGCGGAGCCCCGACGAACGGCTCCGCCTGGGATAAACCGAACTGCCGTGAGCGCGTTTTGCGCGGCGGCTCCTTCAATAATGACACTCGCTTTGTACGATCAGCAGCCCGTTTCAAGTATGACTATAACGTCCGATATTACACCAATGGCTTTCGCGTCGTGAGAGAGCAATAACCAGAGAGTGCAATAGCCCAATTTAGCATTTGCTATCTATTTAGAGTTCTCTCGGGGATCGCGAAGACTATCAATTAATAGTGATTAATGATCGCTCTCTCCGAATGGGAGACTCGCTTGAGCCCATCATGGGATTGGGATATTTATAAAAAATAAACAATTCATTCGCAGGCAGTCAAATGTATACTAAGCGTTTTGCTAGAGCTGTGCTCTGCGTCTGCCAGAAACGACTGCATTTGGGAGCGGTGTTCATCGTCGGCTTGCTGGGTCAAGCTTCCCAACCAGCCCAGGCAATCGACATGAGGGACCTTGTTGGGGATTGGAGCATCCCAACCTCGAATGAACGACTGACTATTCGACGAAACGGAGATTGGTACCATCCCAAATATGGGCGCGCGAGGATAAAACACGGCAACGATGCGAGCGATATTTTCGTATTCTATGAAGGTATCGAAACGAAGTGCTCATACCGCGTTTCTATCGCTGATGGCGGAAACACCTTGATTTTTGCAAGCGCCGACAGCCGTCAGGACGACGACAGATGTCCAGTCGGCCATTTCCAGAGTGTCGATCGGTAGTTCCGGCAGTTTCAGAGGATGCCAGAATGTCTACGCGTTTCTCAACCGTTATCTGTTCTTTGTTGGCTTTGACAGCAGCTACCGCGCCGTCCTCTCCTCAGGGTACACATTTTGACAAGTCTCTGAATTATTTGCAGGGACAGTGGTATAGCGGAGAAGGCCGCCTGATTGAGTTCTACATAACACGCGATATTCCAAAATTCTCGGATGTCTATGGCCCGTCCAGCACGTTCGTCGGAAGCTATAAGGCCGGGGAAGGGGGGTCCGATTACGTTCTTGAATATCCTTTCGGGTTGAAGTGTTACTACGATGTGCGAATTGGTTCTGGGGCGGATCAAAAAGAAGTCGTGTTTGCACTAAGGAGAGCCGACCCGCCAAAGGATGAGAAAATTTGCATCCGGGGTTCTTTGCACCGCCAGGCCGACAGAAGATAAGACGGGTTGGGGTGGAGGCTGCGATGACTTTGGCGTACAAGGAAAGGTGTGGGCTCTTATTTCTGCCGGTTCTTTCCCTGGCGCTCCAGTTCTGTTTTTCCGAGGGAAAGGCGGCGGACCGGGTTGAACTGAGCAGCCTTGTTAACCAGTTTGCGCCTGCAATCTCGGATAAGCCTCCTGAAGAACTGGGCAAAGCCATCAGCTTGGTTGCAGGGTTGGAGACGGGAAGTCAGCTGAGTTTTCAGCAGAGTACCAGATCGCTATCCGATGTTGAGCACTTTCATTACGAGCAGCTTTTTCAGGGCGTCCCTGTTTGGGGCGAGCGCATAACGGTCAGCCGAAATAAGTCGAACGAGATCGTTCGCTATTCGGGCGCGGTCATGCGCGGACTGTCCTTCGACGTTGCCGACACCAAACCCACCATCAGCGGCCAGGCGGCCCTGGAGCACGCCACGAACGCTGTTCGGCAAGGTGCGAATATAGTCGCCAGCGATTTCAAACCCGAGAATGAGAACGTCCGGCTGGTGGTCTATGTCAGGCCCTCGGACAAGAAGGCGTTCCTGAGTTACGAAGTGTCATTTTATGCTGTCACAGACAAAAGCACCGGCAAGGCGACACGCCCCTTCTTTCTCATAGACGCAAAGAGCGGTGATGTCCTTTACCGCTACGAGGGTTTGACGAACGAGGACGGCACCGGCCCCGGGGGAAATGTCCGGACCGGAAAATACTTCTATGGGAGCGGGAACCTCCCGTCTTTACAAGTCGAGTCATCTGGCACGGCCTGCCGGATGGAGACAAAAGACGTGGTGACAATCAACTTCAACAATCAGACCTCCGCGCCTGACACCGCTTACGAGTTCCGGTGCAGGGAAAATACGTTCAAGGAAAGCAACGGCGCTTTCGCGCCGATGAACGACGCGCACTACTTCGCAAGCGTTGCCGTGAACATGTATCGCCAATGGTTCGGAACAGATCCCATAAAGGGGAAAGTTATTCTTCGCATTCATTACGGCCAGGATTTTGAGAATGCGTTCTGGAATGGTACATACCTGACCTTCGGCGACGGAGGCACAGTTTTGTATCCCTTGGTAAGCCTTGACATCCTTACTCATGAATTAAGTCATGGCTTTACCGAGCAACATTCGGGTTTGATCTACACAGGCCAACCGGGCGCGATCAATGAAGCCTTTTCCGACATGGCTGGAGAAGCGGCGAAATCTTTCGCCCGCGGGGGGAGTCCATCTGATTTTCTCGTAGGATCAGCAATCGTCAAAGGCACAGGAGATACCTCGCTCCGATATATGTGCGATCCGTCCCGCGATGGCCGTTCCATCAGCAATGCGCGGGATTTCAAGGACGGCGTCGATGTGCATCTGGCAAGCGGCGTTTACAACAAGGCCTTTTGCGTGTTGGCGAGGACCCCAGGCTGGGATGCCCGGAAAGCTTTTGGCATATTCCTGTCTGCCAACAGGGACTACTGGGCGCCCAATACGGATTTTGTATCCGGTGCGAAGGCGGTTGCGTACTCTGCGCTGAATGCCGGATATGACGTTCAAGACGTTGCAGCGGCGTTCAAGGCTGTAGGCATAGAGCTTGAAGAGAACTCCGCCAACATCCGGGACGCCATCGCAGGCCTCGTCCAGAACAGCGGATGCCCTTAGCCATGATCAATCATCGCAAGTGCCGAGGACGGCGAAGACTGGTGCGCGGACAGCTCAGGTTCAGACTGCAGAGGCTCAGACCGCCCAGGTTAAGGATGAAAAGGGAATGGTGGGCGAGTGGCTAATTCCCGAGACCGGCGACGTGCTTTCCATAAAAGAGGGTGGTCAGTGGTATCATTCAAAGTATGGCCGTGCCCGTATTCGGGAGGCTGACGATGATGCGGATTTCAAGGTCTATTACACGAACGGAAGCACACGCTGTTCGTACCGCTTTTCGTCGAGCGATTCCGGAAAGACGCTCATTCTGATAGCAGCCGACCCCACGCAGGACCCCGATCTTTGTCCCGCAGGCAGCCTTCATAGCACGGAGCATGAACGCTAGAGCATGGACGGGAGAATTTTGATTATGTCTGCCATGTCTCGCCGGAGTTTCCTAAGTTCGATGGGCGCGGCCATCGGCTTGGGAACATTCGGAGGCTGGCTTTTCAGGGCTGGCGCAGCGGAAGGGCAAATCCGCGTCCGTTACGAGGCTTCCTCTCCTCAGGGGCTCGCGATGCTGGGCGTTTATCGCGAAGCCATACAGCGAATGCAGGCCAGCGGAATTTATCCTTCGCACCATCCGCTGAGTTTTCGGTTCCAGGCCAATACGCACCTCTTCCCCGATAATGAGCCGATCGATACCGAAATTTTCAAGCTTTCCGGTGATGGGAACGACGCTGAGGTAAAGAAGCACCGAAAGCTTGCCCTAGGCAGTGAAGTCAGCGGCGAATTTCTGGATGGTGTCTGGGCCACCTGTCCCCATCATGATCCTGCGCAATATTTTCTGCCCTGGCATCGCTTATATCTGGCCTACTTTGAACAGATCATCGAAAAAGTCGCCGGCAAGCCGTTCTCTTTGCCATATTGGAACTATTTGGATCCCAAAACCCGTAGATTGCCGGAGCCGTTCCGACCCGAGAGAGTGAACGGGGAAGCAAACGCCTTGTACCTCCAGTTCAGGAATCCTCAGTTCTTGAGTGAGGGCTTGAACGAAAGAATTATCGACATTTTGCAGAAGCGGAACATCGAGGCGATATTCCGAGAGCCAGTGCTGCTGTCGAATCCTCAGCGCAATGGCTTTAGCATGCAGTTGGAGTCGACGCTGCACGACGCCATCCATGGGGCGGTCGGCATGAGCGAGGGTATGGGTTCGCCCGAGTTTGCAGCACGAGATCCCCTTTTCTACCTCCACCACGCAAATATCGACCGTATATGGGAAAGCTGGCGCCTGCCCGCGAAGGACGGCAGTTCCAGACGTGATCCTGCTTCTACAGAGCCCTGGATGGCCGTTGCATTCCGGTTCGTCAACGCGGATGTTGAAGAAAGTTCTAACGACATTTCTCATTCGTTGCGATCGACCGAGAACCTGGGTTTTCGCTACGATACCCTGGAAAAGGTCCCACCACCGCCGGCCGCGTTCGTCGAACAGGTCGCACTCAGGGCACCATCCCTGCTTTGGGAAAGCGCTGGTGGTCAAAAAACCATCAGAACGCCAGATGACATCGTAACCGTCCCTCTCGCTCCCGTTCAGATGAATAGCGCGATTTCGGATCTGGCTCGCAACCCTTCGGTTCGTTACGAGCTTTCCATCGACCTCAATTCTTGTTCAGAGCCTGGCGTCTATGAAGTTTTTCTGAACGGCAGAGAACGGAATGGCGCTCTGTCCTCTGAAAAGAAAGTTGGCTCATTCAGTTTGTTCAGCGCAATGGGAAGACAGGGGCGATGGCATAACATCTGCAAAAGCACTTTGGATACAACAATCAGGCTTGATATAACGCAAATGGTGAGAGATAATACTATAGACACTAAAAGACTTAGCCAAATTACCATTAGACCATCCTATTTGTCCGAGAAGGTGAATATCGTTATAAGGAACGTAAGAATAGTTGCAAAATAACCTGGCCTGTAACTACAATAATCATGCTCTGGAAGTAAACGTATGATGCTAACAAGGAGAAGTAAATGTTGAAGTATATCGCGGGTGTAGTCGTAGCAATCGGTACTCTTATAGGGACTGCTCAAGCAATGCCAGTTTTACCGTCCCCTATGCAAACGGACGGTCTGATTGCCACCGATGTTCAGAAGACGGGATACTATCACCGCTACGGCTACGGTTACAGCTACCCCCGCTACGGCAGCTACCGCTCGTACGGCTATGGCGGTTACCGCGGCTATCGCTCGTACGGCTATGGCTATGCACGCTAGGCAAAACTCTCGCTTAAAGAAAGCTTAGATGAGGCTCAAGGAGAACTGCAACCTTCAGACGCCTTCCCGCTGGAGACGCTGCTCGCCTTTGTCCCGCCGAGGTCGACGACTTACGTGATTGCTAGAGGGCGGAGTGGTTTGGCCCGTGAATGCGCCTCTCCCGCTATGCCCTCTATAACAAAAGTACCGTCTACAAATAAAAAGTCAGCTGTCGGCCTGCTGCACGCGTTCATGTTAAGACGCACCGTGGATCCGGCTCGCATTGATGTGCTGGAGAAGCCAGAAACCTTCGCGTAGTGATGCATTGCTGATAGCGACAAAACGGGCGCGATGGAGGCCCTTTTGAATACGTGATATCGGTAGGCAGAATTTGAGTGCCTTGAGGTGCAAAGGCGATGCGTTCGTCGGTTTATTCATACGTAATAGCGATTTGGTTTATTACGTGTATGGGGACCGACGCAGCGGCGCAGGAAAGCCGCCCAATCGAAATTGTCCCGCAACTGGGGCATTCCAGTTATGTAACCGCACTTGCAATCTCACCTGATGGGAAGTCGGCTCTCTCCGGAGGCGGAGATGGGACGTTAAGTCTTTGGGATCTGTTAAGTGGCCGCGAGGTCCGCAAGATCCGTGTCGTTAAAGCTTTCTTTTACTCTGTAAACGCGGTTGCCTTTTCCCCGGATGGGAAGTCGGCACTCTCCGGCAGCACAGACGGAACGCTGAGGCTCTGGGACCTGTTTAGTGGCCGCCAGATCCGCGAGATCTGTGCCTTTGACGCGTTTGTTTCCTCTGTAAACACAGTCGCCTTTTCCCCTGATGGCAAGACTGCGCTTTCAGGCGGTGCGGACGGCACGTTAAGGCTTTGGGACCTGGCTGAGGGCCAAAGGATTCGGGAGTTCAAGGGCCTTCCTTTTGGGGTCAGCTCGGTTGCTTCGCGCTTTCCGGCAGCGATGACATGACGATAAGGCTCTGGGACCTGGTAAGGGGTAGCGAAATTCGTTCGCTTAAGGGTCATTCGCGCGAGGTGGTCTCAGTGGCGATCTCACCCGACGGCAAGAGGGCAATATCCGGCAGCTGGGATTGGACCTTGAAGTTTTGGGACCTCTCAACCGGCCGCGACATCAAAACCTTTAGGGGCCACGGTGGCGGCGTCACCTCCGTTGCTCTCTCTTCCGGAGGGAAGACCGCCCTGTCGGGCAGCGAGGACCACAAGGTCAAAGTTTGGGATCTTGCAACCGGGGGCGCAATCAGAACATTCGACGCATTTTTCGCGTCGGGCAACCCGGTTGCCATCTCTCCTAATGGCAAGCTGCGCTTTCCGGGAGCGGCCGCGACCCATTGAAATTATGGGACCTTACAAGCGGCCACGAGATAGGGCCGCTCGAGGGGCATCCAGGGTTTGTCATTGCTTCAGAATTTTCACCGGACGGCGAAACCGCGTTGGCAGCCAGCGACGATGGAATTGTCAGTATCTGGGACTTAAACACGCGCCGGCAGGCCCGCGAGATAAAGATTCCAGATGTGGTGCCGCGCGACAATCAAGGTGAGAACTCGCATTGCTTCGCCTGAACTGTTCCTGACTATTGCTTCGTTGCCTCATCTGATTTGCTCCTCGGGGCCAGTTAGGATCGGGAGCGGCGATGAGGCGGGTAAGCATGGCGACGCGGGACGAGTTGATTACAGCGGTTATCAATCGGTACGGCGGCAGTGACCGCCGAGAGAAAACACGCATTCTGGATGAGTTTGTCGCGGTGACGGGTTTCCATCGTAAGCACGCGATGCGGCTGCTCGGCGGGAGGATGCCGCGCCGGTCGGCAGCGCGACCAGCGCGGAGGATTTACGGCGATGACGTCCGCGCGGCGCTTGTTTTAGTTTGGGAAGCCTCGGATCGGGTCTGCGGCAAGCGTTTGAAGCCGCTTATTCCAATCCTTGTCGAGGCGATGGAACGGCATGGGCATCTTAAGCTCGCTCCCGAAGTCGGCGCGCGGTTGCTTTCCATGAGCGCGGCGACGATTGACCGGGCGTTGCGCGAGGTGCGTGAGAAAGCCGGTCGGACCCGGCGCCGGCCAGCCGCGTTATCGATCATCAGGCGTAGCATTCCGATCCGCACCTTTTCGGACTGGCGAGATCCGCCGCCAGGCTTTGTCGAAGCCGATCTTGTGGCGCACAGCGGCCCATCGACACGCGGGAGTTTTGTTCAGACGCTGGTTCTGACCGATGTCGCCACAGGGTGGACGGAGTGCGCGCCGTTGCTGGTCCGCGAGCAGAAACTTTTAAGCGAAGTTCTGACGGAGCTTCGCAAGCTTCTTCCGTTCGATCTTCTCGGATTTGACACGGACAACGACAGCGTCTTCATGAACGAGACCGTACGAGATTATTGCCAGGGAGCCGGGATCGAGTTCACGCGCTGCCGCCCCTATCGCAAAAACGATCAGGCCTTTGTCGAGCAGAAAAACGGCGCCATCGTCCGCCGAATTGTCGGCTACCGGCGCCTTGAAGGGCTACCGGCGGCTGAAGCCTTGGCGCGGCTTTATCGGACGGTCAGGCTGTTCGTGAACTTTTTCCAGCCATCGTTCAAGCTGTCCGGAAAGGAACGCGATGGGGCCCGGGTGCGCAAACGCTACCATGCTCCGGCCACGCCCTGTCAGCGGGTTTTGGCGGATCGGCGCACGCCTGAGGAAGTACGCCGCCGCTTGAAATGCGTCCAGGCGGGCCTGGACCCGGTGCGGCTTTTGAGCGATATGCGAACGGCGCAGCAGCATCTCGTCGATATCGCGGACAGTTCCAGCGTTGCCTTCGAGGTTACTGCGCCTTCGATTGAGGAATTTCTGGCCGGTCTGCGGACCGCCTGGAAGGACGGCGAAGTCAGACCGACGGCGCGACCGAAGCCAGCGCAAAAGCGCGAACGGCGACGGCCAGATCCCTTTGCGCAGGTGACCGGTCAATTGAAGTCTTGGTTCGAGACGGAACCCTGGCGAACGGGACGCGAATTGCTCGAGCGGCTCCAGACAGAATATCCCGACGCTTATGCCGACCAGCTTTTGCGAACGCTCCAGCGCCGCTTGAAAATCTGGCGGGGTGAAATGGCGCATACCCTGGTTTTTGGCCTTTCGCACGACGTGGGGGCGGGATTAGGGGAGAAAGAACCGGGACTGGCCGTATAAAGCCGCAAATTCCGCTCCGACAGCTAAAAGACTACCGTCGTGCTCGCGCCCATCAAGGACAAGCCCTTCGGGCGGCCGCCAAAGAAGCGGCCGTCCTTGACAGCCGCTGCGCGCGACGGCAGCGCGTATGTGCTGATCGGGGCGGAAGAATGCTCGCGGCGCGGATCGAACAAAAGAATGCGGTGACGGCATCGGAGGTCAGGAGAAGCCGGGGAACATTCCCAATGAGGCAAACGACTTCCGCTGAGGAACATCATTGAATGAGGCAATACGCGATCTCACCCAGATTGACGCGCTATAATGTGGCATCGGCGGCTTTTTCGCGGGATGGAAAGAGAGCATTGCTCGGCGGCTCCGACGGGACAACGCGCCTTTGGGATCTCGTGGGCGGAAGAGAGTTGGCTCTGATGGTGGCCTCGCCCGATGATGAACAGTTGACCGTCACGCCTCGAGGATTTTTTGCATCCTCGCGCAGGGATACCAGCCTGGTAGCGATAGCGCGCGGGCTTGAAGCCGTAACGATCGGGCAGGTTCACCAGTCCCTCTTCAATCCCGACCTTGTGCGCGAGGCGCTCGCGGGTGATCCCAATGGCGAGGTCAAGCGCGCGTCCGAGGTCATAAGCCTTGACAGGGTACTCGACAGCGGACCGGCCCCCGAGGTGGAGATTATTTCACAACCGGCAGCCACCAAATCGGATTCCGATCTCGTCACGGTTGCGGCGCGCATCACGGATCGCGGCAAGGGCGTCGGCCGCATTGAGTGGCGGGATAACGGTATTACGGTGGGCGTGTCGAATGCACTGGAAAATGCCGGCGGGATACAAGAGGTTCGGCAGGACCTTGCGCTCGACCCCGGCGACAACTCCATTGAGGTTGTGGCCTACAATGCGCGCAATCTTTTGGCCTCGCTGCCGGCCCGGACGGCCATCGCCTATACCGGCGCAGCCGATACCATAAAGCCGAAGCTGCACATCCTGGCCATCGGCATAAATAAGTATGTCGACCAGGGCTGGACGCCGCCCGGAGGCTCCGAAGTGGAAGCGTTTCCGCAGCTTGGTCTCGCTGTTGGGGATGCGCAAAGCTTTGCGGCCGAAATAAACAAGGCTGCAGCCGGGTTTTATAGCGAAGTGAAGGTCAGGAGCGTGCTCGATACCGAGGCGACGCTGGCGGGCCTGGACCGCATCGTGGCCGAGATGGCGGCGGGGATCAGCCCGCGGGATACCTTTGTGTTCTACGCCGCCGCGCATGGTTATTCGAGCAGTGGCCGCTTCTATCTCATCCCACAGGATTACCAGGGGGGCCCGAACCCGGAGGCGCTTGCAAGCCGCGCCATCAGCCAGGAGCGCCTGCAGGATTGGATTGCCGGCAAGATCAAGGCCAAGAAAGCCGTCGTCCTACTCGACACCTGCGAGAGCGGCGCGCTCACCAATGGCTATGCCCATAACCGCCTGGATGCGCCGGCCTCGGAGGCGGGCGTCGGGCGGCTGCATGAGGCGACGGGCCGGCCGGTGCTCACGGCGGCTGCAGCGGGCAAGCCGGCGTTTGAGGGCTATCAGGGCCATGGAGTGTTCACCTGGGCCTTGATCGACGCGCTGCATCATGGCGACACCAACGGCAATGGCGCCATCGAACTGTCCGAGTTGGTTGCGCATGTGCAAGATGAAGTACCGAAAATCAGCGCAGCGCTGAACGGTCGCGGCTTCGCTCGCGCCGCCACGGACAACACGCAGTCCGCGCATTTTGGCGCCACCGGCGGTGATTTCTCATTGGCAAATCGTCTGCCATGAGGGCGGCGGCATTCCATCCCGGAAACGCCACCCCGTAGGACTCAAATCCAGCTGGGCGCGTCTGCTACCGGCTTTTCGTAGCTGTTGTAGCAGATATCGGCCGGTCGTCGGAGCGGATAGAGACGGACAGGGCTGCCGTCGGCCCATGCATCAAAGCGGTACCGCGCGTTAGAGATCCTCGATCAGCACGTTGCCAAGACATGCAGCGCATCGGGTAGAGTAGAGATGTGGCGCGGTGGCTTTAGGCTGGACCTATCCGTTTGCCGCCCTTTTCGGCTGGCGGTGCCTCAGTGGTCCTGCCGTGACTTCGTTTCCACATCCCCCCTCATCGAACCAGTCTGGCGGATTTCCCGCAACCGGCTATTCGCTGCCAAGCGCAGTTAGAGTTGGCGCATTCCTTCGGCGTGTAGGAGCCAAGGAGTTCGCCAATGGCGGCAAGGACGGCTTCGTAGGGCAAGCATCCGCCGAGGGCCGCCTTGTCCAGAAGCCAGCGATAGAGCCTCATGTCTCCAGGATATGACAAACTGGAGATAGGACGGCAGTATGTCTGGAGATATGACTACCCGCTGCTTCGACGTTGTTGCGCGCACGCGGAGGAACTGGAGCCGGGGGTCGGCCAGATGAAGCGGCCGCGTTCGAGGCGCTTCGAGAACAGGCACGCGCCGTGACCGTCATGCCAGATCACCTTGGTAAGATCGCCCCGGCGTCCCCGGAAGACGAAGAGGTGGCCGGCATGCGGGTCCTGCTTCGGCTTCTCTTGCACCAGAACAGCCAGCGACGAGAAACCTTTGCGCATATCGGTGTGCCCCGTCGCCAACCACACGCGCACAGCGCCGTTGGCGAGGGTCTGCGCTGGAACCGGGATCATCGGCTGATTTCCCAGCGCCTTGACGATACGCACGAGTGCGGCCGTGTCGACATCGGCGCTAACGCGCTTGATCTACGCAATTTTGGGAATAAGCGAGGCAACGCGACGTTTTGTATAAGCATAGTGTTTCCGGGAGTTAACCGCGATGTCTTCCTGCCAAGCCAGCTCTCACGCCCAGCAGAGCGGCAATAACCTGCTCGATCTTTTGAGTATGTTTCAGGATACGCATCACTTGCGCTTGGAACAGCTCGCGAGTTTGCTTCGCATAACTCCGGAGACTTTGGAGGAATGGTTTAGCGAAGGCATGGCACCGCCCGCATCATGTCTGGCCCTCGCAGTTTTCTTCAATTCCAGAAGGCAAGTATCGGCCGAATGGGGCTAGTGTGCCGTCTCGCAAATCAGTTTACATAATCCCTGTTTCGGCGCGCGACCGGGAGTGGGGGATGGCAAGACCGATCAAAGTGCTTATTGCGAGCGAGGACGCGCGGGCAGAATTGGAACGGAGAGCCAAAGCGTCGACGAGCGCTCACCGCGACCGCTTCCGGTCCAAAATCATTCTGTTGCGGCTTGACGGTTTGAGGATCGAGGACGTGGCCGAACGGATGAATACGTCGATGCCTACGGTGTCGATATGGTCGAAACGCTTTGAGCGATTTGGGCTCGACGGCCTCAAGGACAAGAGAGGCCGCGGCCGAAAGCCATCCATCCCAGCGGCGAAGATCGAGCGCGTCATCACCGAGGCCACCCGGCCGCCTGCGGGCCGCAATCGCTGGAGCGTGCGCAGCATGGGGCGCCACGCCGGCATGTCCCACAGCACGGTGCAGCGCATCTGGGCAAAAAACCAGCTGAAGCCGCACCTTATCAAGACCTTCAAGCTCTCGAACGATCCGAAGGAGGAGAAGTTCTGGGACGTGATCGGGCTCTACCTCGACCCGCCAGCGAAAGCGCTGGTTCTGTGCTGCGACGAAAAAAGTCAGTGCCAGGCGCTGGAGCGCACCCAGCTTGGACTGCCGCTTGCGCCGAAGCGGCCCCGCACCATGACGCACGATTACACACGCCATGGCACGGTGACGCTGTTCGCCGCCCTCAACGCCATGGAGGGCAAACTGATTGCGCGCACCGAGGCGCGGCACACCCATGTCGAATGGCTGCGGTTCTTGAAGCAGATCGATCGCGAGACGCCCAAGAACCTCGACATCCATCTGATCCAGGATAACTACGCCACCCACAAACATCCAAAGGTCAAGGCTTGGCTGAAGCGCCATCGGCGCTTCAAATCCCACTTCACGCCCACTTCATCGTCCTGGATGAACCTTGTCGAGCGCTTCTTCGCCGATTTGACACAAGACGTCATCCGAACCGGAAGTTTCGCCTCGGTGAAAGAACTCGTGCGCGATATCGAAGCCTATCTTGCCAAGCGCAACGCCAATCCGCGCCCCTATAAGTGGAAGGCGGAAGGCGCTGTGATCCTCGATAAAATCAAGCGCGCCCGCGCCGCTCTCGATAGGCTGGAGGCCGCGTGAGTTATTTTACGGCAATTGAGAGTCGGGACACTAGCACTACAGTTGCAGTTTCATCTTAAAATGGGCCTTTCTGGCGGCGGCCTGATGGGCCCTTCGCCAGAGGGACCAGGCGATGATGCGCGCTGGCTCGATGCGTCGTTGGGTGAGCCTTATGGCTATGCGGCGAATTTCCTGAATGGACCAGCGGATAAGCGGCGGGCCACAAAGATCTGGGGTATCGTTTGCTGTGTTGGCATCGCATTGGCCCGATGCCGGATCGTCGCCATCATCGCAAAAGCCAGCATGACGAGCGAGACGTGGCGGTTCCATCCATGCCAGGAGCGGGTCTCGTTATGATCAAGGCCCAGCTCATTTTTCGTCGTCTCGAAGCTTTCCTCTATGGCCCAGCGGCAGCCTTCGACGCGGACCAGTTTGTCGATCGAGGTTCCCGCCGGAGCCCAGGTGGAAAAGAAGGCCAGGTCCTGATCCGCGATCGTGCGCCGGATCAACAAACCGCGCGTCCAAAGCCCGGAGCGGCTGGTGTCGTATTCGCTGGCATCGATATCGGCCAGTTCAACATAGGCCCAGTCGTAAAGGCGCGGCCCCTTGGCGCCATCGCCCGCCGACAGGCGTTTCCAGTCCGAAGGCGCCAATCCTTGCGCGACGCTTTCCGCCGTTCCCGCGACGGGTTTGGCCTTGCTCCAGGAGGTGAAGCTGTGATTGGAGGCGACGCCAAGCACATAGCCCTTGCCGGCCCGGCGCAGCACCCCTTCAACTGCGCCAACGCCATAGACGCTATCGGCGGCGACAAAAGCAAAAGGCACAGAAGCGGCAATGGCGCGCTCGATCATGGCGACGGCGAGGGCGGGCTTGGTTGCGAAGGCCGCTTTTTGCGGGACATACGCCGCCTTCATGCGGGCGGGATCGTCTGTCCACGCCTTCGGCAAATAAAGCGCCCGGTCGATGAAGGCGTGGCCGTGCCGCGAGACATAACAGGCGAAGACGCCGATCTGGCAGTTCGTGATCTTTCCCGCCGAACCGGTATATTGCCGCGCGACCCCGCACGAGGCCTTGCCCTGCTTCAAGAATCCAGTTTCATCGAAGACCAGAACCGCGTCGTCGGCGGCGAGGGTCTCAAGCGCATAGTCCCGCACGGTATCGCGCAGGTCGTCGGCTTCCCACCGGCCGCGGCCCAGAATGGCCTGCTGTCGCCACGGGCCAGGATCACCTGCCGCCTCCGCTCGCATCCAGCCCGTCTTGCGCTGCTCATCGCCAAGCAGGCCGTCCAGGAACGCCCCTGCCGAAGCCGCAACCCGCTCCTGCGTAAACAACGGGCAAATCCGCGCCTTCACTTCCCGCAAGGACGACGCCCAAAGTTCAAGCGTTGCTTCAATCGATGCCCCGGCCACTATGCTCCCTCCGAATCACTTAGGTATATGATTCAGAGAGGTCGCTCAAATGCAACTGTAGTGCTAGATCAAGGCCGCGCCGAAAAAGCCGAAGGCGATGATCGCAGAGCGTTTCTTGTCTTGCCCCGCAAGCAGCGCCATCAGCGCCATGATGCCGCCTTCGCCGTCATTGTCGACGCGCATGGCGACCGCGACATATTTGATCGACGTGATAATGATCAAAGTCCAGAAAATGAGGGAGAGGCTGCCAAGCGCAACGGCGGGATCGAGCGCCTCAGAACCGTCTTCAGCGTGTAAAGGGGGCTTGTGCCGATGTCGCCGAAGACCACGCCCAACGCGAAAAGCGCCATCGCGCAAAGGCCACCGGAGACCGGCGCGGAAATGCCCGCCCCACGGAAATGGGCTCGCTCGTCGTGGTCATTCATCGATCCCGTTCTTTGAACTGCCCGCAATGTGCAGCCTTAGCATCGAATGGTAACACCGCTATTAAGTCCCAACACCAATTCAAAACGCACCACTCAGAGTCCACGACATGACCACGAACCCGCCCGCGGTGTGGCGTTCAGCGCTTTACGCCTTACGGGGCGGCTTTCTCATCCGGCCCTTCGTCATCGCTTTTTTGCTCGCAACCGCAGGCGCGGTTCTCTCCGCGATCGAAGAGCTTTATCCTGCGGTTCAGGTCATCGTTCCCTCGACCCTGTTTCCATCGAATGCCGACCCCCAGGTGGCGCAGGCCATACTGACCACCATCGCGACGGCGACCATGACGGTGGTCTCCATCGTTTTTGCGATCCTCCTGATGACATTGACGCTTGCGTCCACGCAGTTTTCGCCGCGCATCCTGATCAGCTTCATGCGGGATCAGGTGACGCAATGGGTGCTTGGCATATTTCTTGGCACGTTTTCCTATTGCATCGCGGCTCTTCCCGCGGCGCGTTCGCTTCCCTCGCCTTTTGTGCCGGTTGTCACCGTCGTCGGCGCCATGGCGCTTGTCCCGGTCTGCGTTAGCTGGCTCATCTATTTCATTCACCACATTTCGGTTGCCATCAGCGTCAACACCATCATCGACCGCATCAGGCGCGAGACCGAAGAGGTCATCGACGAACTGATGCCTTATCCACGCCGGGCGCTAACTATGGAAGCGAGGGATGGCGCCATACCGGCTGACCTCGATTGCGCGGTCACGAGCCGGGAGTCGGGTTACATCCGGTATGTCGACATCGGCCGCCTTCGTTCGCTCGCAAAAGCTAATGGAATTTGCGTCCGGTTGGAGCGCCGGGTCGGCCACTTCATTGCGGAGGGCGTTCCACTTCTCAAGACGACGCGCGGCGGCCGCATCACGAACGAGCGCGCGCTGGAGTTGCTGGCCGCCATT
Source organism: uncultured Alphaproteobacteria bacterium (assembly GCA_963764115.1). Classification (GTDB taxonomy): domain Bacteria; phylum Pseudomonadota; class Alphaproteobacteria; order Rhizobiales; family Rhodomicrobiaceae; genus Rhodomicrobium. The sequence continues at coordinate 338,761 of CAVXRT010000040.1, forward strand.
GATATCGGCCCAAGGCGGACCTTGCAGCAGGACGTGGAATTCGGGATCGTGCAGCTCGTCGATATTGCCTTGAGGGCGATGTCGCCCGCGGTCAACGATCCGAGCACGGCGCTTAGCTGTGTCGATCAGTTGAGCTGCATCCTCATCCGCTGGCTTAGCAGAGAAGCTCCGCGCAGCACCTACTACGATCCGCCGCATGTGTTGCGCGTCGTGGTGCCCTGGATCAAGTTTGAAGGGCTGCTCGATCTGGCCTTCGAGCAAATCCGTCATTATGCGGCGGGTGACGCGGCGGTGAGCCTGAGGCTAATGCGCGCTCTTAGCGATATCGCAAGCACGGTTAGCGACCCGGGCACGCGCCTTCTCTTGCTTGAGCGCGGCAAGCGATTGCTGAAGGGCTGTGAAGGCAGACTTCAGAAGGACGATCTCGAGCGGTTGAGGGGGCGGCTGCAGCTGTTGAGCCCTTGTTCGGGTGCAGAAGAAGCCTGAACACCGGATCAACCCGGAGGCAGTTGCCTTCGTTCCCTTGATAATCGTCCGACGCGCAGACCCGCTCAAAGCATTTCTTTAGGATAAAATGGCGTCGTGATACGCAACCGAACGCCATTTCATTCGAGGGAGTATCGATGCGAGAAGGTCGCCCTTCACCGGAAGCTTTGCTCGAGCTTGCCCGCGGCGAGCAGCCCGGGCGTGGCCGCTTGAAGATCTTCCTTGGCGCTGCTCCAGGGGTTGGCAAGACCTACGAAATGCTCCTGTCCGGGCGAGCGAGGCTCTCCGGTGGAGACGATGTTGTGGCTGGCATTGTCGAGACCCACGGCCGGGCCGAAACAGAAGCCTTGCTTGCAGGCCTTGAGATCATCCCGCGCAAGTCCATCGAGTATAAAGGACGGGTGCTCGACGAAATGGATCTCGACGCCCTTCTTGCCCGTCGCCCGAAAGTGGCGCTTGTCGACGAACTCGCCCACACGAATGCTCCCGGCAGCCGCCACCCGAAACGCTATCTCGACGTGGATGAGTTGCTCGCCGCCGGGATCGATGTCTATACGACGCTGAACATCCAGCACGTCGAAAGCCTCAACGACGTTGTCGAGCAGATTACCGGCATCCGCGTCCGGGAAACGGTTCCCGATTCCATCCTCGACCGGGCCGACGATATTGAAGTCATCGACCTTGCGCCGGATGAGCTGATGCAGCGGCTTCGCGAGGGCAAGGTCTATGTCCCGAAGGAAGCCGAGCGGGCGCTTAAGAATTACTTCTCGCCCGGCAATTTGACGGCGATTCGCGAACTCGCGCTTCGTCGCACGGCCCAGCGTGTCGACGAGCAGCTTCTCACGCATATGAAGGCCCATGCCATCGAAGGGCCATGGCCGGCAGGTGAACGCGTTCTTGTCTGTATCAGCGAAGATCCCCACTCTGCCGGGCTTGTCCGTTATACGAAGCGGGTGACCGACCGGCTGCGGGCGCCCTGGACGGCGCTCTATATCGAGACGCTTCGCAGCCAGGACCTTTCGGTCGTGGAGCGCGATCGCATTGCCGATACGCTGCGCCTTGCCGAGCGGCTCGGCGGCGTCGCCGCGACCCTTCCCTGGCGGGGGCCGGTTGCGGACGACATCATCTACTTTGCGCGCTCGAACAACGTCACCCAGATCGTGATCGGAAAAACGAGCCGCACACGATGGTTCGAGCTTTTGCATGGGTCGGTGGTTCACGACCTCGTCCGGCGCTCGGGGAATATCAGCGTGCATGTGATCGCGGGCGATACGCTGAAAGAAGAGGTCATCCCCCGCAAAGCTGTCAGAACCAGCGCCCCTGGGGCGAATATTGCCGGCTATTTCGCCGGAGCTTGGATGACCGCCGGCTGCGTGATCGCCGCCGAGCTTCTGCAACCCTATTTCGGCGAGAAGACCGTGCCGTTGATTTTTATGATGGGGGTGTTGAGCGTGGCCTACCTTTTTGGTCTCGGCCCATCCATCCTGGCGGCTCTGGCGAGCATGCTCTGCTACAATTTCTTTTTCCTCCCGCCTATATACAGCTTCACCATTGCCGACCCACTCAACGCCGCCGCCCTTTCCTTCTTCCTGTTTACGGCCCTTGTCGTCAGCCATCTAACAGCCCGGGTTCGGCGTCAGGCCGATCTCGCGCGCGACCGCGCCGCGATCAGCATGGCGGTTCGGCGAGGAATCGCAACACCCGACATGCCCGCATGTCCGGCAAATCCGTAAATGAACCCAGGGGCTGCCCGTCTTGAGGCATTCTTCGCAACCGCGCGCACTGGGCTTGACCTTCTTTATCGTGTCGAGATGAGAACAGCTTTTGCTCATGGCGATTTCTCCGGGACGAACACTAGACCGGCAATCCCTCACGCAGCGGCAAGGATGCTGTGAATCTGGGCCACCACCGCAGCGCCCTCTCCCACAGCCGCGGCCACGCGCTTTGTCGAACCCGCCCGCACGTCGCCGATAGCGAACACGCCGGGGCGGCTTGTCTCGAGCGGCAAAGCACCACCGGAGCCGTTCGCGCCCGTAATGACGAACCCCTTGCCGTCGACGGCGACACAGCCGCTGAGCCAGGATGCATTCGGGTCAGCGCCAATGAAGAGAAAGAGGTGACGAAGGGGACAGGTGCGCGTCTCGCCCGTCGCGCGCTCGCGAAACGTCGCCGAAGTGCCAAGATCAGCCGATCCTCCAACAAGCCAGGGAATGTTCTGTGCAAGGACGTTTAGAACTTCACCTGAAGCATCCCACCCCGCGATACCCTTGGGGCTGGCCGGAAAAACAGGGAGATTGCGGTCCCAGCCCTCCGGCAGCTCGCGCCGCTGCATCAGGTCGATTTCGGTAGCAAGTGCGGGGTATTTGCTCTGATAGGCGGCGAAGAGGTCCGTCCATTTCATCCGCGCCTTCGCGCCACGTGCGCCCACGCCGTCGGCGAAATGCTTGTACACGGCGTCAGGAACAAGAAACTTCGCATCCTCAGGCCAACCATAAAACCGCTTGGTGAGGCGAACTTCTTCTTCGCCGAGAGGTTCGCCATGGGCTTCGGCCGTATCGTGCTTGTGCGGCGAGCCATACCCGATATGGCTATCGAGCACAATGAAGGTTGGACGGCCCTTCGTCTTTCGGAAGGTCTCCAGCGCGTTTTCGATAAGCCCGGTGTCGTTCGCATCGCCCACGCGCAAGACATTCCATCCATAGGCTAAAAACCTGCAAGCAATGTCTTCTGTAAATGTGATGCGGGTCTTGCCTTCGATGGTGATGTGGTTGTTGTCGTAGATCCAGCACAGATTATCTAATTGCAGGTGGCCCGCGAGCGACGCGGCCTCCGATGCGACGCCCTCCATCATGTCGCCGTCGCCGCAAATGACGTAAATCCTGTAATCGAAGATGTCGAAGCCTGGCCGGTTATACTTCGCAGCCAGCCACTTTTCGGCAATCGCCATGCCCATGCTTGTGGCAACGCCTTGCCCCAGCGGGCCTGTCGTCGCCTCCACGCCTGAAGTCCAATGATATTCCGGATGACCGGGCGCTTTGCTGTCGAGCTGGCGGAAATGGCGGATGTCGTCGAGCGTAACTGATGGCTGGCCAAGCCGCTCGTATTTGGCATTGACGGCGCGTGTGCCAGTCAAGTGAAGCACGGACCACAAGAGCATCGACGCGTGGCCGTTCGAGAGCAGGAACCTGTCGGCGAGTATGAGAGCCGCATCCTGGCTCACCCGCCCGGCCGGAATCGAGGGATCGCCGTTGCACAGCCGCAGGAGCATTCCCGCCTTATCGCCGCCGGTCACCAGCCAAAGAATGCGCCCGGAGCGATTGAGGATTGGGTAGGTGAAAGACATTCGCGGATGCCCTTGGTATGGGCCGGTCACGGCGACATCCGCGTTTTGCGTATCGAGGACGGCATCACCCGGCACGAGCGAGGCCGTGTGGCCATCTGTGCCAAGCCCGAGATGAACGAGATCGAGCACAGGCGGCGAACCGGCCAGGCTTGGCAGCGTGTGGGCATATTGGGCTGCTGCGGTTCGGAGATCGGGCTCCTCCACGGGCATGGCATGGACGTTCCCAGGGGGTATGGGCGCATGCTCCAGCAGGCTGTCGCGCAGCGTCAGGTTCCGGTCGGGGTCGCCCGCAGGCGCGACGCGCTCGTCCACCTGGAAGATGTGAATCTTATCCCAGGGGACGTCCTCGTTCGCCAGCGCGCGCAGCATCAGCCAAGGCGTATGACCGCCGCTGAAGGCGGCCAGGAATATCCCTCGGGCAGCTATGGCCTCTCTGGCCCTGGCAGCGACGATACGAGCGGCCTCCCCGGCGGCTGTATCTGGGCTGGAAAAGACTTCGACCTTCATTAGAGCACCTCAGGGCCGGATAGGGCTTTCCCGTTTGGACGATTCTAACCGCTGGATTTCTCCGCATGGCCGCCGAATTGGTAGCGCATCGCCGATAGCAGCTTGTCCGCGAAGTCCGCTTCGCCGCGTGAGCTGAAACGTTCAAACAGCGCGGATGAAAGCACCGGCACCGGGACCGCTTCATCGATAGCAGCCTTGATTGTCCACCGGCCTTCGCCGGAATCCGAAACTCTTCCGCCAAAGCCTGCCAGGGATGGATCTTTCGCCAGGGCTATCGCCGAGAGGTCCAGCAACCACGAGGCAATGACACTGCCACGCCGCCAAAGCTCGGCGATGTCCCGCAGATCGAAGTCATATTGGTAGAGTTCGGGTTCGCGCAGGGGCGTTGTCTCTGCATCGATCGCGTGCCCCTCCTTCCCCACATTGGCGTGGCGAAGGATACCGAGGCCCTCGGCATAGGCGGCCATGACGCCGTACTCGATCCCGTTATGAACCATCTTGACGAAATGGCCCGCGCCGCTCGGCCCGCAGTGAAGGTAGCCAAGCTCCGCTGTGCTTGCGAACTGCTCACGCCCCGGCGTGCGGGGGATCTGCCCTGCGCCCGGAGCAAGCGTCTTGAAGATTGGATCGAGGCGCTTCACCGCCTCCTCTGGGCCACCGATCATCAGACAGTAACCGCGCTCAAGGCCCCAGACACCGCCGCTCGTTCCAGCATCGACATAGTTGATGCCTGTCGGGGCAAGCTCTCGCGCCCTGTGGATGTCGTCAACATAGTACGAATTGCCGCCGTCAATGATGATGTCGCCGCCAGCAAGATGCGGCTCAAGACTGGCGATCGTGCTGTCAACCACCGCAGCCGGGACCATCAGCCAAACCGCACGCGGTTTTTCCAGCTTGCGCGCCATATCCTCAAGGGACGATGCCGCGACTGCGCCTTCCCGCTCGAGCGCCACCCTTGTCTGCGGCGATCGATCAAAAACCACGCATTGGTGGCCACCTTTAAGCAGCCGCCGCACCATGTTTGCGCCCATTCTGCCGAGCCCAACCATTCCAAGCTGCATGACGTTCTCCTAGCTGATAACTGGCCGCATCCTACGAGACGTGCGCCCTTCCGTCGGCGCGCGCTTTTTCGAAAGTGGCGGCAAAGGTTGCGTATCGGTTGGCGATCTCACCTGAGGCGGCTTCACGGGAAATTTTCCCGGCGCGCCAATTGATAAGCGGATCCCAGAAAACCGTGCGTCCCACAGCAAATCCGATAAAGCCTGGGACCCCGGCGGCGACCGTGAGCCACTCATGAACCTTCTCCTCATCCTCGCCGCGGCCAAGCACGATGCAGCTCACATGGCCCCGGCCATTTCTACGCGCCGTTGCCACGACGCGCTCGCAATCTTCGCGGCGATCGAGCCCTTCTACTTTCCAGACATCGGGTTCGACGCCTTCGTCCTGAAGCTGCTGGATGGCATTCACCATCAGGCGCGGGCGCATCTCCCTATCGTACGCCTGCTTGTCTCCATGCAGCTCTTCGAGTTCTTCCTCTTCCGGCGGGACAAGGAGCTCGAACATGAAAAGGCTCCTAACCTTGCTGCGCAAATACTCGGACAAAAGCCTGAGGCGCCCCGACTGACGGCAATTCAGCGCGCGATCGCCTTCGGGATTGTAGCGCACCAAGACTTTGCAGAAGGTTGGATCGAAGGCCTCGATGTGCCTCGCGAAATCCTCGCCATACTCGAATTCGAATTCTTCCTGTCCGGACTTCTCAGCAGGACAAGCGGTCATAATGCCTTCGGCCTTTGCGTCGCGCAGGATTGCGGCGCCGAATTGCTCGTCAGTGAGTATCGCAGCCTTGTCCCTTGGCACAGCGCCCGCGAGGGCCTTGCAAAATCCGTCGTAGATCACCCGTTTGGCCGCAGCTATGTCCGCGGTCTGGTCGGCGTTAAGCGTACCCTTCCAGCCGAACATCTTGGTCTGGAACGAACCCCGGTGGTCAAACGGCAGGATGTAAAGTTGCTTATCGAATCCGCGTGTCATCGTGCGCTGCCTTTGCCCTGCGATACCGCTCGATCAGATTATTTGTCGAAGAGTCATGGCTGGTTTCCGCGCCGGTTTCCAATTCCCGGATGATGCGCTGGGCGAGCACCTTGCCGAGTTCGACGCCCCACTGATCGAAGGAGTCGATGTCCCAGATGACCCCTTGCGTGAAGACGTTGTGCTCATAGAGCGCGACCAGCTTGCCGAGCGCCGCCGGAGTCAGCCGATCCATGAGAATTATGTTGGAGGGCCGGTTGCCTTCGAAGGTCCGGTGGGGAACGAGCCAATCCGGCGTGCCCTCCGCATTCACTTCTTCGCTTGTTTTGCCGAACGCTAGCGCTTCCGCCTGCGCGAAGACATTCGCAACCAGCATATCGTGATGATGTCCGAGCGGATTGAGCGCCTGCTCGAAGGCGATGAAATCGCACGGGATGAGCCGCGTCCCCTGGTGGATCAGCTGGTAGAACGAATGCTGGCCGTTGGTGCCCGGTTCCCCCCAGTAGATCGGGCCGGTCTGATAGTCCGCTCTCTGGCCGCCGAGTGTCACATGCTTGCCGTTGCTTTCCATGGTGAGTTGCTGGAGATAGGCGGGGAAGCGTTTGAGATACTGCTCATAGGGCAGCACCGCGATGGTCTGGGCGCCGAAGAAGTCATTGTACCAGATCGCAAGCAGGCCCATCAAAACGGGCAGGTTCCGCTCGAACGGCGCGGTGCGGAAGTGTTCATCCATTTCATGAAAGCCGCCGAGCATGGCGTGGAAGTTTTCCGGGCCGATGGCCAGCATGGTCGAAAGGCCGATCGCGGAATCCATGGAATAGCGGCCGCCGACCCAGTCCCAGAACTCGAACATGTTGGCCGTATCGATGCCGAACTCGGAAACCTTGGAGGCGTTGGTGGACACCGCCACGAAATGCCTGGCGACCGCCTTGGCGTCACCGCCGAACCCTTGCAGCAGCCAGTCGCGCGCGCTGTGCGCGTTGGTCATGGTTTCCAGCGTCGTGAATGTTTTTGAGGAGACGATGAAAAGCGTCTCCTGCGGATCGAGGTCACGCATCGCTTCAACAAAATCGGTGCCGTCGATGTTGGAGACGAAGCGGAATGTCAGAGCGCGGTCGGCGTAATATTTCAGCGCCTCATAAGCCATAACAGGCCCAAGATCGGAGCCGCCGATCCCGATATTGATGATGTTTCTGATGGGCTTGCCTGAGTATCCTTTCCAGCGGCCGTCACGGACGCGTCTTGAAAAATCAGCCATCTTACCGAGCACGGCATGAACTTCCGGCACGACATTTTGGCCGTCCACGATGATAGACGTTCCTTCCGGGGCGCGAAGCGCAACGTGCAAGGCGGCCCGATTTTCGGTCGTGTTGATCTTCTCGCCCCGGACCATCGCATCGACCCTCTCGCTGACGCCGGATGCTTTAGCCAGATCGAGAAGGAGCTTGAGCGTTTCATCGCTGACGCGATTTTTTGAATAGTCGAGGAATACGCCAGCGGCCTCAGCCGTCATCCTCCGCCCGCGACCGGGGTCGTTCGCAAAGAGGTCTCGCAGACGAGCGCCTCGCATCGCCCCTTGATGCTCTTCGAGGGCCTTCCATGCCGCCCTTTGCTCGCCGGCCACATCGCGTGTTCTTCCTGGAGCATCGGCGTTTCCACTCCTCTCGGCTGGACGATAGTCGCTGGGCTATTCAGCTTTTTGCAGAACCTCGCTTTTGGAAGCGATAACGCCCATGAGATCGTTCCAGGACTTGACGAAGGACTTCGCTCCCTCGTCCTGCAGCCTGGCCGCGAGCGCGTCGATGCCAATGCCAGCCTCCTCGAACCGGGCCAGCACTGCCTCGTAATCGCCCCCGTCGGCCGTCATCATCGCGCCAGTCTTGCCGTGATCCGCAAACGCCTTTAGCGTTTCGTCCGGCATGGTGTTCACGGTGAAAGGTGCGGCTAGGGACTCGATGTACAAAATGTCGGAGGCTTTGGGGTCTTTGGTCCCCGTGCTTGCCCAGAGAAGCCGTTGCGGACCGGCGCCGGCGTTGTAGGCGCGCATCCAGCGGGGCGAGCCAAGCAGCTCGCGATATGCCTTGTACGTGCGCATAGCGATGGCGATGCCGAGCTGGTTCCTGAGCGCGTCCGGCACAGTCTCCGCCACAGCCACATCCCAGCGACTGATAAACAGAGACGCGACGGAGCCGACGTAAGGGTCGAGCCCTGCCTCGATCCGCCGTTCGATGCCCCGCATATAGGCCTCCGCGGCCGCCAGATACTGCTCGCGCGAGAACAGAAGCGTGACGTTCACGGGCACGCCCGCAAAAATCGCTTCTTCGATAGCAGGAAGCCCCTCTTTCGTGCCGGGGATCTTAATCAGGACATTGGGGCGTCCGGCGCGGTCATGCAGTTCTTTGGCCTCCGCGATGGTGGTTTTGGTGTTGTGAGCCAACAGGGGGGAGACTTCGAGCGAGACCCACCCATCGACGCCAAGCGTGCGGTCGTGGACCGGCCGGAACAGGTCCGCGGCGGCGGTGATATCCTCCAAGGCCAGCTCGAAGAACAGGTCCTCCTCCGATTTGCCCGCCTTGAGCCCTTGACGGATGGATGCGTCGTAATCCCCGCTGTTCTTGATGGCGTGGTCGAAGATCGTTGGGTTAGAGGTCAGACCCGTGACCGAAAGCTCGGCGATGTACCGGCGGAGCGTACCGGCGGTCAGCAAGTTTCGCGTGATGTTATCGAGCCAAAGGCTTTGGCCCAGATCGTGAAGCTTCTGAGTTGCGTTCATCGCGCCGCCTCCTCTCAAGCCGCCGCGCCAAGCAGGAAGAGCTCGACGGCTTTGGCAAAACCCTCGTCCTCATAAGAATCGGTGACTGCGCTGGCTTGTTCCTTAACCTCGTCGCTTGCGTTGCCCATGGCGATGCTGAAGCCGGACCGCTCAAACATCAGAACGTCGTTCGGCTGGTCCCCAATTGTCGCAATCTCCTTTTCCGGTATTTCGAAACGGCGCGACAGGTAGCTCGCGACGAAACCCTTATTCGCGTCGGGATGGGTGACATCGAGATAGTAGGGCTGCGAGCGTGCGGCGGTTGCGTGATGACCGAGCGCCGCCTGAGCATCGGACTCGCAGCGCTTGACCCTCTCGAGATCGTCGCTCACCCCGACGATCTTAACCGCCTTCTGTAGGGCGCCATCGAAGTTTTGGACAGCCTTGGGCTGGAACTTTACGGTCCAGGCCTCGCGATCGACATGCGGAGCCTCGGGGTCACGGACCAGCCAATCGTTGCCGGAATAGACCCAGGCATCCAGCTCGTGCTTGAGGATCAGATCGAAGGCTTGCTTTGCCACATCCGGGGCAAGCTCCCGCTCCTCGATGATGGTCAGGTCCGGATGCACGAAAAGCCCGCCGTTGAAGCCGGCAATCGGCGTTTCGAGCGCAAGCGGCTCGATCAGCATGGCCATGCCTTTGGGCGGGCGTCCGCTCGTTATGGCAAAGCGGATCCCCGCGCGGTGCAAGCCGTCCACGGCGTTGCGGGCGGCGCTCGGTCAAGATTTTTTCGTGCGTGACGAGCGTGCCGTCGACGTCAGCCAGCAGAAGCGAGATTTTGCAAGGCTGGGTCATGCACCGTGCTCCACACGGCGGTTGTTCGCCCCGATCGGCAGCCAAGCCCGCCCGTCACGGGCGATCAGCCGGTTGGCTTCGTCCGGCCCCTCACTGCCGCTGACGTAGTTTGGGAAGTTTGGAGCAGGACCGCTCGCCCACGCATCGATGAGGCCCGGTACGGCGCGCCATGCTGCCTCGACCGTGTCAGCTCTTTGGAAAAGCGTCGCGTCGCCCATCAGGCAATCGTAGATCAGGATTTCGTAGCCGACGGCCGTGAGCGGCTCGAAATAGTCGCGGTAGGAGAAATTCATAGCGACGCCATCGATTTGGATTTCGGCACCTGGCCGTTTGGCGCTGAATGTCGCCGCCAATCCTTCATCTGGCTGGACGCGCAGGGTGAGAATATTGGGCGGAAGTCTCTCGACGGGAGTGTCGCGGAAGAGCGCGTAGGGCGCTTGCTTGAACTGGATGGCAATTTCTGTCTTGTGCGCCGCCAGCCGCTTGCCTGTGCGCAAATAGAAGGGCACGCCTGCCCAGCGCCAATTGTCGATGCCGAGCTTGAGTGCGACATAGGTCTCGACTGGGGAGTCGGGCGCTACATCTGGCTCGCTCCGATAGCCCTGAACCGCGCGGCCGAGCACCGTCCCGGCTCCATATTGTCCGCGAACCGCATCTGCCGGGGAAATGGGATGAATGGCGTCGAAAAGCTCCGTTTTCTTCGCGCGTACGGATTCGGCGCCGAAACAAGTGGGCGGCTCCATCGCAATCATGGCGAGGAGCTGGAAAAGGTGGTTCGGAACCATGTCCCTCAACGCCCCGGTCCGTTCGTAAAAGCGGCCCCGCTCCTCGACGCCCAAGATCTCCGCGGCGGTGATCTGGACGTGATCAATGTGATGGCGGCTCCACAAAGGCTCGAAGATGCCGTTCGCAAAGCGCAGGACCATGATGTTCCGGACCGGTTCTTTGCCCAGGAAGTGATCGATCCGGTAGATTTGATCCTCGGCAAGAACCTGGAGGATGCCCTCGTTTAGCGCCTTGGCGGAGGAGTAATCATGTCCAAATGGCTTCTCGACAACGACTCGCCGCCATGCCCCCTCCGATTGAGCGGCGAGGCCGGCGCGGCCGAGATGATGAATTATTTCGCAGAAGAATCGATCCGCGGTCGCAAGATAGAATAAGACGCTGCCTCCCGCCCCCGGTCCTTGATCCTGCTCTGCCAAGAGCGACTTGAGCTCTCGATAATTGGCGGGATCGGTGAAGTCGCCATGCAGATAGCGCATGCGGCTTGTGAGCCAATCCCAGGCCCGCTGATCGATTTGCTCTGCCCGAAATTCGCCCCCGCCACTCTTCACCAAATCCAGCATTTCACTGGACAAGTTTCGGCGCCAAGTCTCGGTCGTTTGGGGGCTATCGTCGATACCAATGATCGAAAATTTGTCGGGAAACGCTCCCGCCCGGACAAGGTTATAGAGTGCGGGGACAACGAGCCGTTTGGTGAGATCTCCCGCCGCACCGAATATCGCCAGAGTTGCAGGCGGTACCTGGTGGCTCGCATTGGCTGCAGTCATGGCCCTGACTCTTCACCCGCATGTTGCCGCCGGACCCTGTACCCCCCGCGTAGAACGACACCCCCGCAAACAAAGGTCGCAGTGGAATGTTCCAACCTAATTGGCGGAGGAAATTTTTGCCGGGCTGGTAAAAAGCCGTCCTTTCCGTCGGCGAGGGGAACATGCGCTCCGTATTGCGCCATTTTTATTAACTTGCTCTCAACCATAAGCCGGATTTGAGCGAGATTGGACTAGAACAGAGTTCAGGCGGGGTAACTTATCTAGGACGCTCTTCATGCGGAGACTGTCATGCCTCAGCCGGACATTATGAATGACTGCCCCGGGAAGGCCTGGCGGGTGGCACGTTCCTCTTTGGAGGTAGAAAAACGTCCCGTAGCATGCCCCAGCAAAAATCGAACCCCGAGGCCGATTATTCGAGCGTGCGCTCGCCGGGGAGATCACCGATCCTTATCGCGCCCTCGATTTTATCAGCGGATTTCGCGCGCCTGGGCGAAGAAGTGCACGCTGTCGATGCGGCCGGCGCCGACTGGATCCATGTCGATGTGATGGACGGCCGGTTCGTGCCCAACATAACCATTGGACCCGTTGTGTTGGAAGCCATCCGGAGGTCAACCGCGAAACCCCTCAATGTGCATCTCATGATCGTCGAACCCGAGCGTTACCTTGGCGTCTTCGCTAAGGCGGGGGCCGATCACCTGCTCGTACAGGCGGAACCAAGCTCGACAATCCATCTGCACCGGACGCTGACCCAAATCCGGGCCTTCGGCAAGAGAGCGGGTGTGGTGCTTGATCCTGCGACCCCGCCGGATTTCATCGACTATGTTTTGCATCTCTGCGATATCATCCTGGTCATGACCGTGAATCCGGGATTTGGCGGCCAGGCCTTCCTGCCCGAGATGTTGCCCAAGATCGGACGCTTGCGGGGTATGTGCTCAGAGCGCGGTTTACATCCCGTCATCGAAGTCGATGGCGGTGAGAACGCGACGACGGTTGCGCAGGCCGCGGCGGCGGGAGCGACGGCCATCGTGGCAGGCTCAGCAATTTTCGGCGCGAAGGATTATGCGGCGGCCATCACGGCCATCCGCGCGAGCGCCACCGCCGCAGCGGCTCAATCATGAACGCGGCCGCACGTCAGTCAGCCCGACAGCGAGCGGGATGCTCAAAAGCGCGCCGCCGCGGAGGCAGCGGTGGAATTGGTCCAGGATGGTATGATCGTCGGGCTTGGCACCGGCTCGACGGCAGAGTTCGCCATTGAGGCGCTCGCCAAGCGCCACCGGCAGGGCTTGGCTTTCCTCGGTATCCCGAGCTCGGAGCGGGTAGCAGCCCTTGCGGCGGCAGCTGGCATCCCGCTCACGTTCCTCAGCGAGCACCGACATATCGATCTTACGATCGACGGTGCGGACGAGGTGGAACGCGGCACGCTCAACCTGATCGAGGGACGGGGCGGAGCGCTGTTGCGGGAGAAGATCATTGCTGCGGCCAGCCAGCGCCTCGCAATCGTCGAGGATCGAACAAAGCTTGTGGACCGGCTGGGCGCGTCGGCGCCGGTTCCCGTGGAGGTGGTCGCTTTCGGGCTGGAAGCGACACGTGCGACCCTCGAAGTGTTGGGCGCCAGTGCACAGCTGGGGCTGTCGCCGTCAGGCGAGCCATTCATCACAGACAGCGGGAACCGCATTCTTGATTGCAGCTTTGCCCCTATTGCCGATCCGGCGCGGCTTGAGGAGCGCATCGGACGGGTCGTCGGGGTGGTTGAAAGCGGGCTTTTCATCGGCCGCGCCGGTCCGGTGTTCCTCGCCGATGCAACAGGCGTTCACCGGCTTGAAAGCCCGGGCGCCCACCGAGGCGGGCCGCCAATTCTTGTCATCATGGGCGTATCGGGGTCGGGCAAGACGACAATCGCGCAACAGCTGGTTGTGCGCCTCGGCTGGGCCCTCGAAGAAGGCGACGCGCTCCATCCTGAGGCCAACATCGCCAAGATGCATGCCGGGATGGCCCTGACCGACGAGGACCGCCTGCCATGGCTCGCTCGCGTGGCCGCCTGGATCGATGCCCAACGCGCCGAAAAGCAGCCGGGTATCATCACCTGCTCCGCGCTTAAGCGATCTTACCGGCAGATCATCATCGGTGACCGGCCAGAAGTGCGGCTGGTCTATCTTCGCGGCGGCCGGGATCTCATAGCCGGGCGCTTGGCGTCGCGCACCGGTCACTTCTTCCCGCCCAGCTTATTGCAAAGCCAGTTCGACACTCTTGAGGAGCCTGACCCGAGTGAGGATCCTCTGACTGTTAATCTTGGACCGCCAGCCGCTGAAATCGCGGGGGAGATTATCCGGGTGCTCATCACCGGTTCAATGGTTCGCCGAGTGCGATGAGGGACCGGCGCAATGGCCGTTGCTGCAGGCTCGCCTGGGATCGCTGAGGCAAACGAACGAACACCCTCCGCCGCCAGTCTGCACGCTCTCGATGCTGTCAATTTGTTTCTTGCTGCAGCGCTAGCGGGCTTCGGGCCTTACGTCGCCGCTTTCCTGGCAAGCCAGAACTGGACCCAGCAGACTATCGGTTTCATCCTGTCGGCAGTCGGGCTTATCGGATTGGTGAGCCAGATACCGAGCGGCGAATAGCTGGACACGTCCGTTCCAAGCGGGCCGCTGTCGTCCTTGGCGCCTTGATGATCGCCGCTGCCGCGCTGCTCATTGCGCTCTGGCCCACTTTTCCCTCGGTGCTCGCAGCCTTGGCGCTTCAGGGACTCACCGGCGGCTTTCTGGGGCTGGCGGTCCCTGCCATTAATTAGCCTCGGCCTCGTCGGCCACGCGGCGCTTGGCGAGCGGCTCGGCGCTTCGCTTCCACAGGAGGGGTGCTCGCTGCCGGTCTTATGGGCCTCGTCAGCTATTTTTTGTCGTATCGCGCCATATTCTTCACCACTGCGGCATTGGTCCTGCCCCTGCTGGCCGCCCTCGCTTACATTCGGCCTTCGGACATTCACTATGTGGCGCCCCGCAGCACCGCGGGCTGAGCGCTCCGCCGAGGGTAAAGCGCCGGAGCCTTTGGAAGAACCGCGGCCTGCTCGTATTCGCAACCTGTCTGTTCTTGTTCCAACTGGCCAATGCGTCAATGCTGCCACTCGCGGGCGAGGAGCTGGCTTACGGCAGGGGCGCTAATGCCCCGCTCGTCATTTCGGCATTGATCATTTTCCCTCATGTGATCGTGGCGCTGATTGCTCCATGGGCCGGGCGCCAGGCGAATATTTGGGGACGCCGGCCGCTTTTGCTGGCCGGGTTCGCCGTTTTGCCTGTCCGCGCGCTCGTTTTCGCGTGGACCACCGATCCGTGGATTCTGATCGCCGTTCAGTTGCTTGACGGCGTCAGCGGGACGGTCCTGGGCTTACTCACCCCGCTCACGGTTGCTGACGTCACAGCTGGTTCCGGCCGGTTCAACCTGGCGCAAGGCTCGGGACGATCTCCGGATTGGGCGCCTCATTTAGCACCGCGCTCTCGGGCCAACTAGCTGGGAACTTTGGCCGCGCTGCGGGCTTCCTAGGGATCACAGTCGTGGGTCTTGCCGCTGTGCTGGTGCTGTGGATGCTGATGCCTGAAACGGGTTTGCAGGCCAGTAAGCGGCAAAGCTGAATATCCGCACCAGCCGTAAAAGCAGGCCGAACTGGCGCGCAGCTACCGCTGCATATGCATCATCTGATCCATCGGCATCATGTTGTGGTTCAGATTGTACATGATGAAGAGCGAGCCGACGACGACCAGCGTCACGATCAGAATTCCAAAAGCAAGCGCCAGGATGTTGTTGGTGTTGTCGGGGCCCGTCGTGATGTGCAGGAAAAAGATCACATGCACGGCCATCTGCGCAATCGCCAGAACCACGAGAGCGATCGGGATCGACGGCTGCCAGACCAGATTGGTCTTTGCCACCAAAAAAGAGACAACGGTCAGGATCGTGGCGAGCCCGAGCCCGATCACGTAGCTTCGGATCCCGTCCCGTATCGAGTAGTCTTCGGCGTCGAAGGTGCCCGGAGCCACATCATCCACATTCGGATGGGCGTCGCGGGGGGATTCGCTCATGGTCATGGCGCAACTCCAATCAGGTAGACGACCGTGAAAATGCCGACCCAGATGATGTCGAGGGTATGCCAGAAGAGGTTGAAGCAGAGCAGCCGGCCCAGAATGTTCGCCCGGAAGCCTTTAAAGAAAACCTGCGCCATCATGGTGCCGAGCCACAGAAGACCCACCGTCACATGAAGCCCGTGCAGGCCGACGAGCGCGAAGAAGGACGATAGAAACGCGCTGCGATCCGGGCCATTGCCGCCTTCTATCATTGTTGCGAATTCCTGCGCCTCGAGGAGCAGGAAGCCGAGGCCAAGGAGGCCGGTCACGAACAGACCTGCTTGCGTCCAGAGTTGGCTGCGCGCACGGGTGGCTACGGCCGCCATCCCGCAGGCGAAGCTTGACAGGAGCAGGAACGCGGTCTCGGCCGCCACGCGTGACGGGTCGAACAAATCCGCGCCTGACGGCCCGCCTGCCGTCGCCGTTCGCAAAACTGCGAAAGTGGCGAAAAAGCAGGAGAACAGAACGATGTCGCTTAAGAGGAAGATCCAGAAGCCGTAGCCGACGATCACGCGCGCAGACGCCGGCCCGCCTTCGCCACGGCCGGTGGCGTAATCGTGCCCGTCTCCGCCGTTGCCAAAACCGCGCCCGAGCTTGTAGGGATCGTAGGGGAGGGCCTCGAAGGTGCTCATGCAAACTCCTCCGAGCGCGCGTTTTCGTCGAGCCATTTCTGGCGGGCACGCCGCCGGGCGCGATCCGCCTCCGCCACTTCCTCAGCTGGAATTTCGTACTCGTCGATGTCGCGCCAGGCGAACCAGACGAAGACGGCGTAAATGCCTGCGGCAGCGACTCCCGCCAGCCACCAGATGTGCCAGACCATCGCGAAGCCCCCGATCGAGGCGAAGAATCCCATAAGAAAGCCGGTCGGGCTGTTCTTCGGCATATGGATCGGCTTGTAATCGGGCTCCGCTGCCATTTGCTGGGTCTCAATCGCCCGCCGCTTGATCGTCCAATACGGCTCCTGGCCCTGGACGTTCGGCAGAACTGCGAAGTTGAACGCAGGCGGCGGCGAGGCCGTGGACCACTCAAGCGATCGGCCGTTCCAGGGATCACCAGTTTCGTCGCGCAGCTCATGGCGGCGGCGGATGCTGACAACGAGCTGAACGATCTGAGCGACGGCTCCGCAGAAGAGCAGAACCACGCCGAAGGCGGCCGCCAGCACCCAGGGACGCCACATCGCGATGTCGAAATGCTGCAAACGCCGGGTCATGCCGAGGAGGCCCGCAACATAAAGAGGAACAAAGGTGGCGTAAAAGCCAAGGAAGCCGAACCAAAAGGCCCACTTGCCCCAATATTCGTCCAGCCTGAAGCCGAAGGCTTTCGGAAACCAGTAGGTCAGGCCCGCCAGAGCGCCGAAGAGAACGGCGCCGATGATGACGTTGTGGAAATGCGCCACGAGAAACAGGCTCTCATGAACAAGAAAGTCCGCAGGCGGCACCGCAAGCAGTACGCCGGTCATGCCGCCGATCACGAAGGTGATGATGAAGCCGATGGACCAGAGCATCGGCGTCGAAAACTGGATGCGGCCGCCATACATGGTGAAGATCCAGTTGTAGATTTTCACGCCGGTGCCAACCGCGATGATGCTGCTTGCGATGCCGAAGATGGCGTTGACGTTGCCGCCCGCGCCCATGGTGAAGAAATGGTGCAGCCATACCGTGAAGGAGACGATGCAAATGAAAAGCGTCGCCACCACCATGGAGCGATAGCCGAACATATGTGGACGAAGGCAGTTTTAGCTTTCGCGAAAACGTCGAGATGACCTCCGAGAAGACGCCAAAAGCAGGCAGAACGAGGATGTAGACTTCCGGATGTCCCCAAGCCCAAATCAGGTTGATGAACATCATCATGTTGCCGCCACCCGTATTTGTGAAGAAATGGAAGCCGAGATAACGGTCGAGCAGCAGCATCGCGAGCGTTGCGGTCAGGACCGGGAACGCGGCAATGATCAGCAAACTCGAAGCCAGCGCCGTCCAGCAGAACATCGGCATGCGGAAGTAGCTCATGCCGGGTGCGCGGATCTTGAGGATGGTCGTGACGAAATTGATGCCGGTCATCAAGGTGCCGACGCCAGAAATCTGTAGCGCCCAGAGATAATAATCGACGCCGACCCCGGGCGAATAAGTGGTCTCCGCCAGAGGCGGATAAGGCAGCCAGCCCGTGCGCGCGAACTCACCGATCAGGAGCGAAATATTGACCAGCAACGCCCCGCTCGCGGTCAACCAAAAGCTCGTCGAGTTCAAGGTCGGGAAGGCCACGTCCCGCACGCCGAGCTGGAGCGGCACCACCACATTCATCAACCCGATCACGAAGGGCATGGCCGCAAAGAAGATCATGATCGTCCCGTGAGCGGAGAAGATCTGATTGTAGTGCTCGGGCGGCAGATAGCCTGCGGACTGGAAAGCGAGCGCTTGCTGGGAGCGCATCATGATCGCGTCGATGAACCCGCGCAGCAGCATCACAAGCGCCAGAATGATATACATGACGCCGATGCGCTTATGGTCAACGCTCGTGATCCATTCGCGCCACAGATAGGGGAAATGCCCCTTGACGATGACCCAAACGATCACAGCAATGAAGACAAGAAACACCACCGAAGCCGATATCAGCGGGATCGGCTGGTCCCAGGGAATAGCGTTCCAGGTGAGCTTGCCCAGCATATCAGTGCTCCTGAGTGGGGCGAACCCCAGGCCCCACGTCAGGCCCGCTAAACCCGGCGCCCGGCGGGATCTCCTGTGTCGCAATCGCGTGGAACAGGTTCGGGTCCATGGACCGGTAGGTGACAGGAGGGTTCTTCTTGCTTGGCTTGTTGAGAGCGTCGTAGCCTGCGCGGTCGAGGACCGGTCCCTGCCCGGCCTTCGCGTGATCTGTCCATTTCGTAAAATCGTCCTTGGGAACCGCGTGAACCGTAAACCCCATGTCGGAAAAGCCGTCTCCGCTGAATTGTGTGGACAGCCCGAAATACTCGCCGGGCTGGTCGGCCAGCAGATGAAGCTGGGTCACCATCCCGTTCATCGTCGCGATCATGCTGCCAAGCTGAGGCACGAAGAAACTATTCATTACGGTCGACGACGTCAGCGAGAAATGGATGGGAACCCCGACCGGAACAACGAGGTCGTTCACGCTCGCAACGCCCTGTTCCGGATACATGAACAGCCATTTCCAATCCATCGACACGACCTGGACCTCAATCGGCTTTCCCGCGGATTGGATCGGCTCGGCAGGGTCGAGTTCATGCGAGCCGATCCAGATCACGCCGGAAAGCAAGAGGATGACCAGGATCGGTATGGACCAGACGATCAGCTCAAGACGGCCCGAAAAGGCCCAGTCGGGCCTGTAAAATGCCCTGCGGTTCGAGGAGCGATACCACCACGCCATGAGAAATGCCGCGATGATGGTCGGAATGACGATCGCCAGCATGATCTCGAGCGAATTGATCATGATCAAGCTGTCAGATGCGCCGATCGGGCCTTTCGGATCAAGAACGCCTCCTGAGCACCCGCCCAACGCGAGAACACCTAAGAAGGCCACGGAAAGTCGCGACCGCCTTCGAGAAAGCGGCGGCTTAATCGAAGAATGCCCGGGGAGACTTGGCGCCATTCGTCTCATTGCATCCTGAACTGCTCCCTTCCAATTCCGCACTCGGCGAACTTGTTCCTGTCCACTGCATCAGGCATGGCAGGGGAACTGACTGTCACGCTGCGGCAAGCGCCGGCGTCACCTGACCAAGGAGGGCGCCCCGGGAATGAGGCGCGAACCGCGCTGCCCGGTCAAATACGCAACCGAAACCCCGCTCATACGAAGCCGGGCCGCCTCCAGGATGGCAAAATTCGAAAGCAGGGAGGCCCACGCCCAACCCAAACGTGAGCACAAGCATAACCGATATGTATCAAAGTAGAATAGAACCCTGAGTAACCATCATGATTTCTGAACCTAAATAAATTCCAGCCTAAGCTATAGAAATGATCACGGTGTAATATTGGAGGCTAATGTTTTTTCGTGATTGTGAACCGATGATTGGGAGGCATGGTTCCAGGCACATGGTGGACCCGTTGCAATTTCTTCATTATAGTCGACCACATCTGAGGAGAGGCCTTTTTGCAGAGGCAGCGCGCCGCGCGCATCGGTGGTCCAATGCAGCGCGCCAGTGAGTTGCTGCAGCGGAGGAACGTCATGAGCGTGATCAAGACCCGTGGCCACCAGCTCTTTCCGACGCTCGATCCGGTCCAGATCGACACGGCAAAACGGTTCGCGAGCGGCCCTGCAAAGAAGTTCGCACCGGGCGAGACGATATTTGACATAGGGCAGCGCAATGTCCCGATGTGGCTCGTCTTGGAAGGATCGATGAACGTGGTGCGCCGTGACGGCCTTCGTCACGAAGCGCCGATCGTCACTCAAGGCGTGGGCCAGTTCTCCGGCGAAATCAGCCAGCTTGCCGGGCGGGAGGCGCTCGCCGCCGGAGAAGCCGGCAAGGAAGGCTGCACAGCTCTTCCGTTCGATGCGGGGCATGTGCGCGCTCTCATGATCGGCTCGGCCGAATTGGGCGAGATCGTCATGCGCGCCTTAATCCTGCGGCGTGTGGGGCTCATCGAGGATGGCGGCGTCGGGTCCGTCCTTGTCGGCCATCAAGGGCAGTCCTGAGCTGGTGAGCCTGCAAGGGTTCCTCGGGCGCAATGGCTATCCCTATACCGTGCTCGACGCGAGTGATGCGGAAGGCAGCGCCCTTATCGAACGGCTGGGCGTGCTTGCCGAAGAGCTTCCGCTGATGGTCTGTCCCAATGGAAGCGTTCTGAAGCGTCCCAGCCTCGCCGAAGCCGGCGTTTGCCTTGGCATGACGCCTGAACTCGACCCTAAGCGCGTCTATGATGTAGCGATCGTCGGCGCAGGACCGGCGGGACTTGCCGCCGCGGTGTATGCCGCGTCGGAGGGGTTGTCCGTTCTCGTGCTCGACGAGCGCGCCTTCGGGGGACAGGCCGGAGCTTCGGCGCGCATCGAGAACTATCTCGGCTTTCCAAGCGGCATTTCGGGCATGGCGCTGGCGGGGCGCGCCTTCAACCAGGCGCTTAAGTTCGGCGTCGAGATCGCCATTCCGCTCAAGGTAACCCGCCTCGACTGCGAGAGGGCCTTCGGCAACCCCATGCGCCTTGAGTTCAACAATGGGGGCGCGGTCCAGTCGCGAACCGTCGTGGTCGCCTCGGGCGCGCGCTATCGCCGGCCATCCATCGGGAACCTGTCGATTTTCGAAGGCCGGGGTATTTCCTACTGGGCATCCCCGGTGGAGGCGAAGCTCTGCGAGGGCGAGGAAGTGGCGCTCGTCGGCGGCGGTAATTCGGCCGGTCAGGCGGTGGTCTTCCTAGCGCCGAAGGTCAAGCGCCTGCATCTCGTGGTGCGCGGCCGGGGTCTCCAAGCTTCGATGTCCCGCTATCTCGTCGAGCGGATCGCCGCGTTGCCGAATGTGGAACTGCACACCGGAACCGAAGTCGTCGCTCTTTCCGGTGACGAAATTCAGGGGCTGACCGGAAGCATGCTCGCTCAGATGAGCCCGGACCCGATCATTATCGAGGAGAGTATTGTCTACGTCGAAGAGGAAAACGACACCGTCTGCTTCAGTCATTGCATCATCCCTCTATAAGGAGCGCATTCGATTAGCGATCCTCCCAGCTGCGCCACTGTGCCGGTCTTTGAGCAATCTCAGGAGCGCACGTGGTCACGGGCTGTTATCCGGCCTTTGCACGCCGCTGGCGCCGAAACTCGGCAACAGGCAACCCGCCAATTCCCCAGTTGTCCATGTCGATCTCCTCGATAACGACGTAGGTCAACTCCAGCGGCTTGTTCAAAACGTTGAGCAACAGCTCGCTTGCGCCCTTGATGAGCGCGGCCTTCTCTTCGGCAGTGACAGACTGCGCGCCCGGTTTGGTTGCCTCTCTGGTCACCTGCATCGTAACGATGGGCATTTTTGCTTTTCCTGTGTTGAAGCCTCGGCCAACGCCGCTTCGCCCTGGCGCTGGGGCCGTTCAGTGACCCGCGCTTTGCCCGCCATCGACATGCAGGATTTCGCCCGTCACGAAGCTGGCAGACTCGAGATAAAGGATTGCGCCGACGATGTCGGAGATCTCACCCATGTGGCCAACCGGGTGCAGGCGTCGAGCTGCGCATAGGTCTCTGGGGAATGCATTGTCGACTTGATAACACCCGGCGAGACCGCATTCACGCGGATGCCGCGCTTTGCATACTCGATCGCGAGCGATTTGGTCGCGGCGTTGAGCCCGCCCTTCGTCAGAGCGGCAAGCACGGCCGGTACGGTTGCGTTCGCATTATCGGCCAAGCTGGTCGTGATCTGCACGATATGGCCGTCGCCTTGCTTCTCCATCTCGGCAATGGCGAGCTGCGTGATGTGGAAGAAACCGGCAAGGTTGACGCTCAGCATCGCCGCGAAGTCTGCTTCGCTGTACTTGGTGAACGGTTTGGAAATGAAGATGCCAGCGTTGTTGATAAGTGTGTCGATGCGCCCAAACCGGGGGGGTCTTCCGGTCGGCGATGTCGCCTGCGACGTACAGGACACCCTCATCCCCCTGCCTCTCACCTGAGCGCACGTTTGCGACCACACCGTAGTTGCGATCGCGGTACGCCTTGACGAGAGCTGCGCCGATGCCGCGCGATGCGCCGGTAATGACAGCGACTTTCTGCGTAATCTCCATGAGAAGCCTCCTGTTCTCATTCCTAACTTGGACGAAGGCAAAATGGTTCAATCCCGGCGGCCGTTCCCAAGCCTCGCGGAAAGTGCGGTCAAGCGTCCATCTCAGGGACTTAAGGGAAGAGATTTGATC
>CAVXRT010000041.1:0-95245 GCA_963764115.1 uncultured Alphaproteobacteria bacterium
AGGTCTTCCTATAATTGTCTCTGCTTTTTTGTTTTGGAAGCGTTGCGAAACAGATAGACTTTGTCCCACCCGTGTTTTTGCCAAAGGACGTCATATGAAACGAAGGAACTCTCTTCCCCCGAACTTGGCGCCGCGCGGTCTCAGCCGCGTCGAAGCCGCCGCCTATATCGGCATCGGCACCTCCAAATTCGACGAACTTGTCGCTGATGGCCGCATGCCAAAGCCCAAACTCATCGATAAGCGCAAGACCTGGGACCGGTACGCGCTTGACGCGGCCTATGCCGACCTGCCAAACGAAGGCGACGACATGAGCGGATGGGCGGATTTTCAATCTGCAGTGATTGGCAATGGCAGTCCTCAGGCTTGACTATGTGACCCGTGACAAGGATCGTCACGGAAACGTCCGGTACTATTTCCGGCGGCCCGGCAAGAAGAAACTCAGGCTCCGCGGCCAGCCAGGATCTGAGGAGTTCATGGCGGCCTACGCGGCGGCGCTCGCCGGTGAAAAGGCCGAAGCCGAGCCGAAGAACAAGTCGCTCGACTGGCTGTGCGACCGTTATTATAAGTCGGCCACCTTCCTGGCGCTCGAGGACTATACCAAACGCCGCAAGCGCACCGTTCTCAACGAAATCTGCGACATCACCTTCGGCGAAGGAAAAACGGCGCGCAGACTTGGAACACTTCCGTTCGAGGGCATGTCAAAGGCCAACGTCCGCAAGCTTCGCGATATGCGGGCGGAGGCGCCCGAGGCTGCCAATTTCCGGCTGAAACAAATCTCGGCGCTTTTCTCCTGGGCCGTGAAAGAGGAGCACGCCAAGGTCAACCCGGCCGAAGGCGTCGATCGCATCGCAAATGCGAGCGAGGGCTTCTACACCTGGACCGAGCAGGATGTTCTCGCCTTCGAGCGCCATCATCCGATCGGAACGAAGCCGCGCCTTGCCATGGCGCTGCTTCTTTGGCTTGGCGTGAGGCGATCAGACGTCATTTTGCTTGGCCCGTCGCAAGAGAGCGACGGCTTGATCTCCTTTGTGCAGTTCAAAGGCCGGAAGAAGTCCCAGCAAATCATCACGCTTCCCATCCTTCCGCCCTTGCAACATGTGCTCGAGAATACGCCTCTCGGCAAAGCGACCTATCTTGAGACCGCCTACGGAAAGCCATTCTCCGCCCCGGGCTTTGGGAACTGGTTCCGGACGCAATGCGACGCCGCCGGGCTGACAAAATGCAGTGCGCACGGCCTTCGCAAGATCGGAGCGGTGCGAGCTGCTGAAAATGGCGCAAGCGAGCACGAGCTCATGGCGCTGTTCGGATGGGAAAACGCGGAGATGGCGCAAATCTACACACGCAAAGCTGCTCAGAAGAGGATGGCGGTCAGCGCGGCTGCGAAGATGTCGAGGGGCCTCATTCCCGGGGACCTGCGTGTCCCACCTACTGTCCCACCTGAAGAAAAACCGTTGAATATCACAGAGATAAACAAGAAATGGCGCCCCGTAGGAGAATCGAACTCCTGTTTCAGCCGTGAGAGGGCCGCGTCCTGACCGCTAGACGAACGGGGCAACAGATCAGCAAACATAAAGTGAGCCGCGCCCTTGATCAAGCAGAAAGGCGCGACGGATCACGATAAGCAGAGCGGATCCCGATGCATACAATCCAAGAACGCCGTGCGCGCATAAAAAACGGGTATTGGGGCCGCCCGTAGACTTAGCGCCACAGTCCGGCGCGAATCTATCGGTCTTATCGCGGGATGCGAATGTGCTTTCCGTTGACACACGAGGACGATGGCTTAACTCGTCCTTGCTGCCATCGTGAAAAGGTGGTTATGAGATCACCCTTATGGGGGAGTGCGGTTCCTGTCGTGCGAGAACGTGCGTAGGGCGACGCCGGCGGAACGCGGGAAACAATGCCCAGAGAAAAAATGCTTCGATCAAATCCAGAAGCGCCCATAGCGCCCACCTGTCATATTTTCACCACATGTCTGAAAGGTTCGCCGCGATCTTTCTTTGCGGCACGGATTAAGCAGCCCCCTAGCCCGTTATTCGATTGTTCCGAGGAGACGGTGACGTGAAGAGCGACCCTCGCCTCCAAATCGTGGACTTTCTGCCGCGCCTGCGCCGCTTCTCCTATGCTTTGACAGGAGATGCTGACAAAGGAGATGACCTCGTACAGGAAACCTGTGCGCGGGCGTTATCACGGATTAACCAGTGGGAACCAGGGACAAGGCTCGATAGCTGGATGTTTCGCATCGCCCAGAACATATGGCTTGATCAGCGGCGCGCGCACAAAGTGCGTGGCGATTCCGTCGACATCGATCAGGCCTATGACATCGCTGGCGCGGATGGCCGGGATCTGACCGAGAGCCGGCTGACGCTGCAGGAGGTGTCGAAGGGCATCGCCGAGCTTCCTAGCGATCAGCAAGTCTTGATTGCGCTGGTTTGCGTGGATGGCCTCTCCTACAAGGAGGCGGCGGAAACACTCGATATTCCCATCGGAACGGTAATGAGCCGCCTCGCTCGCGCGCGGCGCGCTCTCTACAACTACGCCAACCCGGAAATCGAAACCGCGCCGGTCAAGCTGGAGTTCTCGCCGTGGCCAAAGTAACCGATGAAATGTTGATGGCTTATGCCGATGGCGCACTGAGCGCTTTCGCACGAGCAAAAATCGAGGCTTACCTGCTATCCGATCCCGAAGCTCGCGGCCGCGTCGAGATGTTTCGAGCAACCGGAGCGCCCCTTTCGACGCTTTACGGGCGGCCCATGTCGGAGCCCGTTCCAGCGTATCTCAAAGAGTTCATTTTGAATTACCCGCTGGATGAAACGGCTCGATCAGCGACGCAGTTATCCGAGGAACGGCGTACGGGATGGTTTGATGCGTTCGGGCAGAAGGCGCGCCTCTTTGCCGGGAACCTCGCTCACTGGTTCGAGAGACCCGCTCCGGCCATGCGCTGGCAGCTCGCGGCTGCCTCAGCGGCGCTCCTTGCCCTCGGCGTGGGGGCGGGCGCCCTTCTTAGTGGCGGTGGCGCTTCCGGCGATCTCGTCGCCTTTCACGATGGCCACATTTACGCCAGCGGCGCTCTCGCCGAAGTCCTCGAAAGAGAGTTGAGCGGGCATGAAGCAAGGATCAGCGGCTTGAGGGGCGAAGCCGTCTCGATGCGCGCCAGTCTGACCTTTAAAAACAAGCAGCGCACCTACTGCCGGGAATACGAGATTGCAACTCCGAGCGATGGCGGATTCGTCGGACTTGGATGCCGTGGCCAAGACGGGAAATGGGCTCTTGAGCTTCACGTTCCGACGACCAACTCGGCCAAGAGTGGAATGAGGATCGCCGAAGGCGGCGTAAATACTTCGCTCGACGCCATCGTAGACCGCATGATAGATGGCGATGCTTTTGACATCGAGCAGGAAGCCCAGGCGGTGCGCAACGGCTGGAAGTAGGTTCCAGCCTGGCTAGAGCAGGCCGCCGCCCATCAGGACGCGAATAAGCTGCCCTGGCTCTTCGATCAACTGCTTCGCCTTTAATCGCTTTCGATTAAAGGCGGCTTGATCTGCTGCATGGACTGATTGATCCGCAACACGCTCCACCGGCGCTCTCCCCAAAGGAGAGAGAGGGGTCGTGCTGCAACGGCGTCCCTCCCCTTGCGCGAGAACGACAGGACGAGGGGAGACGCCAAGGGGCGCATGGCTCATCCTTCAGCGATGGGGGATATTATTCCGCAGCAGCGCTGGCGACCGTCTCAGTCGTCTCAGGCGGCGTGCACTCGGAAGGCGCCAGAAGAAGCCCCCGGCCGTAGATCGGATCGCGGCCCTCTTGTCCCAAATCCATGACGGCGAGGTCATCGAGCAGATCAGCCTTGCTTTGCTTGAGCGTCTCAGGGGGTTCCACTGCGAGCACAGCCGTTACGTGGGGCGCTGCGAAAGAGGTGCCGGTATGGTATCCGGCGCCCCCGCCAGGAGTGGCTGTCCAGATATCGACGCCCGGCGCCGAGAAGTCGATGTGGTAGCCACGATTTGCGTAGCGGTAATTGCGCAAGTCCTTCGTCACCGCTGTCACGGCAATGACTTGAGGATAGGCTGCCGGGTAGCTCGGCTCTGCCGTCGGCCCTTCGTTTCCGGCCGCGGCGACGAACACGACGCCGCTTTCGCTCATGCGTTCAATCGCATCAGCCACGAGGCCGTCGCGGGGTCCGGAAAAGCTCATATTGATGAGCTTGACGTCGAAGGATCTCATCCAGTCGAGCGCTTTCAACAGGCTCATCGTATCGGCTGCCATCTCGCCGCGCTCATCGGTATGGAAGATATTGGCGGCGAAGAATTCCGCATCAGGAATAAGCCCTGGCGTATTCGTAATGGGACTTCCGGCCAGCAAAGACAGCACCGCCGTCCCGTGCCAGTTCGGCGCGGGTGATCGCCCGTCGGGGCTGAAATCAAACCGGTGAATCCGGCGGCCTTCGAAAGCGGGGTGAGACTCGTCAATGTCGGTGTCGATCACACCAACCTTGAGCCCCCGTGCGCACGGCGCCAGCGTGTCCTTCCACCCAATGACCTCTCTCGCGAAACAGCGGTTGGCGGCACAGGTCTGAGTGCTGCCCGGAGCCGTCGCGGGCAGGCTCTTGTCCAAGGTAACGGGCTCCTCTCGCGCTGTCGCGCGATAAAGGCGATAAACCTTGTTCAGCTCGAACCGTTGCCCCGGCATTTCCTGGCTGAGAAGCTCTTGCCCTCGAGCTGCATCCAGCCCCTGAGGCACGGTAAAGCGAACGATGGAGTGATCGCCCGCCTCTGAGTTCATTAACGAATTGGCCTGGAACCCCAAGGCTTCCGCATGCGCGATGGACGCGGGATCCATGCCGACCGCCAGCACCTGGTTCGGCACGGACGTGGGCAAGCCGATCGGTAGCTTTGTCTTGGACATGACCGTAGTCGCGGAACTGCGCTCAAACATGGAGCTTTGATAGCGTGCCGCAACGGGGGTCACCGACCTGTCCAGAACCTCAACCGTCCGTCCTTCCTTTTCTCTGTCGTCGGCGATATTGCGGATATAGGCGTTGGCGGCTTCCCCGGGCACGCGGGAATGGCGGCTGCCGAGGCTCCAGGCGGCGCCGTCCTGGTGGGCGCGGGGGCCATCCTGGCGTTCGCCAAGCTTGACATGCAGCTTCAGCATATTCCGATTTGCGTCATAGCTGAGGGTCTGATGGGGCCCCAATGGGATGCCCTCGCCATGGGAAGACTGATGATGCTTGCCTTCTCCATTACCCGTGCGACCGCCATTGTGTTGCTGCGGGGCATCGTGATGGGGGGTGCCTGCCTTGCTGGCGTCATCCCCGTTGACTGGGGGCTTTGAGTGGTGGCTGTCGTCATCCTCGCCCGCCTGGGCGGCGGCAAAAAATCGCGGATCGGAAGATCCGCCCGAACGCGTTACCCAGAATGGGCCGTCTCCAACCGCTAGCAGCCCGCCAGCCACGCAGAGGGCGGCTGCTTTTTGGAAAATTTCACGCGAAGGAAAAGCTCGACGGCGGGGCATAAGATGCGTCCACGGCAAGGTCAGGGTTACGGTTATTCGAAAAACGACCACCGCTCGTCGCTATTCCGCGTTGGTGTTGAAATTGAGGACTAGCCGAGGCCCAAATACAACATGATTAAAATTTTACAGGTGGAGGCTTCCTAATTCTGCATGCGCTCGTTCATGGTTTGGGCGCCGGCATGGGCCTTGAGATGCGCCACGATTTCGGCGGTAGGCCAGCACGTCTGTTGAAGGCCGGCGCGCTTCTGATAGGCGCCAACAGCGGCTCGCGTACGTCCGCCAGCTTTGCCGTCTATCGTATCGCTGTAAAGGCTGAGGTTCGTGAGCTTCTTCTGCATGAACTCGACGTCGGAGGTCGGCACCTGGACGATCCGCTGCCAGGGCTGCGAGAAAGCGCCGCCGCCCCTTATGCGATCTGCAAGATTGCTCACGAAAAGCGCGTAGAGATCGGACTTGTTGTATTCCCGGATGACCTGGAAATTATCGAAGGTGAGGAACGCGGGTCCGAATATGCCGGCGGGTTGCAAGAGAGACGCCTCCCAGTTCAGCACGTCCGGCGGGAATTCCCTGCCGTTGAGCGGGGCAATCCCCATCCTGGCCCATTCGCTAACGGGCTTGCGAACGTCCAGATAGCCGAGCGAGCAATCGACGGTCGCAGGCGCCCGAACTTCAAAGCCCCAGGGATGCTCATGATTCCAGTTTATGCCCTGGAGATTCTTGGCGAGCGATGCAAGCGCATCCGGCACGGAACGCCAGATGTCCTTCTTGCCATCGCCGTCCTGGTCGACGGCATATTTGAAGTAATCTTCCGGCATGAACTGCACGAGGCCCATCGCGCCTGCCCAGGAGCTCTTCATATCCTGCGGAGCGATCACGCCCTCCTGAACCATGCGCAAAGCATCGATGAACTGCCGTTCGAACAACTCCCGGCGATTACCGGCATAGGCCAAGGTCGCGAGCACCTGCAGCGCGTTATAATGCAGATCGTGCACGTAGGTTCCGAACGCGGTCTCGCGTCCCCAGACCGCGAGAAGGATGTAGGGATCGATGCGATACGTCTTCTTGATGGAAAGCAGCGTATCTTTGTGCTGCGCGAAAAGCCGCCGGCCCTGTTCGCCCAGATTCGCGAGCGTCTTCTCGCTTAGGTATTGCTCGGGCGTGCGAACGAATTCCGGCTGCTCCGGCTGCTTCCTGGAAGGAATATCGAGGTCCGGAAGCGAAAAATCCGGGGTGATCCCGCGCGTCGCGGAATCGTAAACGCCTGCCCGAATGCCTTTTTCCAAGGCTGTTGCACGAAATGAAGCGATCCATGCCCGGAACCCCTCCGCAGACGGCATCTCCGCCAAGGCGGCGGGGATGAGACAAGCGGTGAGAAGAGCCGCAAAAACACCTGCTCTCGTCAACATCGCTTGGCGCTTACTGTACTTCATCGTCTGAAAATTCCTTCGGAACACGCAGCGGGGGCGATGCCAGCCGGTTTATCGAACTCTGCCATGGGTTGGGCTTGGGAGCACGTGCTGGATTTCCCGCTCAGGGCGAGCCTGGAGCGATGCTTGAAGCTACCCATCATTGCGCTTATCCTAAAAGTTGGGCGGGATTGCGAACAACGCCTTTGGAGAGATTGCATTTCCCTTTAGTGATTAACGCTTAGAAAGGTACGCCTTGTCCGGAGCATATATCAATGAGATCGCGACCGCGGTCCCACCTCACCAGGTGCACGACGCCTTCGTCCGGTTTCAGCGGCACATGCTCAATGATTACCGCAAGCGAACAATTTTTGACCGCCTTGTCGAAAAGGGCCAGATAGAAAACCGGTGGTCCTGTGTCGTTCCCGCCGCAGACTGTCTAGGCGCCACGATAAATGGCGAGCGCTTCTATGTGCCGGGCGATTTTCCCTCCACCGGCGATCGCATGCGGCAATACGAGATAGAGGCTCCCTTGCTGGCTCAGCGCGCTGTCGAGAAGCTGAAGCTCGGCGAGCGCAAAAGCGAAATCACGCATTTGATCGTCACGTCCTGCACGGGATTCTCGGCGCCAGGCATCGACCTGGAGATGATCAACCGCATCGGCCTCAACCCTTCCATCGAGCGCACGATTATTGGCTTCATGGGCTGCTACGCCGCCGTGAACGCCCTCAAGCTGGCCCGTCACATCGTCCGGTCCGAGCCCACGGCCAAGGTGCTCGTGCTGAGTATTGAACTATGCACTCTGCATTTCCAGGAAACCTACGAACTTGAACAGATGATGCCATTCCTGCTCTTTGCTGATGGCTGCGCGGCGGCGCTCATCAGCTCGGAGCCGAAGGGGCTTTCGATGGAGCGGTTCTACGCGACTGTTCTTCCCGAGGCCGCCAGCCAGATGGCTTGGCATATCCGCGACCTTGGTTTCGACATGGTACTGTCAAGCCGCATTCCAACCTCCGTGGGTGAGGCGATCCGACGCGCATCTGATGCAATCCTCGCAGGACTAAAGCCGAAGGACATCGAGCTTTGGGCCGTGCATCCAGGAGGGCGAGCCATTCTCGATGCTGTCGAGGCCGCGTTCCGCCTGCCGCTTACGGCGCTCAACGCCTCGCGCCGGGTGCTTCGCGACTTCGGCAATATGTCTTCGGCCACGGTGCTTTTCGTGCTGAAAACGCTCCTAGAGGAGAACAGGTCCGGCGCACATGGCTGCGCCATGTCCTTCGGTCCCGGTCTCACAGCGGAGACGATGCTTTTCAAAGCCGTCTGAGGCGCGGCTATGCCCGATTTCTCAAAACGGGACACGACGCCCGAGCTGATGGACACCGAGGTCGTCAGCTACGAGGAACTTCGGGGTGTGCTTCGCGAACTCACCCAGGCGAACGAGCTTTCCCTCGCCTATCGTCCCACGCTTGCCTTTTTCAAACGGCTGGCGCGAGAGGGGCGCCTTTCGAGGGACAGACCTATTGTCGTCATTGACGCCGCCAGCGGCTATGGCGACATGTCGCGCAAAGTCGATCGCTGGGCAGCCAGGAACGGGCTCAATATCGAGTTCATCGGCGTCGACATGAACCCATGGGCGGCGCGCTCGGCTGCGGAAGCAACCGACCCTGGCCGCCCCCTGCAATGGGTGACGGCCGACCTTTTCGATTTCCATGCCGAGGGTGGCGCAGATATTATTATGTCATCCCTGTTCACGCACCATCTGCAGGGTCCGCAGCTCGTCCGCTTCATTCGCTGGATGGAGGAGAACGCGCGCATCGGCTGGTTCATCAACGACATTGAGCGCCATCCCCTGCCCTATTACTTCCTGAAGGTCGCGTTCTGGGCGACGCGGCGCCACCGCTTCATGCGCCATGACGGGCCGGTGTCGATCGCGAGCGCCTTCAAGAGGGAGGACTGGCTTCTGCTACTTAAAGAAGCGGGGCTGCGCGAAGGCGCAGCAAGGATTGAATCATGGATGCCGTTTAGACTGTGCGTCTCAAGGGTAAAGGACACAGCATGAAACCTTATGACGCCGCTGTTATCGGAGGAGGCGTGGCGGGGCCCGCGCTGGCGATGGAGTTGGCGCGCGCGGGACGCTCCGTCATTCTGTTCGAGAAGGAGAAAGAGGCCCACGATAAGGTTTGTGGCGAATTCATCAGCCACGAGGGCGTGCGCTATCTCGGCCATATCGGCGTTTCGCTCGAAGGGCTCGGCAGCGTGCCCATTACTCATGTGCGGCTCGCCCGCCATGGCGGCGCTGTAGCGGCGGGGCTTCCATTCCAGGCTCAAAGCCTGTCACGGCGCGTGCTCGACGAGGCGATTTTGCAGCTCGCGTCGGGCGCCGGGGCCGAGATTCAGCGCGGCATTCGCGTCAAGGGCATGGAGAGAGATGGAGATGTCTGGGCAATCCATCTCGATGGCGCAGATCCTGTCGCCGCAAGGGAAATTTTTCTCGCGACGGGAAAACACGATTTGAAAGACTGGAAGCGAGCGCGCGGCCAGCATCCCGAGTGCATCGCCTTCAAGGCATACTGGCGTTTGAAGCCGGACCAGGCCGCCGAACTGGCGCGCCATGTCGAGCTGATCCTGTTTCCAGGCGGCTATGCCGGCCTGCAGGAGGTGGAAGGCGGCCGGGCAAATCTTTGTCTCATCGTGCGCAAGGATGCCTACGCCACGCGGTATGGCTCTTGGGAGAGCCTCTTGAGCGGCATGCAGGAGCGCTGCCCGCATCTCAAGGATCGCCTCGACGGCGCCATCTGCCTCATGGACAAGCCTCTCGCAATCTCCGGCCTGCCTTATGGACACGTCGCCTGGGAAAGCAGCGGCGTCTGGCGTCTTGGCGATCAGGCGGCGGCGATCCCTTCGTTCTCGGGCGACGGCATGTCGATCGCGCTGCATAGCGCCCGGCGCGCGGCGCGAAGCTACCTGAAGGGCGAAAGCTCGGAACTCTACCAGCAAGGGCTCGCGCGGCAGCTCTCGGCGCAGCTTCACAGAGCGACCATCATTTCGCGCCTGCTCGTCAGCGAGACAGGCCAAAGCCTCGCAATAACAGGCGCCGGCATCTTTCCCTATGTCCTCCCCGTCAGCGCGGGCCTGACGCGAATTCCTGTCCGCGCGCTCGGCGAACTCGGCAGAGAAGGCGCTGGCGCATGATGCACGCCACGGCTGGATTTTTGGGCGGGGTGGCGCCAAGCTGCTTCTGGCTGCGCTCGTGATTTAGGTCCTCGTTGCGCTTATCAAATATATGTTTTTCCAGAACGCTCCAGCGGCCCCTTTTTTCTCCCGCTTGTTGAAAGAGTGCCTGTTTTCGGTCAAGGGCGTAGTCTTCAATGCGCACAAAGGCTATAGCAGGCGTTTATTGCTCGATCTGGCGTTGCTCATGATACCGATTTTCGAAACAAAGCGCCTCTGGTTGCATCCGATTACGCTTGAGGATGCGCCTGCCGCGCAGCGCCTTTTTCCACAGTGGGAAATCGTCCGCTTTCTCGACGAAAAGATTCCCTGGCCCTACCCGGAAGACGGCGCGCTGCAATTCTATCGCGATGTGGTCTTGCCTGAAATGAAGCGGGGGGAGCAATGGGCATGGGCGATCCGCCTCAAGGGCGGCCCATCGCACCTGATCGGCGGCATCAATCTGAGACTGCAGCGCGACGACAACAGGGGCTTCTGGGTTGGCCTGCCCTGGCAAGGGAGAGGCATCATGACGGAGGCCTGCGAAGTTGTGACCGGCTACTGGTTCAACAGCCTCGACCGCGACACGCTGAGGGTCGCGAAAGCCGTCGACAACATCGCGTCGCGGCGCATTTCGGAAAGCCAAGGAGCGCGCCTCGTCAGCATTGTGGACCGCATCTTCCTGATGGGCCCCACCAAGGCCGCGATCTGGGAATTGGCGAAAGACGAGTGGAACGCGCGGCATAAAAGCTTGGCCGGGTCTGCATCTCAGCGTGCGGCCTGAGCGGGCAGGCGCCGATCCCGCCGGCGGAGCAGGCATCACGGCGAGGCGAAGCGCAGGCCGGGACTTGTGTTCCAGCCATCGCGGTCGGCTTCCGCTGTCCAAAACCCAGACTGCAGGTCGCCTGTCTTCTGTATGCTTGCTGCGAAAGGCGGCATGGTGCTCGAACCATGGAAAGCTCGAACGCCGCCGCGGAGCGCGCCGCGACCGGGAGCGCTGCCGCGACAACTCCGCCTGCCGCGCGAACTGCTACGGCCTCGACTTACAGTCCGAAGATCGTCGACTCGCCCAGTGCAGGTCGCAGTTCGCAGGCTGGTGACACAGAACCGAGCACCATGTTTTTGGCCATCCCGTTCGCGCTGCAAACTCGTTGCATTCTCACGCCGAACGGGTTTTGAATCCCACAAACCCGAGGAGACGCCCATGACCGACGCACCCGCCCCAGGCTTCAACACGCTCGCCATCCACGCGGGCGCTCAGCCCGACCCCGCCACGGGCGCGCGCGTGACGCCGATCTATCAGACGACCTCCTATGTGTTCGACAATGCGGAGCATGCCGCCTCGCTGTTTGCGCTGGAAGCGTTCGGCAACATCTATACTCGCATCATGAACCCGACGCAGGCGGTGCTGGAGGGGCGCGTCGCGGCGCTGGAAGGCGGGACGGCGGCGCTGGCGGCGGCGTCGGGGCACGCCGCGCAACTCCTCGTATTCCACGTTCTCCTCGAACCGGGCGACGAATTCATCGCGGCGCGCCAGCTTTACGGCGGCTCCATCAACCAGTTCAATCACGCCTTCAAGAAGTTCGGCTGGAACGTGGTCTGGGCCGACGGCAACGATCCGGCGAGCTTCGAGGCCGCGATCACGCCGAAGACGAAGCTCGTCTTCATCGAGTCCATCGCCAATCCGGGCGGCATCGTCATCGATGTACCGGCGGTTGCCGCGGTTGCGAAAAAGGCCGGCGTTCCGCTGGTGGTCGACAACACGCTCGCCACGCCCTACCTGTTCCGGCCGAAGGAGCACGGCGCGGATATCGTGGTGCATTCGCTGACGAAGTTTCTCGGCGGACACGGCAATTCCATCGGCGGCATTCTCGTCGATTGCGGAACCTTCGATTGGCTGAAGAGCGGCCGCTATCCCATGCTTTCTGAGCCGAACCCGTCTTACAACGGCCTTGTCATCGGCGAGACCTTCGGCAATTTCGCCTTCGCGATTGCGGCGCGCGTTCTGTCCCTGCGCGACCTCGGCCCGGCGATTGCGCCGCTGAACGCGTTCCTGTTCATCAACGGCATAGAGACGCTTCCCTTACGCATCGCGCGCCACTGCGAGAACACGCTCTCGGTCGCGGGCTGGCTGGAGAAGCATCCCAAGGTCGCCTGGGTGAATTACGCGGGGCTGCCCGGCAACCGCTATTACGAGGTTGCGAAGAGGCTTGTTCCGAAGGGCGCCGGCGCCGTGTTCACCTTCGGCCTGAAGGGCGGCTATGATGCGGGCGTGAAGCTCGTTTCGAGCGTGAAGCTGTTCTCCCACCTCGCCAATATCGGCGACGTGCGCAGCCTCATCATCCATCCCGCCTCGACGACGCACAGCCAGCTTACGCCGGAACAGCGCTCGCTTGCGGGCGCGGGCGACGATGTGGTGCGGCTCTCGGTCGGCATCGAGGACAGCGCCGACATCGTCGGCGATCTGGAGCAGGCGCTCGCATCGGCATAGCAACGCTCATTGCAATGCCCGCGGGCGATTGCCCGTTGACGGTCGCAAAGAAGCCAAAATTTGGCCCTCATTCGGCGCACTCCTATCAGAGGTGCTGCGTAAGGAGACTCAATTTTCCACACGATGACGGCTGGCTCGATGCGGCCTGAAACAGGAACTCACGATGACCCGCCACCGCATGCTGCTTTTGACACTGGCCTTTCTGCCGCTATCGGCGCTGGCCCTTTGCTTCGATCCGCCCTTTGCAGAAGCTCAATCAGACTATCTGCCGCCGCAACAGCCTGAGCCGCCGCGCTCGATTAGGCCGCCCCAGTCCGGCGGAAACGGTGGAACGAGCGCAACCGCCGACTCGGATTACTCACGTAGCGGCGGCGACAATCCCGGCTACGGACAGCCCTACAGCGCGCCGGCGCCTGCAAGCGCCAATGCGGCGCCGGACAATAACGCGCCGCCTCCCGGAACGGCGACATGGGGTCCTCCGCCGCCGCAACCCGGAACATACTCGCCGAACGAGATCCTCGACGCGGGGCGCGGCTTCTTCGGCGGAGCTTCAGAAGGGCTTGCGAAAGTCGTTGAGCATTCGTTCGAGCACCATGGACAGCCGAATGGCTATATCCTTGGCGAGGAAGGAAGCGGAGCCATCGTCGCAGGCTTGAGGTATGGCGAAGGAACGCTTTACACAAAGGGCTTCCCGCCGCAAAAGGTGTATTGGCAAGGTCCGTCCCTCGGTTACGACTTCGGCGCGAACGGGTCAAAATCCTTCACGCTGGTTTACAATCTTCAATATCCGTCACAAATATATGAGCGGTTTGCAGGCGTCGACGGGTCCGCTTATCTTGTGGGAGGTGTGGGAATAACGTATCAGCAACACGACGATGTCATTCTCGCGCCCATTCGCGCCGGGTTAGGGTTGCGTTTGGGAGCCAATGTCGGCTATCTCAAGTATACGCCTTCGCCTACTTGGAACCCTTTCTAGGACCTTGTGTCGCGATCGGTCGAACGGATGCTGGTCCGGCGGGGTGGGGAGACGTTGCCGGACGCCTGCCGGCGGGCGCCATGCAGCAGAAAGTTCGCCGTGGCTGTGAGAAGCCTCGCTCTTTCTAGCGCATGCATGCGCTAGACGGGCAAAAGTTAAGGGAGCCCAGTTCAATGATCCAAGCGATTATGCTGATCGCAATGGGATTTTTGATCGCGAGCTTGATCGGGGTCTTGCTTGCGCCCTCGCTTTGGAGCCGCGCATCCCGCCTATCGAAGAAAAGACTGGAAAGCACGCTGCCTCTGACGCTCGCGGAGATCGAGGCGGCGCAGGACCAGCTCAGGGCAACCTATGCCGTGCGCGTAAGGCGCCTCGAAAGCTCGCTTGCGAGCGCCAAGCAGAAGGCCGCCAATCAACTTGTGGACAACAGCCGCCTGCAAATGCAGATCGGGGCGTTGAAGGACCAGATCGGCGATATCGATCTTCAACTTTCCGAGAGGCGTAACGCGGCCACGGTCCTCGAGCAGACCATTACGAAGCGCTTCCCTGAGCTTGACCGCGAAATCACCGCTGTCAAGGCGGAGCTTCAAGAGCGCGCCTTCGAACTCCAGGACCTGACGACCAAGCTCGCCCGCCGCGATGAGGAACTGGCCGCGGCGCAGGATGCTGCCGCCAGCTATCAGGAAGAGTTGCAGCGCCTGCATCAGGTTCTCGAAAAGAGCGCCGCAGACCGAAGCGGGAGACGCGTTCGCCGCGCCTCTCAATGGGATTTGGAAGACTACAAGGCCGAGTATGACCGGCTTAACCTGGAACTCTCGAAGCTGCGTCAGCAACTCACGGCGTTTCAGGATCGCGACTCACAGCAGGTCGGCGTCATTAAAGGCGAGTTGCAGAAGCTTGCCGAGCTGATCCTGGCATCGGCGCAATCAAAGAGCGCAGCGCAAGAGGCGGAACGATCCGACCTCTCGGCGAAGCGTTTCGGCGGACAGGATAGCCGCAGGGAAAGACCGATCCCGTGGCGTCAGAATGCGCAGCAGCCGATGCCGTTGGCCGCCCGGTTGAAGCTGAACGCTTCTGAAGCGCCAGCGGCCGAGGAAGCTCGGCGCCCGGCTTCGCCGCAACCCGATAGTCCCACGGAAGAGGAGACGCTGGCGGCGCCGGTCCTCCCCGCTTCCCCGGTGCTTACAATCCTTCCCGAAGCAACGGTTCCGATGCCGGCGCCGAAGAATGGACTGGGCGAAACAGGCGGCCGGCCCAAGATTTTGCAGGAGGTTGTCAGGACAGACCCGCCCCGCAGGGCAACGGAAGGCCCGGCGAAGCCGGCGGACACCGACTCAAAAGAAGACACACAGGCGAAAGAGCCGCCGGTTCAGATCGCCAAGAATGGTGCCCGCGCTGCGGAGGAGATCGCGTTTGTAACTTCAAAGGGCGACGATGGGGCCGCGGCGGAGGAGGCGGTCCCGGCATCGCGGGCGGCAGACGGCGACCGGAAGGCGGTGCAAGGAGGCGGACCGTTTGAGGCTGCCGGCAAAAAGGCGGCGTCCAGCCCCGAAGCTTCGGAGAGTCCGGCCGCAAATGGCGTTCACAATGCCGCCTACCTGAATGGTGAAGCGGCGGAAGCAAACCTCGCGAAGGTTATCAACCTCGATGCCTTGAAACCCGATCCCGAGGACAAGATCGGCCCTCACCACCCCACGCTCCTGGAAAGGTTGCGCGGTGTGGGCGAAGACGTTGGCGAAGGCGAAAAATCTGCGCCACCCCCGCGGGCCTAAGTTGACAGGAACCAGCGCTCCGTGCCCTCAAAGCCTGCGGCTGTGAGTTTGCCGGTGCGAACGGCGAAAGTGTCGAGCCCAATCCTGTTGTCAAGGTCCTGAGGATGGAGCATGGGCGTATGGCCGTGGACGACGACAGCCCCAAAATCCTCCGTCGAGTTCAGAAATTCCTTTCTGATCCAAAGCAGGTCATCGTCGCTTTGCCGATCGAGCGGGACATTCGGCCGGACGCCCGCATGGGTAAAGAAATAATCGCCAAGATGACAGAACAGCTTGAGCCCTTCATAGAAACGGAGATGATCCTCCGGCAACACGGCCTGAAATTGCCTCTGCGCCTCAACCAGCCCTCTTGGCCCCTCCCGGAGCGCGATCTGGATCGCCTTCTGCTCGACACCGTAAGACAAAAGCGCCGCATCTCCGCCATTGCGAAGCCAATTCAGGCCGGAAAACGGGTCATTCAGGAAAGAAAGGAGAAGGGCCTCGTGATTGCCTTTGAGGTAAACAGGCGTGCGGGGCGGTGAGAAGCCATGGATCAGCCGATCAGCGACGCCTTTCGAGTCAGGGCCTCGATCGATGTAATCTCCGAGGAATATCAAAGTGACGGGCAAGTCAGTACGCCCTTCTTGATCCCCTTCGATCAGGCCCAGCAAAGACTCGAGCAGATCAAGGCGTCCATGGATGTCTCCTATGGCGTACAGCCGGCTCCCCTCAGGCGCGCTTGCCTGTTTTCGATTGCCGCTCCTGAACCTCGAGAACATCATTCTTCCGCGGGCCCTCCCGGTTTATCCCGCCCTCCCGACGAGATCGCCGGTTCGGTGGTGGCACAGTTTCGCCGCTTTCTTCACTCAGTCATCTAGGTGGCGAGGCTGCTTCTTTTTGGTAGTCCGCTCCTTTCGAATCTCTTGCCTTCGATGGTATCTTATCCTTGCGCCTATCCGGTTTGGCGAACGTCATCAATCAGAGGGTTATGACTAGTGGTCAGGCGTTTCGCCATAAGCCTTTTAACCTTATTTTTTTTCATCGGGGGCGCACAGGCCCAGGCCATATTCCGGCCGGCGGGTCCGCCCAAAGCCGCAAAGCCGGGGCCGGCAGTGGGAACCGTGGGCATACTCGCCGGGGACATAGACAGCACCGGTCTGAAAATCGCGAGCGATCTTGCTCGTGTCCTGGACAACGGCACTGAGTTGCGGATCATTCCCATGGCCGGAAAAGGATCCCTTCAGAACCTCAACGACCTTTTGACACTCAAGGGGGTCGATATTGCGATCGTCCAGTCCGACGTCCTGACACGCGTCGCCAAGATAACGAGGCAGCCCGGTTTTCAATCCCGAGTGCAATATGTGGCGAAGCTCTATTCCGAAGAGCTTCACGTCTTGTCCCGGATGCAGTTTTCGTGTCTGCAGGACCTGACAGCACGCCGTGTGAGCTTTGGCCCCAAGGATAGCGGAATGGCGATTACAGCCGAAGCCGTCTTCGAGGCCAATGGCATCGCGGTCGATCCGCTTTATCTTGATCATGACGACGCCATCGAGCGGCTGAAGCGCGGCGAACTCGATGCGGTTGTCTATGTGGGCGGAAGGCCCTCGCGGGCTTTCGAC
Organism: uncultured Alphaproteobacteria bacterium; assembly: GCA_963764115.1. Taxonomy (GTDB): domain Bacteria; phylum Pseudomonadota; class Alphaproteobacteria; order Rhizobiales; family Rhodomicrobiaceae; genus Rhodomicrobium. The sequence continues at coordinate 16,965 of CAVXRT010000041.1, forward strand.
AAGATCACCCACAAGGACAAGGTTCATTTCCTGGATGTCGAGTATCTTCCAGGCCTTCAGGCCGCCTATCTCCCTGCCATCATAACTGCGGAAGACTATCCGGGTCTTGTGGCGCCGAACGAAAGCGTGGCGACGATTGCCGTTTCCACCGTCATGGCGGTTCAGGGCGTTCCTCCTTCCTCGGAACGCTTCCGTGTTCTATCCCGTTTCTCCGAGCGATTTTTCGCCAGCATTGAGAAGTTCAAGACGAGCGGGAGCTACGGCCCGAAGTGGCGTGAGGTGGATATCCGTGCGCCGCTGAAAGGATGGCAGCGCTTTCCGACCGCCGAGCGGTGGCTTCTTGCGAATTCCGAGTTCCGCGCCGTTCAGCCTGCGGCCCTGCAGAAAACCCAACAAATCAAAACTATGTTCCAGAAATTTGTTAAGAGTCAGCGCGGACGCCCCGCGAGCCAGGAGGAGCTCTTCAACAAGTTCATCCGCTGGTATCAGCAGCAGGACACGGCCCGGCAGCGGCAGCCGGCGGGTTCAGCAATGCGCGATGCCCGACAGGAGTAGCAGATGCCGGAGACAAACAGGGTCCACGAGCGTGAGGAGGCTTCTTCCAAGACGGAAGAACCGGGCATAGGCGCAAAGAAGGCAGCCAAGTTTCTTGCCGAGCTCTCTGCTCCCCAAGCGGATGCGGCGGCGGCGCGGCCCGAAACAGCTTCTCAAACGCCCCAAGCGTCCGATGAGGCGCCACCCGAAGACCGGGAAGAGAAGAGCATCAACAAGTTTGCCGAGAGCGTTGCATCGAGCCTCAAGCTGGCTGGGATCGAAATCGACGGCAACGAAGCTCCCCGCGGGCACAGCGAGAAAACCGGACAAAGGAAAGAAACAGGCTTTCTCGGCGATTGGGAAGGGTTCGACGAGATCCATGAACTGAGCGCCGACCTGGAGATTTCGGATGAGCAGACGGGCGAGCTCCAGCCATTCGCGGGCGCTGGGCACTTACGCACTCTTTCCGAGATCGCCTTGGCTTCCAAAGCCGACAGGGATTTCGGACCTTTCCTTGAAGCACGACGAACTCGCCGACGCCGTGCAGGCGGCGCTTATCAGCGTCTACGGCGAGGCTCCCTCCGAGCTTCCCGCACGCGAGAGGGAAGCGCCTGCCTACTCGCCGGAATTGCACGCCTCCGGCCCTGGCTGGGCGAGCGAAGACACCTTGTCTCCTCAAGACGTGATCCTGAATTACTTCGATTACCAGCCTGCTGTGCGAACGGGCCGCAACGATGTGCCCGATCATGTCAATGGCGATGCCCGGTATGATGTCGCCGGCACTTTTAGCCAGACTTTGGATTATCTTGCGTCCCAGCATCAGGCCCAATCGTCCCGTTCCCCCGATGCGTACGCCGAGTATGATGCTCCGCCATCCTATCCGGTTCCGGCAGGCTATACCGCCCCCCAAAAAAGGGCCGGGGCGGCTGAGCGGGAAAGCAGCCGTCTTCTCGGAGCGGCGGCCATCGGCCTCGTTGGCGGCATTGCCATAGCTGCATCGCTCGCAGTGTTTGTCATCGGTTCGTACGGTCCAGGGGGCCGCACGGCAACCGGCGCGGCGAGCCAACCATCCGATGCGAGCGAGCCCGGCTACGGCCGCTGGCTCGAAAGAACCCCCGATGGGGAGACCCCTGCGACGTCAGCTCCCGAGGTCGTGCCCGTGGTCGCCGCATCCGACGTGGCGGTGACCCCCGGCCAACCCTCTGGCCTCGCGATCGAGGTCAAACCCGAGCAGGCTAACGAGCGGAGCCTCATAAGCCTCACCGGCCTCCCCGAGGGAGCGCGGCTGAACGCAGGCGTCGACGCAGGCGGTGGAAACTGGCTGCTGCCTCCGCGCCGCCTTGCCGGCCTTACGATCAATGTCCCAGCGGGCACGTCAGATACGACGCTTGGCGTCCAGGTGCTCGACAGCAATGTGCGAACGCCGCTTTCGGAAAAAAGGCAGTTCGCCATCCATGTGAACGGGCCAAAACCGGAACCGGCCATCAACGAGCCCAAGCCCGAACCCACCACCGTGATGACCTTTTCGCAGGGCGCACAGCAGGAACCTGCGCCTGTGCCCGAGACGCCGAAGCCGCCGAAAGCCGCGCCGTCGTTCTTCAGCACGCAGACAGTGTCGGCCTCAGCAGCCGGGATCGTGCCTAAGCCGGAGCCTCAGGCAAGACCGGCGGCCCAGAACGGCGCGGCCAAGCAAGCCGCCATGCCAGGCCCATCATCCGACCAGCCGAAAAGTGTGTCAAAGACCGAGGTCGAGGATTTGATCCGGGATGGCAACAAGCACATGAAGGAAGGCGACATTCTCGAAGCACGCCGGCTTTATCAGAAAGCTATTGCGCTCGGCGACCCGGAAGCGGCGCTGGCGATGGGCCGCTCCTACGATCCGATCTACTTTGCACGCATCGACAAAAAGAACGCGGAGCCTGATGCGGCCAGGGCGTTCGACTGGTATCGCAAGGCGATGGATGGCGGAGCCGCGCAGACGGCGAAGCTTAGGATCGAGAACCTCAAGCACTTCCTGAATCAATGAGCGGCAGCAATTGCCGGGACTATGGACGAGCCTTCTCGTAGACCGCGATCATAGGCCCCAATCCCAGCAATAGATTGCCGCCGCGAGAGGCGGACGGCACGTAGAGAGCCGGAGCCGTCCCTCCGTCGAGAAACAGCGCGTTCCGGCACCTCAGTCCATCGCGGAACAGGCGCTCGAACGTGTCGAAAGGCACCTCGCCCTCGGAGATCGCAAAAAGCACGACGCCCTCACCCCGCACACAAACGCCATCGCGCGCCTTTGCCGACACGCTTGCCTTCGCGATCCTGGGATGAAGCTTTCCGTCGACCACCAGCATCGGCCCCGATTGCGTCGCATACAGCGTATTCGGTTTTTTCTTCAGGAATGCGCCGGTTTCAAGCACTCCCGCTTCCCCTTCGCTTGCGTAGAAGATCCCGTTCGGCCTCAGATGGAAATTGCCGGGACCCGGTCTGGTATTGGCCCGCACCAATTCCCGCCCGTCCTCGATGTAAAGACCGACCGGCTTGTAATCCGGGTGAAACATGCCGCCGTTCAGCGCGAAGGCCAGACGGCCGCCTTTTGCGTCCGTTTTCGGCAGCGCGCTTAGATAGGAGTAAGGAGCGCCATCCGGACGCTGCCAGAACAGCCTGACAGAAAAGCGGCTCAAAGGCGCCTCACAAAGCGTGTAGGCATGACCTTCAAAGCTGTACGGCTTGCAGGGTTGCTCCGCGGCGCGGGCAGGTTGCCTGGCGAAAAAGACGCTTGCGGCCAGAAGGATCGCCGTGGCCAGGGTCGCAATGATGCGTTTCACGCTCGCTCTTCCTCCAAGGGGCAGCCGCTTGTGAGCCGGCGCCAAGCAGGCTCGCGCCCGACTATAAGACCGTGGCAGCCGTCAAGGCCAAGTAACATTTGGGATGACGGGAGCGCTTTCCCCCGTATAAGTGTCCTAACTTGAATCGCTTGATGGCCGAATTCCAACCCTGTTCGAGATATGGCTCCGTTGCTCAACCTGAAAACCACTTCGAGACGGCGCTTGGCGGTGTCTCTGGCCAGAGGCCGGCGGCGTTTCCTGTCTCTCCACGTCTTCATTTGCGTCTGGAAATCGATTTCGGCGGATAATATCAGTCTGCTTGCCGCCGGCGTCGCCTTTTACATGCTGCTGGCGATCTTCCCAGCCCTTGTGTTCATCGTCGCCATGTTCGGTCTTCTCGCCGAGCCCGATCAGGTGCGGCAATGGCTCGTGTCCCTCAAGGGCGTGCTTCCAGCCGAGGCCTGGAACGCGATCGACGCTCAGCTTGTTGCGCTGACGGGACAAAACAGCACATCGCTCTCGCTCGCCTCGATTTTCGGCTTGCTGCTCGCCTTCATCAACGCCCGCCTGGGGGCCTATTCGATGATGGGCGCCTTGAACGTCGTCTACAACGTGCCGGAGACGCGGAGCTTCACACGCACAAACATAATCGCGTTCATGTTTACAATCGCGGCGCTTTGTGTCTTGGTCTTCAACATATACGCTGTTATAGCGGTGCCACGCGTTCTCAATGGCATCGGTCTTTCGGAATTCTCCAACAGCATTCTGCATACCCTGCGCTGGCCCGTCCTGGCCGTTATCATGGCTTTGAGCCTCGCGCTGGTGTACCGGTATGGCCCGGACCGCAAGGAGGATGCGCATTGGCGATGGGTTTCGATCGGCTCGCTCGCCGGAACCGCGCTGTGGCTCGCAGGATCGACAGGGTTTTCGTGGTATGTGTCCGCGTTCAACTCATATGACAAAGTTTACGGCTCGTTCGGAGCCGTGGTTATTCTGCTCTACTGGCTTTGGCTGACAGCTTTTGCCGCACTGATGGGAGCAGAACTAGACATGCAAATCCAGACCGCGCTAGAAGAACGCCAATGACACGCCCAATTTATCCTTTCTCCGCCATCGTAGGACAAGACGAGCTCAAGCTTGCGCTCATCATATCCGCTATCGACCCCACGATCGGCGGCGTGCTGGCTTTCGGCGACCGCGGAACCGGCAAATCCACCACTGTTCGGGCCCTTGCGGCGCTTCTGCCGCCGGTCCGGGCCGTCCGGGGCTGCCGCTTCAATTGCGATCCCGATGGCAGCGACCTTTGCGAGGAATGCCGCGAACGCGCCCGCGACGGCAAGCTGCCCGCGCGCTTCATCAGCGTGCCGGTGGTCGATCTGCCTCTCGGCGCCACCGAAGACCGCGTCGTCGGCGCGCTCGACCTCGAGCGGGCACTGACTCGCGGCGAGAAAGCTTTCGAGACCGGCCTTCTGGCGCGCGCGAATCGCGGCTTCCTCTATATCGACGAAGTGAACCTGCTTGAGGATTTCCTTGTCGATCTTCTCCTCGACGTCGCAGCTTCCGGTGAAAACGTGGTTGAGCGCGAAGGCATGAGCCTGCGCCACCCGGCGCGCTTCGTGCTGATCGGCAGCGGCAACCCCGAGGAAGGCGAGCTTCGGCCTCAGCTTCTGGACCGCTTCGGGCTTTCCGTCGAAGTGCGCACGCCGCAGGACCTGCCATCCCGCATCGAGGTGGTGCGCCGCCGCGACGCGTTCGAGCGCGATCCGCACGGCTTCGTCGCCGCCTGGCGCGATGAGAACCGCAGCCTTCGCCGCAAGGTCGCCGTGGCGCGCAGCCGGGTGAACCTGATCGCCATGCCGGACGAGGTCTTGGAGCAAGCGGCGAAACTTTGTCTCGCGCTTGGCACCGACGGATTGCGCGGAGAGCTGACGCTGATGCGCGGCGCCCGGGCCATCGCCGCCTATGAGGGCTCCGAGACGGTCAAAGTCGAGCATCTGAAAAGGGTTGCTCCGCCCGCGCTCCGCCATCGCCTGCGCCGCGATCCGCTCGATGAAGCCGGCTCCACGGTCCGCGTCGAACTCGCATTGCAGAAGACGTTCGGGTGATGTTGAACGGCGGCGGGGAAGCGGCGCCGGAACGGTCGCTCTGGGAAGAGGCCGTCATGGCGGCCTCGCTGTTCGCCGTAGACCCTGTCGGCCTCGGCGGCATTCTGGTGCGCTCAAAATACGGGCCGGTGCGCGATCAGTGGATGGAATTTCTGCGTAGCATCCTGCCGGACCACGTTCCATTCCGGAAGCTTCCGCTCTACGCCGCCGACGAGCGTCTGTTTGGCGGTCTCGACCTCGCCGCAACGCTGGCTCATGGCAAGCCAATCGCGGAGCGCGGCCTGCTCGCCGACATGGACGGCGGTTATCTGACCGTGCCCTCCTGCGAACGCATGGAGCCCGCGCTTGCGTCAAGGCTCGGCATCGTCATGGACGCGGGCGCCGTGCATGTGGAGCGCGAGGCGGCTTCGGTCACCCATCCCGCGCGGTTCGGCGTTATTGCGCTCGACGAAAGCGACGGCAACGAGGAATCACCTCCGCTTGCGCTCTTGGAGCGGCTAGGGCTCAGGATTGACCTTACAGACCTCAGCTATCGCGACGTCACGCTCGCGGCCACCTCCGAGGACGACATCGCAGCGGCGCGAGCGCGGCTTCCAAGCATCGAGGTTCCCGACAAAATCATTGCCGCCCTTTGCGGAGCCGCCTCTCAGTTCGGCGTTTACTCGCTGCGCGCGCCGATCTTCGCGGTTCGCGCCGCTCGCGCCGCCGCCGCTCTTGCAGGGCGAACCGAGGCAGGGGACGAGGACGCAGCCCTTGCCGCGCTCTTCGTGCTAGCGCCTCGCGCAACCATGACGCCTGCCCCACCGGAGCCGCCCCCGCCTCAGGATGAGGACAAGGACGAACCGCCCCCGGACGAAAAGGATAAGGATAGCGAGGAGCAGAAGGCCGCGGAGGAAGATAAGCCGCTGACCGACATGATCATCGCCGCCGCCGAGGCCGCCATGCCGAAGCACATCCTCTCGAACCGGTCCGGCAAGGCGGTCAAGGTTCCGGCGAATGCGCCCGCCGGGAAGAGCGGAAGCGAGCGAACCAATGCGGCCCGCGGACGCCCCGCGGGCGTCAGGCGCGGCGAGCCGCGTCCCGGCTCTCCCATGAGCCTGATCGAAACCTTGCGCGCCGCCGCGCCCTGGCAGAAGATCCGCCGCGTCTTCGCCAACGCTCACCACAGGAGCGAAGAGGAAGGCGTCATTCGAACCTTGGAAAAGATCGAGGTTCGCAGCGATGATTTCCGCGTGAAGCGGCTAAAGGCGCGCTCGCAAACGGCGACCATCTTCGCCGTGGACGCATCCGGCTCGACGGCGATGCAGCGCCTTGCCGAAACCAAGGGCGCCATCGAACTCCTGCTTGCCGAGTGCTACATCCGCCGCGACCAGGTGGCGCTGATCGCCTTCCGCGGCAAGGGCGCCGAACTGCTCCTGCCGCCGACGCGCTCGCTGACGCGCGCCAAGCGCAGCCTCGCGGCGCTCGCAGGCGGCGGCGGCACGCCGCTTGCGTCCGGCATTACAGCGGCGACAGCCCTCGCACTCAACGTGCGCCGCAGAGGCATCTCTCCCCTTATCGTACTCCTGACCGACGGCCGCGCGAATATCACCGCGGAAGGCAAGCCTGGGCGTGACCGTGCTCAAAATGACGCGAGCATGGCGAGCCGCCGGTTGCGCGCAGAGGGTATCGCTACAATGTTGGTGGATACGTCTCCGCGCCCGCAACTTCAGGCAGAGCGGCTTGCACAAGAGATGGCGGCGCGTTATCTGCCGCTTCCTTATGCAAACGCGGCGGCAATTTCGAAGGCTGCAAGGATGGCTGCTAAAGGATGAGCACATTGAACTGGGACCGGGAGGGGCTCGATTGGCCTAACCGTGCCGCCAGCAGGTTTGTATCGGCCGGCGGTTTGCGCTGGCGTATCGAGGAAATGGGTAGCGGCCCAATTGCGCTGCTGCTCCATGGAACTGGGGCATCGACCCATTCCTGGCGCCATTTCGGCCCAGTTCTGGCCAGCCGTTTCCGGGTGGTCGCGGTGGATCTGCCGGGTCATGGCTTCACTGAATCGCCCCGCGCGTCGCATCTTTCTCTTCCGCAGATGGCGCAATCGATTACCGCGCTGCTTAACGTGCTCAACGTCAAGCCGGACATCGGGATCGGGCATTCCGCTGGCGCGGCTATTCTCTGCCGCATGGCGCTCGATCACAGGCTGAATGCAAAGGCGATCATCAGTCTGAACGGCGCATTTCTGCCTTTCGGCGGTCCCGCCAGCCAGTTCTTCGGGGGAATCGCCCGGCTTCTGTTCATCAATCCCTTCGTGCCAAGCATGTTCACCTGGAGCGCCGATGCGGGTATGGTCCGCCGCCTCATCTCGGGCACCGGCTCCGAGATCGACGCCGAAGGTCTCGCGCTCTATGGCCGTCTCTTCCGCAACTCAACCCACGTCGCAGCCGCCCTTGGCATGATGGCGAACTGGGATCTGGAGACGTTGTCCCAGGATTTGCCGAAGCTGAAAACGAGGCTCACGCTTATCGCCGCCGCCAATGATAAGGCGGTGCCTTCGGATGTAGCCTTCAAGGTCCAGGATTTGGTTCCGGGCTCAAAAGTCATTCTCCTTCGCGGCATGGGTCACCTCGCTCACGAGGAAAAGCCCGCCGAGGTTGCGGAATTTGTCTTTTCCGAAGCCGCGCGCTACGGCATCCTGACAAGGCAAGAAGCGCACGAAGCAGCCGAATAACGGCTCGGCAGGAGTTACGCGTTGGGCGGGTTAGCTGAACTTGTCTTGGTTTTTGGGCCCGTGCTCGCCTTCGCGATCTATGAGCTGGTGAAGATCAGGCGGGAGACTAAGCCCGCAAAGGGTGATGATCGCCGCGACCGTCAAACCTAGGGTCTTTAGCCGTTTAATCTTTTTTACTTGGCCTGCCGCCGTTTTTCCGTCTTATTGTCGATCGACTTTACGGGCGACAGTTTAAGCGCCTGGGAAAAGATCCTGTCCCTTCCAGACAACTCTCACGATCAGATAGTTGTGAAAAGCCGCGGCGGAGGCTTTATGCCCAGGCGCATTTGTGCTGTCACCTTTATGTTACAATGCAGGATCGAACGACAGGCCTCGATATGCTCTCATTGAAAATCGCTCCGGCGGCCGCGCCTTCCTCATGGAGGCAGACAGCTCTCTTCATTCCGATCTGCTTCATCGCGGCCTGCTTCGCCATGGATGCATCGGCTGTAGGAGCGAACAGGAGCAGACCATCCCCCCGGGCGGAGGTCCCAGAGGTCAATTCCCTTCTCGGCAGCTATCTCGCCGGGCACGTTGCGCGGTCCTCACGGGATAGTGATAACGCAGCCCTCTATTACAGGCGCGCGCTTACCAAGGACCCGGCCAATCAGGACATCCTTGAGGAGGCCTTCCAACTCGACCTCGCGGCTGGCGAGTTCGACTCCGCTCGCAGCCTCGCGCAGCGTCTCGTCAGAAAGCAGACCGACAACACCATCGCCCACGTTTTTCTCGGGCTCGACGCCTTCAAGCACAGAGATTACGCAAAAGCCGACGAACATTTCCGCGATGCGGAGCGCGGAACCTCCGCGGAGGAGCCGACAATAAAGCTGGCGCGGGCCTGGGTGGCCGTCGCGCAGGGCCGCGCTGACAAAGCCATTGCGGCCTTGCAGAGCCCAAGCAAGGCCGCTTGGGCGACCCACTTCGAGACTGTCCAGCGCGCTTTCATAGGCGATGTCGCGAGAAAGAAGGCCGTGGCTCTCGAAGCCTATCACGCCGTCACCGAGAAAAAGGCGTCGAACACCCGCATCGCGGAAGCCTTCGCGCGGCATCTGGCATACTGGGGCGACAGAGAACAGGCGGAAGACGTCCTGAAGGAAGCCGGCGCGGATGCAACCCCTCTCGGCAAGCAGCTCATGGCCGAGTTGAAGGCCGGGAAGACGCCAAAGCTCATGGTCTCGAACGCCGAGGAAGGCCTTGGTGAATCGTTTCTCGGCATCGGGCAGGTGCTGGCGACGAATAACGGCGCGGACGCCGCACAGATTTATCTGAGACTCGCCCTTTTCCTCAATCCCGGCTCCGACATAGCAAAGCTGGAGTTGGCCGAGCTTTATGGAAGCGGAACCTCCGAGCAATACGACAAGGCAATTGCAGTTATCGACACCGTTCGGGACAACTCGCCATTCTGGGTCAACTCAAAACTTCGCAAAGCGATTTATTTGAACGCCCTTCAGAAAACGGATGAGGCGGTTGCACTGCTAAAGGCAGTTCTTGAGAAAGCCCCGAAAGAGGAGCAGGTCCTGCAGACGCTTGCGTCGATTGAAAGCGCGCGCAAGAGCTACGACGCCGCCATCCCCTACTACGACCGCGCCATCGAACTAATCGGAACGCCGGAAAAGAAGCATTGGGGCCTGTTTTACGCGCGCGGGATCGCCTATGAGCGCACCAAGCAGTGGGCGAAGGCCGAGCCGGATTTCAAGAAGGCGCTCGAACTCGATCCCGAGCAGGGAGCCGTCCTGAACTATCTCGGATATTCGTGGCTTGATCAGAACATCAACGTCCCGGAAGCTTTCGACCTCATCAAGAAGGCGCTTAAGCTCAAGCCCAACGACGGCTACATCATCGATAGTCTCGGCTGGGGCTATTATATCCAGAAAGATTACGAGCAGGCCGTCAAGCAGCTCGACAAGGCCGTCGAGTTGCATCCGGAAGACCCGACGCTGAACGATCATTTGGGCGACGTTTATTGGCGCCTCGGCCGCAAGCTTGAGGCGAAATTCCAGTGGAATCAGGCGCTGACCCTGAACCCGGAGCCGGAGGACATCGAGAAGATCAAGAAGAAACTCGAAGGCGGTTTGGCCGACAATTCTGGCCCCCGAGCCGAGTTGCAGCCGCAGTCAGCGCCGCCTCAGTCAGCAGCGCCTGGCGGAGCCTCGGCCGCCACCGCCAATCCTTGAGCTTGCAATCGGCGAGAAGCATGCGCCCAAGGGCGTGCTTCTTGTCTCAGCGGGGTCGACAACCGCGCGCGAGCGGCCTATTGACGTTGCTCAAGTCTGACTTAAGCCCAGGTCTGCAATGACATCCCCTTCAGGCAGTGATCCGCGCGGCGCCGCGCAAGACAGCATCGCGGCTGGTTTCGTTTGTGAGAAAGCCCGGGCCAAGGTCAATCTCACGCTTCACATCAAGGGCAGGCGCCCTGATGGGTACCACGAGCTGGAAAGCCTCGTGGCATTTGCAGATGTCTGCGACGAGCTTTTTTTCGCGCCGTCATCAGGGAACAGCCTCAGCCTCGAAGGGCCGTTTGCGGGCCTTGTCGATGGCGAGAACCTTGTCCTGAAAGCCAAGCGCGCGGCGGCTTCCTGGCTCGGCGTCGCGATCACAGGGCAATTCCGCCTCAAGAAAAACATCCCCGTCGCGGCGGGGCTTGGTGGAGGCTCGTCGGACGCCGCCGCCGCCATCCGGGCGCTGCTTAAGGTCTATGGTGACGCCGCCTCGGATGCAAGGCGCTTCATCGAGCGATCCGCTGAGATCGGAGCGGACGTTCCGGTCTGCCTTCACAATAGCGCCGCATGGATGTGCGGGCTCGGCGAGCGTGTCACGCCGGTGTCCGGCCTCGCGCCCCTGCCCGCAATCCTGGTCAATCCGCGCATCAAGCTATCGACGGCGGCCGTCTTCAAAACCTTGAATGCGAGGCCTCTGACTGGCGAAGAGACCGCCCCTCCCCCAGCCTTTCCCGGATGGAGAACTCCTGAAGAGGCCGCCGCCTGGCTCAAGGAGGGACGAAACGACCTGGAGGCACCCGCCGTCGCGCTTGAACCGGCCGTTGAGAGGGTTCTCGATATGCTCCGGCGCTTCGACGGATGCCTGCTCGCCCGGCTATCCGGCAGCGGCCCCACCTGTTTCGGCCTGTTCTCATCCAAAGAGGCGGCAGCCAGGGCCGCGCGGTGGATCGGGGAGAGCTATCCGGGCTGGTGGGTCATGGCTACGACCCTTGGCTGATACGAACCGCCATAATTCATGATGGCAGCTTCTACTTAAAATCACTTATATACTTAGTTATGCTGCTTTTTGCCAAACGAACCCAATCTCAGTTAACGGCTCGTAAAATGATTTCGTAGCTGCCTGCTAAGCCTATCCTGAGAGAAGCGCGCTCTACCTTCAATTCGCGCTGTTTCTTTTGCACTACGCTTCTGGAAAAACCTCTGTCGGAGCAAAGCGGCTTGAGCATCGAGGCAACATCGGAGCCGGAGACGAGACGTCCGCCAGAAGAAGCTCTGGGGCCGGGTTGCTCGTCGATCCCGATCGCATTCGCGGGCCTCGCTTTGATGCTCGATCAAAGCGGTGCGGTCTGGCTCCCGGACATAAGAACGCTTGTCGTCTCCGATCTCCATCTGGAAAAGGGCTCCAACGCGGCGGCGAGAGGCAGGCTTATCCCGGCGCTCGACAGCCACGACACGCTGATACGCCTCAGATGCGTCATCGAAGCATACCGGCCAAAGCGCGTCGTTTGCCTCGGCGACAGCTTTCACGATGGCCGCGCCGGAGAACGCATGGCCGACGCCGACCGGAGCGCGCTTGCCTCGCTCTGTGCGCTCGCCGAGGAATGGGTCTGGATCGGCGGGAACCACGATCCGGAAGCGCCCGAATTCTGCGGCGGCGAAAGGCGGGACGAGCTTCCAATCGAGGGCGTCATCCTGCGCCACGAGCCCCACGCCGTTCGAGACGCGCCCGAGATCGCAGGCCATTTTCATCCGAAGGCAAGCGTGCGGGCCGGACGCCAAAGGTTTTCCGGTCGCTGCTTCTGCGCCTCGGACGATTTGCTGATTGTGCCGGCTTTCGGGGCTTATGCGGGCGGCTTGCACTGTGCAACGAAAGAACTCCGCTCCCTTCACAGGGCGGAGCCCAAAATCTTCATGCTGCACGCCTCGAAAATCTGGCGCGTCGCTTGAGACGCCGCTAGCAGATGCTTAAAAAGTGATGTTGCCCATGGTTCGACAAGCTCACCATGAGGGTTCACCCGCTGAAAACACTCCATCTCATCCTGAGCTTGTCGAAGGATGAGAGCATGGTTTCGCGATTTTTCCGCATCCCGCTAGACTAGGCGGCGCCTTCCGTCCGGGCGCGCGCCTTGACGACCTCGCGCTTCAGGCGGCGAGCCTTCAGCGAAAGCTCCTCATCGCTTGCCTTCAAAAGGAAGGCATCGAGGCCGCCCCGATGCTCCACAGAGCGCAGAGCGTTGGCGCTGATTCTGAAACGTATGCCACGGCCGAGCGCATCGCTCAAAAGCGTGACGTTGCAAAGGTTCGGCAGATAGCGCCGCTTCGTCTTGATGTTCGAGTGGCTGACGAGATGACCGACGAGGCCACCCTTGCCTGTGAGTTCGCACTGGCGCGACATGATCGGACCTAACAGTGAATGGAAAATAGGCGCATTCGCCGAGTTCTCGTTCATGTAACGCTCAGCGCCGCGCGGGTCAAGCGCCGAGTGCCGTTTGGCTGTGGGCGGACGGCGCCAGCCAGCTCGACTGATCGTGTTATCTTGGCCCGAGCCGCAATCCGATGCTTTTTTTGGCCCTTCGGATGTGCGCCATTCTCCTGCCCGCCATTCTTTTGGGCCAATCGGCGCGTTAAGGGAGCGACATGGATTCGTCTTCCCGCATCATAAAACTCCTGGCCGGGGTTCCCCAATTTTCAGCCTTCGATTCTGAGCAGCTGAAGCGGCTTTACGCCTTCACGGCGCTCAAAGTCCTGGCCAAGGGCGAGGCTGCAACGGTGGCTGGCGCAGGCGTCGATGAGTTCAGCGTTGTCGTGTCGGGGAGGCTCGCAGAGCACGGCAAGGGACCGGACGCGGCAGAATTCGGCCAAGGGGCGGCGATCGAGGCCGACGCCTTCTTCACGCAGCGCCCGGCGATGGCGACGCTTGTCGCGTTGCGCGAGACCGTGCTCCTGACGCTCGCCTGGGCCGACTTTTCTGCAGCGCTTAATGCGCATCCCGAACTGCTCGCGGCATCTTTCGCGATACCATCGAGATCTGGCGTAACTCTCACATCCGCGCCGCCAATGCCCAGCCGCCTTGTGCTGTGCGCCGCCGGCGCCAAAGGACGCCTGGATAACGCCGTGAAGGACGACTTCGTTTCCGCCTTGGAAAATTCCGCTGAAGTTAGAATTCTGCGGCGTGACAGCTTCGGCTCGCTTGCACTCGATGCGCCGGACACAGCCCACTGGCTTCACGAGCAGGAACTCGAGTTCGACGTTACGGTCGTGATTGCAGATGGTTCGGACGCGACTTTTGCAGAGAAAGCCATCGAGGAAGGCGATGAGATCCTCTTCCTTGCAAGCGGCGGCAGTTCCGCTCTGTCTCCGCTGGAACGCCATGCGCTCGACCGCCGCGGAAAAGACCGGTGCCGCCTCATCATAGCGAAGGGCCAGGGCATTTCCCCCAAGAATGCGGGCGAATGGGCAGCATTGCGTCCCTATCGCTCGACGCAGGTCGTGGATTTCGGCTCTCCGACGGATGCCCCGCTCATGGCGTCGGCCGTCCTCGGAAAGGGAAATGCCATCGCGGCCACGAGCAGCGGTGTTTACGCCGCCGCGATCCTGGGCGCTCTTCAAGCCTTTGAGGCGAGCGACGCCCCGGCCGTTTGCCTGACAGCCGCCGGAAGCGCGATCCTGCCTGCAGGCCTGTTAGCCAGCGCAGCCAGCCTCGCCGACACCGAGGCCGTCTTTCGGGAATTGGCTGAACCACTGCCCTGGAAGCGCGCTGCGCGGCCTGAGGCGGGGCTTTACGAAGCGGCCGCCGTGGACGCCATGCTTGCGCTGGCATTGCCCGAATGCGACATCGCGCTCACCGCGCGTGCTTTCACCGCCGTCTCTCTCTCGCTCTCGAAGAACGCACCAAGATCCCATTGCGAAGGCCGCCTTCACGGCGCGGTCCGGGCCGGGTTGACGCCGCCGGGAATCCTCCCGCCGCTCATCGCAGACGATGGCGATATTCTCGTAAGCGGGGCGCACGAGATCGAGGCTCTCATCGCCGCTGCGGGGAAGCTTTCCGCCTCGCCTCTGATGTTTCTCTCTCCTATAGCCCCGCCGCTCGGCGCTGCGGGCATGTCGTACCGGCAACTCGCGGGTCCATCCTTCCGTTTGACCCCATTCCAAGGCCCGTCCACACCCGAAAAGCGCCTGCGTCTCGAAACCGTGCTTGGGGCCGTGTCGAGGCAGCCGCCCTCCACCCTTCCGTTGCTGGCGTCGCAATGCTTCGCTATCCCTATCCCTGAAGGCGTAGGTCCGATGGACTGGGAGGAGTGGGAGCGGCTTCGCGATGCCGCCTTTGAATGGACTTCCGCTGAAATAGAGGCGCGCGGGCTTGCGCAACCTTGAGAAGTCGGCCTTATAGGCGTGACGCCCTGACCGTGGCGCTTCAGACAACGCCTTGACGCTTTCCTCACGCGGTCTGATCTGCGTGAATAGACCTGCTGAGACAAACCGCCGTGACAATGAAACATCAGGACCCTTCGAACACCGATAGCCATGCGAGCCTTGCCGCCAAAGTGTTGGGGAACTCAGGCTATGTCGCTCGCCTGCCCTTCAGGCTTATCGGCCAGGCCGTTGTGCGCACGATCCAGGTCCTGTTTGCGCTCTTCGTCGTCGTTCTTCACCCGCAAATCAAATGGCTGGCGAGCGTCATCGCGCAGTCGAGCCTCGTCCAGAACACGATCAAGCCGAGACTGCACTCGTTTATCGTCAACGTCTACGAGCCGTATTTCGCTCATCTGAGAGGGCTTCCCCCCTTCTTGGCGACGCTCAGCATCGCGGTGCCGCTTGCGGTTCTCGAACCAGCAAAGTTCGGCGCGACGATCATGATCGCGCAGCGCCCGAAGGTGGGCATCCTGCTCTGGCTTTTCCTGCAGGGTGTGAGCTTCATCCTCATCGACAAGACCTGGGTGGCCGTCCGCCCGCAAAGCCGGAAGATCTGGCTCGTCAGCCGCATTCACGCCTTGATTTGGCTGAACGTCGAGCACGGAAAACATTGGATCAAAACCTCGCCCATCTACAAAACCCTGGTGCGCTGGAAGGAAACGGCGCGCCGCCGCCTCCGCTTGTTGTTCGGGCAATTCACGCTGCGCCGCCGGAAGAGCCTTACTTAGGACAGGCGCAAAAATAAGTGAATCGGTGTGCCTTTAGGCAAGCCGCGTCGTTGTGACTCGCGCGAGTTGGATTCCGGGCTGCGATTTTGCGCGCTATGCGCGTTCTCATGATCGACGGGCAAGCGATTCGACAGCGCTGGGATGCGGTCAGCTCCAAGCTCGATGAACGCGGGCGGCGGCTGTTTGCTGCAGCGGAGGTGCGTGCAGCGGGGCGCGGGGGGCTGGCGGCTGTGTCGGGCATTACCGGGCTGGCGCGCAGCACCCTTTTGCGAGGGCTCAAGGACCTTGAGGCGCCTGCACTGCCGCGTGGAAGGGTTCGCCGTCAGGGTGGCGGCCGCTGCCGGCTGGCGGCGCGTGATGCGGCGCTTTTAGACGATCTGCGCAGCCTCGTGGAGCCGGCGACGGTTGGCGATCCGGTCCGGCCGCTGCTGTGGGTTTCGAAAAGCCTCGATAAGCTGGCGGCGGCGCTCCATGGGATGGGGCATGCCGTGAGCGCCAACACCGTCCGCAAGCTTTTGACCGGACTTGGCTTTTCGCGCCAGTCCAACCGCAAGGCCGACGAAGGCTCGCATCATGTGGACCGCGATGCGCAATTTCAGCACATCAACGCCAAGGTTCTGGCGGCGCAAGCCGCTGGAGAGCCCGTCATATCCGTCGAGAGTTTTTGATGACCAATACGATTACTCTTGCCCGACGATTATATCCCCTACAATGCAATTCAGCGATGATTCATAATGGGTTCACGTACTTCTGAGTCCACCATCGGCACTGCGTCGCGCACAGGATCCGGCGCGGGTAAGGCGAGCTTCACCGGCGCATCAACGGAGCTCTCGGTACGGCTCATTACCATCGCTTTGATGGCGGGCGGGGTCAGCCGGACCACTTTTTGCACGAGCGCCATCTCGCTGATCTTGAAATCCTGGAGGCGCCACGCGGCGACACCCGTAAGAGCAAGCGCCGAAACGACAGGGTGTACCAGCGCGATGATCAAGATCGCGGCCAGAACCGCGATCTTCAAGTACTTTTCGGTATCCATTCGATTTTGCCTCCGAGGCGCAGTGTCGCGATGACGATCCTAGCACCATCCCGCAGTGCTCCTTAGCCTATTCTCTTAAATGAAATCTAAAACGCAGACAGGTTTCCCTCGATCGGACAGCGCCGCGACAGAACCTTGGCGGCTTCGCGCTCGAATTCTTAAATTTCGCATGATATTGCTGGACGGAGCCGCGGCTTTTTGCCGTCGTGAAGCGGCTTGATAACAATGTGAGACTATTGATGACAGTGGGAACCGACTTTTTGGACGCCCTCCTCCAGGAAGGACTGACCCACCTCTTCATGGTCCCCCTGCGGCCTGGTCGATCCGTTCACGCCGGCGCTCGCGCAGCAGCCGCAATTGCAGCCGATCGTGTCGTGTCGAAGTTTACCCTCGGCTGTCCGGCCGCGGAACGGCCGTTTACTCAACCCGCACCACAGCGGCGCGACGCGCGATCCTCGCATTCGTCCTCGAGTAGCCGAAGTAGATCACCATGCCGACAACGAGCCAGCCGACAAGCCTGTACCAGGTATCGATGTCGAGCGAGACCATCATGGCGAAACAAACCAGGATGCCAGCGAGAGGCACGAACGGCACGAGCGGCACGCGATAGCTTCGTTCGAGCCCCGGATGCGTTTTGCGCAGGATCATAACGCCCGCGCAGACGATAATGAAGGCGAGCAGCGTGCCGATGGACGTCATGTGCCCCAGCACCTGAATGGGCACGAGCGCGCCCATCAGGCCGGTGCCGATCAGGAAGATGACGTTTGAGATCCACGGTGTATGCCACCTTGGATGGAGCGTGGCGAAGACCTTCGGCAAAAAGCCGTCGTGCGACATGGCATAGAACACCCGGCTCTGCCCCAAAAGCATGACGAGGATCACGGTCGTGAAGCCGCAGATGACGCCAATGGTCGTCGCGGTCCGAAGCCACGGGAACGGCGTCTGGTTGATGGCGGTCACCACGGGGTGGGCGTCGTTGTGCAGGTCCTTGTAATAGACGAGCCCCGTCAGCACGAAGCCGAAGGCGATGTAAAGCACCGTGCAGATGACGAGCGAGCCGAGGATGCCGATCGGCATGTCGCGCTGCGGATTTTTTGCTTCCTGGGCCGCCGTCGAAACCGCGTCGAAGCCGATATAGGCGAAGAAGATGACGCCCGCGCCACGCAAAATGCCCGACCATCCGTATTCGCCGAATACGCCGGTATTCTCGGGGATGAAGGGAACGTAGTTTTGCGCCTTGATGTAGAAGACGCCCGCGCCCACGACGGCGAGCACCACGGCCACCTTGATGACCACGATGATCGAGTTGACGCGCGCCGACTCCTGAATACCGCGGATGAGAAGAGCCGAGGTCATGGCGATGATAAAGAATGCGGGCAGATTGACGATGCCGTGAACCGTGCTGCCGTCAGCAAGCGTCGCGCTCTCGAACGGCGACAAGATCCACTGAGCGGGAAGATAGATCCCGAAGTCGCGGAAAAGAGACGTCACATAGCGCGACCAGCTCACCGAGACGGTGCCGGCGCCCACGGCGTATTCAAGCACGAGCGTCCAGCCGATGATCCAGCCCATGAGTTCGCCGAGCGTGGCGTAGGCATAGGTGTAGGCGCTGCCCGCGACGGGGATCATGCTCGCAAGTTCCGAGTAGCACATGCCCGCAAAGGCGCATCCGATCGAAGCGATGACAAAGCTCAGGACGACGGCGGGGCCGGCGTTGTCGGCGGCTGCGATGCCGGTCAGCGAAAAAAGGCCTGCGCCGATGATCGCGCCGATGCCGAGAGTGATGAGACTCCAGGGGCCGAGCGCGCGTTTGAGGCCGTGTCCGTCCGCTTCCTTCTGAAGCTCCGCGATGCCCTTCCGCTCGAACACGGAACCCGCCTTACTCGCCGCACGCTCGCTTGTCTCGGCTTGCAACACTAACGCCTCCTTCCCGCGCGAGAGCCCTCTTGCGAACTCTAACAAGTTTCAGCCGCCTCAAGCCGGGCCGCTTGCCTAAGACTTAGGTCTAAAGTTTGCCGCTTGTACAGCGGAAGTTCCGCATTGCAAACCGCTTCCGCCCGTCGCTCCAAAGCTTTTCAATAAGATTTGTAAGCGGGCGCGAAGTGATCCGCAAAAGAGCGCGGCATAAGCTGCGCCACTCCTTTTCAGAGGACTTGCAAGGAGTGGCGCGTTGGGGCGAAAGCTAGGCGAGGTCTTGCGGCAGTCCCAGAAAGGCGAAGCCTTATCCGGGATCGCAAGATATCGTCGCGCTTCGCTTGGCCGGGATGACGAACCGGTGTTCGCGTCAGTTTGGCGATTAGGCCTCAAGCTGAGCGTCGAGGGTGATCTCGGCCCTCAAGAGCTTGGAAACGGGGCATCCCGCCTTGGCGGCCTGGGCGGCTTCGTCGAAATCGGCCTGGCTCGCGCCCGGCACCTTGGCGCGAAGCGTGAGATGAACGGCTGTGATGGCGAAGCCGCCGACCTTCTGCTCGAGCGTGACATCGGCTTTGGTCGCGATCTTATCCGCGATCAGACCCGCCTTCTGAAGCTCGACCGAGAGCGCCATCGAAAAGCATCCAGCATGCGCCGCGGCGATCAACTCCTCGGGGTTTGTGCCCGCGCCGTGCTCGAAGCGGGTCTTGAAGGAGTATTGCGTGTCTGAAAGGACGCCGCTTTCGGTGCTTATCGTTCCCTTGCCGGATCTAAGATCGCCGGTCCAGACGGCGTTTGCAGAGCGTTTCATAATCATCTCCTTTCAAAGGGGTTCCTCAGACTGACAATCTATAACACGGTTGCCACTTTCGTTTCCGGGTACGGAGCATAACAAGCGGCCGCCCGTTGTCACTCATATCTTGTAAGCCGCGGCGGGTGTACAACGTGCAAGCTGCCCTGCGCCGCAACCATTTTGTCGGGAAAGCCGCCATGCCTTCAAGCCATCTTCAATATTTGCCGATCCCCTGGCCAGTCTATATCTTTCTGCTCGGCGCGCTCGCCGTCGTCGCGGCGCTGATCCAGATCGGGCTGATCCGCTACGTTTACGCGCGCCTCGGCATCTCGCCGATGGCCGCGCTGCTTCTGCTTCTCGCAAGCCTGTTCGGCTCTTACGTCAACATTCCGATTTGGGAGCTTCCGGGGGAGACTTCCGTCGTCGGGGAGCGGGTCGACTTCTTCGGCTTTGAATACGTCGTTCCGGCAGAGGTCGACTGGCCCGGCACGATCATCGCGATCAATTTGGGCGGAGCCATCATACCCATTGCGCTTTCCCTTTATCTTCTCCTCAAGAACAACATCTGGCTCCCGTCGCTTATCGCAACCGCGGTTGTGAGCGCTGTCTGCTACGCGGTGGCGGAGCCGGTTAAGGGCGCTGGGATCGCCATTCCGCTGTTCATCCCCCCGCTTGTGGCCTGCGGCATCTCTTGCATCGTGGCATGGAGCCGGGCCGCGCCCGTCGCCTATGTGAGCGGCAGCCTCGGAACGCTGATCGGGGCGGATCTCATGAACTTCGGGGCCATCCGGGATCTCGGCACGCCCGTCGCCTCGATCGGCGGCGCGGGAACTTTCGACGGCATCTTCGTGACGGGGATCGGCGCCGTGCTCCTGGCTTCCCTGATTGGCGCGCTCACCGAACGGCGAGCGAATCCCGGCCCTGCTTGACGCAGGGCAGCGTGTGCCGGCTGAAGCTGACCATGGAGGCCACGCCGCCGTTTCGGCGTGCGCCTGCCGGGCTGCCCACGGCGTTGTCTGCGACGGGCCGGGTTTGGCCCATCGTGGAAAATCAGGAATTCAGCTTTGACCTCTCCACAGAATCCAAATTGTCTGCTTCTGCATCATTTGGGGCGGAGCATCTCCATGAGACGCGTTTTGGTTACGCTTGCAATTTGCGCAACAGCTTCATCCGCTTTTGCGGAGTGCCCGACCGAAGAGACCGTTAGCGCATTTGGCGCCACCTTCAGGAGGGGAGGCGTCGTCGGCATGTTGCGCGACGATTTGAGGGACTGCGCCGCTCAGGATCAGCCGGCCTGGCTTGCCAAGATCAATGAGGGTGCGCCTTCCAAAGCTACCCCTCCCGGGCTTTCTTATTGCCGTGAGATTGTCCGGAGCAAAGAGACTCAATATGATTCTCAACGCCGCGATTGCATCTTCTGGTATGGGCATTCGATCGAGGTGCAATAAGCCCAGGCTGAGAGCGCTGATGCAGAAGATGAAGAAAAGGCGCTCTCTTACTCGACAAGAGGCCGCCTGACGCCCCACTCCGTCAAAATAGCTTGCATGTCGCCTGCCACGAAATGCCGGGCGCTTTCCTGTTCATACCCCTCCTCGAGGAGCGAATCATACTCGGTCAGCGCGTGGCGGATGAAGCTCACCATGGAAAGCCAGGCCGCGGTTTCGGGTGAGGCGGTTCGAAGGCCGGGGCTATCCATGGCGTGATCAGCGACGGCGCCGAATTCATGATCGGGGATTTCCGGCGCCATACAGCGCAGCGCGGTCTCAATCTCTTTGCGGGTTGCCAAGGTAACAACCTGTGTTCTTGTGAGATTGTCTCAAACTATCACAGCGAGGAGGCGAGGCAAAGTGCGGGCTTCACAGAATTGACATGCGCATGTAGTATCCCGCTTGTGTCAGAGCGACGTCGTGCGAGCGTGGCCCTAAACTTAACGGCAACCGTTGAGGAAAGGTGAACGTGACGGCAACAACGTCATTAGCATCTCCGCCGGACAACTTTCCGGCTCTCGTGCTCAACGCGGATTACCAGCCGCTGAGCTACTACCCGCTCTCCCTCTGGAATTGGCAAGAAACGATCAAGGCAGTGTTCCTTGACCGCGTGCATATCGTTTCCTTTTATGATCGCGTCGTCCGTAGCCCTACTTTCGAGATGAAGCTCCCGAGCGTCGTCTCGTTGAAAACATACGTCAGGCCGGCGCTTTATCCCGCGTTCACGCGCTTTAATGTCTTCCTCAGGGATCGCTTTCAATGTCAATATTGTGGTTCTCCCCACGACCTGACATTCGATCACGTGATCCCGCGTTCGCGAGGCGGCCAGACGCGCTGGGATAACGTCACAGCGGCCTGCGCGCCCTGCAACCTCCGCAAGGGCGGCAAGATGCCGGCGAAGGCGAAAATGTTTCCGGCGCAGGCGCCCTACCGGCCGACCGTGCATGAGTTGCACCGCAATGGGCGATTCTTTCCGCCAAACTACCTGCACGAAAGCTGGCTCGACTATCTCTACTGGGATACCGAGCTGGAGCCGTAAAGCAACCGGCGCATCGCCTTCGCGGTGCGCCTTTTCCCTTGCCAACCGCCTCCCCCCATGAACAGCCTTCAGGTTCATTGAGTTCGTGACCTGAAGTTTCAGGCTTAAATTATAAGAGTTCTAAATCTCTGCTTTATAATACTCGCCAGACTGTTGCTTTTTTGTGCCGGCCGGCATGCAGAAGCAATGTTTCGTCTCAGTTCATAATGCCGGAAGGTTGACGCCCGCCCCCGATCAAGGCGTTTGCTGAGGTGCTGTCGCCGCGTGATTCGCAAGATGATCCAACGCGATGGCGAGCAGGATGGGGGATGCGATGAGCGTCAACAGACAGACCCGCGCCATGCGGGTGACGATGTACGCCGCTATGGGCACACTGAGTTTGATTGCGAGTTGCACCGCCTTCGCCGCCGACCTCACTTCGAAAGAGCCCGCGGCGGCTTCGTATGCCGAACCCTCTGCAACCGGCTGGACCGGTTACTATTTTGGCGGCCATGTGGGCTACGCCTGGGGTGACTCGAACTGGACCGCCAGCACAACCACCCTTCCCTCGGAAACCTTTGCTACAGGCTCGCTTGACCTGGCGCAGCCTATCAACACCTTCTCCGAGTCCGGAAGCTTCTCCGAAGGGTTGCAAGGCGGCTATAATTACAGGCTCCCGAATAATGTCGTCATCGGCGCGGAGGCCGACGCATCCTTTCCAAGTTATCCAAGTATCCAGAACATCTCCATCGGCGGCATCTCGACACTTGCCTCTCCTTTAGGCCCCGAGACCTATAGCGAGACCGTGCTCATGTCGGGCACGGTGCGGGGGCGCCTTGGTTATGCCGCCGGAAACTGGCTCCTTTATGCGACCGGGGGCTTTGCATGGACCTACGACAAACTGTCGCTGAACCAACTTGCCATCGGCACGGGCGAGGAGACGAAACTGTGGCGGCTCGGCTGGGCTGCGGGAGCGGGCGTGGAGACGCCTTTCCTGCCGCATTGGACCGCGCGCCTCGAATATCTCTACACGGGCTATGGGGCAAGCAGCGTCACCTTCCCTTTCGCATCGCAGCGCTTCGCTTCCGACTTTTCGCAGGACGAAGTGCGCCTGGCTTTGAACTATCAGATCGGCGACGAGCCGGCTTCCTCGGAGAAAGACCCAAAACCCGCGAAGGCTGACACAGACACAATCGCCATTCACGGCCAGACGACCTTCACCTGGCAAGGCTATCCCCCGATCCGGTCGCCCTATCAGGGACCGTTGAGTCTGCCCGGCGGCGGCGAGGGCCGGGAAGTCGCGGATTTCACGCTCTTCGCGGGGGTGCGGCTGTGGAAGGGCGCAGAATTCTGGATCGACCCTGAGATCGATCAAGGGTTCGGCGTCGGAGACACGCACGGGGCGGCCGGATTTCCCAATGGGGAGTCCTACAAACTTGGCTACGAGACCCCCTACGCGAGAGTACAACGTTATTTCGTACGGCAGACAATCGATCTCGGCGGCGAGACGGAGAAGGTGGAGGGCGGCATCAATGTGTTTGAAGGCTCGCAAACGGCGAACCGGCTTGTCCTGACGGCCGGAAAATTCGCCGTCACCGACATCTTCGACACCAATCAATATGCGAACAACGCCAAAGGCGATTTCCTCAATTGGTCGCTGATCAATGCGGGCACATTCGACTATGCCGGCGACGCCTGGGGCTTCACTTACGGCGCCGCTGTCGAATGGTACCAGGGCCGCTGGACGCTGCGCGCCGGCGTTTTCGACCTGTCGGCGACCCCTGCAGGCGGCGACAGCCCGCTGGCTTACGGTCTCAATTCAAGCTTCAAGCAACTGCAATATGTCGGAGAAATCGAGGAACGGCACGATTTGTGGGGACAGCCCGGCAAGGTCAAGATCACGGGCTTCGTCAACGAAGGCCGCGCCGGCCTGTTCCAGGACGCTATCGATCTTGCCCTGGCGACCGGTGAGCCCGCCGACATCAATGCGGTTCGCACATGGCATTCCCGGCCCGGCGTCAGCCTCAATATCGAGCAGCAGGTGACGAAGGACTTGGGCGTGTTCGCGCGTGCCGGATGGTCCGACGGCGAGGTTGAGCCGTGGGATTTCACCGATATCGACGGCACGGTGCAATTAGGCGTTTCCTTCTCAGGTAAGCAATGGGGAAGGCCGGACGACCGGGTTGGGATTGCGGGCGTTATGAATAGCATCGCCCCCGTTCACCAGGAGTTCTTCAACCTGGGCGGCCTTGGCATCCTGGTCGGCGATGGGACTTTACCCAATCCCAGCGTGGAGAAACTCATCGAGGCTTATTACAGCTATTCCCTGACCTCCGTGACGAAACTCACCTTCGATTATCAGTTCATCGACAACCCCGCCTACAATACCGATCGCGGACCGGTCAGCCTTTTCGCCAGCCGGATTCATTGGCAGTTTTAGAATTGAAAGCGGCGGGAACTTCCTGCCGCGCCGGCTGTCCCCGTCTTCGGGGGCAACGCAGGTTTGAACGATGATCCTATGGCTTTGCCTGCTCGCGGCTCTTGCCGGTTTGCTCAATCCCGTTCAGTCGGGTGCGAACGGCGAACTTGGAAGGGTGCTCGGCAACCCCTTCGGCGTGGTGCTCGTCAGCCTCTCCGTCAGCCTCGCTTTTACCCTCGTCGCGGGTCTTTTCACGCGTGGCGGCGATGCGTCCGGGTTCAGCCATTTGACTGAGGCGCCTTGGTGGGCCTGGGTAGGCGGCTTCTGCGGCGCGATTTTTCTGGTGTCCCAGCCGCTTGCCGCGCCGCGGCTCGGAGCCGCGGTTTATATCGGGATCACGGTAACCGCGTCGGCCATCGCCTCGCTTCTCCTCGATCACTTCGGACTGCTCGGTTTCCCGCAGCATACGGCCAGCATCTGGCGCGTCATCGGGGCAGCGCTCATGATCGCCGGAGTGAGTTTGATTGCGAAATTTTAAATAACGACACGCGATAGTCTTTCAGATTTCGAAGTCGAGCGGCGACGCAATGCCGCCCAAATTTTTAAAATCAGCTTTCTGCCTGAACCCGAGCCAGATCGCCAATCACCACACGGTGGAAGTACTGTTGCGTGATGGGCACGGCTGGCGGATCGACTGAACGAAACGCCTTCGAATCCACATTTTGCTCATTCTTTACCGTTACAGCTTCGCTCGCCCCGGGCTAACGTCGGGCGGGGCTTTATTCCTTACGATTCCCGGCTGAGGAGCTTTGAGATGATACGCAGGCTTGCCTTTGCGTTTGGAGCTGTGGCGATCGCGGCTATGGCGGCAGCGCCGTCGCGCGCAGAGGAAGCCGCCACTCTCGCGGCCGCCTCGCAGTCCGAGGCGTCCTCCAATTCGCAGCCGGCTGTCGAACCGGCGCCGGCAAGCTCAAGCGGCCACGCCTCCGCCGAGGCTCAGGCAACAAGCGTTTCGTCCCAAGAGACGAAGGACGCAGCTGCTCCAAAACCCGCCGCCGAACCGGCGTCAGAAACCACTGAGACCGTCGAATTGGCACAGCCATCGCCTGCGGACCAACCGGCTTCGGCGAGCGCCTCCAAGCCCGTGGTAGAGGAAGCCGCAGGTTCCAAGCCCGAAGAGGAGCCCTCCCCCGTCGAGCAGCCCGCCGCGGCGCCAAGCATGGCCTTGCAGACGGCAGAGCCCCCGGCCGGCCCGAAACCGGCCGCAACATCCACGGCCGAGGAGGGTGCAAGCGCCAAACCGGAGGAGGAGTCCTCTCCTGTGGAGCAGACGACGGCAACGCCCGGTACGGCTCCGCAACCGGCTGAGACTCCGGTCGCGTCAAAACCAGCGCCGCAGCCGTCCCTGGGGACCCTCAATGTCCCGGTCGCGGCGCCTGCGGATGCGGAGGCGTTGCGCAAAGCGCTTTCCAGCCTCCCTACCGGCGCCAGCGACGAGGAACGCAACGAACACGCAGCGCTCATCTCGTTCTATGAAGGCCGCGGCTACGCTGCGCTGTGGCTGACACCCGAGGATCGCTTCAATGCAAAAGCATCTGCGATAGAAGCCGAAATCAAGCGCTCAAAGGAATGGGGGCTCGATCCCCGCGACTTCCCCCTGCCCGCCGGGCTGGACGCCAATCAGGCGCCCGCGCAATCACCCGAAGACAGAGCGGCGGCGGAGCTCAAGATATCGCTCGCGATCCTGAAATATGGCCGCTACGCCCGAGGCGGGCGCATCATCAATCCGTCCGAGGAACTGAGTTCCTACCTCGATCGGCGGCCTCAGCTTCTCAAGCCGCAAGCGATCCTCGACGGCATCGTCGCCGCAGATCAAGCCGACGCGTACCTGCGCAGCCTGCATCCGCAGCACCCGCAGTTCGAGAGGCTCCGGCAGAAGTATGTGGCCCTGCTCGCCCGCAACAAGCGAGAGAGCGCCGAGGCAAAAAAGCTGCTCGCCAACATGGAGGAGTGGCGCTGGATGCCCGAGGATATGGGCGATCTTTACGTCTGGAATAACATCCCGGAATATACGCAGCGGGTCATGATAAAGGGCCTTGTCGCGCGCAAGGAGGCCATCGTCACAGGCCAGACGGACAAGCAGACGCCCATCTTTAGCAGGCAGCTGCGCAAGATCACCTTCAAGCCCACCTGGATCGTGCCTGACTCCATAAAGGTGCGCGAACTGTTGCCGAACCTCGTCAGGGGCGGCAGCCTGATGCGCGAATGGGGGCTGGAGGTGCTGCGGGACGGCCAGCCGGTGAACTGGCGCAAAGTCGACTGGTCGGCGACCGACATTCGGAATTTCGAGGTCATTCAGCCGAACGGGCCAAAGAGCGTGATGGGGAAAGTGAAGTTCTCATTCCCCAGCCAGCACACCGTCTTCATGCACGATGCGCTGGAGAGGGACAAGTGGATGTTCAACGTTTCCAAGCGCACTTACAGTCACGGCTGCATGCGGGTCCACAACCCGGTCGGGCTCGCGGAGATCCTGCTTCGCGAAGACAAGGGCTGGGATACCGCCAAGGTCAGAGAGAGCCTCAACAAGGGCGGCAACAATAACGAGATCCCCATCGAGCACAAGATCATGGTTCACATGACCTATTTCACGGCCTTGGTGGACGACGACGGCAAGCTGCACACATTCCCCGACGTCTATGGACACGAGCGGCGCATCACGCTCGCGCTCGAAGGCAAATGGGATCAGATCGTCAAGGGACGCAATCACCTGGCCCCGGTGGAACTGGAGGAAGCCAATGTCTCTTCCCGTCATTATGCGGATGATGACGGATACGAGCAGCCAATGCCCCGCCGCGGGTCCGCGTATGGTTCGTCCAGCTATGGAAACAGCTTTCTCGATTCCCTTTTCGGGGGCGGCGCGAACGCACAATACCCGGCTGCGCCGCGCCAATATCAGTATCATTAAAGCGTCGTGCGCTTTTCTGCATGCCCATTGGACCTCACTTTTATCGCCGAATTGGGCTTTCCGCTTGCGTTTGCGTCACGGATTTTTCTTGAGTGAGAATCGTACGAGAAAGCGCCTTGCCGGGAAGTTAATGGGATAAGTCGTTGATTTTGCTAAGAAAATTTCAGAACAGACGGCGCTCCCGGCGCACGGGCCGGGCTGATTTCGGCGCGGTCGTGGTTAACACGGGAATCCGAGATTATATTTAACGGACTTTTCAGAGCCCACTTAATGCCAAAATTCTGGCATTAAATTCTATTTAATGGGCCGGTTGGCGGTAAAAAAGCTATTCACTTTCAACGCGTTGGAACCTCCTGTCTACCGCCCTCGTAGGCCTCGTTCTGCGCCGGATAAATGGTTGGTTAAGCCTAACCAAGTGTAAATTGGACCGGAAATAAATCGGCGGCGCTCGCGTTAACCGGTTTCAGATTAATGCTGAGCGCTGCGAACGAAACGTTAACCCCGAGGCATAGGGCGGGCGTCGTCCGCCGGATGGCGAGAAGCGCTCCTGCATTTAGAGCGTGTCGAATTATTCGGAATTCCCTCCGAGGCGGCCATCTAGGATTACAATTTCCGATCTTCGGGATTTCAAGACTGGATGGCCGGGTCAAGCCCGGCCATGACATCGGTTCCAGCCGCTTCGGCGTCTTCCCTCGTCCGCCTTCAAGAAGGGCCGGTCAGGCCGAATGCGCTGCGCAGGAAAAGCCCCGCCGCCTGAAGCCCTTCCGGATCGATGCCGTGGCCAAGGCCGGGCCTGATCTGCCATTGCACAGCAACGCCCGCAGCCGCCAAGGCGTTGCGCGCATGGTGGATGGCCTGACAGGGGATCACCTCGTCGGCGGCGCCGTGGATGAGCAGCACCGGCGGCTTCCCCTTGATTTCGGCCGCCAGACGCGCCGCTCCCGCCAGATGCCCCGAAAAGCCCACAATGGCGGCCGGCGGCTCCGGCAGGCGCAAGCCCGTTTGCAGCGCCATCATCGTCCCCTGGCTGAACCCCACAAGCGCCACCGAACTGAGCGGCAGTTGCGCCTTTCTGGCTTCCTCAAGGATGAACGCGCGCAGACCAGGGTCGGCCCTGCGCACGCCCTCCTCCCATTCCCTCTCGCTTCGCATTTCGAGGTTGAACCATTGCCGCCCCCCGAAAAACTGGCCGGGAAGCGCCTCGGGCGCATGCGGAGAAATGAAAGCCGCGTCGGGCAAGTAGCTCGCCCAAGCCTCTCCGAGGCCGATGAGATCGTTCCCATCCGCGCCATAGCCGTGGAGAAGAATCACAAGCTCTTTCGGCGCGCCGCCAGACGCCGGCTCAAGGCGCGGGCCATCGATTTCAACTGCCATTTCAATACCTCGGGTGATTCGAATAAACTTAGGTGAGTACTCGGAAAGGTTGATCCCCTGAACGCGCAGGAGCCCTCCCCCGTGACAGGAAACAGGCCGCAACTCTTTGCGCCGAAAATCAGCTCGCGGCCTCCGCAGGCGTCAGGGCTTTGATCGCCAGCGCATGGACCGGCCCCGCCAGTTCTTCCTTCAATGCGGCGTTCACCTCGCGGTGCCGGTCGACCCGGCTCTTCCCCTCGAAGCAGCTGGACACGACGCGGATGCGGAAATGCGTCTCCCCTGTGACGCGGCCGAG
Source organism: uncultured Alphaproteobacteria bacterium (assembly GCA_963764115.1). Classification (GTDB taxonomy): domain Bacteria; phylum Pseudomonadota; class Alphaproteobacteria; order Rhizobiales; family Rhodomicrobiaceae; genus Rhodomicrobium. Next base: position 45,833 of record CAVXRT010000041.1, read on the forward strand.
ATGATCCCGCGCGCCCGAATGGCCCGAATGCTTGCCGGACTCGTTTTCCACGGACAATTCCGAGGGCGAGAACGCTTTCGTGAGCTTTTCCCGCATAAATTCTTCAACGGACATTCAACCTCCAGGCGTGACGAGAGAAAGACTTACATCCCGCCAATTTACGGAGGAAGATTTCGGGTTCTGTCAAGACCTTGTAAGGGCGCTTTTGCAGCCGCATACTACCGGCGACGGCGCTTTCACCCAAAGCGCATTCGCGTAGGAAGCCATTTCGTGAAACTGGATTCGAAATATTTCGATAGCATTCGCGTAACCCGGGGACGGGGCCGTGCTCAGCCCAAGGATCCGCAGGCGAGCTCACCTCCATGTCAGTGGCGCAACTGCAACAAGCGAGGCCTTCATCGCGCGCCGAAGGGCCGCGACTGCGAAGGAGAGTATTATTATTTCTGCCGCGAGCACGTGACCGAGTACAACAAATCCTACAACTACTTTGCCGGGATGAAGGAAAGCGACGTCCTGGATTTCCAGAAGGCCGCCGCGACGGGCCATCGTCCTACATGGTCGATGGGTGTGCACGGAGCCGACCCCGCCGCGCGGGAGACCTTGCGCAAAGCTGGCGATGAAGGCGTCGCCCAGGATCCGTTCGAGGTCTTGAAAGGCATCCGGGGCCGCAGCTACGAAAATGTGAACCCGGCGGATGTGAAGCGCCGGATGATTTCAAAGGGCGCCAGGAAACATCTGCAGGCTCTCAATCTTGACGAGAACGCATCGCCAGACGAAATCAAAATCAGGTTCAAGGCGCTTGTAAAGCTGCATCATCCCGATCACAACGGCGGAGACCGCAGCTCTGAAGAACGCTTCCGGGAAGTCCTCGCCGCTTATAACTATTTGAAGCAGGCGGGCCTGGTAAGATGAAAAGCTGAGCGGCGCTAAGACCCAAGCGAAACGCAAAGAACAAAACCCCAAGGGGATTCAATGTTAAATGGTGAACCGGTCCGGGCTGGCCTGCCCGACATGAAGGTGTCCGTCCGGCAGGTGTTCGGCATCGATAGCGCCATGGAGGTCCCCGCCTATTCGCAATCGAGCGAGTATGTGCCGGAGCTCGATTGCGACTATCTTTTCAACAAGGACACGACGCTCGCAATCCTGGCCGGCTTCGCATTCAACCGCCGCGTCATGATCCAGGGCTACCACGGCACCGGCAAATCGACCCACATCGAGCAGGTGGCGGCGCGGCTGAACTGGCCCTGCGTCCGCATCAACCTCGACAGCCATGTGAGCCGCATCGACCTTGTCGGCAAGGACGCCATCGTGATCCGCGAGGGGCAGCAAATCACCGAATTCCGAGAAGGCATCCTCCCCTGGGCGCTTCAGTCCAATACGGCGCTTGTCTTCGACGAATATGATGCGGGGCGCCCCGATGTGATGTTCGTGATCCAGCGCGTGCTTGAAGTTTCAGGCAAGCTGACGCTCCTCGATCAGAGCCGCGTGATCCGCCCGCATCCCGCCTTTCGCCTCTTCGCGACGACGAACACCATCGGCCTTGGCGACACATCAGGCCTGTACCACGGCACCCAGCAGATCAACCAGGGCCAGATGGACCGCTGGTCCATCGTCGCCACGCTCAATTACCTGCCCTACCAGGACGAAGTGAACATCGTGCTGGCCAAGGCGAAGCCATACCAGACCGAGCAGGGCCGGCGCATCGTGGGAAACATGGTGCGGGTGGCGGAACTGACCCGGACCGCTTTCGTGAACGGCGACCTGTCCACGGTGATGAGCCCGCGCACGGTGATAACCTGGGCTGAAAACGCCAGTATATTCGGCGATGTCGGTTTCGCCTTCACCTTGAGCTTCCTCAACAAGTGCGATGAGCTTGAGCGTGGGCTGGTGGCGGAGTTCTTTCAGCGCTGCTTCGGCGAGGAACTGCGGCAGTCGACGGCTCATATTGCGCTAAGCTAGGAAAAAGCCTGAACCGATGCCGGCAGCCGCGAAAAAGAAGCCCGATCCGCTGGCGCCCTTCAAGCGCGCGCTCTCGCTCGCGACGCGGACGCTTGCGGAAAGCAGTTCGGTGAACGTCGTGTTCGGCCCAGAGGCGCCTGGCTTCGACGGCAAGACGATCCGCCTGCCGCAGCCGAGCCGGGCCGTGTCGCGCAAGGAAATCTCCGTCATCCGCGGCTTCGCCAATTCCATCGCGCTCCTGATCTCGCATCACGACAGCGCGCTGCACGCCTCGCTGTCTCCGCCCTCCGGCGACGCCAAGGCCGCTTTCGATGCCGTCGAGCGCGCGCGCGTCGAGGCGCTGGGCGCGCTTCAGATGCGCGGCGTCGCCAAGAACCTCAACGCGAAGATCGCGAACCAATATGAGCGCCTGCCCGATCGCGACATCGACCGCCATAGCGCTCCGCTGGACGATGCGCTTGCGCTCATGGTCCGGGAAAAGCTGACCGGCGCCAAACCGCCCCGCGGCGGGAACGCCATCGTGGACGTGTGGCGCGACTGGATCGACGATCGCGCGGGCTCGATCCTGCAGCGCATGGAAGGCTCGATCGACGACCAGGCCGCTTTCGGAAAGCTCATGCGTGACGTTCTTGTCGCGCTTGAATTGATCGAAGGGCCTCTCGAAAACGCCCCTGACGAAAGCAAGGCCGAGGCGGAAGAAAAAGAAGATGCCCCGGGCCAGGGGGCCGAGGACGAGAAGGAGGAAAAAGCGGAGCCGAGCGAGACCGAAAACGAGGCGGCCGAGGGCTCCGAGGGCGATCAGGAAAGCGAGCCTGCGCAGATCGTGGAAAAGGAATACACGCCGGGCGACCAGGACGGCAAGGAGCAGCCCTACGCTCCGCCTCGGCGGCCCAATAATTCGGTTTTCGAAAACCCCGAAAATTTCGGCTATCAGGTCTTTACGCGCCAGTATGATGAATTCGTAAGCGCCGAAAGCCTGTGCGATGTCGATGAACTGGAACGGCTGCGGAGCTTCCTCGACAAGCAGCTTTCTGTCCTGCATGTCGCGATAAGCCGGCTCGCGAACCGCCTGCAACGCCGCCTGCTGGCGCAGCAGAACCGCGCCTGGGATTTCGATCTCGACGAAGGCATCCTGGACACGGCGCGGCTGTCGCGCGTCGTCACCGACCGGTTCCAGCCGCTTACGTTCAAGATGGAGCGCGACACCACCTTCCGCGATACCGTCGTCACGCTCCTCCTCGACAATTCCGGCTCCATGCGCGGGCGCCCCATCATGGTGGCGGCCTGCTGCGCGGACATCCTCGCCCGCACCTTGGAGCGCTGCGGGGTGAAAGTCGAAATCCTTGGCTTCACGACACGGCAGTGGAAGGGCGGCCAGTCCCGCGAACAGTGGCTGGCTGCGGGAAAGCCCGCCAACCCGGGCCGTCTGAACGATCTCCGCCATATCATCTACAAAGCCGCGGATACGCCCTGGCGGCGCGCGCGGCGCAATCTCGGGCTTATGATGCGCGAAGGCCTGCTCAAGGAGAACATCGACGGCGAAGCTCTGGCCTGGGCGCATGCGCGCATGCTGGCGCGGCCTGAGCAGCGGCGGATCATCATGATGATTTCCGACGGCGCGCCCGTGGACAATTCAACGCTCTCGGTCAATTCGGGCGTCTATCTCGAAAAGCATCTCCGCCAGGTCATCCACGAGATCGAAAACTATTCGCCGGTGGAGTTGATCGCCATCGGCATCGGTCATGACGTGACCCGTTATTATCGGCGCGCCGTCACCATCAGCGACGCAGAGGAGCTTGCTGGCGCGATGATGGAGAAGCTCGCGGAGTTGTTCAGCGAGGCGGGCAAGGGCTCCCAAGGCTCGGGAAGGCCCACAAGGCGATTGCATTAAGTTTGTCGCGGGGCGCCGCTTGCTCCTCACTTCGTCATCCCGGCCAGGCGAAGCCCGAGCCGGGACGCAAAGGGAGTACGTCAACGCCTTCGATCCCCGATAAGCCTTCGCCTCGTTTTTTCTGGATGGCCGCCTCGGAGGGCGGCCATGACGATGGAAAGTTCCGGGATGACGGCGGTGGCCGATCCTTCGGGGCGTCCGGCGCCCTGCCTAGATCCCTGGGTCCAGAGCGAAAGGATCGATCTTCTTTATAGAGATGGTCTGCCCCGCCTCTAGCGCTTGGTGACCGGATTTGAACTCCGGAATGCTCGAATGATGGGGGACCACCGGATCGGCGGCATGGCTGTTCGTGAACAGGATCGTATCAAGCGCAAGGTGGTGCGAGCGGAAGACTTTCCTGTCGAAGATTATCGTGCCGAGGAAGTAGAAGCGCGGGATCAGATCCCCGGCGGCGCCGAGACCGGCGCTGTAGGACTGCCAGAGCGTCTTGCACTTGTTCCAGGCCGCGTCGTCAAAAGCGGCCCCGAGCGACATCGCCGGCCCGGCCTCGCCTCCGCTCGGCGGCTTCAAATAGGCAAAGTTGCCCATCTGCTTGTCTGTTCTCGCGAAGTCCTTCCGAGTGAATGTCAGCGTACGCGTGCTGAACGTCGCAAGGATTGCCACCGCCTGATCCGACCAGCGGTAGCGCGGCACCCCGAAAAGAGAGTATTTCGTATGGCCTGCGAAGTCCTCGAACGTGATCGGGGAATATTCGATGCCGTTGAATTCGATCGGCTTAACCGGCTCGCCCATGCCTTGAGTTCCTCAAACCCACATATCCTGCTGCATACTCCGGCGCGGATCTTTATGCCAAAACTGTGGCAAAACAGGGACGGAATCTGGACCGCAAGAGCAATACCTTCTCCTGTGCCCTGGTCACGATCGGAAGGTCCCTTTTTTGCTCTACCGAGCATAAAGCGCGTCAACCATCAGGATAGTGATTCAACCAAACCCGTTCCAAGACGCCAATCAAGATCGCGAGAGATTTCGGTTGAAACGGCGTGATCAAATTGTCTTCGTTCGGCGCAAGAAAGGCCACGCCATGGTCATGAACTGAAGAACCGATGGCATGGGAGACAGCTCAAGCGCTTTCTGAATGCAGCCGCTGGATGATCCTGCCGAGTTCCAGGAAGTCGCGCTTGCGGGGCGAGGATTGCCGCCACGCCAAGCCTACCTTCCGGTGCGGCTCCGGGGCTGCGAAGGCCAGGACCTGGATGCCGCCCCGGCGCGCCTCCGTCTCCAGGCTCATGCGCGGAAGGAGCGTCACGCCGAAGCCGTTGGCGACCATCTGCACGATAGTCGACAGGCTCGTCGTCCCGAAGGTGTCGAGATTTTCCACCTGCTTCACGTCGCAGAAACTCAGCGCGTGATCGCGGAGGCAATGCCCCTCCTCAAGAAGAAGGAGGCGCTCATTTTCGAAAAGGGCGGGGGTTGCGGCCGTGTTCGCGGGCAAGTCGCGGCCGGCGGGCAGAGCCAGCACAAAACCGTCCTCGAAAAGAACTTGCGTTTCGATCTCCGCATGCTCGACCGGCAAAGCCAGCAGGAGCGCGTCGAGGCGGCCCGCAAGAAGATCCTCCAGCAGATACTGCGTTTGCGTCTCGCGCAAATGCAGATCGAGGTCCCGATGCTCCGCCCGCAGCACGGGCAGAAGCTTCGGCAGCACATAAGGCGCGATGGTCGGTATGACGCCAAGCTGCAGCCGGCCGGTGAGAACGCTGGCGCTGTGGCGGGCGTAGTCGGCGAGGTCGCGGATGCTGGCGAGGATCGATGCGACCCGGCGCGCAATCTCCTCGCCCCCCGGCGTGAGCTTCGCCCCTGCCCGCGTCCTTTCGATCAGAACGATGCCGATCTCTTTTTCCAGCTCCTGGATTTGCATCGACAAGGCAGGCTGCGTCACCGCGCAGTGCTCCGCCGCGCGCCCAAAATGAAGCGACTGGGCGAGCGCATCGAAATAGCGAAGCTGCCGCAGTGAAATGTTTGCCATCAGTTCATCTTATCGCATCTTCAGATAATGCGAACACAACAACGATCGCCCACACTTGTGTCAAGGAACAACGTCTTCCGGGGGCGGTTCTGCAAGGGAGCGATGGGCCACGGCGCGGCGCGAGGCCCACCCTTCAATCCAATCCTCCAAGAGGCGTTGAATGAAGAAGAAAGCGAAGAACGCCGGTTGCTCGACCGCGCAATTTGGAGAGCAATCGATTTACCAGGGTCCGGGCGGAGAAACCCATCAGGTCGCGGGTGACGAAAGACCGGTCCTGACGACCCAGCAGGGCATCCCGGTCGCCGACGACCAGAACACGCTCCGCGTCGGGACAAGAGGACCGGCGGCGTTAGAGGATTTTCATTTTCGCGAAAAGATTTTCCACTTCGACCACGAGCGCATACCCGAGCGCGTCGTGCATGCGCGAGGCTTCGGCGCTCACGGCTATTTCGAGACCTATGAGTCGCTTTCCGACATCACGCGCGCCGACATCTTCCAGCGCGCGAGGGAAAAGACGCCTGCCTTCGTCCGCTTCTCGACTGTGGCGGGCAACAAGGGCTCGGCCGACCTTCCGCGCGATGTTCGCGGCTTTGCGGTGAAGCTCTACACCAAGGAAGGCAACTGGGACATCGTCGGCAACAACATCCCGGTTTTCTTCATCCAGGACGCCATCAAGTTTCCGGATCTCATTCACGCGGCCAAGCAGGAACCCGATCGCGGCTTCCCCCAGGCGCAAACGGCGCACGACAATTTCTGGGACTTCATATCGCTGACGCCGGAAAGCATGCATATGATCATGTGGGCCATGTCCGACCGCGCGATCCCTCGTTCGCTCCGGTTCATGGAAGGGTTCGGCGTTCACACCTTCCGGCTCGTCAACGCGGAAGGCAAATCGACCTTCGTGAAGTTTCACTGGAAGCCGAAGCTCGGGCTCCAGTCCGTGATCTGGAACGAGGCGGTCAAGATCAACGGCGCAGACCCGGATTTCCACCGCCGCGATCTCTGGAATGCGATTCAGTCCGGAGCATACCCTGAGTGGGAGTTGGGCCTGCAGCTTTTCGATCAGGACTTCGCCGACAAGTTCGACTTCGACGTGCTCGACGCCACCAAGATCATCCCCGAAGAGCAGGTTCCGATCCGCCGTGTGGGCCGTCTCGTGCTCGACCGCTGCGTCGATAATTTCTTCGCCGAAACCGAGCAGGTCGCCTTCTGCACGCAGAACATCGTGCCGGGCGTCGACTTCACGAACGACCCGCTCCTGCAGGGACGCAATTTTTCCTACCTCGACACGCAGGTGAAGCGGCTCGGCTCGCCGAACTTCACTTTCCTGCCGATCAACGCGCCGAAGTGCCCATTCGCGACCTTCCAGCAGGACGGGCACATGGCGTCCAGCAACCCGCGCGGCCGGGTCAATTACGAGCCCAATTCGTGGAGCGGCGCTGAGAGCGGGCCGCGCGAAGATCCGCAAAAGGGATTCCGCTCCTATCCCGCCGAGGCGGAGGGAAGGAAACAGCGCATCCGCCCCGAAAGCTTCGCGGACCATTACAGCCAGGCCCGGCAGTTCTACCTGAGCCAGACCGGCGTCGAGCAAGGCCACATCGCGGCCGCGCTGATCTTCGAGCTCAGCAAAGTGAAGGAGCCCGCCATCCGGTCGCGCCTGGTGTCGCATCTTCTCAATATCGACGAAGGGCTCGCGCACGCCGTTGCCAGCGGGCTGCGCTTGCGGGAACTTCCCAGCCCGGCGGATGCGGCCAAGCCGACCCGCAAAGACCTGCGCGAATCGCCTGCCTTGAGCATCCTCAAGAATGGCCCCGAGCGCTTTGAAGGCCGCAAGCTGGGCGTCCTTGTCACCGATGACGTCGCCGCCGAGCTGATCGGCGATGTTCGCTCGCAGTTCGAGGGCGCCGGCGCGATGGTCGAAATCATCGCGGCGGAGGTTGGCGGCGTGAAAGCCAGCGATGGCTCCTGGATCGAGGGCGAAGAGAAACTCGACGGCGCGCCCTCGGTTCTCTACGACGCCGTTGCGGTTCTTGCCTCGGCGAAGGGCGGCGAAGCCCTTTCGAAAAGCCCGGCGGCGAAGGACTTCGTGAGCGATGCTTTCAACCATTGCAAGTTCATCGCTTGCACGGCGGAAGCCCGGCCCCTTTTCCAGAAGGCTGGCGTTTCCGACGACCTGGATGAGGGCGTCTTTGCGCTCAAGAGCCGAACCGATATCGGAGCCTTTCTCAAAGCCTGTGGCAAGCTGCGCCATTGGGATCGCGGCGCGAAAGTCGGCCAGCCCCGCGCGTCCTCAGAGCACGAAAGCCGATCCTGACGGCCTCGCCGCGCGAATGCAGGCGCTCGTCGAGCCTTTCCTGTTGAAGGCGGCCCCGCCGCGCCCGAACCCCGCGTTGACAGCGGGGGCGCGTCTGCTTATGTCTGCTGCCATGGAAGGGGAAGGACGCTTCCCCCTCAGTCATTTCGGAAAAAGCCCCGAGGAAAAGCCACCGCCGCAGAAAAGGCGCTCTGGCGGCGGTTCGCTTGTTTTGAACGGCAGCTTTCTCAGAGAGGCAGTGAGGCTCGGCTATCATGATTTCCCTTGGCACGCTCGGCGCGCTCGCAACCAAGGTCTTCGGCAGCTCCAACGACAGACGCTTGAAAAGCTACAATTCGAGGGTTCCAGCGATCAATGCGCTCGAACCCGAATTCGCTGCCCTCACCGACGAGGAGCTCCGCGCCAAGACTGTCGAGTTCCGCGAACGTCTGGCCAATGGCGAAAGCCTTGAAGACCTCCTGCCCGAAGCTTTCGCCACGGTGCGCGAGGGCGCGAAACGCACGCTCCGGCAGCGTCACTTCGACGTTCAGCTCGTCGGCGGCATGGTGCTGCACGAGGGTAAGATCGCCGAGATGAAGACGGGCGAAGGAAAAACGCTCGTCGCGACGCTGGCCGCATACCTTAATGCCCTTCCCGGCCGGGGCGTTCATATCGTCACGGTCAACGATTACCTCGCCAAGCGCGACTCCGAATGGATGGGCGAGATCTACAGGTTTCTCGGGCTTAGCGTCGGCTGCATCGTCCATGAACTCGACGACGATCAGCGCCGCTGGGCTTATGCCTGCGACATCACCTACGGCACGAACAACGAATTCGGCTTCGATTATCTTCGCGACAATATGAAGTATACTGTGTCGGAGATGGTCCAGTTCGGCGGCCGTCCGCAGGAACTCCAGGGCCATGCCTATGCCATTGTGGACGAGGTGGACTCGATCCTGATCGATGAGGCGCGCACGCCGCTCATCATCTCGGGCGCGATCGACGACAAGTCCGAACTCTACAACACCATCGACAAGTTCATTCCGAGCCTCACGAAAGAGGACTACGACCTCGACGAAAAGATGCGCACCGTCACTCTGACGGAGCAGGGGAACCAGCGCATGGAGGAAATGCTGGAGGAAGCCGGCTTCCTGGATGCTGAAACGTCTTTGTATGATGTCGAAAATGTCAGCATCGTTCACCACGTGACCCAGGCTCTCCGGGCGCACAAGCTCTTCCTGAAAGATCGCGACTATATGGTCCGCAAGGGCCAGGTCATGATCGTCGATGAATTCACCGGCCGCATGATGGAAGGGCGGCGTTATTCCGAAGGACTTCACCAGGCGCTCGAAGCCAAGGAGGGCGTGGAGGTCCAGCCGGAAAACCAGACGCTCGCCTCGATCACTTTCCAGAACTATTTCCGCCTGTACGACAAACTCGGGGGCATGACCGGCACGGCGCTGACGGAAGCCGGCGAGTTCGGCGACATCTACAAGCTCGAGGTTATCGAGGTTCCGACAAATATGCCGATGGTCCGAAAAGACCAGGACGACGAGGTCTATCGGACGGCGAAAGAGAAATACAACGCGATCATCGCCGTGATCCGCGATTGCGAGCAAAGAGGGCAGCCCATCCTCGTCGGCACGGTTTCCATTGAAAAGTCCGAGACCCTCTCGGAGATGCTGAAGCCGTTGAAGATTCCGCATCAAGTGCTCAATGCGCGTTACCACGAGCAGGAGGCGCACATCATCGCGCAAGCCGGTGTGCCCGGTTCCGTGACGATCGCCACCAACATGGCGGGACGCGGCACGGACATTCAGCTCGGCGGCAACATCATGATGCTGCTCGACGGCTGGAAAAGAGAGCGCGAAGCCGCCGGTGAGTCGCCTACTCCAGAAGAGATCGAGGCGGAGCGCACGAAAATCACTGCTGACGTCGAACTTAAGAAGGATAAGGCGCTTCAAGCTGGCGGCCTCTATGTTCTCGGCACGGAACGCCACGAAAGCCGCCGCATCGACAACCAGCTTCGCGGCCGTTCGGGCCGTCAGGGCGATCCGGGCGCTTCCAAGTTCTACCTGTCGCTCGAAGACGACCTGATGCGCATCTTCGGCGCGGAGCGGATGGATTCCGTTCTCCGCAGGCTCGGCATCAAGGAAGGGGAAGCGATCGCGCATCCCTGGATCAACAAGGCGCTCGCGAACGCGCAGAAAAAGGTCGAGGCGCGCAACTTCGACATGCGCAAGAACGTGCTGAAGTTCGACGACGTGATGAACGATCAGCGCAAGGCAATCTTCGAGCAGCGCATCGATCTGATGCAGGACGAGACGGTGGAGGATACTGTCGCCGACATGCGCCGCGAAGTGGTGCAGGAACTTGTCACGACGCATATTCCCGCCAAGGCGTTCGCCGAGCAGTGGGATGTGAAGGGCCTGCACGAGGAGTTCAAGGCGATCTTCAACGTGGAGGTTCCCGTCGAGGAGTGGGCCGCTGAGGAAGGCATCGCCGACCAGGAAATCGAACAGCGTCTTCAGGATCAGGCGGACGCGGCCTCCGCGCGCAAGGCTGCCGAGCTTGGACCGCAGACCATGCGCGAGATCGAGAAGGCGATCTTGCTGCAAACGCTCGACCATCTCTGGCGCGAGCACCTCGTGAGCCTGGAGCACTTGCGGCAGGCGGTTGGCTTGCGCGGCTATGCGCAACGCGATCCTCTCCACGAGTACAAGAGCGAGGCTTTTCAGCTGTTCGAGCATATGCTGGGCCGCTTGCGCCGAGACGTTACCGGACAGTTGATGCACGTGGTCCTCACCCGGGCGCCGGAAGAATTCGCGGAAATGGAGCTGCCGCAGATGCAAGCTCACCATTTCGACCCGCTGACCGGCGAAGACGAGTTCCTGGCCGAGGAAGAGGAGGCCGCGCCGCAATCACGGCAAGAGCGCCGCGCCGCGGCGAAACAGGCCAATGGCGCACCGCGACAAGCCGGGAAGCCAATTAGCCCCACTCCTGCGGCCAGGCCACAGCAGGCGAAGGGACGCGGCCAGCGCGGACCAGCCGCTTCAGCGCCAGATCCCAAAAATCCCGACAGCTGGGGCAAGGTGTCACGTAACGCGCTATGCCCGTGCGGCTCGGGCAAGAAGTTCAAGCACTGCCACGGCGCCATTGCATCGGCCGCCGCCGAGTAGCGCCAACGCCGCAATTAGCGATGCGCGGCGGCGAAAGCCGCCACGCCACCTTTGATTCACGCCCAGTAACCGGCGACGACCGATGATCGGTGCACCGGAAGCGCGCCGTGTATATCCAGAGCCTTTACAAATCGAAACAACTAAGAAAGCCCTCCCCAAGCGGGGGCGGAGTTTAGTCGTATGCCCGGTCAGAGTCCGGGGAGCGTTACCAGCGCAATACGCCCAGACTGATGGGTTCTGCCGGCCCTTCAGCGCAGCCGCAGGCGCGCGATAAGCTCGGGGCTTGGATAGGAGTCGGCGGGCAGGCCCAGCTTCTCCTGAACTTTCTTGATGCTGGCGCGCGTCGCAAGCCCCAGCTTCCCGTCGACTTCGCCCACATCATAGCCCTTTGAACGCAATAGGCCTTGCAGCTCTTTCGTCTGCTCATAGCCGAAGGGCACAACGCCGCGCCCGCGGGATACGGCCGGCGCGCCCGCAATGCGCGTCGCCAGATAGGCCGCCGTCGTCGAATAGACGAGCGACTGGTTCCACTCCAGGTAAACCTTGAAGTTGTGGAACGCCAGGAAGGCAGGACCGTTGCGTCCCATCGGCAGGAGAAGCGAGGCTTCCAGCCCTTCCGGGACGCGGTCGCCATTCGCAATCTGCACGCCCACGCGCGCCCACTCGCCGACCGTATGGTCGATGTTGAGGTCGGCCTGGCCCCAATCCATGCTTTCAGGCACGCGGACTTCTTTGAGCCAGGGCTCGCCGCGCCGCCAGCCAAGTCCCTTCAGATAATTCGCCGAGGAGGCGAGAACGTCCGGCACGCTATGGATCAGGTCCGCGCGGCCATCGCCGTCGTAGTCGATCCCGTACTTGTAATAAATCGACGGCACGAACTGCGTCTGGCCCATCTCTCCAGCCCAGGGGCCGAGCATCTGGTCGGGCGTGAGATCGCCGCGGTCCACAATGCGAAGCGCATCGATCAGCTCGGCGCGAAATTTCTCCGGGCGCCGGCAATCGTAAGCGAGCGTCGCCAGCGAGCGCAGCGTCGGCAGATGGCCGTTGTTCGCGCCGAAATCCGTCTCAAGCGCCCAGAACGCCGTAATGACGGGGGCCGGCACGCCGAATTGCTGCTCGATCCTGTCGAAAACAGCTTTGTTCTTCGCAATGCGCGCGCGGCCGTTATCGATTCGGAACTTCGCCGCCATGCGGTCGGAAAATTCGAGAAAACTCTGCGAAAATACGCTCTGCCTGCGGTCGCTATTGATGACGTTCTGATCGAAGGTCACGCCGTCGAGCGCGGACAAGGCGCGGGGCGAAACACCTTGGGCCCGCGCCTCCGACCGAAATTCCGAAAGCCAGCGCTCGAAGCTGCCGGAATTCGTGCATGCTGCGCCTTCATTGGCCGCCGCGGCTAGCAGCAGGCTGACAAAAACTGCGCGGAACAGGGGCCTTCTCATCACTGCCTCCGGGTCGAGGGATTCGGGAATCGCGTCCAAGGGATAGGCGCGATCACGCCTGAAAATAGGGCGAATTCAAGACATCTCCGCCTCTCAGGCCGGGAAGCGCTGGTGAACAGAGAGATCGCGGATGGTTGGCTGCCGTCCTGTCAAAGGATTGTCCGGATCCCACCTCAGCGCGATGGTCTGGAACCGCGCCGAAAGGGCGTCGTAGATCAGAAGCTTTCCCGTCAGCGTGTCCGGCAATTCAAGTATGAGCTTGATGACCTCGACGGCTTGAAGCGTGCCGATCACGCCAGCAACGGGCCCGAGCACCCCCGCCTCTTCGCAGCTCGCAACCGCGCCCGCCGGAGGCGGCTCCGGGAAAAGGCAACGGTAGCTCGGCAAGGGCTTGCCTGCGCCATCCTTCTCGTAGGCGCGAAAGGTGGAGAGATAGCCATCGAGTTGGCCGAGGGCCGCAAACACGAGCGGCTTCCGGGCGAAGAAAGAGGCGTCGTTCACCAGATAGCGCGTGCTGAAATTGTCCGAGCCATCGGCCACGATGTCGTAGTGCGAAATGATGGACAGCGCGTTTTCCGCCGTCAGCCGGAATGGCATCGCCTCCACGCAAACATGGGGGTTGAGGCTCTGGCAGAGTTGAGCCGCCCGCTCCGCCTTGAGCGCTCCGACATCTGACGTTCTATACGCGACCTGGCGCTGCAGATTATCGACCGAGACCCTGTCATCGTCGATGATGCCGATTTTCCCCACGCCCGCCGCAGCGAGATACATCAGGAGCGGAGACCCGAGCCCGCCCGCGCCGACGATGAGCACGCTCGCAAGCTTAAGGCGCTGCTGGCCCTGCCCGCCGATCTCCTTGACCAGAAGGTGCCGCTTATAGCGCTTGATCTCATCCGGCGACAGGATGGGCTCTGTGATGCTTTCGTCCATGGCGCGTGGCTTCTCCTTTCCAGCCTTCTCAATTTAAGGGGAGATGGCAAGACGGGAAGCGCTCAAACGCGGGCACAGATCCCGCCTGAGCAGAATTTGCCGGACGCGCCGCCGATCGCCACCATCGTCATACCGGAACTTGATTGCCCCGATGCTTCCGCTCGCGTAAGAGCCTCGGAGGGCGGCCATGACGATGGAATTGGCGGAAACACCCGGGTAACCAGGTACCGGTAAGGCCCTCACACAGTCTGAGTCATCCCGGAAGGTCGCTTGCGACCTATCCGGGATCGCCAAGAACTCGGCGCTCGCATCTTCTACGATCCCCAATAACGCCTGCGGCGTTTTCGGGCTTAGAATGTGGCCAGAAATTCCCTGTAGTTCTGGTTTTGCCTCAGAAGGCTCCCGGCCGATGAGATGAGAAGATCGACATCGTTGCTCGGAAGCTTGAAACGCGTCGGTATCTTCTCAAGCCGTGACCGGACGCTCGGCTCGCGCATCTGCTCGAAGCTCACCTTGGCGACTTGAAGCGATAGATTGCGGCAATCCCAACCTTCCGTCGACCCGCGAAGCGAAGCCACCTCGGGCGGCGTCAAGCTGCAGCGGTACTCGATCAGCCTGTCGCGCCACTTTTCCATCTCGGTGACAAACGCGTCGTAGGCCGCGCGAACGTTCGCCTCCACCGCAGTGTCCGACACGGCCTCGATCAGGTCCATGAGTTCTGGCGAGGTGGCGTCTTTTGCGAGATCGCCGCCCGGCGGGCGCCCGGCGTCAACGACAACGAACAAAAAGCGCTTCAGATTGACCACCTGGCGCGGGGTAAGCGGCTGATAGGGCTTTGTCGCAGCCGCGAGTTCGAGCACAAAGCCGCTGAGCCCCAGATTGTCGGTCATGCCCCCATCGAGGAGCTTGACGAATTTTACGTCCGACTTCTCACGATAGCGTTGGATCGCGGCCGCGGAGGCGCGCAGGATCGCAGGCGCGCCGGGCCGGTCTGCGGAGTAAACCCAGTCCGGCGGCGTGAACGTGCACCGGTCCGCATAGTTCTCGATCACGATCGGTGCGAAAATGAACGGCACGGCCGCGGAAGCCGCCACCGCCTCGGACAGCGGATAGCGGCGCAGATCGCTGCAAAGCGCGCCGAAATTCACCGTGTTGAAGATGAACGTGGTGCGGTTGAAGATGTCGGAGGAGTTGATCCAGAGCTGCGGGTGGCCCGGCTTCAACACCTCATTGAAGGTGGCGCCCTGAAACAGGTTTTCATCGAGCCAGGTGGGAAGGCCGCTGCGATCGTTGACGCCGCCCTTCGCAAGCAGCACGAGGTTCGTCACATTGACGGACGTGCTGAGAGAAGCTTCCGCGTCCTGAATGAGGAATCTCTGGCGGAAGCTGGCGAGCGTGTCCCGCCCGTGCAACGCGAAATAAGCCGCGGTGACCGATCCGCCCGATACACCCGAGACGAGAGAAACCTGATCGATCAGCGATGATCGAGATCCGGTTCGAGCGTCGGTCCTCCCGAGTTCCTGCAATACGCCGAAGGCGAAGGCGCTCGCGCGCGTGCCGCCTCCGGAGAAGCTCAGGCCGATCGCAGTTTCTGCGTTTTCCTGAAGAAGCGCGGACCCCGCAGCCATTTCGGGGGCCGCCAGCGCCTGGTCGGTGAGCGCTGAATTGATCGGGGCATTGCGCAGCCCCGTGCAGGCTGCAAGAGCCACTGAAACACCGAGACAAGCGACGGTCGCCGCCAAGCGCCACGATCGCTGAGCAAAGCCCGTTTGTCTGTCCAAAATGCTATCCTCTCGCATCGAAAGGCGGAGTTCTCATGCCAGCGCCTCAGGTTCCCTGGCATTGAACCGCGCGATGAGCCGCCCTAAGCGTTGCGCCGAAGAGATGCAACTGCCTTATGGACTCGTCAGAAATGTGGCGCGGCCCGGCAAGCATCCGTTAGGCAACGGGACTTATGCTTCGGGGCAGGCATTTTTTGGATGTCTCCATTTTTCCGTTCAGCTAGAGTGCAGGCCAATGCCAAAACGCTTAACCGTGCTTTCCCTGGCCGCCACGCTGCTTCTGACGCAGCCGCAGGCGCATGCGGAAAATGCATGGCCGACCACCCCTCTGCAGGAAGCGATCGCGAGGCTCACGCCCGAGCAGCAGGCGACGCTGAAAGCCTATGAGAGCGCGCGCGCCGCTTACGCCCGCCGCGTCGATCTGTATTGGCGGCTGGTGGAGTTGAAGCGGCGGAAGCGGAAGGCGAAGATCGCCACGGGCAAGGCTTTGACCGTCGAGGATTACGTGCGCGAGCAGCCGCCTGTCTATAACGGTCCCAATCGGCCGGCCGAGATCATGGCGCTTCTTCCGAAGCCGCCGAGGCCCCCCGTTGAGGCCCACACGCCAATACCAGTTCTTGCCGACTTTCTGCGCGAGGCCGAAGCGGTTTACGGCTTCCGGCCGGACCGGATCAGCGAAGACGATTTCATGATCTCCTATGCGATCGAAGCCATCAGGCTCGGTCTGACGAGAGATCAGGTGGTGCGGCTCTACGCACTGGAGACCGGAGGCATGGGCACCCATGACCTCCAATCCGGCCTTAACCCGAAGACCGGGCGCGCTGCGTCGACGGGGCTCGGCTATGCGCAGCTGCTTGCCGCAAATTCGATCGAACAGGTCCGGAAAGAGGGCCCGGATTTTGCCGCGCGTCTCGATCGCCTCGCCGAAGAGCCGGGCGTGTCCGCCAGCAGGGCTCAGACGCTGAGGTACAAGGCGGAGTGCGTCCGGCGGATGATCGCTGACGCTCGAAAAATTCCCGAAAGCTGGCCTGCCCATGAGGCCTACGCAAAAACAGCCAACGGGCTCGGGATGCACGCCCTCAACCTGGACGGAAACGTAGGTCCCTGGATGCAGGTGGTCAAGCTGCGCGGCATCATGCAGTACGCCTCGAAAAAGGGGTTCAGAAATTTGACCGGGGCACAGCTTGAGCTGATGAATCTGGCCGGGCCGGGGAGCGGTCTTGAGATGTTGCAGGCTCCCGGCCGCGACATGCCGACCTCGAACTTTTTCGAGCGAGGCGGCTACGAGCGCAACCCCATCGCCCATGACAAAACAGGAGCTCTGTTGCTCGCCCGGATCGATGAGGTCATGGACAAGAACATCCAGAGGAGCGGCGCGCAGCAATTCGCGAAGATCTTCGACGGCGTCGCGCGGCGTCTTCCCGCCGGCGATCCGTCCCGGGCGTCGGCGGAGGCGGGCGCCCCCTCCCTCAATCCTTTCGGCTCCTTCTTCAATCCCTTCGGCTCCAGGTAAGATTCCATTTACCTTCGCCCCAATAATTAATCTCCTGCCCAAGAGTTGAATCCCGAGCTTAAGTGAAAGCCAAGCAGGCCCTGTTAGGTTTGCAGTGTGTGGAGTTTGAGTTACGGGACGAGTTCTTTCCTCGGCTTCAGCTAAGCAGGCGGCAGAATCATCATACACAGTCGCTTTATGATCTGCCGGCCGCTCGAACCGGTACTTTCAGGCATTTGAGGGGGGGTAATATGGTCAATCGCGCCCGCTGGAACTGCGGTGCATCTTTCCTGGTGTTGTCTTTGATCGTGAGCCCGGCTGCTTTCGCGGCGGCGGAGAGTTCCGGCCAGGATAAGCCTCAAGCGGAGGCCGAGTCGAAATCGTACCTTCCGCCGTGGATGCAGGGAAAAGGCGGCGGCGACAATGCGAGCGCGCCGGCCGCCGCCGCGGCCGCTGTGACGCCAGACAACAACGCCACACAGGGCAGCAAAACCGCAGCCGCGGGCGGCGATGACGACGCGGCAAAGAGAAAGGTGAGAGCCGGTAGCCAGGCCCACAGGTCCCACCGGCGCAGTTCTTCGGGCGGCGCCATCTTCGGCGGCTTTGCCGGTTTGTTCGGGAACTGACCAGAGACGGATTCGCGGCCCAGCGTGCCCTACTTCATGCCCGCATTGGGAAACGGCAGGCGGCGGCTCAAAATGATGCCGCCATCGCCATAAAATCGCATCGGCGGCGAAACTCAACCGCTAGCAGGATGCTGAAAAAGGGATGCTGCCCATGGTTCGACAGGCTCACCATGAGGGTTAACCCGCTGATAACACTCGACCTCATCCTGAACCTGTCGAAGGATGTAGGTAGGTTTCACGGTTTTTCAGCAGCCTGCCAGAGTGCATCCGAAAAGTGCGAAGCGGTTTTCTGATAAAGACGCACGATCTCGCTTTTGATTCCATCAAAGCGGAAAGGCTTTAGAAATCGGAGGCAATCCCCTTCTTCTCCCAATCCCCGTAGCGAGTGGGTTCGGGGCCTTTGCGGCCTCCAAGTTCCTTGGAAAGTGCGGCTGCATCAGCCGCTTCCTTGCGGAGCCTCGCCTCTTCCAGAGCGCGTTCCGCGGCCTCTTTGCGGCGGCGTTCGATTTCGTCTTCACTCGTCTTTTGCATTCTGATCCTCACACGCATCCGCTTTGCTCAGCGGACAGGTCCGTCAGTTCGCAAAGCGGAAATGCAAGACGTCGCCGTCATGCACAGTGTAATCCTTGCCCTCGAGGCGCATCTTGCCCGCCTCCTTCGCTCCGGTCTCTCCGCCCAGCGTTACGAAATCACCATAAGCGATCGTCTCTGCCCGGATGAAGCCCTTCTCGAAGTCGGAATGGATGACGCCAGCGGCTCCCGGCGCGGTGGTGCCCCTGGTGATCGTCCAGGCGCGAGTCTCCTTCGGCCCGGCCGTGAAATAGGTGATGAGCCCGAGGAGCCGGTAGCCCGCCGCGATCAGACGATTGAGCCCGGGTTCTTCCAGCCCAAGCTCGGCGAGAAACAATTTGCGTTCTTCCTCATTGAGGTGCGCAAGCTCGGCCTCGATTTTGGCGGAGATCACAACGACTTCCAATTCCGCGCCGCTGAAGTGCTCCTCGACCAGCTTTGAATAGGCGTTTCCCGTCCCTGCGCTGGCCTCGTCCACGTTGCAGACATAAAGCGCGGGCTTCGCGGTGAGGAGCTGAAGCTGCCGGAAGGCACGATGCTCGCTTTCGGGGATTTCGGTGAGCGCAAGCCGCGCAGGAAGCCCGGCTGAGACAAATCTCAAAGCGGTATCGACCAAGGCAAGCGCTGCCTTCGCCTCCTTGTCCGGCCCCTTCGCCTTCTTCTCGAACGCGGACCTTCGCCGCTCCAGGCTTTCGAGATCGGCGAGCATCAACTCGGTCTCGACCGTTTCGGCGTCGGCGATCGGGTCGACCCGGCCCTCGACATGGGTGACGTCGTCATCCTCGAAGCAGCGAAGCACATAGGCGATTGCGTCGACCTCGCGGATGTTGGCCAGGAACTGGTTGCCGAGCCCCTCGCCTTTCGAGGCGCCGCGCACGAGGCCGGCGATGTCCACGAAGGTCAGCCGGGTTGGAATCGTCGCCTTGGACCCGGCGATGCTGGCGATCTTATCCAGCCGCTCGTCGGGGACGGAAACCTCGCCCACATTCGGCTCGATGGTGCAAAAAGGATAGTTCGCAGCCTGCGCCGCCGCGGTTTGCGTCAGCGCATTGAAAAGGGTGGATTTACCGACATTCGGCAATCCGACGATGCCACACTTGAAGCCCATGAAATGTTCCGGGATGTCCTTTGCCTGCTACCTTGCCCCGCCGCGAACGCGCGTCCGGAACCACCGCGCGAAGAAACCTCCCTCGCCCTTCCGGGATGCATCGGGCCGCGCGGGTTTTTCCTCCGGGCTGGGCTCGAAAAGCCGCCGGGGCTCGTGGATTGTCTCCGCTTCCTTGGCGCGCTCCTCGGGCGTCGATTCGAAGAGCGCTTCCGAAGCTTGTGCGCGAAACAGTTCGACCTCGTGAGCGGCGGCGGCGGCAAGCGCGCCGTCGATGACCGGCTCGGTAGTTTCCGGAACGAGCGATGGTTCCGAAGCCGCTTCTTCGAACATGGAGGGGGCCTGCTCGGGCGCCGGCGCCTCGGCGTGGACCGGCGGGCGCGCTTCAACCAGGGAAGCATGCGCTTCGCTGTCAGGCAGAGGCGCGGCCGCGTTCACTTTTGCCGCCGGCGTCGAGGGTTTTCGTCCACGGGCGGCCTCAGCTAAAAAAGCAGCCTCGCTTCCTTCCACAAGCTTCGTCATGCCGCGCGCCACGCCTTCCAGCACGGCCGCAAGCCATTCGCGGTCGGACTTTGCAAAGTCCTGCAGCACGTAGTTGGCGACGAGGGCCTTGTCGCCGGGATGATCGATGCCAAGGCGCACGCGCACATAGTCATTGCCGGCATGGGCGGAAATTGACTTCAGCCCGTTATGACCCGCGTTGCCGCCGCTCTTCTTGACGCGAATGACGCCGGGCTTCAGGTCGATCTCATCGTGAATGACGATGACGTCGCTGATCGGCAGCTTGTAGAAGCGCATGGCCTCCCCGGCCGCGCGCCCGCTTTCATTCATATAGGTGGAGGGCTTCAGGAGGATGCACCTCTCAAGCCCGATCTGGCCCTCCGCCGTGTATCCCTGAAAGCGCCTCTTCCAAGGCGCGAAGCTGTAGCCCCGCGCGAGCTCGTCAACCGCCATGAAACCGATATTATGGCGGTTCCTTTCGTATTTTTCACCTGGATTGCCCAACCCGACGATCAGTTTCATGATCCCCATCTCTTGCTATCGATGAACGCGCCGAACCGGGCCGCCAGACCCATGCTGATACGCCCCGAGGGAAGTCCTGACCCCCGTGTTGCGGGCGTCGACAGGACTTCCCGCGGATAAGGCGTACGAGCAGCCATTTGATTCCAGGATAGCTTATCGGAGGCAGGCTCGCTTGAGCGCGTGCAGCGAATGGGGCGAACTTGTCTCCGGCCATACCAGCCTATTCGCTCTTCTCCTCCTCGGCGGCGACTTCGGTGTCCGTCTCGGACCGCCCCGCTGCCGCGCCCGCGATCGTCGCGATGGTAAAGTCGCGGTCGATCGTCGGCGTAATCCCCGCCGGGAGGGTCACAGCTGAAATATGAAGGCTGTCGCCAATGTCGAGGCCCGTCAGGTCGACGGTGATCTTCTCGGGGATCGCATCGGCCGGGCATGTAAATTCGATGGAGTGGCGAACGATGTTCAAGACACCGCCGCGTTTCAAGCCGGGCGAGGCCTCTTCGTTGATGAAGTGCACCGGTATATCGACGTCGATGCGCGACGTCTGGCTGACGCGCATGAAATCGACATGGATCGGGAAATCGCGAACGGGATCGACATGGACATCGCGCGGGATGACGCGCTCCTTCTTGCCATCGACGTCCAGCATATAGACCGTCGAAAGGAAATGCCCGGTCTGATAGTGCTGGAACACGATCTTATATTCGAGCGTGACATTCGCAGGCGCCGCCTCGCCGCCATATACGACGCCGGGGACCAACTTCTGCGCCCTGAGCGCGCGATTGGCGAGTTTGCCAGTTCCTTCGCGCGCGGTTGCTTTGAGTTCTGTAAGCTCCGCCATTGATCTTCTCTGTTGTGTTAGGTGAGCGCGATTGTGCGGCGAACGGGCGCGCGGACCTTCGGCACTCGGGGGTGTCTCAAACCCTCTCTATAAGGGCAAGCGCGGCGAAAGACAATAAGGCGCTTCTCTTGTCCCTGCCCTGCCTTCGGCCAAGGCTGGAAATATTGTCCCTTCCAGCGCGATCTGACTAAGTTCTTGCGCGCCGCTCGAGCTTTCGCTAACGCTGCCCAATTCGGTTTTGCAGTTTTTACGCTGGGGCACAGCTGAAGGTTTGCGGGGATGGCGGATATTCGAATTGCCGGGAAGGCGAACGGCGAGGGATTTGCCGTGTGCGTCACGATGGGTGACGAGGGCGAGTTCGAGGCGACCGTAAAGCCGCCCTTCGATGCTATCGAGGAGCAAAAGCTCGAATGGTATTTCGAGGAGTATCTCCGCTATCCTTTCGTCTATGAGGGCCGCGCGAAGGAAGCCGCGGCGAGCGTCAGGGCCTATGGCGAGAGCCTGTTCAAACAGCTTTTTGCGGCCCCCGGCGCGGGGCGGATCTATGAGGTCGTGAAGCGGGAGGGGCTCGACAAGCTGAGCGTCGAAATCACGGGCTCGCCAGCCTTCCACGCGCTGCATTGGGAGGCGCTGAAGGACCCCGATTTGCCATCGGTCTTTTCGCTCGGCGCCCCCATGGTGCGCAAGAGCCCGAAGCCGCAGCCGTTGCCCGCCGAGGTCAACCCGTCGCCCACGCTGAATGTGCTGATCGTGACCGCGCGGCCCAACGCCGAGCGCGATGTCGGCTACCGCACCATCACAAGGCCGCTCATCGAAACCCTGAAACAGGCCGAACTCAAGGTCCATGTGGACATCGTGCGCCCCGGCACTTATCGCGCCTTCAAGGATCATCTCGAAGAGGCGAAGCCTGGACGCTATCACGTCGTGCATTTCGACATGCATGGCGCGCTGATGACGTGGGAGCAATTTCAGCTGTCTCTGAAGGAAGGCGTGAGGACTGATCACCGCGTTTTCAAAGGCCGGTTCGGGCGCAACGATATCGAGAAATACGACGGCAAGAAAGGTTACCTGTTTTTCGAGGACGAGAGCGAGCCAACCGATGGAAGCAAGGCCGACCCGGCTGAAGCCTCGGAGCTTGCGGATCTGCTTCTGAAATATCGCATCCCGATTGTGATCCTCAACGCCTGCCAGTCGGGCAAGCAATCCGGCGACAGCGAAACAAGCCTCGCGGCCAAGCTCCTGGAGGCCGGCGCGCAGACCGTGCTCGGCATGGGCTATTCCGTGACGGTCAGCGCGGCCACGCTGATGATGCGCGAGCTTTACCGCCGCCTGTTCGAAGGCAAGGGCCTCGACGAGGCGATCCTTGGCGCGCGCCGCCTCCTTCACGACGACAAGCAGCGCCGCGCCTATTTCCGCTACACCATTGATCTCGAAGACTGGATCCTGCCGGTGGTCTATCAACACCGCCGCGCGGACGTGAAGCTTCGGCCCTTCACCGACAAAGAGTGGGCGGATTGGCTCGATGCCGATATAGCCGTTCACAAAGGCCCGGACGCGGCCTACGGCTTTTTCGGCCGCGACCTGGATGTGCTTCGCATCGAGAAACGGCTGCTTACCTTGGGCAACATTCTGCTCGTGCACGGCATGGGCGGCGCGGGCAAAAGCACGCTCTTGCATCATCTAGGCGGCTGGTGGCAAAAGACGGGTTTTGTCGATCAAGTATTCTATTTCGGCTATGACGAGAAGGCCTGGACGCGCCAGCAAATTCTCCATGCCATTGCGGAAAAGCTTTATGATCCTGGCGCCTTCCACGGACGATTCAAGGCGCTCTCCGAAGAGCGGCAGCAAGCCGACCTCGTGCAGACGCTGAAGGCCAGGCGGCATCTCCTCATCCTCGACAACCTGGAATCGATCACGGGCGCGGCGCTTGCCATCAAGAACACGCTGCCCGAGGCGGAGCAGGCGAAGCTGAAGAGCCTGCTCGCGGCGCTAAAGGGCGGCCGCACGCTCGCGCTGCTCGGCTCGCGCGGGCTGGAGGCCTGGCTCGGCAAAGAAACCTTCGGCGCGAATGTGCTGGAGCTTGGCGGGCTCGACGAGGAGGCCGCCTCCGATCTCGCCGATGCCATCCTCAACCGGCATGGCGCCGCGAAGTGGCGCAAGGACAAGGACTTCGCAGAGCTTCTCAAGCTGCTCGACGGCTATCCGCTGGCGCTTGAGGTGATCCTGCCGAATCTCGACGCGTCAGACGCCCGCCGAAATCCTTGAGGCGCTGTCGAGAGCAGGCGAGGACAAGGTCGATCTGAAAAGCGACGACAAGACGAAAAGCATCCTGCGCTGCATCGACTATTCGCACAGCAACCTTTCAGCGGAGGCGCAGGAGCTTCTGCTGTGCCTCGCGCCATTCAGCGGCGTGTTCAACGCCGGCTTCGTCGAACATTACAGCGAGCAGCTCAAGGAGAGCCGGAGCTGAAGCATCTGGCCCATGACCGCTGGCCTGAGGTGCTGCAGTGAGGCCATGAATTGGGGCCTGCTCAGCAGCGAAGACGACTCGCCGATGTTGCGGCTGCAGCCGGTCTTCCCCTATTTCCTGCGCACGCGGCTTACCGATCCGGCGCGCGCCGCGCAAAAGGCCGCCATCGAACGCGCCTTCCGCGCGCATTATGACGGCCTGGGCGGCGCGTTCGGCCAATTGCTCCAATCCAAGGAGCCGCAG
The DNA here is from genome assembly GCA_963764115.1 of uncultured Alphaproteobacteria bacterium. GTDB lineage: Bacteria > Pseudomonadota > Alphaproteobacteria > Rhizobiales > Rhodomicrobiaceae > Rhodomicrobium. The sequence continues at coordinate 69,698 of CAVXRT010000041.1, forward strand.
AAACAGCAGCTCGGCTTTGCCCTTGTAAACCTCGAATATGCCAATCTCTTCGAGGCGCTGCGGCTGGCGCTGTGCCAGCACGTTTCCCCCTTCAATCTCAATTATCCTTTATCGCTTTATCTCGATCGCGCCCAGGATCACGCGCGGGGACTGGAACTCGATGAACTGACATTGAAGGGGCTCGACGCCTATCCAAGGGAGGTGCTCACGGGCAGACTCGGGGCCGAGTTCGTGGTGCTAGTCGACGCTACTGCAAAGCGCTATCTGCAGCTTCATCGCTATGAGGAAGCCGAGGACGACTTACCAGCGGGCCTTGAACCTTATCGACAAAACTGAAATGCCACGCGACTTCATCGGCAGGGGCAAAGCTGGTATTCTCCACCAGCTTGGCAGCGTCGCGCAAGAGCAGCGGCGCTGGGAAGAAGCCGAGGAGTTTTACCAAAAGGCCCTCGCCCTCAAGGTCGAGTTCAACGACCGCTACAGCCAAGCCAAAACCTATCACCAGCTGGGCAGCCTCGAGCAAGAGCAGCGGCGCTGGGAAGAAGCCGGGGAGTTTTACCAAAAGGCCCTCGCCCTCAAGGTCGAGTTCAACGACCGCTACAGCCAAGCCAAAACCTATCACCAGTTGGGCGATGGTCGCGCAAGAGCAGCGGCGCTGGGAAGAAGCCGAGGAGTTTTACCAAAAGGCCCTCGCCCTCTACGTCGAGTTCAACGACCGCTACAGACAAGCCGGAACCTATCACCAGCTGGGCAGGGTCGCGCAAGAGCAGCGGCGATGGGAAGAAGCCGGGGAGTTTTACCAAAAGGCCCTCGCCCTCAAGGTCGAGTTCAACGACCGCTACAGCCAAGCCAGGAACCTATCACCAGCTGGGCATAGTCGCGCAAGAGCAGAGGCGCTGGGAAGAAGCCGGGGAGTTTTACCAAAAGGCCCTCGCCCTCAAGGTCGAGTTCAACGACCGCTACAGCCAAGCCTCAACCTATCACCAGCTGGGCAGGGTCGCGGAAGAGCAGCGGCGATGGGAAGAAGCCGAGGAGTTTTACCAAAAGGCCCTCGCCCTCTTTGTCGAGTTCAACGACCGGTACAGCCAAGCAAGAACCTATCACCAGCTGGGCATCGTCGCGCAAGAGCAGCGGCGGTTTGCAGAGGCGGCGGACCTCTACTTGAAGGCGCTGGCGTTGTTCGCAGAGTTCCAGGATCAGCACAACGGCGGTATTGCGCTGCGTAGCTTGGCTCGACTTCAGAAGGCCAGCGGCGATGAGAGCGTGGCAGGCAGGATCGCGGACGTGCTTGGCGTCGGCGCCGAAGAAGCGGCGAAGCTGCTCGACCAGTTCGCCGGGAAGGACGATGCGGAGGGCACGGAAGAGGGAACACCCTGATATGACCGCGGCGCACGCTGCGCTCTACCCTTCGCCAAAAGGCGCAATACCCGCCGTGCATGAATGCAGAAACCGCGCCCGATGAAGCGCACGATGCCTGGGAGGCTGGTTGCGACCCATCCTTCGGCAAGCTCAAGGTGAGGGTGACGGCATCCGAATTGTCATTGGTCGCGACGCCTGTTTCCAATGCGGCTCCTGTGGCATAAAGAATGCCAAGCGGGGAGCAGAGACACGAGCCCCTCCTGTTTCTATCTTAGGTTTCAATAAAACAACCCAAGATAGCAGAAAACAGCATTTTTTACGAAACGAACCCAATAGGGTTAACCGACCGTATCCGCTCGCACGATGGCGCCTCATGCGGGCTGAACGCTCTGACGAGGTCTCAGGCCTCATGGTGAGCTTGCCGCGGTTCGACGGGGCTCACCGTGAGGCCATGGGCCGCAACCCGCTAATCGAACAGGGTCGAAACCAACTCCTCGCCCGAGGTGCGCTGGATCGCCTCGCCGATCAGTCCGGCAAGCGAGATCACCTCGATGTTGCTCGCCACCCGCACCGCTTCGGTCGGCACGATCGTGTCCGTGATCACCAGCGTCTCGATCCGAGACGCCATGATCTTGGCCACCGCGCCGCCGGAAAAAACGCCGTGCGTGAGGTAGGCCACCACCGAGCGCGCGCCTTTTTCGACGAGCGCTTCCGCGGCGTTGCAAAGCGTGCCGCCGGAATCGATGATGTCGTCGATCAGAATGCAGTGCTGGCCGGCGACATTGCCGATCACATTCATCACCTCGGATTCGCCGGGCCGGTCGCGCCGCTTGTCGATAATGGCGAGAGGGGCGTCGATGCGGCTGGCGAGGCCGCGCGCCCGAACCACGCCGCCAACGTCAGGCGAAACAACGGTCGTGTTGCCGTCCGTGAAGCGCTTGCGGATGTCGCGCACCATGACGGGCACCGCGTAGAGATTATCGGTCGGGATGTCGAAGAAGCCCTGGATCTGGCCGGCATGCAGATCGACGGTCAGCACCCGGTCCGCGCCGGCATGCGTGATCATGTTCGCGACGAGCTTCGCGGAAATGGGCGTGCGCGGCAGCGTCTTGCGATCCTGGCGCGCATAGCCGAAATAGGGGACGACGGCGGTGATCCGCCGCGCCGAGGCTCTGCGGAGCGCATCGATGATGATGAGCAGCTCCATGAGGTTGTCATTGGCGGGATAGGACGTCGACTGGATGATGAAGACGTCCTCTCCCCGGACATTTTCGCGGATCTCGACGAAGATCTCCATGTCCGAAAAGCGGCGCACGTGGCATTGCGTCAACGGCGTTTTGAGATAAGCGGCTATGGCGTGGGCCAAGGGCCGATTGCTATTGCCGGCGACCAGCTTCATGGGAGGCATTCCATTGTCACAAAAGGTTCACAGAAACAGCAACGAGCGCGCCTCTGACAGCGCGCTCGATATCTGTAACCCTGCGAGTGTGTAATTTCCACTCGCACGTTGAAGCAGGCTACGATTGTATTAGCCGGCCGAGCCGCTCGAGGCCTGGGCCTGCCCGGAGCCTTTGCTCAGGAGCTTCGTGACCTCGGAGGCTGCGGCGCCTGCCGCCTGTTCCGCGACCTCACCCCATGCGCCATCGAGGCTGCCGGCGTTGATCTTGTTGTTCTGCACGACGGTCTTTTCCATCTGCTTGCCGGACGGATCGATCACGACCCAGCGGATGGTGATCGGCTGCTGACCGTTCGAAACAGCGCCCAACTCGACCTGGCCCTGGATCTTGTAGGCGCCGGCGCCTGACGATGCGAGCTTGATGCCCTGGCGGCCGAGCGCCTTCTTCATGGCGTCGGACAGAGACGTCTTGCCATCGCCGGGCGCGCCGCTCACGGTCGGAACGACTGCGACCAGTTCCTGAGGAGCAGCCGAGGCCGTCTGGACAGGATGCGCCGGAGCCGACGTATCAACCGCTGAAGCAAGCGTAGCCGTCTCGGCCGGAGCCTTCGTACGGGAAGCCTTAGGAGCGGTGTTGGCCGCCGTCTTCACGGGAGCGGGAGCCGGGTTAGCCGCCGCTTCCTTCACGGGAGCCGCGTCTGCGGGCTTGGCGCTCGCAACCGCCGGGGCGGGGGCTGGCGCGTTCGGGTTCTCGATCCAGGCATTCACATCCGTCGCGGACCTCACGGCGACCTTCTGGAGCGCTTCATCGTTCACGTGGCGCCAGGAATCTCCCCCACGCTTTTGAGAAACGATTTCCTCACCTGTGATGGTGCGAACCTTGTTGCCAGCCTTGTCCATGACGTCGATGGTGTACGCCACCTTCGTGCCCTGCTTGGCCTCGGCCTGGGCGACGTAGGTCGGCTTCACGACATAGATGGCATCCTTCGCATCGACGATCGCGACGCCGTTGGCCTTGATCGTCGCTGCAAGCTGGTCGTTGACCTTGCCGGCGTATTTTTGCGGAACGCCTTGCGCAGGCGCCAATGCGACTGCAGGTTTGGCCTTAATGTTTGAATTGGCCGAGTCGCCCTTCAGAAAGAGATCACCGCTGCAGCCCGTAAGGCCCGCAAGCAAAAGCGCCCCAGTCAAGAGCGACGCGGCACGGCGAGCTGCGCTCTGCGCGGCCGGTTTATTCTCGCGCGTCACTTTTCCACTCCTTGATTTTCATGGCTCTAGGACGGCGGTACTTGACTGATACCGGCACTTATTATTCCGCCGAATCTTCTTAACGCCGAAAATTTAGCCCCCGGCGCAAACGCCGTCTAGGCAGCGGGGCCACACCCGCGCCTCGCACTGCAAAAACCCGCTGAAATCAGGGGTTGCCTGCCAAGTTATCCACATCATCGAAGCACTATTGCCGAAATCTGGCGTCCGTAATCCGGCTCCCGTCGATGGCAGGAGCGCCGATAACTGAAAAGAATCGATTCGTTCCCATAGGTGCACACACCGGCGTCGCTGACATGTCCGATGCCCAGCATCGCCAGCTTGTCTTGAACATATCCGGGCAGGTTGAAATGAATGTGGCCGGGGCGGGCCTCCGAGAAATACGCGTCATTGCCCTCACAGCCCGAGACGAACGCCGCCTTGAACTCCGGGCCGACCTCATAAGCCGCTTGCGAGATGGCGGGGCCGATGGCGGCGGCGATGCGCGGCGCGTGCGCGCCTAAGCTCTCCATCGCCTCGATGGCGCTTTCTATGACGCCCGCTTTCGCGCCCTTCCAGCCGGCATGAACTGCGGCGACAACGCCCGCCTCGGCGTCGGCCATGAGAAGCGGCGCGCAATCGGCGGTCAGCACACTGAGCGCGAGGCCCGGCGTGCTCGTCACGATGGCGTCCGCCTGGGGGGCGTCCGACGCCTGCCAAGGGACATGCGCGATGACGGCTTTTGCGGAGTGAACCTGGTGCGGTCCGATGAGGGCTTCGGAGCGGACGCCAAGCGCGCTCGCCGCGCGCGCACGGTTTTCCTCGACGCAGGCCCGGTCATCGCCCGAACCCCGGCCGCAGTTGAGCGACGCGAAGATCCCCTCCGAGACGCCGCCGGTGCGAAGAAAGAAGCCATGCGCGATGCCGCTTACCCCGAGGCTGTCCGCCCTCACAGGCGCCGGGGCATTTGCGGCCCCGATGCCGTCAGGACCGCTGAGCTTCGTCACATCCGCCATCGATTTCCCCCTCTGAACACTGAGCCGGACGCGCCAGCGATTCGCCGCCGTCACCCCGGAACGGCGCTCGCCCTTATCCCGTGATCGATCCAAACTCAAGTATGCGCCCATTCATGACGCCGGTTAAGCGCAAGCGCGCATTCATGCGGGCAGCGGCGATACACCTATAAGGTGCGAATGCGCGCCAAGCAGCGTTACGTAAAGGGCTAGCGCGGCGACCGCGCGCCAGGGATTAAAGCGCAGATCGCTGAGGCTGACGCGCGCTCCGAGGAGGGCAGCGAAGGGGATGGCCGACGTTTTCGCGGCTCGCTCCGCCCAGAGCTCTCGGCCCCACTGCTGCCGTTTCCGTCCATCCAGCGCGGCCATGCCGACAATTCCGAAAACAGCGAAAAGACCGAACAAGAGGGCATGAGCGAGGTCTCCGTTCGGGACCATGTGCGCGAGCGCCCACAGCGTGATCGCCAAAAGGAGCGGATGGCGCGTAACGCCTGCGATGCCGGGCCGGCCGGGATCGAAGGAAAGGCTGCCGCGCCCCGCGATTGACAAAGGATTCGGCGCGGCGATGCCGAACGCGATCAGCACGCAAACAAAGGGCATGACGACATTGGGGACCCAGAGCTGCCAGAGTTCGAAGTCCCAAAGCTGGATGTGAGGCGCGTTCCGTGCGGCGGCGATCAGCCACGCCAGAACGCCAAGCGACACGGCGGAATAGATGACGCCGTAAGCGACTCCGCCGAGATGCGCCTGCAAGCTTCGCCTGACAGCGGGCCGCGCGGGCACAACGTGCGAGGCGAAGAACGCTGTCAGCGCCAGCGTCATCTCTCCCCACCCTGCCAACACTGTCATGGTTTCGCTTCCAACGGGTAGACTGTTCCCTCATAAAGTGGTATCGCAAATACCACAAAATGGGAAATGCGCAAGGGACACAACAATGGCGACAACCGCCGAAACGCTTCGGGCTTATCGAGGCCCGGCGATCTTGAGCTACGGGTTCCGGCCCTTCTTCCTGGGCGGTTCGATCTGGGCCGCCTCCGCGATGGTGCTTTTCATCCCGATGCTGCAGGGAAACCTCGCGCTGCCGACCACGCTCAATCCCATCGACTGGCACCAGCACGAGCTGCTTTATGGCTTTCTCCCCGCCATCGTGGCCGGCTTCCTCCTGACCGCCGTGCCGAACTGGACAGGCCGCCTGCCCGTCGCCGGCGCCCGCCTCGCGGCGCTGTTCGCGCTTTGGCTTCTGGGCCGGGCCGCTGTCTCGACATCCGCGCTGATCGGCGCCGGCGCCGCCGCTACTGTCGACATGCTCTTCCTGATCGCCCTCGGCCTGATCGTAGGGCGCGAGATTCTCGCGAGCGGGAACAAGAACAATTTGAAGGTTCTGGTTCTTGTTTCATTGCTCGCGGTCGGGAACCTGGTCTTCCATGTCGAAGCGGCGACTGATGGCGTCGCCGATTATGGCAAGCGCATCGGGATCGCGGCTGCCATCCTCCTGATTTCCCTGATCGGCGGCCGCGTCGTGCCGAGCTTCACGCGGAACTGGCTCGCCAAGCGCGGCCCCGACGCATTGCCCGCGCCATTCGGCAAGTTCGATGTCGCGACCATCGCGGTGTCCGCAATAGCCTTGCTCGCCTGGATCTTTGCGCCCTCCAGCCTCATCACGGGCGCTGCCTGTGGCGTCGCGGGCGTGTTGCATCTCATCCGCCTCGCGCGCTGGAGGGGCCACCGCGCCCTTGGCGAACCCTTGGTCACGATCCTGCACGCGGGCTATCTTTTCGTGCCCGTGGGCTTCCTGCTGATGGCTCTGGCGATCGCGTTCCCAGGCGTTGTCGCGCCGGTCGCCGCCGTTCACGCATGGACGGCGGGCGCCATCGGCGTCATGACGCTCGCGGTCATGACGCGCGCGAGCCTCGGCCACACCGGGCATGAGCTCACGGCCTCACCCGCAACCTTGGCGATCTACTCGTGCGTCATCATCGGAGCCGCCGCCCGGATCGCGGCTGCATTCGGGATCGCGCCCCAGATCATGCTGCACACCGCCGCCGCAGGCTGGATCCTCGCCTTCGGCGGCTTCGCGGTAATGTTCGGTCCGATGCTGCTGAGGCCACGAAGCCGAGGCTGAGCTGGGCGTCGCCGTCTTGAAGCGGAGCTCTAAAGCTTTGCCGCATGTGGCCGTCGAGATTTTCAGAATCGTCTCAGCGTTTACACGCCTGCCGGAACTGGACGCAATAAAGTCCATTAGATCCCGGCCCAGGCAACGCCGACGCAAATGCAAGCGCAAGCCAATCCGGGGACCAATGCCGCCTTTCGCACGATGCACCAAAAAGCCAGTCGTCACCCCTGCCCTTCGTTCGCTCCGACAACCGCGACGGCCGTCATGTTCACGAGGCCGCGCACCGACGCCGATGGCGTCAGCACATGCACAGGCAAAGCGGCGCCGAGCAGGATCGGCCCGATCGAGATCGCGGAGTTCAGAGTCTTGATGGTGTTGAAGCTGATGTTGGCCGCATCGAGCGTCGGCATGATCAGCACATTCGCATTGTCGGTGAGCTTCGAATGGGGGAAAAGCTCGCTCCGGATGTTCGCCGACAAGGCCGCGTCGCCCTGCATTTCTCCTTCGGCCTCCACGTCCGGCGCGAGGTTCCAGAACATGGCCAGAGCCTCGCGCATCTTCCGCGCCGTCGTCGTGTCCGCGCTGCCGAAATTTGAATGGGACAGGAAAGCGAGTTTCGGCGTGACTCCGAAGCGGCTCACCTGACGGGCGGCGAGCACCGCAATTTCCGCGATCTCGGACGCGCTCGGGTCGAAATTCACCTGCGTGTCGGCGATGAAGTATGTCCCCGAGTCGAGCAGGATCGCGCTCAGTCCCCCGAATGTGCGCACGCCTTCCCGCCGCCCGATGATGTCGCCAACATATTTCAGGTGCCGGTCGAAGCGGCCCGCCGATCCGCAGATCATTGCGTCGGCCTCGCCGCGCTTCAAGAGCATCGCCGCGATGACGGTATTCGTACGCCGGACGGCTATGCGGGCGTCGGAGCGAAGCACGCCCTTGCGTTCGGTCAACCTATAGTAATGGTCAGCAAGATCCTCCACGCGCGGATCTTCGATTGGGTCGAAGACCTCGATGTCGCGCCCCGGCTGCATGGGCAGTCCGAGGTTCTGAAGCCGCTCTTCGATGAAGCGCCGGTTGCCGACCAGGATCGGCTTCGCGATGCCCTCCGAAAGGACCTGATAGGCGGCCTGCAGGACCTTCACGCGCTCGCCTTCTGCGAAAATGACCCGCTTCGGCGCGTTCTTCGCCGCCTCGAACACGGGCTTCATCACAAGGCCCGAACGGAAGACGAATCGCGACAGCCGATCCCGATAGGCGTCGAAATCCCGGATTGGCCGCGCCGCAACGCCTGAGTCCATCGCCGCTTTGGCTACCGCTGGCGCGAGCCTCGTGATGAGGCGAGGATCGAAAGGCTTCGGAATAATATACTCGCGGCCAAAGACGAAGCTCTCAGCACCGTACGCCGTCAGCACGACGTCGGAGGCTTCCGCCTGCGCCAGTTCCGCGATCGCCATAGAGCAGGCTTTTTTCATCTCTTCGTTGATCTCTGTTGCGCCTGCGTCAAGCGCGCCCCGGAACAGAAACGGAAAGCACAGCACGTTGTTGACCTGGTTCGGATAATCGGAGCGCCCAGTCGCGATGATGGCGTCGGGTCGCACCGATTTCACGTCCTCCGGCATGATTTCGGGCGTGGGATTGGCGAGCGCCATGATGATAGGGCGGTCCGCCATGGCAGCCACCATCTCCGGCGACACGACGCGCGGCGCTGATAGACCGAGGAAGATATCTGCCCCTGCCATGGTCTCGGCAAGCTTGCGGAACTGCGTCGGCCGGGCATAGCGCGCGAGGAAGGGATTCATCTCCTCCGTGCGGCCCTCATAGACCACGCCGACTCGGTCCGTGACGAAAATGTTCTCTCGACGCAGCCCAAGGCTCACCAGCAGGTTGAGGCAGGCGAGCGCCGCCGCCCCTCCCCCGCAGCACGCGAGCCTCACAGCGCCGATATCCTTGCCCACGACCTTCAGCCCGTTGAGGATCGCCGCTGCGACGACAATCGCGGTGCCGTGCTGGTCGTCGTGCATGACCGGGATTTTCATGCGCTCGCGGAGCTTATGCTCGATCTCGAAGCATTCCGGCGCCTTGATGTCCTCGAGGTTGATCGCGCCGAAGGTCGGCTCAAGCGCCGCCACGGCATCCACGAAGCGGTCCGGATCGGTTGCGGCAACCTCGATGTCGAACACGTCGATGCCCGCGAACTTCTTGAACAGCACCGCCTTGCCTTCCATCACCGGCTTGGAGGCAAGCGGCCCGATGTTGCCGAGCCCCAGCACCGCAGTGCCGTTTGTCACAACGCCAACGAGGTTGGCGCGCGCCGTCAGCCGCGCCGCCGCTGCATTATCCTGGACGATCTCTTCGCAGGCGAAAGCGACCCCCGGCGAATAGGCGAGCGAAAGGTCGCGCTGCGTCGCGAGCGGCTTTGTCGGCGTGATCGCGAGTTTGCCTGGCGGATCGGCCTCATGATATCCGATGGCGCTTTCCTTGAAATCGTTCGCCATGGCGCTCTCCTCCGGCCTTGTGGGCCTGTGCTGCGAAAAGGAAGGCCCTCAAGCGCATCGGTGTCAACCTGACGTTTAGGGGAAGAGCTTTTTTGCGGCGGGACATTGGCGTGTTTGCGGTCCGCAAAAGCCGGCGGGACCTTCCATATATTTTCCTTGGGTTGAAGCGTCAGCCTTACAACAGCAAAAAAACGCGACCTAGAAAAACTTGGGTCATTCGGCCTTAAGCGCATGAAAAAACGCTTTTTTGATCTCTTTTCCGCTGCCTAAAACCGGAGACGCCAGGGTAGACTGGAACCCAGCTCGATGCTCCATACTTTTCTAAAAGAACACTTGGAACTAGGCGGTTAGACCTTCGAATGTCTCCGCCTTTTATTCGCCCGATGAAAGGCATAGACAAGGCGGAACAAAGACAGATGTAGAGGCCGGATTTGGTGATGCAGCTGGTTTTCTGTAATTTAAGGTACAGTTTTCGTAAAATTTTGTCGTAAGCCTTGCGACCATCTGTCCAGCTCGCGTCATATTCACATCACATTTTTTCTCTGGAAATGTATACAGGGCGTTACTTTTTCGTTAACGCGGGAAAGATGGTCAAACCGCCCGTTTTGAGTTCGTGCAGTACGCGTGGTTTACAAGGAGTGAAGATGCAGTTTCGCAGAGTCTGCGTATTAGTGGGAGCGCTTGTTTTTAGTCAGGCGGCCTTCGCGGACGCCAAAGAGGCAACGCTCACCGAGCCGTCCTCGGGCTCGATCACCGTTGCAAAAGAAAATCTGCTGGCGGCCGAATTCGCAGCAAAAAACTTGAAGCTTGGCTCCCCTGTTTTCCTCCGCGTTTACAAGCAAAACTCGAAGATGGAGGTGTGGGTTGAGAAGGGTCCACGCTATGAGCTGTTCAAGACCTATAGCATTTGCCGCTGGTCAGGCGGGTTGGGGCCAAAGATGTATGAGGGCGACAGGCAGTCGCCGGAAGGCCTCTATCACATCACCGCCGAGGACCTGATCGTCAATCCGCGCTGGCACCGCGCCATGAACATCAACTACCCGAACCGGTACGATGTCATCAACGGCAGGGGCGGCTCGGGCATTCTCATTCACGGCAAATGCGGCTCGGTCGGATGCTTCGCCATTCAAGACAACAACGTCGAGGAAGTTTACGACGCCGTGCGGGCCGCGCTCCATAACGGTCAGGTCAGCATTCCCGTGCTTGCCTTGCCTTTCAGGTTCGCCGCCTATGCGCCGGCCGTCGAAGATACGTTGAAACTCAACGAGTTTTGGACCGATTTGCGCCGCGCAGACCTCCTTTTCAACCGGGACCGAGTGCCTCCGACGGCATGGGTTTGCGACGGCCGGTATTATTTCGCGGACCGCCGCGGAGACAGCCATCGTCACGCCGTTCATCTTCCCGGTTGTAAACCGCTAGACAAGCCCATTACGCGAGAAGAGGCGGCAACCCTTTCGGAACAGAGCCAGTCTGTCCTTGCCGCCTCCACGGAGAGAAACAAGTGGCTGGTCTCCGGCGCGGGCGCGGGTGGGAAATCTTTGATCCCGGCGATAAGCCTCTCGGCAGACCCGAGACAGGCCGTCGAGAACTTTGCCAAAGCCTGCAATCCGAAGCAGCTTCAATGCCGCCTCCTGCGCGAAGCGTTAAAAAGCCCGGCTATGTGCCCGACCAAATATCCGCGCTGCCGCACCGCTCTGGCGACTTACACGAAGAGCGTGGAATGCCCGCTCAAATTTCCGCGCTGTCGATTTTTCGTCGGCAAAGATACGCGCCTCTCAGCCAAATCGAATGTCATCAAGGTTAAGCAGCGCTAGCGAATGAGCGGCTCTCAAGAGAGATCGATCGCGAAGCGTTTCAGGTCTTGCAGAGCGACAACCTCAAGAGCCCGCTCATGCGTCGCGGCTAGCACGACGCGGGGAGCCCTACCGGCTTCGAAGGCCTGCCGCCAACGCGCCGCGCACAAGCACCACCGGTCTCCCGCCTTGAGGCCGGGAAACGCATACTCGGGCATGGGGGTCGAAAGATCGTTCCCCGCCGCCTTCGAGAAGGCCAGGAAGTCGGCCGTCATGACCACACATACGGTGTGAGAGCCGACATCCTGCTCATGGGTGTTGCAGCAGCCGTCGCGAAAGAACCCGGTAAGGGGGTTATTGGAGCATGCCGCCAATGGTTCTCCGAAAACGTTCTTCTGAGAAGGGGGTTCCTCGTCAAGCATATCCCTCAAGACTTTTGCGCTCCTGTTGCCGCAAGTCCTAAACAACCTTGGCGCCCCAGCCGCTATTTGCTCGGCGCCAGCCTGACAAGGACGTCGATCCGGGTAATCTCCATGCCCTCAGGCGGCTTCGGTAAATTTTCTACCCTGATGTTGGCCGGCTCTATATCGACCAGCACGCCGTCCTTTTCGAAGAAGAAATGAAAATGGTTGGATATTTTAGTATCGAAATAAGTCTTCGAACCTTCTATCGCGACCTCTCGCAGGAGACCCGCTTCGACGAATTGATGAAGTGTATTGTAGACAGTCGCGAGCGAGACCGGGACGCCATTCTTGACCGCCTCGGCATGCACCATTTCAGCCGTGAAATGCCGGTCTCCCCGCCCGAACAGCAGCTCTGCGAGCGCGACGCGTTGACGCGTAGGCCGCAAGCCTGTCATGCGAAGCCGCTCGCTTGGCAATTCGGGAACGTCACCAGGCATTTCTCTCAGCATTCCCTTGGCTCTAGCCTTGTACTATAAAGAGTGGCGTCTTAACTCGCAAGCGCTGTCCCGCGGAGCCCGACGCCAACAGAATTGGAGACGGGTTGCGAGAGCCGCAAGGTGTGATAGTTAAGGGAACGCCTTGCCGGACTGCGGGCCTGATGAGAGAATAAAGGGGAATGATGACTGAGCGGCGCCACAGCTACGACTACGAGGACTTGCTCGCTTGCGGGCGCGGCGAATTATTCGGGGCGGGGAACGCGCAGCTGCCGCTTCCGCCGATGCTGATGTTCGACCGCATTTCGAGCATATCCGAGACGGATGGAGAGCACGGGCGCGGCCGCGTCGTCGCCGAGATGGACGTGCGCCCCGATCTGTGGTTTTTCGCCTGCCACTTCAAAGGCGACCCGGTGATGCCCGGATGCCTTGGGCTAGATTCGCTTTGGCAGATGCTTGGGTTTTTTCTCGGGTGGACGGGCGCGCCGGGCAAGGGCCGGGCGCTGAGCGTCGGCGAGGTGAAATTCACCGGCATGGTCACGCCAAGCATCAAGCGGCTTGAATATATCGTTGATCTCAAAAGGATCATCCGCCGGAAATTCACGCTAGGGGTGGGCGACGGGCATCTCAAAGCGGACGGCACGCTCATATACTCGGCGAAAGAGCTCCGTGTGGGTCTTTTCGCCGGCGCCAATATGAGCATGCAAGCCGCTGGCTGAGCTTCCCTGAGCGCCATCGCTGGCCTTTTAGAAACCTTTTACGACAACGTGGGGTTATGACATGAGACGTGTTGCTGTCACAGGAATGGGCATCGTCTCGTCCATTGGTAACAACAGCCGAGAGGTGCTTTCCTCCTTGCGTGAAGCGCGGTCCGGCCTCGTCAAGGCGAAAGATTACGCCGAGAGGGGCTTCCGGTGCCAGGTTCACGGAGAACCGCAAATCGACTGGGAAGCGATGATAGACCGCAAGGTCCGCCGCTTCATGGGTGCTGGCGCCGGCTGGAATTACATCGCCATGCAGCAGGCGATCGTCGATGCGGGGCTCGAAGAGAAAGACGTCGTCAACGAGCGCACGGGGCTGATCATGGGCTCTGGCGGCCCTTCGGCGCGCGCCATCGTCCAGGCCGCAGACACCACGCGGGAAAAAGGGCCTCGCAAGGTTGGCCCCTTCGAAGTGCCGAAGGCGATGTCCAGCACAAACTCCGCCACACTGGCGACCCCCTTCCATATCAAGGGAATCAACTACTCGATTTCTTCCGCTTGTTCGACATCGGCGCATTGCATCGGCAACGCCGCCGAGATGATCCAGTGGGGCAAGCAGGACGTCATGTTCGCCGGCGGCGGCGAGGAATTGCACTGGACGCTCTCGGTTCTTTTTGACGCAATGGGCGCGATGTCATCAAACTTTAATGATACACCGCAAAAAGCAAGCAGGGCGTACGATATCAATCGTGACGGTTTTGTTATCGCAGGCGGAGCGGGTGTGCTGGTCCTCGAAGAACTGGAAAGGGCCAAGGCGCGAGGCGCAAAGATCTATGGCGAGGTCGCCGGCTTCGGCGCCAACTCGGATGGGTTCGACATGGTGGCGCCCTCCGGTGAAGGCGCGGTGCGCTGCATGAAGCTTGCGATGCAAAATCTCGACTGCAAGATCGATTACATCAATCCTCACGCGACGGCGACGCCGATCGGCGACTTGAAGGAAATTGAGGCGATACGCGAGGTATTTGGATCCAAGGTGCCGCTTCTGTCCGCTACCAAGTCGCTGACCGGCCACTCGCTTGGAGCGGCAGGCGTGCAGGAGGCCATCTATTCGCTTCTGATGATGAATAACGGATTTGTGTGTGAATCCGCAAATATAGAGGAGCTTGACCCAGCTTTCTCGGATATGCCGATTGTGCGTAAGCGACTCGATAATGTCGAGCTCAACTGTGTGATGTCGAACAGTTTCGGCTTTGGTGGAACAAACGCTACTTTGATCTTCAAGCGCTACGACGGGTAAGAGCGTAGCTGCTGGCAGGGTTTAGAAAGGCCTCGATCGATGACTGTGGTGGATATTGCAAAGCCGTCGCCATTGATGGCGGGTAAACGCGGGCTGATTATGGGCGTGGCCAATGACAGGTCGATCGCCTACGGCATAGCCCGCGTGCTCGCAGGCCAAGGCGCGGAATTAGCTTTTACGTATCAGGGCGATGCATTTGGACGGCGCGCCGTCCCACTCGCGCAAGGCCTCGGGGCAAAGATCATCCTTCCGTGCGATGTTCTTGACCTGAAATCGGTCGATGCCGTTTTTTCCGAACTCCAATCGCAGTGGGGCTCCATCGATTTTCTCGTCCACGCCCTCGCCTTCTCCGACCGCAACGAGTTGAAGGGACGCTACGCCGATACGACCCGCGAGAACTTCATCAACACGATGGTCATTTCGTGCTTCTCCTTCACGGAAATCGCGAAACGCGCAGCGGCGCTGATGACGAGCGGCGGCTCGATGATCACGCTGACCTATGGCGGGTCGATGCGCGTCGTACCTCGCTATAACGTGATGGGCGTTGCAAAGGCTGCCCTTGAGGCTTCCGTACGCTATCTCGCAGTGGACTTCGGCCAGCAGAACATTCGCGTCAATGGCTTGTCGCCAGGGCCGATGCGGACGCTGGCGGGCTCGGGCGTCTCGGATGCGCGCGTTATTTTCAACTATCAGAAGCAGCATTCTCCGCTCGGCCGGACACCGGCTTTGGACGAGGTCGGCGGGGCAGCGCTGTACCTTCTTTCCGATCTTTCCACGGCCGTTACCGGCGAAATCCACTATGTGGATTCCGGCTACAACATCGTGGCTATGCCGCGGATCGAAAGCCTCACCGAGAATATCGAAGGACTGGCGGACAAGTTGGGCAACAGCCACCATAAGCGCGCCGCGGAATAGCGGCTCGCTCCGGACTATCTCATTCGGGAGACTTTAGCCGTGGCCGATATTCTGCCGCTAACCGAAATGGATGCGGCGAATCGGATGTGGCTGATCGGGCAAGCTGCGGAAATCTTCTTCGAGACGGCGAACACGAAGGTCTTCGAGTCGCCGTCGGATCGAGATGATTTTTATCAACGCTGGTTCGGCCGTTACCTCGATGCCGATCCAGCATCGTTCCTCCTGGCCCTGGACGAAAACAGCGCGGCGATAGGCTATCTGGCAGGCTGCCTCGACAGCTTCTCGGAGGCGGCGCGCCCCATCATCGAGGACATTTCCCTCTACACGCCTGCCTTTTGTTCCGCGCTTCGGGGCTATCCCTCCCATCTCCATATCAATGTGAAGCCCGGGTATCAGGGTCATGGCGTAGGGCGGCTTCTTATTGCGCGCTTCTTGCAGCTCTGCCGGGACACGGGCTCGCCCGGCATCCACGTCGTGACCGGCGCGAAATCGCGCGCAGTAAACTTCTATCGGACGCGCGGGTTCGCGCCGTTCGCCATGCCCGATGCTGACCCCGGCCTTGCCGTCCTTGTTTACGCCATTCCTGCGCCGTGAATTGACCAAATCGTGACCCGATTGCCGCCCAAGCCGAAACATAGCGCTAGTGTCCCGTCTCCGAATTGCCACCCAGTTTGAAACGAGCTCGAACGGCAATTCGGAGACTAAGGGACACTAGCAAAAACAAGGAGCTAGTGTGGCTTATGTCTCGCAATTGCCTATGAGAGCCAGCCGCCAATGGCGGAGGCAATTGCGAGACGCCACACTAGTTTTGGCTTGGAGGAAAGAAAGGTCATGGCGTCATGTCCATACGTGTCCGCATTCATCGGCATCTCTTAAGCATCCTGTGTCTCGGTCTGCTGGGCGCCTCAGCCCAGGCCGAGCAGCGCATCAAGCTCGCGGTCGAACCAAGTCAGGCCGTGCTCGCCGCGGGCCAGGACAACAAGGCTTATCTCAGGATCAAACTTGAAGGCCTCCCCTATGAGGAATCGGCGTCGCGGCCGCCGGTCAACGTCTCGCTTGTCATCGACCGCTCCGGTTCCATGACGGGCGCGAAAATCGAGCAGGCCAAAGAAGCGGCGATCCTGGCTCTTTCGAGACTATCCCCGCAAGACCGCGTGTCGGTCATTGCGTTCGATCACCGCGTGCAGATCCCCGTTCCGGCGGGTCCCTTCGAGAACTTCGAGGAGATGAAAAGACGGATCGAGGCTATCGGGCCCGGCGGCCAGACGGCGATATACGCCGCCGTCCGCCAAGCTGGCCAAAGCGTTGGGGAAGCGGTCTCGCCCGAGCGCATCAGCCGGGTGATCCTTATGTCGGATGGGCAGGCGAATGTCGGCCCAAGCTCGGCCGCCGAGCTTGAAGCGCTCGGCCGCGAACTCGGCAGCCAGGGCATCGCCGTGACCACCATCGGCCTCGGCCTCGATTACAGCGAGGAACTGATGACGAGGCTCGCGCTTGCAAGCGACGGCAACCACGCTTTTGTCGAAAACCCCGAACAGCTCGCGGACATCTTCAACAAGGAATTCGGCGACGTTCTTTCCGTTGTCGGCCAGGACGTCGACATCGAAATCATCTGCCCGGACGGCGTGACGCCTTTGCGCGGGCTCGGACGCGATGTGAAGGTTGACGGGCGCCGCGTCAGCTTCCGGCTCAATCAGATCGGCGGCAAGCAGGAGCGCTATCTGCTCATCGAGCTTGAAGTCGCCAAGGGCAAAGCTGAAGGCTCAGGCGCGATTGCAGACGTGAACGTCTCCTATCTCGACCCGAAGACGAAGGCTCGCACAAAAGTCGCGGCGCAGGCGCAAGTCAGCTTCAGCGCATCATCCGAGGAGGCGACGCGCGGCGCCAATGCAAGCGTCGCAGCGGACGTCGCGACCCAACTCGCCAACGAGCGCAGCGAGAAGGCCGTTCTGGCGCGTGACGCCGGCAACGTCGCGGATGCGAAGCAGCAGCTTGAGCAGAATGCAGCCTCCCTGCGCGCCGAAGCCAGCCGGCTTCAGGCGCAATCGCCGGCCGCAGCCGCGCCTTTGCGCAAGCTTGCGGACAAGAACGAAGCCGACGCGAAGGCGCTTTCGTCCGAGAACTGGAATGCGCAGCGCAAGTCCATGAAGGTAGACCAATACCGCAGCAAGACGCAGCAGAATTATTAGGCTTCGAATGCGCCGAGGCGCATTTCGGCGACGATCACAACGACGCCCGCGTCCCCTCGGACGCGGGATGCTATGGGTATGCCTCGCCAATCTAAGCAAGCTGTTTCAGTTTCGCCAACGAAGGAAGGGGGAATTTGCGAACGACACCCCTTCGCGAGCGGTTGCAACCTGCCTTGAGAAGCGTGCGGCATCTCCCGGTTAGGCCGGTAGCAGAAGAGTTGGGTCTCGAAAATTGCTCAAGCCGCGATGCTTGCTTTCGGATCTCATAGCGGGCGATTTGGGATAGGAGGCGGCACGCACCCTGGGGGTTCACCCCGGCCATCACATAGCTGATGGCCACGCGCGCCCCTCTGCTCAGTTTCCCTCCGCGCATATCCCCCGCGCCAACCTCCGCCGCCGTTGCCCCAATCTCCGCGGCCGCCCCAATGTCTGCCTCCGCCCCAATGTTCGCCGCCGCCCCAATGTTCGCCGCCGTGATGTTGTGCTAAAACTACTGCACTGTTGACATTGGGCTGAATTTGATGAGCATGAGCAACTGTTCCCAAGGCCAAGGTTAGGGTTAGGGAAGCTATCATGGGGTGAGCACGCATTATGATGTGAACTCCTAAAATGATATGATACTCATCTGCGCACAGAAAAGCTTGAGCGTCTATAATCGGAAAACAATCAGCTTTTATGAACACGTATTGCCGGACACCGGAAGCTCTACTTTATACAAGGAATATTGCGGGCGAAAACAGTTGCCTACCCACAAGTAGGCTCTGAATCTTTTTCATGTCTCCTGCATTGCCCTTCATCAACACTTTATTGTGACAACCCTCTGCTTCCCGGTCCGAAGTCGCCGACGGCCTGCAGCAACGGCTTCGCTTTGCAGAACCTGAGGGGCAACGGCGGGATGTTGGCAGCTTCGGAAACGACGGCATTTGGATCCCGAAACTGCCAATTGCGCGCATGGGTTCTCGAGAAACCGCCACGTCGGGTTTCGACCCCGATGCTGAGATCGCGCTATTCAACTAAATATTTTTAATGCCCAGCGTTCGCGGCCAACGTTCGGTTTCGTCTCAGGAAGGCAGAAGCACTAAATCGCTACGCGATAGCACGAGAGCTATACGGGTCTACACAGGTCTCGCCGCGCATCTTGCGCAATCGCGAGCTTTTTCATTTTCCGCAGGCTCTTGGGTGACAGTTGAGCACCAGTGGCGACCCAATCTTCGACAATATCGGTCATTTCTCGATAGCTGATCGGAGCGGTCCGTCGTTTTGCATGGTATACGGAGAGAACAGCATCAAATCGTTTGGAAAGCTTCGAGAGATGACGTTCCATTTCCAGGCGTCCTTGGCCGGGAGCTGCAACGAGCTCGATCAAACCAAGCTGCTGAATCTCGGAAGCGCTATGAAGCCGCCCTTCTAATATTAGGGCTTCCGCTTTCGCTTGGCCGATCCTCCTGGAAAGAAAGGAATATGCTCCCATGCCTGGGAAGAGGCCGTATAAGATCTCAGGCAGCCCAAAGCGAGCAGGGCTTTCGGCAACGATAAAGTCACATGAAAGGGCAGACTCGAAGCCGCCCCCTAGAGCGTCACCAGCTACCAACGCACCAACAATAACATCGGCATGCAATCCTGAGTAATTTGCGAAGCATACGTCCAGACAAGACATCGCGTAGGCCTTGAGGCGAACTAAGTCGGATTGCTCAAGCAGATGTACGAAATAGCTTAGGTCACCCCCTAGATTAAAGATGTTGCTCAAATCGGAGCCCCAGATCAGAAATCTCGCAAGACGACGGGCATCCTCCGGATGATCGCGGTGAAAGTCAGTTATAAGCCTCTGGATCGCTCGAATGTCCTTCAATAGCGAGAGCGTGAAGCATGGACGCTGACAGTGTTGCTGAAAGCACCACACGGCCCCAAGGCTTGTATCCAGATCAACCCTGAGTTCTTTTAGACCGAGGCTTCGGATGAGGCGCAAAATCGCTTCGGCGCCAGTGTCCCCTCTCGCTATCTCCGTATTGGCTCTTTGGGCCGCAAGGTGGCCCTCAAATCCTGAAGTCGCATTACATTCGTCGATAATGAACTGCTCAGACCCAGAGATTGCCAGTCGCATCAAATCTCTCACTCAATGAATTCTCCGCGCTCGGGTATCTCGTATGCGATTGCGGAACCACAACCATAACGCGAAAGGAGATTAACCAGCCTCGTATAATTTTGCAAAGCAATAAAATAGTCCTTTTGCCAGAAGGTGATGTTTTCTTTTGGGAACGAACATCGCGGTGGTATGTCTCGAGTGATTACGCGATATCGGCATCGTAGATTTGTGAGTAAGGGGCTCCCTTTCGACATGCACCCTACAAGCAATATCAAAAGCTCTTACCCTTCTCCCACGGATGTCACAGAGGATATCAAAATAAATACAAATTTTATTGAATTTGTTTTCGGAAGATGTTCAAAAAAGACTTTTGAAATAAAGAGTAATAAAATTATCGACGCAAAAGTCGACCTCATTTTGTCTCCAAGCACGGCCGTTGAACCAAAGCAAGACCTATCGACGGCGGCTTCGCTTTTTGCGGGGAAATCATGATTGCCACGCGGAGCTACTCGACCAGAAAACGTGACCGTCAGGCGCCGAGGCAAGATATTCAAGGCCTTATCGCTGTTTGTGTCAGGCCCTTTCGCCCAGTTTACGAGAGGCTCAGCAGGGCACTGCGAGCGGAGCCGCTTGAATTCTCACAGATGTTGACGCGTTATGCTGTTGGGATTGCAATCACTGTTTACGTAATCGTATCTCATGTCTTTGAGCGGCACGAAAATTCTAGCCCGGTATCGATCGTTCTCTTGCTAGTTGCTGCCTGGATAATAGGGCTTGGCCTTCTAGTACACCTCGTAATTTTTCCGGAAAGGCATATCGCTCGCCGCACTGCTTCTATCTGCGCAGATGCACTCGCTCTTAGTCTTCTCATTCACTATGGAGAGCGGTCGGCCGCCCTCTTCTTTCCAGTTTATCTATGGGTGATTTTAGGAAACGGCTTCCGGTTTGGCATCCGGTTCATGTATTTATCTATGGTTGCCAATGGCGTATCTTTTATCCTTATGGTGCTCGTGACGCCCTATTGGCGTCACGAGTGGCAATTTTCAGCGGGCCTTCTTGTCGCGATCATTGCTATCCCGATTTACACGTCCAGTCTGATCAGAAAACTACGCTCTTCTATGCACCAGGCGACAGCAGCGAGCACAGCCAAGTCAGCTTTCTTATCAATGATCAGTCACGAGCTGCGCACCCCCTTGAATGCAATCCTTGGCTTAGCGCAAATCTCAAAGACGACAGCGCCCACCGCTCTTGAAAGAGAAAATGCTGCTTTTACTGAGATTGCCGCCAATCGCTTAACCAGAATGCTTGATACGATTTTAAAATTTCAGGCGGTCGAAAGCGGAGGAGGACGAGCACAGGAAAGAATCTTTGATGTTATTGATACACTGATGGAGGTTGAGAGCATCCTGGCCCCACTTGCTTGGAAGAAAAAACTTAAATTTGCTTTCAGATTTAGAACGGCCTTACCGAAAACACTGAGGTCGGATCCAGACATCATTCAGACCCTTATCCTCAATCTGGCGACCAATGCGATTAAGTACACGAAAATGGGGTTCGTGGTTGTTGAAGTATCACTCATAGGTGGTGGAGAGACAGAAAAACTTTGCATTGATGTTCAAGATTCCGGCCCGGGTATTGATCCCGATGCACAGGCTCGTATTTTTGATCGATTCGTCCGCGCTGTTCCTAGTGGAGTTGAAGATGAAGGCGGCGTCGGACTGGGCCTGTCGTTATGCAAATCGCTTGTCAGTCTGCTCGGGGGAGAGATTGGGTGCCTGAGCGCGAGTGGCAAGGGATCGACATTCTGGGTTGAAATACCTGCTGGCCATGTTGAGGCAGCTCAGCGTCTTCAATCGCCAGACGATCAACACACCGCTATTTCTGCACTTGGTCTTGACGTTCCTGGGGACGCTGTGATCAAGCGCGAATTTCGATTTCTTGAGGAATGTAAAGACTGCTCAGGCCTCACCAAGCAGGCTAGCGATCCTGACACAAATGTCGTTTTCATTGCCGATCCGAAGAGGATGGCGCCGGCTGATTGGAACCAATTCCGCCAATTTCTGGATAGTACGCCTCCCCCCGCGCTACTCATTATCGCTGAATTCGACACCCCTGCGAACAGTGAATATTTGGCGCACGCCACGGGGATTGTGGACTCACTGAGCGCAATTTCGCCTGAACTGGTTCGGACGCTGGTTGATTGGCGCCGCCGGCATTGCTCCCGTAGCGCCGTCCCGAAGGAAGCCTCCGCTTGCGGCGGTAAGATTGTACTGGTCGCAGACGACAATGAAATGAACCGTGAGGTCGCAGGGAGAATGTTGAAGCTTGACGGCCACACAGTCCTGGAAGCGCGAACAGGGGACGAGGCTCTTGAGCAACTTCTGGGCAACGAAATTGATGTCGCCATATTGGATGTCAACATGCCTGAGCAGGACGGCATTGAGGTTTGCAAACTCTATCAATCGGCCGTCTCCAGGGAATCGCGTACCGTCATTGTTGCCCTAACGGCCGATATTTCCGAGGAGACCCGAAGCCGTTGCCTTGCCGCAGGCATGTTCGAGGTCCTTCATAAACCTCTCGCCCTTGAAGAACTGCGCGCTTTGCTTGTGCGCACAAAAACCAATGATCGCGGTACCACCCAGATTTCGTCTCCACCGCGAGTTCAGGAAGAAGCTTCGGTGTTCGATGCAGGTAGGATGCATTTGCTGATCGAAATGTTTGGATCGGACGCTTTCAGCAACAAAATCTTGCCAAGGTTCGAACATGAAACGAGGCAAAGCGTCGAACTGCTGAAATCAAATAGTTCGCATTTGCACTTGGATAACAGACAACAAATCTTGCATGCAATCAAGAGCAGCGCCAGAACCATAGGAGCATTGCAGCTCGCGAAGTCTGCGGCGGCCCTGGAGGAGCTCACGTTCAATGAGGGCGAAACACCATCTTATGAAAGCCTCGAGAGAGATTTAGATACTTTTATGATTTCCTGTAGAAAATTCGTGTGTCAGGAATTGGGCTCGAATATTGTCAAATTTAAACGCGCAGGCGAACGGGCGAAAGCATAGATCAGTGATCGGTGCTGCTTTTGAGGTATTTGCGGACGTAAGTTCAATTTTTTTGAACATCTCTTTACGACCCTGACCGCCATTCGGCATCGTGCAACATTCACCATCGCCTATTGGCGCGGGACCAACCGGGATAGGGCTTAGCTTCGTGGACGGCGCTTGCGCAGGCTCTATTGGTAAACTCTTCATCACCGCGCTGCTAAATTAACCGAACACGGTTAACAGGCTCGCGCCGGATTTATTTCCCGCCCTGAGTTTGCTTAAAAAGTCGTTCACTCCGTGCGATACGGAGGAGCGCCGCGCCTACGACCGGATAGGAACAAGCTGTTATAAGACATTGAAATCAATCGATGTTTTATGGTTAATGGATTGCCCATTAAATAGAATTTAATGCCGGAATTTCTTCATTTACTGGGACGAGCAAAAGTCCGTTAAATATGTTTTCATTTCGCGAATTAACGCTTGCGCGCACCCCGGAACAGCTGCGGCGCAGGCGGCAATGGCCTCCGCGCTCGGCATTTTTCCCGCAATTATCTCTGAATTATCAAGGGTTGGAGCGGACTCACGCTCTCGTTAACCTGCCGGCAAGGCGACTTCGCCGAAGATCTTTCAGAAGAAGGAAGGCAGACGAAAGCGTCAGGGACAAGTTGACAAACAGATGCCGCCATTCGCCAGTGCATACAAAACACCGGACGCCCGCATCCGATTGACCAGAGGAACCCTATGCGGCCAGGCGCGCGGTCCTTTCTTCAGCCCGGCGCGCCGCATCGATCGCCGCCCCCAGCACATCGAGGCCGGCGCCCTCCTTCACGCTCTCCTCCGTCAGAAGCCGCCGGAAAAGCCGCGCCCCCGGTCGTCCGTTCATGAGGCCGGTCATATGGCGCGTGATGGAAGACAAGCGCGTCCCCCGTTCCAGTTCTTTCACGACATAATCCAGCATGCCCTCCAGCACGGCGTGCGGGAGAGGCGCAGTGCAATCCGCCTCGAATAGACTGCCATCGACATCTCCAAGGATTGCTGGCGACTTGTAGGCCGCGCGCCCGAGCATGACGCCGTCGAGGGCATTCAACTGTTCCGCGGCTTCGCCGATTGTCGCGATTCCGCCATTGATGACGACGGTCAACTCGGGAAACGCCGCCTTGAGCCGGTGGACGCGATCGTAATCGAGTGGCGGAACCTCGCGGTTCTCCTTGGGGCTCAGGCCTTGCAGCCACGCCTTGCGGGCATGCACGATAAAGGTGCTGCAGCCGCTAGCGGCCACGCACTCGATGAAACGAACGAGATCCGCTTCGCTGTCCTGGTCGTCAATGCCGATCCTGCATTTCACGGTGACCGGCACATCGCCGCCCACAGCGCCGCGCATCGCCGCGATGCAGGTTGCGACAAGCTCGGGTTCCGCCATGAGGCAAGCGCCGAAGCGGCCCGACTGCACGCGGTCGGACGGGCACCCGCAATTCAGGTTGATCTCATCGTAGCCGAAGGAGAGCCCGATCTCGGAGGCGTGCGCCAGTTCCCCGGGGTCAGACCCGCCAAGCTGCAGCGCCACCGGATGCTCGATCGGATGGAAGCCGAGAAGCCGCTGGCGGTCGCCATGCCTGATCGCCGCCGAGGTAACCATCTCCGTGTACAGCCGCGCGCGCCGCGTCAACTGCCGGTGAAAAAAGCGGCAATGACGGTCGGTCCAATCCATCATGGGCGCCACGCAGAAGCGCCAGGGGCTGAATTCTCGGTTTTTTTCCTTACCCAGCGCACTTTGCCGCATATTCTCTTGGTTCGTTAATCACGTCCGTTCACTTCTCATTTTTGACGGTTTTCGCCCATTTCTGCCATCAACTACAGCACATGCTGTAGATTGAGCAAGGCCATGCTGTAGTGGGCACCATCGTTTCGCGCAACCGCAAAGACGGATCAACCGCTTATATGGCGCAGATCCTCATCTATCGCGATGGAAAAATCGCGCACCGAGAGACGAAAACGTTCGATCAGGAGACAGGCCGCTGCCGCATGGATCAAGAAGCGAGAGACCGAACTGGCGAAGCCGGACGCGCTCCTCGGCGTGAGCCAGACGAAGAAGTCGCCACTGCTTCGAGACGCTATTGATCGCTACACGGCAGAAAGCCGCAAGAAGATAGGGCGCACCAAGGCGCAGGTTCTCGCCGCTATCAAGGGCTACGATATCGCCGACCGGCCATGCGTCGACATCCGCTCACAAGACATCGTCGAATTCGCGCAGACCTTGGCTTCAGGCCGCAAGCCGCAAACCGTCGCAAATTATCTCTCTCATCTCTCCGCCGTGTTCCGTATCGCGCGGCCGGCCTGGGGATACCCCCTCGATCATCAGGCGATGAAGGACGCATTCATCGTCGCTACGAGCCTCGGTATCACGAGCAAATCGGATGCACGTGATCGACGCCCAACGCTCGCCGAACTGGACCTCATCCTCGACCATTTCCGCGAGAAGCGCATCAAGACGCCACAGTCCTCACCCATGGCCGCGATCATCGCCTTCGCGATCTTTTCCACAAGGCGGCAAGAGGAGATCACGCTAATTGAGTGGCGCGACCTCGACCGCGAAGGCAAGCGCATCCTCGTGCGCAACATGAAGCACCCCGGCGAGAAAATCGGCAACGACGTGTGGTGCGACCTGCCAGACCCGGCACTGCGCATTGTCGAGGCAATGCCGCGGAACGCCGCGCGCATCTTTCCTTACAGCACCGATGCAATCTGCGCCGCTTTTACCCGCGCGTGCAAATTGCTGGCCATCGACGATCTGCACTTTCACGACATGCGTCACGACGGAATTTCGCGGCTGTTCGAGATGGGCCTCAGTATTCCGCGCGCCGCAGCCTCCTCCGGCCATCGATCCTGGCAATCACTCAAGCGCTACACGCATCTGAGGCAGACCGGCGACAAATACGCGGACTGGCCATGGGTCGATATCATCGTCTCCGACCTGAAAACGCGCTCTTCAAAAAGTTTATGAATTGCC